>NZ_JBHTCG010000001.1:0-628463 GCF_042665155.1 Sphaerisporangium rhizosphaerae | reverse complement strand
GAGGGTTACGGCGGTCATAGCGGAAGGGAAACACCCGGTTACATTCCGAACCCGGAAGTTAAGCTTTCCAGCGCCGATGGTACTGCACCGGGGACGGTGTGGGAGAGTAGGACACCGCCGGACAAAATTTGATAGATAGTTATGTGTGTTATGCAAGGTAGGCCATCCACGGTGTGGATGGCCTACCTGCATTTCAGGGCTGCTTCAGCTTCAGACCCCTGGATCGGCTGTTACAAAACCTCGCGCCCACCTGGGGACTCCTATCCCGCGGGCCGGCCAAGACCCAGGACCCAGGACCACGACCGGGAGAACCGGTCCGGCCGTGCCCGCCCGGGGGCAAGCGAATGGGACCCGCCCGGCATGCGGGTGGGTGGTCCGAGGGTTGCTGCCCGCCCAGCTCGTCAGTCCATCAGATGGAGCGGCATGGAGACGGATGGCCGGTGTCGCGGCCGGTGCGGGGGACCGTTTCGCCGGCTGGGGAGCGTGAGGGCGGTCATTGTGGGCGTACGTCGTAGCTGAGGTGGGTGACCCGGTCGCTTTCCACGATGCGTGGGTTGTTCAGCATCGTGGTGGGGATCTTGTGCTCTCCGAAGAAGCGGATGCCGTCGCCGAACAGGACCGGAACGACGTACATGTCGATCTGATCCACCAGCCCCGCGGAGATCGCCTGCCCGGCGAGGTCGCCCGGGGGCATGGAGACGTCGCGGTCGCCGGCCGCCTGCTTGGCACGGGCCACGGCTTCTTCCAGGCCGCCGGTCACGAAGTGGAACGGGGCGTCGGGATAACGGCTCGGCCAGTCGCCGGGGGACCGGTGGGTGACGACGAAGACGTGATCGCCCACGGCGGGTTTGCCGCCCCAGCCGTCGGTGAGGTCGAACAGGCGGCGCCCCATGATGGTCGCGCCGACGCTCGCCCAGGTAGCGCGGAGGAAGTCGGCGCTTGCGGCGGCCGGCCGGTATCCGTCCTTCGGCCGGTACTGGTTCGGTGCGGCCGGCAGCTCCTGCGGGCCGTTGAAGTACCAGTCGAACAACGGTCCCACGCCATCGTTCCGGTCGGCGATGAAACCGTCCGCTGACACGGCCGCACCGATGATCACCTTGCTCATGTGCCTTCTCCTGTCTGGATATGTCTACTCGGCCGTCGAGCGGCGAACCCGGTCGTAGACCATGGCCATCTCGCCCAGCTCGCCGGTCTCCTGGTGGACCAGCGTCCACGTGGTGGCCGGCAGGCCGTCGTCGAACAGTCGCTGCCCCCCTCCGGTGATCTCGGGGAAGATCATGAGGTACAGCCGGTCGATCAGGTCCGCCGACAGGAGCGCCTTGATGACGCCGGGGCTGCTGTTGACGAGGATGTCGCCCTCGCCGGTCGCCTTGAGGTCGGTGACGACGTCGGCGGCGGGGGCGTTCACCACGCGGGTGCGTTCCCACGGAGCTTCGGTCAAGGTGGTCGACAGGACCACCTTCTCCGTGTCGACCAGCCACTTGGCGTATCCGCGATCACGCGGGTCGGCGTTCGCGTCTTCGGCGACCGACGGCCAGTACCCCATGAATCCCTCGGCATTGATCCGGCCGAGCAGCGCCGTCGTCGCGGCCTCCCACATGCGGTTCATGTGGTCGCGCGCGACCTCGGTGGTCACATAGGGAGCGAACGCGGCGAAATCGCCGGGTCCGCCGGGACCGTTGTAACGTCCGTCGAGGGTGAGACTCAGGTTCGCGGTCACCCTGCGTCCGGTCGAGTCGGTCATCGTGAGCTCCTTTTATCGGTGGTGTGCGAATGCGCGGCCAGGGTCGCTGCGAGCTTGTCGAGGCTCTGGCCGAAGCCGATCTCGATGCCTGCGACGAAGTCCGCGGATTCGACGGTGCTGTCGGTGATGTGGAAGAGAACTTCCAGGTCGGTGCCGGTGCCGCTGCCGGTGCCGGTGCCCGGGCCGGTGCCGGTGGGACGGAGATCGAGGTCGAGGTGGGCGGTGAAGGCGTGGCCGCCGTCGGGAAGCAGCGGAGACAGCCGGTAGGCGAGGTGTTCATGGGGCCGGACCTCGTCGACGATTCCCTCCGCGTGCCCGGCGACCTGGTCGGAGCCGTCGACGTCCTCGGCGTCGCGATACTCATGGGCGATCCGTCCACCCGGCCGCGCCTCGAATACGAGCTCGGAGACGCGTAGGTCGTCGGGGGTCCACCAGTGGGCGAGCAGGGAGGGCTCGGTCAGGTGGCGCCAGACCGACTCGGGGTCGCCTGTCAGCGACCGGTGGAACCTGAACGAGCGGCCGTCGGCCCACCCCGGCCGTTCCGCGGCGAGCCGCTCCGCGTGGACGCTGAGCCCGTGGCGGTCGAAGGTCTCGCGCGTGCCGCCGGCCTGCCCAGTGGTGTCGGCGAGCCTGTTGAGCTCGGCCGCCAGCTCCCGTAGAGGCTCGGACCGGAGCGCGTAGATGCGGCACTGGCCGGTGCGCTGGGAGGTGACGATGCCGGCGCGTTCGAGGGTCTGCAGGTGCTTGGTCGTCTGCGGCTGACGTGCCTCGGCGAGCCGAGCCAGGACGCCGACCGGCCGGGGCCGCTCGGCCAGCAGGATCACGAGCCGCCAGCGAGCCGGGTCGGCCAGTGCGGTGAAGAGTGCGTCCATGGAGAGAAGCATTCACCACTAAGAATATTCGTGTCAAGGAATATGTCGGGGCAGATGTCGGCCGGTGGTGACCAGTCGGTCAGCCGACGAAGGGATCGGGCAGGTCAGGCCGCAGGTCGGCCGGCCGACGAGACCAAGAGAACTCTGGAGCACATGACCGGTCGCCAGGCCGACCGGATTGGCGGGAACAGGGTCGGTCGGCCGGTGTGGGGAGTGGAAGCCCGGGTGGGTCGGCTACTTGATGGGAGGCGGGTGGACGGTCGACCCGTCGATGGAGGGCGGGAGGGCAGGGCGGTCGGCCGGCGTGGGGTCGGGAGGGTCAGGTTGGGGCGCCGGAGGCGGCCTCGCCGACGTAGGGAGTCGAACACCGGTCGGATCCATGGCGGCCCGCGAATGCACTGTGCCGGACGCAGCCCGTTCAACTCGTTCGCGCCGAATCCGTTCCCGGTCGAACTCGTGGATTCCCTCGCGAACCATTGAAGAACCGGTCGTCGAATCGCTTGTGGAAGCGCGTGAACTCGCCCGGGACTTCGCCCGTAGATCGGATCTCCGGTAGAGCAGCGGGGGCCGCACGGAGGTGATCAGCCCCTCCGGGGCGCGGGATATCGCAGCGCGGGGTACGGGGGGTGAGATATCGCGATGCCCCCGGAGGGACGGGTTAGGGGACGATGAGGACGGCGTCGCCCACGCCGCGTTCGACGCCGTCGGAGGGGTGGTTGACGACCTTGCCCTTGACGACCATCGCGCTGGAGCCGCCGCCGTCGAGGTTGATGGCCTGGCGGGCGCCGAGCCACATCATCACATGGGCGGCTTCGATCATCGAGGCTCCGACGGTGACGCCCGGCTTGCGGCCGTCCACGACGGCGAGGATCAGCCGGCCGGACTTGGTGACGCCCGCGAGGGTGCGCGGGTGACGGCGGAGGATCATGTTGATGTTCGCCTGGCCGTCCGCCTGCGCGGTGACGCGCTCGCGGCCGTCGCGGACCAGGCCGACGCCGCCGCCGATGACGCTGGTCTCGGGGGTGAGGGGGATGGCCTTGCCGGAACGCATGTCGGTCACCTTGGTGGTGATCTTCAGGCTCCAGTTCTCCCAGGCGTGCGACCAGATCCAGTCGGCCATGATGCCGGTGCCGTGCAGGACGCTGGTGCCGGCGGCGACCTTGCCGCCGGCCGGGCGCAGTTCGAGGACCTGTCCCTTGGCGTCCAGCACGGCTTCGGCGCCCTCGTCGGCGGGGGTCTTCTCCCCGAACTCCTCGGTGTACAGGACGAGCTCGTCGGCGGCGGCGGCGCGGTTCACGCCGTTGATGACGGTCTTCTCGCCGTCGGCGGAGGTGGCGGTGACGGCCGTGGCCACCTCGGAGATGCGCGCGGTGCGGCCCTTGAGGATGAGGGCGCTGCGGCCGAGAACGGCCTCGCTGAGCAGGCGGCCGTTGACGACCGAGACGCCGACGGGTTCGCCGCGGAGGTTCTTGTCGGTGTGGATGTTGAAGAAGCCGCCGTTGACGGCGACGACGGCGCCCGCCTTCTTGGCCATCGAGGAGGTGGTCTCGCGCTTGGCGACGCTCGTCCCGAGGCTCGCGTGGTAGGAGCCGCCGAAGACCCGCGGGTCGACGGTGAGGACGCGCATGTCCCAGGGGCCGGTGGTCTGGAAGCCGTCGTCGCCGAGGAAGTCGACCTTCGCCTTGACGCCGGCCTCGCCGAGCTTCTTGGCGATCTTGCCGGCCTCGGCCTTCTCCTCCGGCTTCCACATGCCGACGCGGACCATGTAGCTGACGCCCGCGGGGTAGTCGGCGACGGCCGGGCGGGTGAACTCCTGGATGCCGGCGGGGAGCCCGGCCGCCTGGACGGCCTCGGCGGCGGCGTCGGCCTGCTCCCGCGAGCCGTAGTCCTTGCCGTTCATGAGCACCGACACCGTGTATCCGTCGGTCGCCTCGCCGTGCACGACGGTGAAGAAGTCGATGCCTTTCGTCACGGACTTCTTCTTCTGGGTGACCGGGCCTGGCTGCCCCAGCGGGAAGTCCTTCGTCGGGAGGGCGAACTGGACACGCGTGGCCGTCGTGCCGGCCTGCCGGGTCGCCCGCGCCGTTTCGGCCGGCGCCGCCGACGCGGCCGACCGGGCGCTGGCGGCTGTGGGGGCCGCCGCCGCGAGGAACGACAGCGCGGCGAGTCCGGCGGCGAGACGACGTGGCATCAAGGGCTCCCGTGGGTGATCCGATTCCTCGATGACCATCGTCTTGTCCGCGGAAGGTCAAGGCCGGGTGAACACGCCAACGTCTACGAGAATGTGACCAGAGGCCCGGCCGGGGGCGTGGGCAGGGATCCCGCGGGCCGCCTTCTTCCGGTGGTGGGGGAGAGTGTCCGTAAGGGGCTACGCAAATCGGGTCAACGCCCTGGTCATTACGGGTCAACCGGCGGCGATCGGCTGCCGGCGCCCGTGTTCCGGGGTTACGGTTCGTCAGGCCGCGATCACGAGCCGGCGGCACACCATCCTCGAGAGGCACCCGTTATGGGGCTCAACGTAGTTTTCGTGATAATCCTGGCGAGCATGAGCCTTGGTTTCATCCTTGGAGTGATCATGGCTCGGCCGCGCCGGTGGGACGCCTACGTCTGCGCCGACGACGCGGCCCACGCCGCACGGCGGGACACCGTCCCCGACTCCTGACGCCCGTCACCACTTGGGACCTGTTCACCACCCAGGACCTATCACCATCCGAGACCCGTCGCGGACGACAGCGGGTCGCCATCCGCCGCGGCGGTCGTCAGCGCGTCTTCCGCCGAACGATTCGTGCGCGCCCGTCAGCGCGTCCCTCGCGGTGCGATCAGCGGGTCTCTCTGCGGAACGACTCCAGTGCCAGCAGGGCGACGTGCAAGGACAGGCAGGAGTCGACGTCGTCCAGGTTGGTGTCCAGGACGCGCTCCAGGCGGCGCAGCCGGTCGTAGAACGCGGGCCTGGACAGGTGGGCACGCTGTGCCGCGACCGCCTTGTTGCGCCCGGAGTCCAGGTAGACGCGCAGGATGCCGGTCAGGTCGCCGCCGCGATGGGCGTCGTGGGCGAGCAGCGGGCCGAGCTCGCGTTCGGCGAAGGTCTGCAGGCGCGCGTCGTCGCGCAGCAGGTGCAGCAGGCCGCGCAGGCGCAGGTCGGGCAGCCGGTAGAACGGGCGGCGGTCGGGCTGGCGCGCGGCGGCCTCGGCGACCTGCTCGGCTTCCAGGAAGCTGCGCCGCGCCTCTTTGATCGACTCGACCACCGAGCCGGCCGCCAGGACGAACGGCGTGGTGAAGGTCGTGCGGAGCCGTTCGGCGAGGGCGGTGAGCGCGCCTTCGGCCAGGGTGCGCGGCGGAAGGGGCAGCAGGACGCCGATGCGGTGCTGGTCGAGCGCGCCCACCAGGGCGGGCAGCCTGGCGTCCCGGCATGCGGCCGCGGCGGCCTCGGCCAGCTCGCTCAGCTTGGCCTGCAGGTTGAGCACCGTCTCGGCCGGCGGTTCCGCGAGGCGGAGCACCAGACCGATGAGCTTGCGTCCGGTCAGCGGGACGCCGACCGCGCGGGCGCGGGCGGCGACCTCCTCCGGGTCGGCGTACGCGTGGGTCAGGATGCCGGCGATGATCGTGCCGTGGGCCTGGCGTTCGAGGCTCTCCTGGTGCCGCTCCAGCAGCCGGCCCAGGGCGAGCGTGGTGGCGGCGCGCTCGGCGAGGACGATGTCGCGCGGGCTCGGCGGCGAGTCGCAGAGCAGGATGAGCCGCCCCCAGTCGTGGCCGCGCGCGCCGACCATGGTGACCAGCCAGCCGGAGGAGGGGTCGTAGGCCGTGCGCTCGCCGAGGACGACGGCGCGCGACCGGGCCTCCCAGTTGGCGAGCAGGATGCCGGTGTCGCGCCCGGCGGACTCGCAGGCGAGCACCTGGTGGGCGAGGTTCTCCAGCAACGCGGGCCGGGCCGAGAGCCTCGCGACCTGGGTCAGCACCTCGGCGGGCGAGGCGCCCTCGACCGACAGCTCGGTGAACACCTCGTGCAGCTGCTCGGAGGCGCGCAGCTCCTCCAACTGGATGTCGATGATGCGGGCGTGCACCGACTCGGTGATCTGCACGAACGGTGTCTCGCGCGCGAGGGTGACCAGCGGCAGGCCGTGGGTCTCCGCGGCGTCCACGACGGCGGAGGGCAACTCGTGGATGAACCTGCGGCCGAGCTCGACGATCAGGCCGGAGGTGCCCACGCTCGCCAGGTCGGCGATGTAGTCGGCGAGCTTGTCCGGTTCGTCGGGCAGGGCGACGCCGGTGGTGAGGATGAGCTCGCCGCCGCGCAGCAGGTGGGCGATGTCGCTGACCTCTCCGACGTGCACCCAGCGCACGCGCGTGTCCAGCCGGTCGGCCCCCGCGACCACGCGGGGGTTGCCTCGGCGCACGGCGTCCAGCGCGAGGACGTCGGCCAAGGTCGGTAGCATATTTCCGAGCCTAGCTGATCACGGTGTACCAGCGACCGTCCCCTATGTGGCATAGTGACCGCCCGTTATACGGCCGTTCTCGCCGGCCGTCCCGCGTGGGCCGGCCCTCGCCGCCAGGTCCGCTCCCACTGTCCGCCCCGCTCTCGCTGTCCGCCCTGCGCCCGTCCTCGGTCTGTCCGCCCTGCGCCCGTGCTCGGTCAGGTCTGGTGGAGGCGGAGCGCCAGGCCGTCCAGGAGGGCGGACAGGCCGTAGTCGAAGCTGAGGCGGCGCATCTGGGTGACGTCGAGGTCGTGGAGGCTGTCGTAGCGGGCGATCAGCTCTGGATGCTCGGCGCCGGCGATGTGGAGCTGGGCGCTCATGTCGGCCACCCATTCGGACTGGTCGGCGCCGCTGCGGCCCACGGTGTTGATCCAGCTGGCCTCGGGTGTGGTGGCGCCCAGGGTGTAGGAGACGATCGAGCTGACGGCGAACTCGAGGGTCACGCCGGCGAAGCCGCCGAGCTGCATGGCGGTGGAGAGCGCGGAGATCGCCTTGAGCGCGTTGGGCCCGATGCTCGGCATGGAGCCGATGAGCGTGACCGACCACGGGTGCCCGAGCACCGCCTCGCGCATCCCGTAGGCGAACGCCGCGGCGGTGTCGTGCCAGCCCGTGACGTCCGGGTCGGGCAGCCGCACCTCGGAGTAGACCTCGTCGAGCGCCAGCTCCAGCAGTTGGTCCTTGTTGGAGACGTGCCAGTAGATGCTGGTCGCTCCCGAGCCGAGGCGTGAGCCGAGCCTGCGCATGCTGAGGGCGTCGAGGCCCTCGGCGTCGAGCAGTTCGACGGCGGCCTTGACGATGTGGTCGCGGCTCAGCGCGGGTTGTTCGCGGACGGGCGTGGCCTTGGGCGCGCTCTGGCGTGACCAGACCGAGGTGAAGCGTTGCTTTGGCGGCACGTGCGCGGGCTCCTTCGTTCGCTCCAGGATAAATCTGTCGCACACCGTGCGAGGCTCATCGTACGCTGTGCGAGTGAACTCGAACGATGTACGAGACGAGGCCGGTCCGACCCCGGCCAAGCACCCGCGCCGCTGGTGGATCCTCGGCGTGCTGTGCGTGAGCCTGCTGGTGCTCGTGGTCGACAACACGGTGCTCAACCTGGCCATCCCCTCGCTGATCCGCGACCTCGGCGCCACTCCGTCCGACGTGCAGTGGATCATCGACGCCTACGTGCTGGTCTTCGCCGGCCTGCTGCTGACCGCCGGCAGCCTGTCCGACCGCTACGGGCGGCGCCGATTCCTGATCATCGGCCTGGCCGCGTTCGGAGCCGCCTCGCTGGTCGCGACGATCGCGCAGGAGCCGTGGCAGCTCATCGGCGCCCGCGCGCTCATGGGCGTGGGCGGGTCGTTCCTGATGCCGAGCACGCTGTCGATCCTGATCACGGTCTTCGACGAGTCCGAGCGCCGCAAGGCGTTCGCCGCGTGGAGCGCCGTCGCCATGGTGGGGGTGATCGCCGGTCCGACGCTCGGCGGCTTCCTGCTGGAGCACTACTGGTGGGGCTCGGTGTTCCTGCTGAACGTGCCCATCGCCGTCGTCGCGATCGTCGCCGCGGTGCTGCTGATGCCCGAGTCCCGGGGCCCGGCCCGCCCCGTCGACCCGCTCGGCGCGCTGCTGTCGACGGCCGGCATGACCGCGCTGGTGTACGTGGTCATCGCGGCGCCCCGCGACGGCTGGAGCTCGGGCGGGTCGGTGGCCGCGATGGCCGTCGCGGTCGTGGCGCTCGGGGCGTTCGTGCTCTGGGAGCGCAGGTCGGAGCATCCCATGCTGCCGCTGGCGCTGTTCCGCGACCGTGACTTCGGCGGGTCGTCGTTCTCGATCGTGCTGATGTCGTTCGGCACCGGCGCGCTGCTGCTCATGCTCACCCAGTACCTGCAGTTCGTCCTCGCCTACGGGCCGATGAAGGCGGGGCTCGCGCTGCTGCCGTACGCGGTGGCGGCGGCGGTCTTCAACGGGGTGGGCGCCGGGCTCGGGCAGCGGGTGAGCAACCGCGTGCTGATCGCCGGCGGCATGCTCGTGATGGCGGGCGGGTTCGCCGTGCTCGGGACGATCGGCCCGGCCGACGGGTACGGCAAGCTGATCGCCGGTCTGCTCGTCATGGGCGTCGGCGGCGGTCTCGCCGGGCCGGCCGCGTACGCGACGTTGATGGGGGCGGTGCCGCCCGAGCACGCGGGCGTCGGCTCGGCGCTGAACGACACCGTTCAACAGGTCGGCATGGCGCTCAGCGTGGCCGTTCTCGGCAGCGTGCTGGCCGGCGTCTACACCGCGAGCATGCCGGACGGCGCGCCGGCGGCGGCCCGCGACTCCATCGGCGCGGCGCTGCAGATGGGCGATCCGGGGCTGGCCAGGACCGCCAGGGAGGCGTTCGTGTCCGCGATGTCGTTCGGCTCGTGGGTCGGCGTCGCCTTCACTCTGGCCGCGGCCGTACTGGCCTTCTCCGTCCTGCGTCCCGGGCGGCCGGCGTCCGCGCCCCAGCCCGAGCCGGAAAAGGTCGCCTGAGCGCGCCCGCCCGCGCGCTCGGTACGACCGCGCCCCTCGCGCCGACCACGACGGTGCCGGCCACGACGGTGCCGGCGATCAGCGCCGGAGCGTCGGCGCGAGGGGCTTTCGCGCGAAGGAGGCCCCGACGGGCGTGCGCCGCCGAGGAGCCATGAGGACTCCGCTCGGAGCAGGCTGTGAGGTGATGTCCTGACATACTATCTACTGGACCGCACGACATTTTAGCCTGGCACTGCCAGCATGTAAGGTGATTTCGGGGTACGCCGACACCTTGGAGGTGGGAGCGATGGCAACGAGTGGACATAATCGGTCTATGTCCGACCTGCTTCCGCGCCATCGTGCGGTCATGCCCAACTGGTTGTCCCTCTACTACGACGAGCCCATCGAGATCGTGCGAGGTAAGGGCAACCGCGTCGTCGACGCCGAAGGCCACACCTACCTCGACTTCTTCGCCGGCATCCTGACCAACATGATCGGTTACGACGTCCCGGAGGTCCGTGACGCCGTCGAGCGCCAGCTCGCCACCGGGGTCGTTCACACCAGCACGGTCTACCTCCTGCGCGCCCAGGTCGAGCTGGCCGAGAAGATCGCCAGGCTGTCGGGCATCGAGAACGCCAAGGTCTTCTTCACCAACTCCGGCACCGAGGCCAACGAGACGGCTCTGCTGCTGGCCACCTACGCCCGCGGGTCCGACCAGGTACTCGCCATGCGGCAGAGCTACCACGGCCGCAGCTTCGGCGCCCTGGCCGTCACCAGCAACCGCGGCTGGAAGAACAACTCGCTGTCGCCGCTGAACGTGCACTTCCTGCACGGCGCCGACCGCCACCTGACCCAGTTCCGCGGCCTGTCGGACGCCGACTACATCGCCGCCTGCGTGGACGACCTGCGGCACGTGCTCGCCACCGCGGTGTCCAACGACGTGGCCGCGCTGATCGCCGAGCCGATCCAGGGCGTCGGCGGTTTCACCATGGCGCCCGACGGGCTGTTCCGGGCGTACAAGGAGGTGCTGGACGAGGAAGGCATCCTGTTCATCTCCGACGAGGTGCAGACCGGGTGGGGCCGCACCGGCTCGGCCTTCTTCGGCATCCAGAACCACGGCGTGACCCCCGACATGATGACCTTCGCCAAGGGGCTCGGCAACGGCTTCGCGGTCGGCGGCGTCGTCGCGCGCGGCGACCTGATGGACGGGCCGCACGCCATCGGCCTTGCCACCTTCGGCGGCAACCCGGTCTCGATGGCCGCGGCGAACGCGACCCTGGACTACGTCCTGGACCACGACCTGCAGACCCGCGCCGCCACCACCGGCGCCATCCTCATCGACGGGCTGCGCGCGGCCAAGGACCGGCTGCCGATCGTCGGCGACATCCGCGGCAAGGGCCTGATGTTCGCGGTGGAGCTGGTCGACCCGGGCAGCGGGGCGCCGTCGCCCGCGCTGGCCGCGCGGTTCATGGAGGAGACCAAGAAGCTCGGCCTCCTGGCCGGCAAGGGCGGTCTGTACGGCAACGTGCTGCGCATGGCGCCGCCGCTGACCCTGAGCGAGGAAGAGGCGCGCGAGGGGCTGGGCATCATCCTCGCCGCGCTGGAGACGATCAACGAGGAGACGGGCAAGTGAACCACGGGCCGGCGCACGGGCCGCTCGACCACGAGGGCGACGGGCGGGACGGCGCGGTGAGGCGGGTCGCGCACTGGATCGGCGGCGCCGAGACGCCCGGCGGCTCCGGACGCCGGGGCGAGGTGTTCAACCCGGCCACCGGCGAGGTGCGCGCCCTGGTCGACCTGGCGGCCGTCCAGGACGTCGACGCCGCGGTGGCCGCGGCCGCGGCGGCCTTCCCCGCCTGGCGCGACGCCTCGCTGATGAAGCGGGCGCAGGTGCTGTTCCGGTTCCGGGAGCTGATGGACGCCCACCGCGGCGACCTGGCCGCGCTGATCAGCGCCGAGCACGGCAAGGTGCGCTCCGACGCGCTCGGCGAGGTCGCCCGCGGCCTGGAGGTCGTGGAGTTCGCGTGCGGCATCCCGCACCTGCTCAAGGGCGGCTTCTCGGAGAACGTCTCGACGAACGTCGACTCCTTCTCGATCAGGCAGCCGCTGGGCGTCGTCGCCGGGATCACCCCGTTCAACTTCCCGGCGATGGTGCCCATGTGGATGTACCCGGTCGCCATCGCCTGCGGCAACACCTTCGTGCTCAAGCCCTCCGAGCGCGACCCGTCGGCGTCGCTGCTGATGGCGTCCCTGTGGAAGCGGGCCGGGCTGCCCGACGGGGTGTTCAACGTCGTCCAGGGCGACAAGGTGGCGGTGGACCGGCTGCTTGAGCACCCCGACGTGCGCGCCGTCTCCTTCGTCGGGTCCACGCCGATCGCCCGGTACGTCTACGAGACCGGCACCCGGCACGGCAAGCGGGTGCAGGCGCTCGGCGGCGCGAAGAACCACATGCTCGTGCTGCCCGACGCCGATCTCGACCTGGTCGCCGACGCGGCGGTGAACGCCGGCTTCGGCTCGGCGGGGGAGCGCTGCATGGCGATCTCCGTGGTGCTCGCCGTGGACCCGGTCGGGGACGAGCTGGTCGCCAAGATCGTCGACCGGGTGAGCCGGCTCACCGTCGGCGCCGGCGACGACCCCGACGCCGACATGGGCCCGCTGGTCACCGGCGCGCACCGCGACAAGGTGGCCTCCTACCTCGACACGGCGCTGGCGGAGGGGGCCAAGCTGGTCGTCGACGGCAGGGAGACGCCGGTCAAGGGCGGCACCACGGCGGCCGGGACGCCGGGGTTCTGGCTCGGCCCGACCCTGGTCGACCACGTCACCCCCGGTTCCGCCGTGCACCGCGACGAGATCTTCGGCCCGGTCCTGTCGGTGATCCGCGTCCCCTCCTACGAGGAGGGCCTGCGCATCATCAACGGCACCGAGTACGGCAACGGCACCGCGGTGTTCACCAACGACGGCGGCGCGGCGCGGCGCTTCCAGAACGAGGTGGAGGTCGGCATGGTCGGCATCAACGTGCCGATCCCGGTGCCGATGGCGTTCTACAGCTTCGGCGGCTGGAAGGCCTCGCTGTTCGGCGACACGCACGTCCACGGCGCCGAGGGCGTCCACTTCTACACCCGCGGCAAGGTCGTCACCTCCCGCTGGCTGGACCCGAGCCACGGCGGCGTCAACCTCGGCTTCCCCACCAACGCCTAGCGCGCTGTCCGCGAACGTCGACCGGGCCGGGCGCCGTAGGAGCGGCGCCGGCATCGCCGTACCACGCCTCGCCGACCCGGCGCCGATCACATCCAGCACATACCGGGTGGAGGGCCGCGGCCGGTGCAGGTGTGCGGTCGCCGCGCCAGCGCGCCCTCGCCGCGGGCCTGGCCCCCGGCGCATGACGCGCCCCCCGCCCGCCCGGCCGGTAGGCTGCCCGCAAAGGGCTGAGAACGAGGGGGACGGCCGGCGTGAGCACACCGACGAGGCGTCCTCGATGGCTGCCGGCGCTGCTCGCCTCGGCCGCCGTCGCGCTCGCCGGGTGCGGCGGCGCGAGGGGGCCCGCCACGGCCGACGCGGGGGCGGCGCCCAGCGCGTCGGGCTCCGCTTCCATCTCCGCCTCTCCCTCCGCCTCCGGGACGGGGCCGTCGGGCGCCGCCTCCTCGGCGGCCGCGACGCCGTCTCCGTCGTCCTCGTCCACCCCGGCGGCGACGCCGTCCCCTGCGGTCACCACCCTCGGGCCGGGGGAGGGGTCGGTCACCGTGCTGTCCTACCGTGGTTACGCCGAGTACGGCGGCACCGATCCGGCCTACAACTGGGTGGGGCGGTTCGAGACCACCACCGGCTGCCGGGTCAACCTGCGCTTCCCGGCGTCGGACGACCAGCTCGACACGATGGCGGCCGGCACCGCGTTCGACGTGGTGTCCGCGCCCCCGCAGGTCGGCGGGCGGCTGATCGCCGAGCGCAAGGTCGCCCCGATCACCACCTCGCTCCTGCGCAACTACGGCGAGATCCCCTCGTGGTTGCGCTCCCAGCGCGCGATCACGGCCGGCTCCCAGGTGTACGGCGTGCCATACCTGTGGGGGTGGTACGCGACGCTGTACGACAGCGTCGAGACGCGCCCGCCGGCGGGCGCCGGGCTGTACTCCGCCCGCGGGCCCGTCATGCTCAAGGACAGCCCGCTGACCATCGCCGACGCCGCGCTCGCGGTGAAGCGCCAGCGGCCGAAGCTCGGCATCGGCGACCCGTTCAACCTCACCCGGCCCCAGCTCGACGCGGCGATGGCGCTCCTCGGCGAACGGGGCGGCGCCGACCGGGTCTACTACGCCAGGCAGGTCCAGGCGTTGCAGGCGTTCGCCGGCGGCTCTGTCTCCGCAGGGCGGGGCCTGCCGTTCCTGATGGAGACCCTTCGCGCGGGCGGCCACTCCGTGAAGGCGGTGCGGGACGACCCGGCCACCGGCTGGGTGGACGCGTGGATGGTCTCGGCGACGGCCGCCTCGCCCAACTGCGCCTACCGCTGGATCGACTGGGCCTCCTCCAAGGACGTGCAGCAGCAGGCGTCGGCGCGCACCATGCTGGCGCCGGCCAACCCCGGGGCCTGCGCCTACCACGGCAAGGGGCCGGCGGCGGCGGGCCGCGCCAGGCTCGCCAAGGCCGTGTGCGCGGCGTTCCGGGTCCCCGACGCCTCCTGGGGCAAGAAGGTCGTCTTCGCCGTCCTCCCGGGGAGTGACTGCGAAGACCGGGACGGACCATGCACCGACTACGCCGAGTGGGCGGCCCGCTGGCGCTCGCTCGCCGGTTAGACGGGGCGCCGCCGGGGTTTCCGGTATCGGTCGTGCCGGCGGCCGGCTGCTCTCCTTCTCGTCGCCGTCTGGGGTCGCCGGCGACGAAATCCATGGTGGAAAGGGGTGGCCGGGTGGCGGGCATCATATTGATTGGTTGACCAGTCAGTTGATACGGTCCCGGCATGCGCATCCTTCTCGTAGGCGCGGGCGGCGTGGGTTCCGCCGTGGTGCCGATCGCCGCCCGCCGTGACTTCTTCGACCACATCGTCGTCGCCGACTATGACCGCTCACGCGCCGAGGCCGTCGTCTCCAAACAGGTCGGCGCGTCCAAACGCGTCGGCGCGTCAGAACAGGTGCCGCCCTCTGGACCGGGACGCGGCCCGGGGTGGCGCGGGGCCTCCGCGCGCCCGGTGGAGGACCGGTTCAGCGCGATCGGGCTGGATGCCGCAGACCAGGCCGCGGTGGAGGCCGCCCTGCGCGAGCACCGCTGCGACGTGCTGTTCAACGCCGTCGATCCCCGGTTCGACATGCCGCTGTTCCGCGCGGCCCTCGCCGCGGGCGCCGACTACCTCGACATGGCCATGTCGCTGTCCCGGCCGCACCCCTCCCGGCCGTACGAGCTGCCCGGTGTCAAGCTCGGCGACGAGCAGTTCGCCATGTCACGGCGCTGGGAGGCCGAGGGCAGGCTCGCCCTGGTCGGCATGGGGGTCGAGCCGGGCCTGGCCGACGTCTTCGCCCGGTACGCGGCCGACCACCTGTTCGAGAGCATCGACGAGATCGGCATCCGCGACGGCGCCAACCTGGTCGTGCGGGGCCCCGATGGGCAGGAGGCGTTCGCGCCCACCTTCTCCATCTGGACCACCATCGAGGAGTGCCTCAACCCGCCGGTGGTCTGGGAGGACGGCGGCTGGCACACCACCGAGCCGTTCAGCGAGCCGGAGGTGTTCGACTTCCCCGAGGGCATCGGCCCGGTCGAGTGCGTGAACGTCGAGCACGAGGAGGTCCTGCTGGTCCCGCGCTGGGTGAAGGCCCGCCGGGTGACCTTCAAGTACGGCCTGGGCGCCGAGTTCATCGAGGTGCTGCGCACCCTGCACAAGCTCGGCCTGGACTCGACCGAGCCGGTGCGGATCAAGGGCGTCGAGGTGTCCCCGCGCGACGTGGTGGCCGCCTCGCTGCCGGACCCGGCGACGCTGGGCGACCGGATGCGCGGCAAGACCTGCGCGGGCACCTGGATCAGGGGCACCGGCAAGGACGGCCGGCCGCGGGAGGTCTACCTGTACCACGTCGTGGACAACGAATGGTCGATGCGCGAGTACGGAGCCCAGGCGGTGGTGTGGCAGACGGCGGTCCATCCGGTCGTGGCGCTGGAACTGCTGGCGCGCGGCACCTGGAGCGGGCGCGGCGTCCTCGGCCCCGAGGCCTTCGACCCGGTGCCCTTCCTGGACCTGCTCGGCGAGTACGGCTCCCCCTGGGGCATGCGCGAGGAAGGCGCCGCCGCGGCCTAGGGGAGGGCGGCCTTGCGCGGGGCGGGCTTCTTGCGGGGTGCGGGGGGCGCGGGCAGAAGGGCTTCGGCGCAGTCCTCGCAGGCCATGACGGGGGCGTCGTCGGGCAGCCGGCCGACGCGGACCCGTGGCCGTGGCCACTTCTTGTGGCAGACCACGCAGGCGTCCCCCTCGCGCTGCGGGCCGGTCAGATCGTTGGGGTCGAAGGTCAGGTTGAGCCGTGCCGCTCCGGTCGGATCCCAGCTCATCACGCTCCCGTGGCTCGAATGGCTCCTACCCGAACCGTTATAACCCCGTTACTGAAAGTGATCGACTAGGGCGATGTCAAGGACGGGTTAAATCGCGTCCCTCGCCCCGCCCGTTCAATGACAAAAGGGACACCTCGGGTGAAACCCGGGTGCCCCTTTTGTGGTGCTCCTAAACGGACGCGATGGCCTTCTCCAGGATGGACAGGCCCTCCTCCAGCAGGGAGTCCGGGATGGACAGCGGCGGCAGGAAGCGCAGCACGTTGCCGTAGGTGCCCGCCGTGAGCACGACCAGGCCCTCCGCGTGGCAGCGCCGGACCATCTCCCCGGTGACGGCCGGGTCGGGCTTCTTGGTGCCCGGCGCGACCAGCTCGATGGCGATCATGGCGCCGCGCCCCCGCACGTCCCCGATGATGTCGAACCGCTCGGCCAGCGCCCTGAGCCGGGGGAGCATGATGGCGCCGACCTGCCGCGCGCGCTCCACCAGGCCGTCGGCCTCGATCGTGTCCAGCACGGCCAGCGCCGCCTCGCAGGCCAGCGGGTTGCCGCCGTAGGTGCCGCCGAGGCCGCCGACGTGCACGGCGTCCAGGAGCTCGGCCCGGCCGGTGACCGCCGCGAGCGGCAGGCCGCCCGCGATGCCCTTGGCCGTGCAGATGATGTCCGGCACGATGCCCTCGTCCTCGCAGGCGAACAGGTGCCCGGTGCGGGCGAACCCGGTCTGCACCTCGTCGGCGACGAACACGATGCCGTTGGCCCGGGCGTACTCCAGCAGCGCGGGCAGGAAGCCCCGCGCGGGCTCGATGAAGCCGCCCTCGCCCTGGATCGGCTCGATCACGATGGCGGCCACGTTCTGCGCGCCGATCTGCTTGTCGATCGCGTCGATGGCCTGGGCCACGGCCTCCTCGGCGCAGTTGTCCGGGCCGGTGGGCCACCGGTAGGGGTAGGCCATCGGCATGCGGTACACCTCCGGCGCGTAGGGGCCGAACCGGTGCTTGTAGGGCATGTTCTTGGCCGTCAGCGTCATGGTGAGCAGCGTGCGGCCGTGGTAGCCGTGGTCGAACACGACGACCGCCTGCCGCCCGGTGGCGTGGCGGGCCACCTTGACGGCGTTCTCCACGGCCTCGGCGCCGCTGTTGACCAGGAACGAGCGCTTGTCGTGGTCACCGGGGGTGAGGGCGTTGAGCCGCTCGCAGACCTCCAGGTACGACTCGTACGGCGTCACCATGAAGCAGGTGTGGGTGAAGTCGGCGACCTGCTTCTGGACCCGCTCGACCACGCGGGGGGCGGCGTTGCCGACGGTGGTCACCGCGATGCCCGAGCCGAAGTCGATGAGAGAGTTGCCGTCGGCGTCCACGAGCACGCCGCCGCCGGCGTGGGTCACGAACACCGGCAGGGTGGTGCCGATGCCCGGCGGCACCGCCGACCGCTTGCGCGCGAACATCTCGCGGGACTTCGGGCCGGGGACCTCGGTGACCAGGCGGCGCACCTGGGGCAGGGACGGGCCGCCGTGCGTGACGGGCTGGTCGGGAGCCACGCCCGGCTGCTGGTGTACCTCACGCTCGATGCTCATGCCTGTGACGTTACGGCCGCCGCCTCCAGGTGCCGACCTGGCGACATGTCACAATATGTCGGTCCAGCTTGTCCAGGTTGTACAACTCCGGACCCCCGGTGGATCCGGCCCTCTTCGCGGAGGAGCCGCGAGGCTCCGGGAACGGAGTCGTCCGCCTCCGGCGTCCCGAGGAAGTGACATGGCACCGACCCTGCGGCGGGTGGTCGCGCTCGCGCGGCTGCGGCTCCGCGTGCGCGCGGGCCATGACGCGCTGGAACGCCCGGTGCGCTGGGTGGCGGTGAGCGAACTGGAGGACCCCACGCCGTTCCTGGAGGGCGACGAGCTCGTCCTCACCACCGGCATGCGGCTCGCCCCGGACGACGCGCCCGCCTACGTCTCGCGGCTGGTCGGCCGGGGAGCGGCCGGCCTCGGGTTCGGCGTGGGCCTCGGCCACGAGAGCGTGCCGCCCGAGTTCGTCGCCGCCGCCGCGGACGCCGGGCTCCCGCTGGTCGAGGTGCCCAGGGAGACCCCGTTCATCTCCATCGGCAAGGCCGTCAGCGACATGCTCGCGGCCGAGCGGTACGAGGAGCTCGGCGACGCCTTCGCCGCCCAGGGCCGGCTGACCCGCGCCGCACTCCGGGCGGGGGGAATGGCGGGGGTGGTCCGGCGGCTGGCCCGTGAGATCCACGGCTGGGCCGTCCTGTTCGACGAGACGGGCGGCGTCCTGCACGCCGCCGGTGAGGGCGCCGACAAGGCCGCGACCCTGGTGCGGGGCGAGCTCCACCGCCTGCGCGCCCCCGACGGCGCGCCCGCGAGCCTCGCGCTGTCCGGGCCGCACGAACACGTGATCGTCCAGCCGCTCGGAGACCAGCGGCGTGTCACCGGCTTCTTCGCGGTCGGCGCGCAGCGGCCCTTCTCGCCGGTCGGGCACACCGTCGTCAACACCGCCGGATCGCTGCTCGCCCTGTCGCTGGAGCAGCGGCGCGACCGGCTGGCCGCCGTGCGCCGCGTCCGCTCCGCCGTGCTGCGGCTGCTGCTGGCCGGCGAGCGCGAGGCCGCGCGTGAGACCTTGGCGGCGCTGCCCGGCGGCCCCGACGAGACGGCGTTCATGGACGGCGGCCCGTTCGTGGTGCTGGCCTGCGAGGCCGGTGACGCCGAGGAGCTCCAGGACGCGCTGCCGGGGTTCACCGCTCCGTGGGGCGGCGTCGTGATCGCGCTCGCGCCCGTCGAGCAGGCCGGCCCGGTGGCCGAGGCGGCGGCCCGGCGAGGCAGGGTCGGGGTCAGCGAACCGGTGGAGTCGTCCGGGCCGTCCGGGCTGGCCGCCGGCCTGGAGCAGGCGCAGCGCGCCCTGCTGTCGGCCCGCCCGGTCATGCGCTTCGCCGACCTCGCCGGGCAGGGGTTGCTCTCGCTGGTGGAGCCGAACCTGCTGTCCGGGTTCGCCGCCTCGCTGCTGGCCCCGCTCCGCGAGTACGGCTCGCGCGCCGACCTGGTGGAGTCGCTGCGCGCCTACCTGGCGTGCAACGGCCACTGGGACGCGGCGGCCCAGCGGCTCGGCGTCCACCGGCACACCCTGCGCTACCGCATGCGGCGGGTCGCCGAACTGCTCGGCCGTGACCTGGACGACCCGGCCGTGCGCGCGGAGCTGTGGATGGCGCTGGCGGTCCGGCCCCCCGCGCCTCGGTGAGGGCCGGCAGGGTGTCCTCGCGGTGAGGTGTCAGTAAGGGGCCGGCAGGGTGTCCTTCTGGACGAGGTAGCGGCTGATGGCGGCCAGGGTGACGGAGGTGTAGACGCGGTCGTCGCGCAGGTGGCCGGCGCGTTCGAGGCTCACGGCGCCCTGCGCCGCCGCCCACAGGCAGTCGGCGATCTTGCGCGGCTGGGTCGGCACCAGGTAGCCGGCCGAGATGCAGTCGGCGATGGCCCGGTCGAGGATGTTCACCGCGGCCCTGGCGAGGGTGCGCGCCCGCTCGCTCGGCTCGAAGCCGGGGATGGCCTTCTCGAACATCACGCTGTAGTAGCCGGGCTCGGCCAGGCACGCCTCGCGGTAGGCGGGCCCGAGCGAGGTGAGGTACTCCAGCGGGTCGGGGTGGCGGGGGACCGCCGCGAGCCTGCGGCGAAACCGCTCGAAGCCCTCAAGGTACAGCGCCTCGGCCAGGCCCTCCTTGTTGCCGAACATGGTGTACACCACCGTGGTGGCGCACCCGGCCTCGGTGGCGATGCGCCGGACGGTCAGGCTGTCGGCGCCGCGGGTGACGAGCAGTTCGCCGGCCACCGCGATCAGCCGCGCGCGCAGCTCGTCCTGGGAGCTCTGGCCGCCCATCGCATAGGCGCCTTGGAGACCGAGCGGCGCAGGCGAACCCATGAGCGACTCAGCCCCTTCTCCCCAAGGGTCCCGCGCGGACCCGCATGTTGACTTAACCATGTGTCGCGACCTTCAAACCGCCATGCAACAGAAAACATCCCGAAATCGCGGCATGCTCGTTACGGAACGGGGAAAGAACGTTTCTTATGCGGAATGTAGCGGTGCCAGGGCGCACTTGTCCGTACCGGAGTAGCGTCCCGGACCGCAGGAAGGCATAGCGTCGGGACATGGACGTACGCCCCTTCTGGCTCGCCGGTTCGCCCGCGACGGGCGATGACGAGCTCACGGTGACCAATCCCCACGACGGCCGCGTCGTCGGCGTCGGCTCGGTGCCGACCCCGGACCAGGTGGAGCAGGCGGTGGCGGCCGCGCACGCCGTCCGCAAGGAGGCCGCCGCGCTGCCGATCCACGCCCGCGCCGAGGCGCTGGCCCACGTCTCGCGCCGCCTGGCCGAGCGCTCGGAGGAGATCGCCCGGCTGATCAGCGCCGAGAACGGCAAGCCGATCTTCTGGGCGCGCGGCGAGGTCGCCCGCGCCGTCTCCACCTTCCGCTTCGCCGCCGAGGAGACGCGGCGCTTCAGCGGCGAGGCCCAGCGGCTGGACACCGAGCCCGCCGCCGCCGGCCGCCTGGCCTACGTCTCGCGCCAGCCGTACGGACCGGTGCTGGCCGTCACGCCGTTCAACTTCCCGCTCAACCTGGTGGCTCACAAGGTGGCGCCCGCCATCGCGGTCGGCGCGCCCGTGATCGTCAAGCCCGCCCCGGCGACCCCGCTGTCGGCGCTGGTGCTCGGCGAGATCCTCGCCGAGACCGGTCTGCCCGAGGGCATGTTCTCGGTGCTGCCGGTGCCCAACGACCGCGCGGGGGCGCTGGTGGAGGACCCGCGCCTGCCGGTGGTGTCGTTCACCGGCTCCGGGCCGGTCGGCTACGCCATCAAGGACCGGGTGCCGCGCAAGCACGTCACGCTGGAGCTCGGCGGGAACGCCGCCGCGATCGTGCTCGCCGACGCCGACCTCGACTGGGCGGCCACCCGCGTCGCGTTGTTCGGAAACTACCAGGCCGGGCAGAGCTGCATCGCGGTCCAGCGGGTGATCGTGGAGGAGCCGGTGGCCGAGGCGTTCACCGCCAAGCTCGTCGCCGCCGTCGACAGCCTGGTCGTCGGCGACCCCGCCGACGACAAGACGCAGGTGGGGCCGATGGTGTCGGTCGAGGCCGCCGAACGGGTCGAGCAGTGGGTGGCCGAGGCGGTCGCCGCGGGCGGCCGGGTGCTCACCGGGGGCGGCCGGGACGGGGCGACCGTCGCCCCCACCGTGCTCGCGGAGGTGCCGGGCGAGGCCAAGGTCGTGCGCGAGGAGGTCTTCGGCCCGGTGCTGGTCGTCCAGCCGGTCGGCTCGGCCGACGAGGCGTTCGCCGCCGCCAACGACTCCAAGTACGGGCTTCAGGCGGGGGTGTTCACCCGCAGCATCGAGGCGGCCTTCCGCGCCGGCAAGGAGCTGGAGGTCGGCGGTGTGATCATCGGCGACGTGCCGTCCTACCGCGCCGACCAGATGCCCTACGGCGGCGTCAAGGAGTCGGGCATCGGACGCGAGGGTCTGCGCTCGGCCATGGAGGACTACACCTACGAGAAGGTCATGGTGCTCACCGGCCTGACCCTGTGAGCCGGTCGCGTCCTCGGCGTCCGCCGGACTGTCGTCCACCTCAGGCTCGCTGCGCCGCCTCGAACAGCCGGCGGGCCTGATCGCCGAAGTAGGGCCCGTACATCGTGCGCGGGTCGTCGCTGTACTTGAAGCTGCTCACCGAGGTGACCACGCCCTGCCCGGTCGCCGGGTCGAAGGAGCTCAGCCACGGGCCGCCGCTCGACCCGGCGGTGAGGTCACAACGCATGCCCTGGTCGCGGGTCTGGCCGTGCGGGTCGGCGTGCGTCGCGCCCGAGCAGTAGATCAGGTGCTCGCCGTCGTAGGGAGGGTCGGCGGGGAAGCCGAACCCGAAGGCGCGCTCGCCGCGCGGCGCGTCGAAGGCGATCTCCTGGCCGCCGACGACGTGCCCGAGGTGCCGCCCGTCCACCGGGTTGACCGCGACCATGCCGATGTCGTGGCTGTCGTCGCCCTTGGCCGACCAGGGCTCCGGCACGAGCGTCCGCCGGGCGGTGAACACCCCGAAGGGCCGCTCGCCCGCCTCGTAACCCGGCACGAACGTCCAGTTCTCGGCCCAGGGACCCCGGCCGTCCTTGACGCAGTGGCCGGCGGTGACGACCACGTCCATGGTGCGGCTGCGCACCGCGCCCGCCGAGCAGACGTAGTCGACGCCGCGCATGGTGAGGAACACCCGGCCGGTGGTGCGCGTCACCGCGCCCCCCGCCGCCCACCGGGCGCCGCTGGTGCTGACGCCGGGCGTCCGCGCGGCCGGCCGCGCGGCCACCGGCGCGGTGGACGCGCCCCCGGTGGTGGATCGGCCCTGCCCGGCCGGCCTCTCACGGGGCGGGGCGGCGGGACGCGACGGGGCCGGGGGCCGGGTGTGCCCCGGGGGCCTGGTGTGCGGAGGACGGGCGGCGGCGATGCGCAAAGGCAGGTCGCCGGAGCCGAGCCCGCCCAGCCTGGCGACCGAGCCGAGCAGCCCGCCGGGCAGTGCCCGCGCCATGCGCCGGGGCGTCCAGTAGGCGAGGACCCTGCGCTGCTCGGCCTCGGTGAGGGCGGCCACGTGCTGGACCACCCCCGCCGGGACCGAGGCCACCGGCTGGAGGACGCCCGCCCCAGCGACCGGAACGAGCGCGGCGGGCGGTGAGAACGGCGTGGCCGGCAGGCCGGAGCCCGCCGGTGGAAGGACCCGTGCGGAGGCGGCGGGCGCGGCACCGGCCAGCCCCGTGATGAGCGACGCGGCGGCGATCAAGGGGAGGATCGGGGTCATGGATCCCGAGTGTGGACTACGCAAGGTCGCCTTGTGGATACTTTCGGTGAATCAGGTGGCGTCCTGGTTCTGCGCCGTGGTGTAGACCGCCTGCGCCTCCGGGCCGAAGTACGGGCCGAACATCCAGTACGACGCGAAGTTGTACTTGAAGCTGTTCACCGAGTTCAGGGTGCCCGCGCCGGTCGCCTCGCTGAAGCCGAGGAACCACCCGCCGCCGCTGGAGCCGCCGGTCATGTCGCAGGTGAGGCCCTGGTCACTGGAGACCAGGAAGTCGTCGAACACCCGGCCGCTGCAGTAGATCAGCTTCGAGCCGTTGTAGGGGCCGGCCGCCGGGTAGCCGAAGGCGTACATCTGCCGCCCGCGCGGCTGGTTGAAGGCCACGCCCTGGCCGCCGACGACGTCGACCAGACGCCGGCCGTTCAGCGGCGCCACGACGGCGGCGGCCACGTCGAAGTTCATGTCCTCACTGGCGTTCCATTGCGGCGTGGTGAGCAGGCTGGTGGCGACCCAGGTGCCGTAGGGACGGCTGCCGTTGTCGTAGCCGGGGACGAACACCCAGTTGGTGTGGAAGGCGCCGCCGAGCTTCACGCAGTGGCCGGCGGTGAGCACGACGCTCTTGTTGGCGCTGGTGACCGCGGTGCCCGAGCAGGAGGCGCTGCGCCCCTGGTAGGTGAAGAAGACCCGTCCCTCGGTCCTGACGATCGTGCCGCCCGCCGTCCACGCGGCGCCCGGCGAGCGGGCCGACAGCGTGGCGGCCGGCGCGGTCGGCGAGGGCGTGGGGGCGGGGGTCTCGGCCTGCGCCGTCGGCGTGGGCGTGGCCGGCGCGGTCGGCGCCGCCTGGGTGGGCGAGGCGGAGGCGGTGGGCTCGGCCGGGGTGTCGGCGCGCTTCACGGCGTGCGCGCCGGGGGCCGGCAGGGTGATCGTCCTGCCGCCGCCGGGCGTGGCGGTCGTGCGCCCGCCGCGCGACCGCACCAGGTCCAGCGGCCTGGCGGCGGCCATCTTGGCCGGGGTCCAGAACTGCTTGACGACGCGCTGTTCCTTGGTGCTGTCGGCCGCGTCGTGAACGGCCGGCCGGGGCGCGGCGGACGGCTTGGCCGCCTCGGCGGTCGAGGCGTTCAGCAGGATTCCCGCCGCCGCCACGGGGGTGATGGCGAGGATGGGGATGAGACGTCGTGCCGTGGGGTGCATGCGGGGTCCTCCATGCGGTGGTCGCGGGAGCCGGGCGCCGCGCCGGCGGGGCGCGCTGCCCGGTGTCGGGCCGGCGCGGGACGCTGGACGCGGGCCCGGCTCCCGCGTGATCGGGTGCCGTGCTCTGACGCGGGAAGGTAGTGCGGTGGAATGCGGCATTTCTCGTGATTCGCCGAGACGGGTATGGCGGGTTTCGGGCATTGAGCTGCTGTTTTCTCACCAGTCGCAGTGGTGACACGGAACGGCCCCCGCGGACCTCTCCCCGGCGGTCCGGCGGGCGGGGCCGGGGCGGGCCGCGATAATGGGGGCATGCAGACCCCTCTCGCCGCGCCGGCCGGTCCCGCGGACTCCACCGCCGCCCTCGCGCGCGCCGGCCGTCCCGGCGCCGCGGAGCCGCGCTCGATCGTCGTGCTCGGTTCCACCGGCTCGGTGGGCACCCAGGCCCTGGAGGTCATCGAGCGCGACCCCGCGAGCTTCCGCGTCGCCGGGCTCGTCGCCGGCGGCGGCCAGGTCGACCTGCTGGCCCAGCAGGTGCGGCGGTTCCGTCCCGAGGTCGTCGCGGTCGCAGACGAGCGGGCGGTCCCCGCGCTTCGCGAGGCGATCGGCCCGGTGCCGGTCGTGGCGGGCGCCGAGGGGGTGGCGCAGGTCGCCGCCTGGCCCTGCGACATCGTGCTGAACGGCATCACCGGCGCGGTCGGGCTGACCTCCACGCTGGCCGCGCTGTCGGCGGGGCGGGTGCTGGCCCTGGCCAACAAAGAGTCGCTCATCATCGGCGGGCCGCTGGTCAAGCGGCTGGCCGGGCCGGGCAGCATCCTGCCGGTCGACTCCGAGCACTCGGCCCTGGCCCAGTGCCTGTGGGCGGCGGGGCCCTCCGGCCACGACCCCGCGCAGGTGCGGCGGCTGGTGATCACCGCCAGCGGCGGCCCCTTCCGCGGCCGCGCGCGGGCGGAGCTGACCGGCGTGACCCCCGAGCAGGCGCTGAAGCACCCCACCTGGGACATGGGCACGATGATCACGCTCAACTCGGCGACGCTCGTCAACAAGGGCCTTGAGGTCATCGAGGCAAACCTGCTGTTCGACATCCCCTTCGACCGCATCACCGTGGTCGTCCACCCGCAGTCGGTCGTCCACTCGATGGTCGAGTTCGTCGACGGGTCCACCATCGCCCAGGCCAGCCCGCCCGACATGCGGCTGCCCATCTCGCTGACGCTGGGCTGGCCGTCGCGCGTGCCGGGGGCGGCCGGCGCCGTCGACTGGACCAAGGCCCACACCTGGACGTTCGAGCCGCTGGACGACGAGGCGTTCCCGTCGGTGGCGCTGGCCAGGCACGTCGGCACGCAAGGCGGCACGGCGCCGGCCGTCTACAACGCCGCCAACGAGGAGTGCGCGGAGGCGTTCCTGGCCCGGCGGCTGCCGTTCCTCGGCATCGTCGACACCGTCGCGGCCGTGGTCGGCGAGCATTCGGTGACGCCGGCGGGGTCGGTGGAGGAGGTCCTGGACGCCGACGCCTGGGCCCGCGCCCGGGCCCGCGAACTGGTGGCCGCCCAGGAGGGCTGAGCCGCGCCCGGTCACCGGGGTGTGGCGGGAGTCACAGGTGGCCGGGAACTCCGGCTTTGTCGGCGGGCGGAGCCTACCGGTGCGCGGAGGTCCTTAGACTGGGGGGCGTCTTAGCGCGTCGCCACTATCAAGGTGCTGGAAAAGATGACATCTGTTGATCTGGGGATTCCCTCGGTACGGAGCAAGCCGATCGCCGAGCGGCGGGTGTCGCGGCAGATCATGGTGGGCTCGGTGCCCGTGGGCGGGGGCGCGCCGGTGACGGTGCAGTCCATGACCACCACACTGACCGCCGACGTGAACGCGACGCTGCAGCAGATCGCCGAGCTCACCGCCTCCGGCTGCCAGATCGTCCGCGTGGCCGTGCCCTCGCAGGACGACGCCGACGCGCTGCCGGCCATCGCGCGCAAGTCGCAGATCCCGGTGATCGCCGACATCCACTTCCAGCCGAAGTACGTCTTCGCCGCCATCGAGGCCGGGTGCGCGGCCGTCCGGGTGAATCCGGGCAACATCAAGAAGTTCGACGACAAGGTCGGCGAGATCGCCAGGGCCGCCGCCGACGCGGGCGTCCCCATCCGCATCGGCGTCAACGCCGGTTCGCTCGACCCCCGCCTGCTGGCCAAGTACGGCAAGGCGACCCCCGAGGCGCTGGTGGAGTCGGCGCTGTGGGAGTGCTCGCTGTTCGAGGAGCACGGCTTCCGCGACATCAAGATCTCCGTCAAGCACCACGACCCCGTCGTCATGATCCAGGCGTACCGCCTGCTCGCGGCCCAGTGCGACTATCCGCTGCACCTCGGCGTGACCGAGGCCGGCCCGGCGTTCCAGGGCACGATCAAGTCGGCGGTGGCCTTCGGCGCGCTGCTCGCCGAGGGCATCGGCGACACGATCCGCGTCTCGCTGTCGGCGCCCCCGGTCGAGGAGGTCAAGGTCGGCATCGGCATCCTGGAGTCGCTGAACCTCCGCGAGCGCGGCCTGGAGATCGTCTCCTGCCCCTCCTGCGGGCGCGCCCAGGTGGACGTCTACACCCTGGCCGAGCAGGTGCACGCCGGGCTCGACGGGCTGAAGGTCCCGCTGCGGGTGGCCGTGATGGGCTGCGTGGTGAACGGCCCCGGCGAGGCCCGCGAGGCCGACCTCGGCGTCGCCTCCGGCAACGGCAAGGGGCAGATCTTCGTCAAGGGCGAGGTCGTCAAGACCGTCCCCGAGTCGCAGATCGTCGAGACGCTCATCGAGGAGGCCCTGCGCCTGGCCGAGGAGATGGGCGTGGAGGTCGACCTGGACGACGACGAGGCCGCCTCCGGGCCGCAGGTCGTCGTCGGCTGATCTCCGCCCGCCCCCCGGCTGTCTCACCATTCGGGACGGCGGCCGGTCGGCGCCACAGGGCGAAATCCCCTGACGTGCGGGCGTTTCCGCAGGTCACAGCGGGCGTGGGTTTTTCGCCCGGGCTCGTGCTGGTGTATGCATGAAGGGTGCGGCACGCGTGGGGCAGAGCGGACGGGCACCGGCCGTGGCGGACGGGCCACGCGCTGGTGGCGATCCCGCTCGTGCTCATCTTCGTGATCACCGTGGCCGACCTGCTGACGCCGCGCGAGATCGAGCTGAGCCCCCTGCTGATCACCGCTCCGGCGATCACCGCCTCGTTCTCCGGGCCGTGGGTCACCGGGAGCGTGGGCGTGCTGTCCTTCGCCGGCGAGATGGTCGTCAGCGCGCACGACGGCACCATCGCCGACCGGCCCGTGCAGACGCAGTTCGCCGCGGCCGTCGTGGTCACGGTGTTCCTGGTGCTGTTCTCCTATCTGCGCGAGCGGCACCAGAAGGTCCTCACGCGCGTGCGGTCGGTCTCCGAGGCCGCCCAGCGGGCGCTGCTGCGCCCCCTGCCCGCGCGGCTAGGGTCGCTGCGGCTGGCCTCCATGTACCTGGCGGCCGAGGAGGAGGCGCAGATCGGCGGCGACCTGTACGCCGCGGCCCGCACCGATTCCCGGGCGCGCATCGTCATCGGCGACGTCCGCGGCAAGGGGCTGCCCTCGGTGTCGGACGCCGCCCTGCTCCTCGGCTCCTTCCGCGAGGCGGCGCGCAGGCACGCCACCCTGCCCGACGTGGCCCGGTACCTGGACCAGAGCGTGCGGTCCGACCTCGACGAGCACACCGAGGACCTCGAGCAGGCGCAGGAGAACTTCATCACCGCGGCCGTCATCGAGATCCCGCACGACCGGGCGGTGATCGAGATGATCGACTGCGGCCACCCGCCGCCGCTGCTCCTGCGCGACCACCAGGTCATGACGCTGGACGCGGCCAGGCCCGCGCCGCCGCTCGGCCTCGGCGAGCTGGCCGACCCGCTGTACGAGGTGGAGACCTTCGACTTCAAGGCCGGTGACACGCTGCTGCTCTACACCGACGGCGTCATCGAGGCCCGCGGCCGCGGCGGCGAGTTCTACCCGCTGGCCGACCGGCTGATGAGCTGGGAGGGCGACGGTCCCGAGACGCTGGTGCGGCACGTCCGCGACGACCTGCTCGCCTATGTCGGGGGGCGGCTCGGCGACGACGCCGCGATGGTCGCGATCCAGCGCCTGCCGGACTGACCTTCCACCGTCATCATCCGGGTCATTCCGTCATGTCTTCGATCCGCCCGAGCGCGACCGCGCGCGAAGCCTTGGATAACGGTGCGCAATCGAATGACTACAGATCGGTAAACATTGGGCCGGGTCGCCGGTCGTCGCGCGGCCGGGTCCGGGAGCATCGGCTTCTGCCACAGCCGCAGAGGGGAGTCAACGGGTGAGACGGGTTGTCAGTGTCATGGCCGGCGTGACCTTGCTGGTCACCGGGCTGACGGGAGCGACGGCGCGCGGAGCGGCCGCCGAGCCCAAGGGCGGGCCGACGTGGGCCGAGTGCCCCGGGCCGAAGTCGGTGGTCACGGTCGAGTGCGCGTCGCTGAACGTGCCGCTGAACCCGGCCGCGCCGGACGGGCGCGCCATCGCCCTGGCGCTCAGCCGCGTCCGGGGCGCGGAGTCGCACGACCACCGCCGGGGGCTCGGCGTCCTGCTGGTCAACCCCGGCGGTCCCGGCGCGCCCGGGGTGAACCTGGCCCGGTACGTGGCCGCCGCCCTGCCCAAGGACGTCGCCGCGCGCTACGACATCGTGGGCTTCGACCCCAGGGGCGTCGGGGCCAGCGAGCCGGCGCTCCACTGCGTGGACCCCAAGACGCACTTCGCCGCGCCGCGCCCGGACCAGGTGCCGGCCAACGACGCGGCCGAGGCGGCGCTGCTCGCCCGGGCCAAGGGGTACGCCGAGGCGTGCGCGACGCGCTGGTCGTGGCTGCTGCCGCACATGACCACGGAGAACTCCGCCCGGGACATGGACGCCATCCGGCGGGCGCTCGGCGAGGACAAGATCAGCTACCTGGGGTACTCCTACGGCACCTACCTCGGCTCGGTGTACGCGACGCTGTTCCCCAACCGGGTCAGGCGGCTGGTGCTCGACAGCGTGGTCGACCCCGAGGGGGTCTGGTACGACTCGAACATCGCCCAGGACTACTCCTTCGACCGGCGGCACCGTCAGTTCCTCGCCTGGGTCGCCCGGCACGACGACGCCTACCACCTGGGCGACACCGAGACCGAGGTGGCCAGGGCCTGGTACGGCATGCGCCGGCGGCTTGGCCTGCGACCCGCCGGGGGTCTGGTCGGCCCGAGCGAGCTGGACGACATCTACACCGTCGGCGGGTACACCAACGCCGTCTGGCCGCTGTTCGCGGCCGTCTTCTCCGCCTACGTCAAGAAGGGGCGGCCGGAGGGCCTGGTGGCCGCCTACCGCCGCCACGTGGACCACGACGCCGCCGCCGAGAACAACTACGCCGTCTACCTGGCGGTGCAGTGCCGTGACGCCGCATGGCCGCGCGACTGGGCGCGCTGGCAGGCCGACACCGCCAAGGTGAACGCCAAGGCGCCGTTCATGGCCTGGCCGAACGCCTGGTACAACGCGCCCTGCGCGTTCTGGCCGGAGAAGGGCGGGACGCCGGTGCACGTCGGCGACGTCGCCCACCTGCCTTCGATCCTGCTCGTCCAGTCCAGGCACGACGCCGCCACGCCCTACGCGGGCGCGGTGCGGGTGCGTGAACGCTTCCCGACGGCCCGGCTGCTGGTGGAGGGCGGCGGCAACCACGGGGTCTCTCTCGGGGACAACGCCTGCGTCGACCGGCACCTGGCCGCCTACCTGCGGGACGGCACCGTTCCCGGCGGCAGGGCCGAGCAGCGCACCGGGCGGCGGCCGGACGCCTTCTGCGCCGCCTCGGCCGAGCCCCGCCCGCCGCAGCCGGCCGAGGCCGACCCCGCGCACCCAAGGCCGGCGCAGGCGATCAACGGCCAGTAGGGTCGGTTCGTTCCAAAATCGGGGCTGTCGCGTAGGCTAAGCCCGTGATGCTGCGAACATCGGCGTCGCGGGTGCTCGACGATCAGGACCGCGACGAGGTGCTCACGCTCCTCGACGCGGACCCCGTCGCCAACGTCTTCGTCGCCTCCCGGGTCCGGTCCGTCGGGCTGAGCCCGGCCCGGCTCGGCGGACAGATGTGGGGGTTCGGCCCGCGCGGTGGGCTGACCTCGCTGTGCTATGCCGGCGCCAACCTGGTCCCGGTCAACGCCGGCCCCGAGGCCGTGCAGGCCTTCGCCGACCGTGCCCGCAGGCAGGGCCGGCGCTGTTCCTCGATCGTGGGCCCGGCCGACGCGGTGGAGAAGCTGTGGGAGCGGCTGGAGCCCTACTGGGGGTCCGCGCGGGCGATCCGCTGGGCCCAGCCGGTGATGGCCACCTCCTCGCCCTCTCCGGTGCCGCCCGACCCGCTGGTCCGCCAGGTACGCCCGGAGGAGTTCGCCACGCTGCTGCCCGCATGCGTGGCGATGTTCACCGAGGAGGTCGGCATCTCGCCCGACCTGGGGGACGGCGGCGCGCTCTACCGCTCCCGGGTGGCCGAGCTGATCCGCATCGGCCGCTCGTTCGCCCGCATCGAGGACGGCCAGGTCGTCTTCAAGGCCGAGGTCGGGGCGGTGACGCCGCAGGTCTGCCAGATCCAGGGCGTGTGGGTGCATCCCGACCGCCGCGGCCAGGGGCACGCCGTCTCGGGCATGGCCGCCATCGTGGACCTGACACTGCGCCACTTTGCCCCGGTGGTGTCGCTCTACGTCAACGACTTCAACGTCCCCGCTCGCGCGGCCTACCGCAGAGTCGGCTTCAAAGAGGTCGACACCTTCATGTCCGTCCTTTTCTGAACCGTTCCGCATGCCTCCCCGGGGGCGCGGGGTGGGGCGGGGAGCTGGGTACCCTTGGCGGGTGCTCGAACTGGTGACCGCGACGCGCTATGTGACCCCCCTCCGGGAGGGGGGATCGCTGCCCGGCGTCGTCGAGGCGGACGATCTTGGTACCTATGTCGTGAAATTCCGCGGTGCGGGGCAGGGGCGGCGGGTGCTGGTCGCCGAGATCATCTGCGCGGAGCTGGCCCGGCGGATCGGGCTGCGCACCCCTGAGCTGAAGGTCGTCGACCTCGACCCGCGCATCGGCGCGCGCGAGCCCGACCAGGAGATCCAAGATCTGCTCCAGGCCAGCGAGGGCCACAACCTGGGCGTCGACTTCCTGCCCGGGTCGCTCGGCTTCGACCCGCTGGCCTGGACCGCCGACGCCGACCTCGCCTCCCGCGTCCTGTGGTTCGACGCGCTGGTCCACAACGTCGACCGCAGCTGGCGCAACCCCAACCTGCTGGTCTGGCACGGCGACATCTGGCTGATCGACCACGGCGCCGCGCTGTGGTTCCACCACAACTGGCGCACCGCCGACCCGCAGCGCCGCTTCGACGCCGGCGACCACGTGCTCGCGCCCTTCGCCACGCGCGTCAAGCAGGCCGACGCCGAGCTGCCCGGCCTGATCACCGAGGAGCTGCTCGGCGCGGTCGTCGCCCTGGTCCCCGACGAGTGGCTGGAGGGCGAGCCCGGCTTCCCCGACGCCGCCTCCGTGCGCCGCGCCTACGTCGACCACCTGCTCGCGCGCGCCCACGGTCCGCGCGCCTGGCTGCCGGAGGCCGGCCGATGACCACCGCGCTCCCGCCCGAGCACCGCGCCGCCTCCGCTGATACCCGCGAGACGATGGCCGTCTACGAGTACGCGGTGATCCGCGTCATGCCCTGCGTGGTCCGCGGCGAGTTCCTCAACGTGGGGGTGATCCTCTACTCCCAGCCGAACGGCTACCTGTGCGCCCGCGCCGAGCTGGAGGAGTCCCGGCTCCGCGCGCTCGACGAGACCCTGGACGTGGGGGAGGTCGGCAAGGCGCTGGCGGCCTACGAACGCGCGTGCTCGGCCGACGCGGGGCCGCTGCGCGGCGAGTCGCTCGGCGGGCGCTTCCGCTGGCTCACCGCCCCGCGCAGCACGGTCGTGCAGACAGGCCCGGTCCACGCCGGGCTGACCGGCGACCCGGAGGCCGAGCTGGAATGCCTGCTCGACCGGCTGGTCCGCAGGCGCACCTCGGCGCACTAGCGTGCCGTCAAGGCTTTCGGGCCGGGTCGCGCGGCCTTCCGCGAAGGTCGACCCGCCCCGCGCTCGGCTACGGGGGAAAGCCGGGCGCGGGACGGGCGTTCATGGAGCCGCCGGCCCGCGGGCACCCGGCGGCCGGCCTCCGTCGGGGGCGGCGGTGGAGGGCACCCACCACATCTGGCCGCCGGCGATCTCGTGGTACACGTCGAGCAGGTCCTTGCCGGTCGTCACGCTGCGCGACTCGGCCGCCGCCCAGGTGTAGACGCCGCGCGACATGGTGGAGGTCTCCTGCCGCACCCGCAGCGTGTAGACGCGCGCCCTGATCTCGTGCACCTTTCGGTCGGACGGGTCGGCCTGGGTCGCCAGCTCGGCGAGCTGGCAGGCCAGGCGCAGGTCGCCCTCGGCGGCCGCCGTGGCGGCGCGCGTGGCCAGGGCCGCCGCCCCGCCGGACAGGCCGGCCAGCGCGTGGGCGAGGACGTCGTCGGGCGGGGGCTTCAGGTGGGCGGGGTTGCCGTCGTGCCAGCCGCCGTACAGCCGCCAGATGTTGCGCACGACGAACTCCGGCTCGTCATAGTGCGGTTGCAGGTAGGGCCGGCCGGCCAGCGCCTCGGGCGGCCGGACGGCATGGATGATCTCGTCGAGCCGGGCGCCGGCGTTCATCATGTCCAGCGTCTGCTCGACCAGGCTGTCCAGGTAGTCGGCGGTGTCGGTCAGCGCCTGGCGCACGCGCGCCGCGCCGGCGATCGGCAGGCCGTGGCCGGGCAGCAGCACCTCGGGCGACAGGGCGGCCATCTTGCGCAGGGCCAGAGCCCACTCGTCGGGGTACCGCTGGACCTTCTGCGGGTTGCCCGCGTTCGGGGTGACCCAGATGAACAGGTCACCGGTCAGCAGGACGCCGCGCTCGGGCAGGAACGCCCAGGTGGCGTCGTCGGTCTCGCCGCGCGCGTGCCGCAGTTCGAGGGTGACGTCGCCGAGGGAGAGGTCGATCCGGTCGTGGTAGGTCAGGTCCGGCTGGCGGAAGCTCGTCGGCCACACCATCCGGGTGAAACCGAACTGGCGTTGGTTGATCACCGTGTTGTACCCGGCCGTCCTGGCGTAACGGACGAATCGGGCGGCGACCTTCTCGTGGGCGATCACCTGGGGCCGCGGGCCGCTCTCGGCGTCGAAGGGCTCCATGCCGGCGACGTGGTCGAAGTGGCCGTGCGAGAAGATCGCGTAACGGACCGGCTCGTCCGACCAGGCGCGCATGGCCGCGTGCATCGTGCGCGCGTCCACGTTGTTGCCCGAGTCGAACAGAGCCAGGCCGCCGTCCCCCCTGATGCCGTAGACGTTGCCGAACGCCGGCCACATGACCACGCCTTCGGCCACCTCCTGCACCCCCCTCGAGCGCAGGTCCCGCAGCGGCACCTCCTGCGGGGGCACCGACCCGCGCCAGACACTGTCCGCGTGCTCGAGGATCGGCGATGTCATATGCCAAGCATGGCCCCGACCGATCCGGTGGCAGCAGTAGGGAGATCCCTACACCTGCCCGCGCCGCGTCCCATCCCGCGCGGCCCCGCTCGCGCCCGGCGTCACGGGCGGCGAAAACTCGGCGGTGTCGGGCTCCGCGGCGACCGGCGGCTCTCGGGGTCATCGCTGATCCCCGCTCTATCTTGATCGACATCGTCAACCGCAGTCCCCGCCGGCCGCGGTGGGGGCCGCGGTTGACGTGGCGGGGCTCCGGCGAACTTGGTGCGCGGCCTGGTGACAGGTCCGCTCCGGCCGCGTGCGACGAGCTGTCAGCCTCGCAGGTAGGTGAGGACGGCCAGGACGCGGCGGTGGTCGTCCTCGGCGGGGGGCAGGTCCAGTTTGGCCAGGATGCCGGCGATGTGCTTGGACACCGCCGCCTCGGTGACCACCAGCCGCCGGGCGATGGCGGCGTTCGAGCGGCCTTCGGCGATGAGCCCGAGCACCTCCCGCTCGCGGGGCGTCAGACGGGCCAGCGGGGCGCGGCGGCGGCCGAGCATCTGCCGGACGACCTCGGGATCGACGATCGTGCCGCCGGCGGCGACCCGCTCGAGGGCGTCGACGAAGTCCCTGACGTCGCCGACGCGGTCCTTGAGCAGGTAGCCGATGCCCGCGCCCGCGCCCACGTCGAGGAGCTCGGCCGCGTAGGTCTGTTCGACGTACTGGCTGAGCAGCAGCACCGCAGGCCCCGGGCGGTGGGCCCGCAGGGCCAGGGCGGCGCGCACGCCCTCGTCGGTGAAGTCGGGCGGCATCCGGACGTCCATGACCACGATGTCGGGCTCGTGCTCCCGCACGGCGTCCAGCAGGGCGCCGGCGTCGCCGACCGACGCGACGACCTGGTGGCCGAACCGTTCGAGCAGCCCGGCCAGCCCTTCGCGCAGCAGGACGACGTCTTCGGCGATGGCTACGCGGAGAGGGGGCACGGAATCTCCACTCGAAGCGAGGTGGGGCCGCCGGGCGGGCTGGACAGGGTCATGACGCCGTCGACGACGGCGAGCCGGTCGGCCAGCCCGGACAGCCCCGACCCCGCCGCCGGGTCGGCGCCGCCGACGCCGTCGTCCTCCACCTGGAGCACCAGCGTGTCGTCCAGCAGCCTGCCGCGGACCAGGCAGTGGTTCGCCGCGCTGTGCCTGGCCACGTTCGCCAGCGCCTCGGAGGTGACGTAGTAGGCGGTCACCTCGATCGGGCCGGGCAGTCGCGCGGGCAGGGAGATGTCCACCTCGACAGGGACCGGCGACCGGCCCGCCACGTCGAGCACGGCGGCGGGCAGCCCACGGTCGGTCAGCACGTGCGGATGGATGCCGCGGATCAGCTCGCGCAGCTCCGCCAGCGCTCTTTTGGCCTCCCCGTGCGCCTGGTCGATCTGGACGGCGGCCGGCGAGCCCGGTGGCAGGTCGAGCAGGGCGAGCCCCAGGTTCATGGTGAGCGAGACCAGCCGCTGCTGGGCCCCGTCGTGCAGGTCGCGCTCGATGCGCCGCCGCTCGCTCTCGAAGGCGTCGACGAGCCGGGCGCGCGAGCGGACGACCTCGGTGTCGTCCGGCGCGAGGACCGCGCGGACGATGCTCGCCCGGGTGCCCGCCCAGGCGGTGACGACATAGGCGGCCACGGGGAACAGCAGAAGCCCACCGGCGGCCACGAGCCAGCCGGTCAAAAGGTCGAGAGTGGGCTGCAACGGCCCCGACAACAGCAGCAGCGGCAACCAGATGGCCTGGAACGCCACGCCCAGGTCGACGAACCACATGACCATCGCCACCGGCAGGAGGGCCATCTCACGCCAGGTGGCCTGTTCGCGCAGCCGGGTGGCGAACCAGGCGCGCACGCCCGGCCGATCGGGGGGCCGGTGCGGGTCGGCGGCCGGGCGGAGGTCCACCAGGCCGAGCCGCGCCCGCTCGAGCCGCGCGGCGGCAAGCCCGCTCACCACGACGAGCGGTAGCAGGACGGCGCAGGCGACCGCGAGCCCGTACAGGTACGCGAGGGCCGCCAGGACGGCGGCGGCCAAGGCGAGATAGGCGCTGGACAGCAGGTACGCCAGCGAACGCCACGGCCAGGGCGACCGCAGGAACGCCGACGGCTTGCGGGTGAGGGCCTCCAGGGCGGTCCGGGCGAGCACGGTCCGACGCTATCCGACCTCCGCGGCCCGCACAGTGGTGCTGGGTCTACCTCCGGTCCTCGCCGTAGCGCCAGTGTGCCGCCGCCGCCGACCGGCTTGGCTTGCCGTCATGGAGAACGCAGAGACGGCCCGCCCAGGCATGAGTCACCCGGCCTTGGAACGCCTGAGTACGGACCGCGGGGGAACGGGTCGCCCGGATGCCGACAATTCGGGCATGGGGCGTGTGGGGACGGACTCCCCGGACGTCGTGCGGTTGTGGTCGGTGAAGAAGACCTACCGCACGGCCGCCCATGAGGTGATCGCGCTCGACGGGGTGACGACCGGCTTTCCCGCCGGCACCTTCACGGCCGTCATGGGCCCGTCCGGCTCGGGGAAGTCCACGCTGCTGCAGTGCGCGGCGGGGCTCGACCGGCCCGACGGTGGGAAGATCGTCATCGACGGCACCGACCTCGCCACGCTGAAAGAGACCGCTCTGACCGTGCTGCGACGCGAGCGGGTGGGGTTCGTCTTCCAGGCGTTCAACCTGGTCTCCGCGCTCACCGCGGAGCAGAACGTCTCGCTGCCTCTGCGCCTGGCGGGGCGGGCGGTCGCCTCCGCCGAGGTTCGCGCGGCGCTGGCACGGGTCGGGATGGCCGAGCGCGCCGGCCACAGGCCGAGCCGGCTCTCCGGCGGCGAGCAGCAGCGGGTGGCCATCGCGCGCGCTCTGATCACCCGGCCGGCCGTGGTGTTCGCCGACGAGCCGACCGGCGCGCTGGACATCAAGGCATCCCGCGAGGTCCTGCGCCTGCTGCGCGGCATGGTCGACGACCAGGGGCAGACGGTGGTCATGGTGACGCACGATCCGGTCGCGGCGGCCTACGCGGACAGGGTGCTGTTCCTGGCCGACGGCCGGCTGGTGGAGGAGCTGAACGGGAAACTCGACGCGGAGTCGGTCGCGGCCCGCATGACAGGTCTGGAGCGGTCGGCATGCTGAACGCGACCGCGGGCGGTGCAGGGACAGAGCGTGTGGGAAGCGGTGTGGTAGAGCGTGCGGGAGGCGGCGCGGTGGGACGTGCTGGTGGCGGCGGGTCGCGGCGTTCGGGCGGTGGCGCGTGGCTGGGCGTCGCCGGGGTGCGCGAGCGCTGGACCACCTTCGCCGGCACGTTCGTGACGCTCTTCCTGGCGGTGGCGATCGTGTCGGTGACCTCCCAGGCGTTCTTCTCGGCGGGGCCCCGGCTCCCGGCCCGGCTCGCGGGCGCCGCCGTCCTGGTGGCGGTGCCGACGATCGAGCGGCAGGAAGGGAACTTCACCCCCGACCGGCCCTGGTCGCCCGAGACGGCCGCGGCGCTCACCGAGCGGCTCGGCGGCATCCCCGGCGTGGCGCGGGCCATACCCGACAGATCCTTCTACGCGCAGGCCGTCATCGCGGGCGAACCGGTCGAGGCCCACCAGGGGTACGCCTGGTCCGCCGCGGCGCTGGCCCCGTACCGTCTGGCGTCCGGCACGGCGCCGCGGGGCCCGGGACAGGTCGTGCTCGACCGGGCGCTCGGCCTCGCCCCGGGAGCCCGGGTCACCGTGCTGACCGCGAGAGGACCCGCGGTCCACACGGTGTCGGGCACGGTCGACGCGCCGGGCGTGTACGTGAGCGACGCGGAAGCGGACACCCTCGCCGGCGGGGTGCGGACGATCGGGCTGGTCACCGCGCCGGACGCGGACGTCGCCGCGGTCGAGGCCGCCGCGCGGGCGGTCACGGGCGGCGACGGCCGGGTGTTCGCCGGCGAGGCGAGGGCCGCCCTGGAGCCCTTGGACGACGCGCGGATCCGCTGGATCGGGATGCAGGTGCTCACCGCCATGGCCGCCATGGGGGCGTTCGTCTCGATCTTCGTGGTGGCCTCGACGTTCTCGTTCGGCGTGGCGCAGCGGCGGCACGAGTTCGGGCTGCTGCGGGCCGTCGGGGCGACCCCGCGCCAGGTCCGCGCGATGGTGTACGGCGAGGCGCTCGTGGTCGGGGTCGCCGCCGCGGCGGCGGGGGTCGCGCTCGGCGCCCTGCTCGCTCCGGTCTTCGGAGACCTGCTGGTGGAGGCCGGGTTCGAACCGCGGGGATTCGCGGTGGAACCGCGGCCGGTCCCGCTCGCCGGCTCGTTCGCGGTCGGTGTGCTCGTCGCCCTGATCGGCGTGGGGTCGGCCTCGCGGCGTGCCGCCCGGGTGAGCCCGCTGGAAGCGCTTCGCGAGGCCGGGGCGGACGAGCGGCCGATGCCGCGCGGCCGGTGGATCGCCGGCCTGCTGTTCTGCGCCGCCGGCCTGGCCGGCGCGGTGCTCACCGCGAGCACCGGCGGCGACGGCCTGGTGAGCTCCGGCCTCGCCACCGCGATGGCGCTCATCGTCGGCCTCGCCCTGCTCGGTCCGGCCGTCGTCCCTGTGGTGGTGCGGGTGCTCACCTGGCCGCTCGGACGGCTGCGCGGCGCGGCGGGAATGCTGGTGCGGGAGAGCGCGCTGGTCGCGGTCAGGCGTACCGCCTCGACGGCGACGCCCGTACTCGTCACGGTGGGGTTCGCCGTGCTGATCACCGGAATGGTGCAGACGACGGCGGGCGCGTTCGTGTCCGCGCGGACCGCCTCCTTCCCGGTGAAGGCGATGGTGGTCGCGGACGGCGTGCCCGGCCTCTCCGATGCGGCGGTCTCCGCGGCCGGCGCGACGTCCATACTGACCACGGCCTTGTACAAGGGGAACGGCGACGCCGCGCCCACCGCGGGCGTCAGCCCCGAGCTGGTCGCGCGGGGTTGGGGAAGGCTCCGCGTGCTGTCGGGGTCGCTCGACGGTTTCGGCGAGCGGGGGGCCGACAACGGCGGGCGGGGGGACGGCATCGCCGTCGCGTCGTGGGTGGCGGACCAGTGGGGCTGGACGCCCGGCCGCACGGTGCGAGCGGCCTTCGAGGACGGCATCGACGTGCCGCTACGGGTGATCGCTGTGGTCGAGGGCGGACCGGGCGGCGTTCTGGTGCCGCGGGATCTGGTCAGGACGCATGACAGGTCGGTGCTCGCCGACGAGGCGTTCGTCCTGGGCGAGAGCGCGGGGCCGCCGCCGTCCGGGTTCGGCGCTCGGGTGGTCGACCTCGCGACCTATCGGGCCCTGGCCGACACCGAGGACGACCGGCTCGTGTGGATCTTCACCGTCCTCCTGGTCGTCGTGTCGGCGGGCTACACGGCCGTCGCGATCGCCGGCACGCTGATGATGGCGGCGGCCGGCCGGCTCCGCGACATGACCGTGCTGCGCCTGTCCGGCGCGACGACCCGGCAGGTGCTCGGGACGGTGGCCGCCGAGTCGGCGCTCGTGGTCATCCTCGGGACGGTGCTGGGCCTGGCGGTGGCGCTGCCCGCGCTGCTCGGGATGCGCGCGGGGTTGGAGGAGGCCATGGCGACTCCGGTCGCGCTCGTCCTGCCGGGGCCGTTGCTGCTGGGCGTGGTGGGCGCGTGCCTGACCATCGCGGCAGGCGCCGCCACCCTCACCACCTGGCCCGCCCTACGCCCGGGCCGGGCGGCGAGATGACCGGCTGACGCCGCACACCGCCGTGAGAACGGCGGGAAGCGGCGTCACGCCCCGGATGCCCCGGCGGGCGCCGTTCAGCCGTGTTCGGGTTCCACCGGGAGCCACAGTTCGGCGTCGGCCTCGGTCTTCTCCGGCGACAGGCGGATGCGCACGATCTCGGGGCCGGTGCGGGTGCGGTACGGGTTCGACGGGAACCACTCGGTGAACACATCCCGCCACAGCTCCTGGATGGCCCGCGGCGCCGGCCCGGAGGTGGTGAAGACCGCCCAGGCGCCGGCCGGCACGGCCAACGTGGTCGTGCCCTCCGGAGCGGCCGCGGAGGTGATCACGCCCTGGTAGTAGTCGAGGTCGGTGCCCTCGGCGCGGCTGGGGTCCAGGTCGTCGCAGACCGCGACGATGCCGTGCGGCTCCTGGTCGGACAGTTTCTCCAGGCGCTCCAGGGTCCGCGGGTCGATCGCGCGGACGAAGTCGATGATCGCCTGGTTCGGCCCCGCATGCACCAGCGGTACCCGGGTCTTGAGCCCGACGACGGTGAAGTCCGGCTTGTCCACAACGCGGTATCGCATACTGCTACTTCCTTCGATGGTGAGGCGGAAGGCCATCCGCGACTGGGAGCTGAGCGCGGCGCGGGTACGCCGGGCCTCGCCCGGTCCGATGCCGTGCATGGCACGGAACGCCCGCGCGAACGCCTCCCCGGAGCCGTAGCCGTAGCGCACCGCGATCTCCAGCAGCGTTTCACGCCCCGCGAGTACTTCGGCGCCCGCGAGGGTGAGCCGGCGGCGCCGGATGTACTCCGACAGCGGCATGCCCGCGAGCGCGGAGAACATCCGGCGCAGGTGGTACTCCGAGGTGGCCGCGACGCGTGCCAGCTCCTCCACCTCGACGGCCTGGTCGAGATGGCGTTCGATGTGCTCCATGGCCTGGTTCAGCCGCTCCAGCACGCCCGGCCCCCTTCCTCGTGACGACCACCACACTAGGCAGTGCCCGACCACGCGGGACCCCGACATCGGCGGCGCCTGCTTCGGCCGCCGGTGCTCGGGGAGTGGTGAGACCTGCTTCCGCAGTGCGCCGGACGTGCCGCTGCCGGGGACTGGTTCTCCGCCCGGTCACAGGAGCGGGTGAAGGGTGTCTACCCGGCGCCGCGGTCGGCGCCGTCCCCGTCCGGCCCGGGGGTGTGCTGTCCCAGGCCCCGGCGGATCGCGATCTCCACGGGTGAGTACGCGCCGTCGGCCCGCTCCAGTTCGTACGGCGCGGCCGGCATCAGCGGCGGCTGGGCCATGAAGCGCGGACGCACCCCGTGGTGCGGTTGCGCGGCGTGCACCAGGAACGGATGGCACAGGAAGACGTCACCCGGGGACCCGGTGGCGAGGGCGAGTGGCCGGTGGTCGGACGCCGCCACCAGATCGGGTGCGAGGGCCAGCCCGCTGGCCCCGTCCTCTCCGTGCTTCTCCAGCACCTTCGGCACGTCGAGGTGTGAACCGACCCGGATCCGGGTCGGGGCGTCCTGCTCACCGACCTCGCTGAACAGGAACAGCATCAGCAGCGCCCGGCCCCGGGAGCGCAGGTTGGTGAAGTACCAGCTCTCGCCCTCCGGCAGATAGCTCCCCTCGATGTGCCAGCCCGCGTCGTCGGGTTCCTCCTCGTGCGGGAAGCGCAGCGGGAAGGTGCCCAGCGAGTAGCGCGGTTGCCAGCGTCCCGCGCCGACGAGCAGGTCGTAGGCGTGGTGCAGGGACGGGGAGTTGGGCGCGGCGGCGAACGGCCCCTGCGCCATGTCGCCCACCCAGTGCACGGGCCGGGTCCACGTCGCCGGGTCGCCGGGGTCGCAGCCCGTCTCCCGCCACAGCAGCCGGGCGCAGTGCTCGGCCACACGCGGCGCGACGGCGCCCTCCAGCTTCACGAAGCCGTCCCGGAGGAAGCGGGATATCAAGGCCGTGTCATCCATGTCATTCATGTCATCCATGTCGTGCATGCCCCCATCGTGCGGGGACACCGGCCCCGAGCGCCCGACATTCTCCGCACCGCCTTTGTCGGGTGTACACCGAGCCCCTTCCGGCTCCGGTCGCCATACGAGACCGGAGGCTTCCATGACGACCCTGACCTCCGGATGCAGGGGTGGGGCCGCGGGTCCAGGGCCGGGTTCGGGTGGGTCAGACCTCGCCGCGTTCGTGGGCGAGGGCGAGTTCGACGCGGGAGCGCAGGCCGGTCTTGGCGTACACGCGGGAGAGGTACACCTCGACGGTCTTGCGGCTGTAGTGCAGCTCGTCGGCGATCTGCGGGTTCGACATGCCCTCGGCGACCAGTTCGACCACGCGCCGCTCGACGGGCGTGAGCCCGGTGGAAGGGGAGGGGACCAGCCCGGCCTGCCGCATCGCGCGGGCGGCGCGGTCGCGCCAGGGGGCGGCGCCGAGGTCGGTGAAGATGGCGTGCGCCCTGACCAGGTGGGAGCCGTCGGCGAGCGCGCCGAGGACCAGCCGGGCCTTGCCCTCCTCGAAGCGCAGGCCGTCCGCCCGCGCGGACTCCAGCGCGGCCTCGGCGGCGGCGGCGTCCCCGAAGACCATGGCGCCGGCCAGCTCGGCGGACATCCGCGCCCGCGGGGTGCCGGTGCGGGCGGTCTCGGCGAGCGCGGTCGCCGCGGCGCGGGCCGCGTCCAGCTCGCCGGCGGTGGCGTGCATGTTGACGCGGATGGCGAACTCGCGGTGCCGGACGTCGGGCGGACCGGAGGCGGCCTCGTCCAGCAGGCGGGCGGCGGTGCCCCGGTCGCCGAGCCCGAGAGCGCGCCGGGCCTTGAACACGGCGCGAAGCGAGAGCTGGAGCACGCAGTTGGGCGGCGGGTCGGCGAGCAGCCGCCCGGCCTCGTCGTAGCGTCCCTGGTCCAGCAGGATGTCCACCTCGATGTTGCGCAGCAGGGCGACGTTCTCCCACAGCCCGGCCTCGGTGAGGGCGACCGCGTCGGAGCGGATGTCGCGCAGGGCGTGCTCCCATTCGCCGCCGAGCCGGCGGACGACGGCCATGGTGCGCGCGTGCTGCCCGGCGATGTTGTGCCAGCCGAGCCCCCGGTAGATCTGCTCGGCCTGCGACAGCAGGTCCAGCGCCCGCGTGCGCGCGCCGGCGCTGGCCAGGATGTGCGCGGCCGACTCCAGCCCGGCCAGCCGGCCGGCCGGCGGCAGCGCGGCCGAGGCCGACAGCAGCGCGTCGAGGGCGCGTTCGGTCTCCTCCCACCGCGCCTTGATGATCGCGTCCCCGGCCAGCGCGCTGAGGGCGATCACCAGATCCTGCGCCGGGCATCCCGGAAGCGCCCGCCACGCGGCCTCGGCAAGGCCGGCCGAGGGCAGGCCGAGCTGGGTGCTGATGACCGCCTGCTGGGCCAGCAGGGCGGTCGGGTCGTCGGCGTGGGGGAGCTGCTCGGCGGCGATGGACACCGCGACCTCGTACCGGCCCATGGCGTGCGCGGCGTTGACCATCGTCTGCGCGGTGCGGGTGTGCCGGCGTCCGGGGGCGAGCACGGCCAGGGCGGCCTGGCCGGCGGCCAGGGCGTCCGCCGGTCGTGAGCCCTTCCAGTACGACAGGGCCTGCCGGGACAGCAGCACGCCGCGCTCCTCGGCGGGGGCCGGTTCGGCGGCCCTGCCGTACCAGTGGGCGGCCGACAGCGGCGCCGTCCAGCGGGTCAGTTCGGCGGCGCGCAGCATGGCGGTCAGCGCCTCGGCGCTGCTGCCGCCCTCGGCGACGTGGGTGGCCCACTCGAGCACCCGCCGGGTGCCGCTCAGACCCTGCCGGTGGAGCAGTTCGGCGATGCGGACGTGGACGCGCCGCCGCTCGGCCGGCCCGAGGTCGGCGTACAGGGCCTCGGCGACCAGCGGGTGGGTGAACTCGTAGGCGCCGTCGCGGGTGGGCTCGACCAGGCCGTCCCGCACCAGGCCGTCGAAGGCGCGCTCGGCGTCGGCCGCATCCAGGCCGGCGACCTCGGCCAGTGCGGGCAGGTCGGTCGTGGAGGCGGGCCGGGTGCGGCGCAGCGCGGCCAGCACCCGGGCCAGGCTGCGGCCTCCCTGGTCGCGCTGGAACAGCCGGCTGAGGATGGCGCCGCGGCGGTCACCGGGGAAGGCGGACTGAACGGCGCCGCCCTGCACCAGGGTGAGCACCGCCTCGCGGGCGAACCACGGGTTGCCGCGGCTCTCGGCGTGCACGCGGCGCACGGTCGCCTCGCTCGGCACCCGGCCGAGCAGGCCGCTCACCAGCGCGGCGACCTCCTCCAGCGACAGCGGGCTGAGCCTGACCACCAGGTCGGCGTCCATGGCGGGGAGCCGGCGGGCGGTGCCGGCGACGGCCAGCCCGCGCACGCGGCGGGGCAGATAGGACAGCGCGCCCAGGGTGTCGGCGTCGGCCAGGTGCAGGTCGTCGATGGCGAGGAAGGTGCGGCCGGGCAGCGACTCCAGCAGGTTGGCGGTGCGCACGGCCGGGGCGGCGCCGGTGACGCCGAGCGCGGCCTGGTCGATGGCGTCCAGCAGTTCCTTGAGCGGTTCGCGCGCGGCCGGTTCGGCGTGCAGCGGCCCGAGGGCGTCCGCGAGGGAGGCGTAGGCCAGGCCGCTGCCGAAGTCGCGGGCCTGGCCGTGCAGGACGCGGTAGCCCATGGTCGTGGCCAGGGCCTCGGTCTCGGCCAGCAGGTGGGACTTGCCGATGCCCGCCTCGCCCTGGATCAGCACGGTCAGCGGCGGGCGCAGCAGCGCCGTCTCCAGTCCCCGCAGGATGGCGGGGCGGTCGGCGGGAGGGTCGGCTCCGGCGTCGGGCCACCTGAGCGGTGCCTCCGGGCCGGCGGCGGACGGAGGGGCGTCTTCGTGGTGGCCTGTCACCGTCACCCGGCCTGGTCGTGGGATGCGGCGGACCCGGGAGCCTCGCCGGCCTCCGGCGGCGGGAACGCGTCGTGGACGGCGAGCGCGGCGGTGAGGACCAGGTCGCGCACGGTCTTCTCGGGCAGGTCCATCGTCTTGACCACCGCCAGTTGCAGCGACCCCATGACCGCCCACGCCCGCACCCGGGCGGCGTCATCGGGGGAGGGCCCGGCGAGCCGGGCGTGGATCTCGTCGCGGAAGGCCCGGATGGCCTCGCGGGGCGAGCCGGGGGTGGCCTGGTCGGCTCCGCCGATGTCCTCCATGAGCAGGCCGACGATGGCGCGGTGCCGCACGACGAACGTGGTGAGCGGCTCGACGAAGGCGCGGGGATCGCCGCCGTGGTCGCTGTCGAGCAGCGCGACGAGGTCGTCGGCCGCGGGGGCGATGAGCTCGGCGGCCAGGCGGTCCTTTGGGTGGAAATGGTAGGCCACGGCCGTCTTGGTCAGGCCGACGCGGGCGGCGATGTCGGACAGCGAGGTGGCGGCGTAGCCGCGCTCGGCGAACAGCTGGCGTGCGGCGGCGAGGATGCGGGTGCGCGTGTCACCCCCGCGGTCGATTGTGGTCATCGTCTCACTTCTCAGCGCGGTCGGGCGTCCAACGATATTCCCGCCTACGCTTTAGACGTACGTCCTGCACGGTCGTACAGAACGATGTTTCCCGCGTGTTTCCGAATCCACCAATACTGTCTGGGACGGTCACCGATGGCTAGCATGCTCGGCCGATTGGGCGGTTGGTGCGCGAAGCACGGCCGCCTCGTGCTGGCCGCCTGGATCCTGCTCGCCGCGGCGCTGACCGCGGGCACACTGGTGTTCGGACGGCCGGTCAGCAACAACGCCTCCATCCCCGGCACCGACGCCCAGCAGGCGCACGACCTGATGCGCCAGGGCTTCGGCCCCGGATACGACCCCGGCGGCACCTTCCAGATCGTCCTGTACTCCAAGGACAAGCCCCTCATCGACGCCGGACGCAAGCGCGCCGTCGAGCGCGCCATGGCGCGGGTGCGCGACGTGCCGCACGTGGTCCAGGTGGACACGCCGTACCGGGTCGGCGGCCTGTCCCGCAACCTGGCCATCGGCGTCATCACCGTCCGGCTCTCCGGCAACGACTCCGGCGACCTGGCCGCGACCTCGCGAAGCATCTCGGCGGCCGTCGAGCCGGTGCGCGCGGCGGGTGTGGAGGCCGTCCTGGCCGACAACGGCACCCCCGCCGACAAGGAGATCAAGACCGGGAGCAGCGAGATCATCGGCGTGGCCTGCGCCCTGCTGGTGCTGCTGCTCGCCTTCGGCACGCTGGTCGCCGCGCTCGTGCCCGTCTTCACCGCCCTCATCAGCCTGGGCGTCGGCCTCGGCGTCATCGGCCTGCTCGGCCACCTGGTGGACGTGCCCAAGCAGGCGTCGGTCATGGCGTCCATGATCGGGCTCGGCGTGGGCATCGACTACGCCCTGTTCCTGCTGTCGCGGCACCGTAAGCTGCTGGCCGACGGGGTGCCGGTGCAGGAGTCGGTCCGCCGGACGGCCCAGGGCGCGGGCGGGGCGGTCTTCTTCGCCGGCGGCACGGTCGTCATCGCGCTCGCCGCGCTCATGCTCGGCGGCTTCCCGCTGCTGCGCACGCTCGGCTGGATCACCGGCATCTCCGTCGTCTGCGCCGTGCTCACCTCGCTCACCCTGGTGCCCGCACTGCTCGGCCTGCTCGGTCACCGGATCAACGCGCTGCGCGTCCCGTTCGTGGGCCCGCGGCGGGACGCGGCGCACTCGGCGGCGAGCGGCTGGGCGGGCCTCGGCACCTGGGTCGCCGGACGCCCGTGGCGGGTGCTCGTGGTGGCGATCGCCGTGCTCGGCGCCCTGGCCGCCCCCGCCCTGGCGCTGAAGCTCGGCCCGCTCGACGACGGCTACGCCGACCGGGGGCAGGACGCCCGCCGGGCCTACGAGCTGATGGAGACCGGGTTCGGGCCGGGGAGCAACGGCCCGCTGATCGTGGTCGGCGAGCTGGACGCCGCGGTCGCCGTCGCCGACCCGCCCGCCCCGGCGGTCAAGCGCGTCGGCGACCGCCTGGCCGACGTCCCGGGCGTCACCTACGTCTCGCCCGCGAAGGTCAACGTGTCGGGCCGGTCGGTGCTGTTCCAGGTGGTCACCCGGTACGCGCCCAGCGACCCGCGCGCCGGTGACGTCGTACGGAACGTGCGTGCCCTCGGCATCCCCGGGGCGCGGCTGCACGTCGGCGGCGAGGTCGCCGGCATGGCGGACGCCAGTGACCGCATCGCCGAGCGCACTCCCTCGGTCATCGGCGTCGTCGTGCTGCTCAGCGCCCTGCTCCTGCTGCTCGCCTTCCGGGCGCCGCTGGTGGCCATCAAGGCGGCGCTGATGAACCTCATCTCGCTCGGCGCGGCGTTCGGCGCGCTGGCCATCGTGTTCTCCTACGGGCTCGGCAGCGGCCTGGTCGGCCTGGACCCGCCGGTCTCGGCCGAGGGCTCCTACCTGTCGACGCTGTTCTTCACCGTGCCCATCGACTCCTACGTGCCGCTGATGCTGTTCGCGGTGCTGTTCGGGCTGTCCATGGACTACGAGGTCTTCCTGCTGACCTCGGTGCGCCAGGCGTACCAGCGCCACGGCGACAACCGGCGCGCGGTCGCCGAGGGGCTCGGGGCGACCGGCCGCGTCATCACCTCGGCCGCGCTGATCATGGTGGTGGTGTTCGTCGCCTTCATCGCCTACCCCGACCCGCTGGTGAAGGTGTTCGGCGTGGGTCTCGCGGTGGCCATCGCCGTGGACGCCACGGTCATCCGCGGGCTGCTCGTGCCGGCCACCATGGTGCTGCTGGGCCGGCTCAACTGGTGGTGCCCGGCCTGGCTGGACCGGATCCTTCCCGACCTGTCGGTCGCCGGCCACGGCGAGGACGACGAGGAGGAGCCTCAGGTCACCGCCCACTCCGAGAAGGCCCTCGCCGGAGCCGGGAGGTGAGGGCCGGCACCAGCCCCTGGGGCAGGAACAGCACGACCACGATGAGCACCAGCGCGTAGACCGCGTAGGACAGCACGCCGGGGGCGTAGCTCGGCATCCCGGGCGCCGTCCCGACCACGTTGAGCGCCTGCACGAGCAGCGTGATCGCGGTCGCGCCCACCACCGCGCCCCAGACGGTGCCGAGCCCGCCGACCACGGCCATGACGATGTACTCGATCGACAGCAGCACCGGGAACGAGGAGGGCGCGACGTACCCGGCGTAGAAGGCGTAGATCCCGCCGGCCAGCCCGGCGAACGCGGCCGACAGGGCGAAGACCACCAGCTTGTAGCGGCCGACCGGCACGCCCGAGGACGCCGCCGCCGTCTCGCTCGTGGCCAGGGCCCGCAAGGCGCGGCCCGGCCGGGAAGCGATGACGTTGCGGGTCACCAGCATCACCAGCGCGACGCCGGCCCAGGTGAGGTAGGCGTAGCCGACGGCGCCGCCCAGCTCGAACGGGCCGGCGCCGAGTTGAGGGATGCCCTGCAGCCCGATGTCGCCGCCGGTGAACGACAGCCGGCCCGCCAGCGACAGCAGGATCAGCTGCATGGCCAGGGTGGCGAACGCCAGATGGTGCCCGCGCAGCCGCAGCAGCGGCAGCCCCACCACGACCGCGAACGCCGCCGCGACCAGCGGAGCGGCCAGCAGCCCCACCAGCGGCGGGCCGCCGCGCACGGCCAGGATGCCGGCCGTGTAGCCGCCCACCGCGTAGAACGCGCCCTGCCCGAGCGACACCTGCCCGGCGTAGCCCATCAGCAGCGAGACGCCGACCGTGACCATCGCGGCCAGGCCGAGGAAGATGTACACCGTCAGGGCGCTGTCGTCCAGCACCGCCGGCAGCGCCAGCGTGACGGCGGCGACGGCCAGGCCGGGCACCAGGCGGGTCATACGGTCTCCCCGAGGACGGTGGGGCGCCGCGCCGACTGCAGCACCATGATCACGAGCATCAGGCCGAGGGCGATCTCCGTCTGGTAGGCGCCGTAGCCGTACCCGGCGGCCAGTGACTCCGCGACGCCCAGCAGCAGCGCGCCCACCAGAGCGAGCCCCGGACGGGTCAGGGCGCCGAACACGGCGGCGGCGAAGCCGTTCACGATGAGCGCGACGTCGGTGTCGAACGAGATGGGCCGCAGCGGGGTCACCAGCACCCCGGCCACCCCGCCGAGCAGCCCGCCGAGGGCGAAGGCCAGCAGTCCCATCTTCCGGACGTCGATGCCGATCACCCGGGCGGCGTAGGGGTTGGAGGCGCACGCGCTCAGCGCCTTGCCCAGGTAGGTGCGGCCGAAGAACCCGGCCAGCGCGGCGATGGTCACGGCGGTGGCGGCGATGACGAGCAGGTGCTGCCTCTGGACGCCGACCCCGGCGATCGTGAGCGAGCCCGGCAGGCCGGGGAACGAGCGCGGCTGGTCGCCCCACACGACGATCTCGACGGCGTAGGCCAGCACGCCGGCGCCCAGCGTGATGATCAGCGATGACTGGGGCGTGGTGCCGCGCCTGCCGATCGCGAGCACTCCGGTCAGCAGCCCGGCCAGGGTGGCGATCAGGACGGCGCCGGCCTCGCCGAGCCCGTGCGGCACGCCGGCGCCGAGCAGCCACGAGCCGCTCAGCCCCGCGACCACGGCGAACATGCCCTGGGCGAAGTTCACCACGCCGGTCACCCGGTGGACGGCGACCAGGCCGCTGGCGACCAGGGCGAACCCGCAGCCCACGGCCAGGCCGTTGACCAGGTAGGTCAGGAACTCTCTCACGTCATGGCCCTCCCGGCCGCGGTACGCCGCTCGCACTGTCCACCGCTCCCGGGACCCCTCGGGGCTCGGGCTCCATGGGCGGCGCCGGCCCGGTCGCCGGGGCGGTGGCGGTCACGACCGGGGCTCCTCGACGGAGCCGCCGAGATAGGCGCGGGCGACGCGGGGATCCTCGGCCAACTCGGCGCACGGCCCCTCGGCCACGACGCGGCCCGCCTCCAGCACGTAGGCCCGCTCGCAGACGCCGAACGCCAGCCGGGCGTTCTGCTCGATGAGCAGCACGGTGAGCCCCCGCTCCCGGTTGAGCTCCACCAGGTGGGCGGCCAGGTCGCGGGTGGCGATGGGGGCGAGCCCGAGCGACAGCTCGTCCACCACCAGCACCTCCGGCCGGGACATCAGGGCCCTGCCGAAGGCCACCATCTGCTGCTCGCCGCCGGACAGCACGCCCGCGCGGCGCCGGCGCAGCCCGGCCAGCGCGGGCAGTATCTCGAAGACCGGGGAGGGGTCGCGCGTTCCCGCGCGCCAGCCGCCCAGCACCAGGTTGTCCTCCACCGTGAGGTCGGGGAACAACTGGCGGCCCTCGGGGATGTGCGCGAGCCGGCCGGTGACCTCGACCGTCCCCGCGGCGGGGGTGAGGATGCCCGACAGCGTGTCGGCCAGGGTGGACTTGCCTGCGCCGTTCGGGCCGAGCAGGGCGACCATCTCGCCGCGCCCCACCGAGAGCCGGACGTGGTCGAGCGCGGTCGCCGCACCGTACGTCACGACCAGGTCCCTGACCTCGATCATGCCGCCGCCCCGGGACGCCCCGCGAGGCGTCCTCCCCTCGGACCGGCGGGGCGTGGGCCGCGCGGGGTCCCCGGAGATTTTGCGCCCGGGGTCTCCGGAGGTCCTTCGCGCAGGGCCCCCGGGCGGTTTTCGCGCGGGATCATGAGGCGTCTCCCAGGTAGGCCGAGACCACGTGCGGGTCCGCGCGCACCTCGCCGGGCGTGCCTTCGGCGATCACCCGGCCCAGGTCGAGCACGGTGATCCGGTCGGCGAGCCGGGTGACGAACGCGACGTCGTGCTCGATCAGCATGATCGTCAGCCCGCCGGCCCGCAACTCCTCGATCAGCACGGCCAGCGCCTCGCGTTCGGCGGCCCGCAGCCCCGAGGCCGGCTCGTCCAGCAGCAGCAGACTCGGCCGCGCGCACAGGGCGCGGGCGACCTGCATGGACCGCTGCTGCCCGAGGGGCAGCAGGCCCGCCTGACTCTCGGCCCACGCGCCGAGGCCGACCCGGTCGAGGGCCTCCTCGGCGCGCCGCGCGATCTCACGCTCGTCGCGGCGGTGGCGTGGCAGGCGCAGCGCGGCGGCGGCGAAACCGGTGCGCCCGCGGGTGTGCGCGCCCACCATGACGTTCTCGCGCACCGTCATGCCGCGGAACACGCGAGCGCCCTGGAAGACGATGGACATCCCGAGCCGGGCGCGCCGGTGCGGCGGCAGCCGGTCCAGCGGGGCCGACCGCAGCGCGATGGCGCCGTGGTCGGCGGGCAGGTGGCCGGTGATCAGGTTGAACAGCGTCGACTTGCCGGCGCCGTTCGGGCCGATGATGCCGCGCACCTCGCCCTCGGCGATGTCGAGGCTGACGTCGCGGACGGCGTAGACGCCCCCGAAGGAACGCGAGACGCCGTCGACGGTGAGCATGCCCGGCACGTCGCCCCTACTCGGCGGTGACGGTCTTGGCGAGCTGCTCGGCCGCCCACTTGGTCGGCACGAACTGTCCGTTCTTCACCGTGTTGACGGAGATGTAGTCGGGTTTCAGCCCGGAGTGGTCGGTCGCGGAGTAGCGGAACCGCCCGTTGGGGGTGACCAGGTCCATGTTCTCCAGTGCCTGGCGCACCTTCTCCTTGTCGGTGGTGCCCGCCTTCCTGATCGCCTCGAACAGCAGCAGGCTCGCGCTGTAGCCGTCCTGGGCGAACTGCGGCGGCGGGTAGCCGTACTTCTGCTTGAACGGGGTGGCCATCTGGTCGATGACCTGCTTCTGCTTGCTGTCGGGCAGGTGGTCGCCGATGACGCCGATGGCGCTCTGCACGGTCATGCCCTCGGCGGCCGAGCCCATCGGCTCCAGCCACAGCTTGCTGGCCTGCGCGGCGGTGAGGAACAGCGGCACCTTCAGCCCCGAGGCGGCGTACTGTTTGCCGACGGTGACCCCCGGGGCGCCCGACCCCCAGAACACCAGGGCCTGCGCCCCGGAGTCGCGGACGTGCGTGAAGATCGCGCTGAAGTCGGAGGTGGTGGTCTCGTACGGCTCGTCGGCGACGACGCTCACCCCGTACTTCGGCGCCAGCGCCACCATCGCCTTGTGGCCGGCGACGGAGTAGGCGCTCTTGGTGTCGTGCGCCACCGCGATCTTGGTGATCTTCTCCGACTGGATGTACTGCAGGTACCGCTCGGCGTACATGTTCGACAACGCGGGGGTGACGAAGACGTAGGACTTGATCGGCTCGACCTGCTCCTGGGCGGGGGCCAGCGACAGCTGCGGGATCTTCGCGCGCTCGGTCAGCGGCTCGACGGCGAGCGCGGAGTTGGAGAAGACCGGGCCGATCAGCGCGTCGATCTGCCCCTTGATCTGGTTGAAGGCGACGATGCCCTGGTCGGGCGCGGTCTTGTCGTCCCGCTCGACCAGTTCGACCTTGCGCCCGAGCAGGCCGCCCTGGGCGTTGACCTGCTCGACGGCGAGTTCGACCGCCTTCTTGTCCTCGCTGCCGAGGGGGGTGTAGTTGCCGGTCAGGGAGACGATGAGGCCGACGCGGATGGGCTCGGCGGCCCCGCCGGAGGATCCGCCGCCCGAGCCGCCGCACGCGGACGCGGCCAGCACGAGGAAGGTGATCGTCGGAACGAGCTTGCGCACGTGCGCCTCCTGGAGGTCATGTCGCGGCAACAGGCTCTCGCGCGTGCCTCCACCGCGCACCGGCACGGCCCGGCGCACAGGAGGAACGAAGAGATCAAACCCCCGATCGCAAGAATTTAGGCATGGCGTTTTTCGGCTGTCAATACAAAGCCCCACATCCTGAAAACCCCTTGTCGAGGCGGCGTCCGCCGCAGGCGCCCGGCGGGCGGGCGCCGGGCGCGACCGTGGCATCCATGACCCGCCTGCCTGGGAGGACGCGGCGACGGGGTCAGGGAAGGGGAGGTTCAGGCCGTTATCGGCGGTGAAGGGGCGAGGACGCGGCGGTCTGGCCATGCGCATGGCCGACCCTGCCGGGCCGGCTCGGGAAAGCGGTACGAAACGCGTCAGAGCGCACTCGGACGTTTCCGGAGCCGTGCCGGTGCTCGTCCGGTGCCGCCCTGCTCACATCGCCATGGTGGGCGCCGAAACTATCGAGCCGGACGGAAACATCCTGGCCGGTGACCCGTCCGCCGCCGCCGGGGTGGCGAGGGAGCGGGTGACGTCCGGGTCGATCAGCTGAACGTTTCACCGGCCGCCGGGCGGCGTCCGGTGTGCGTGAGCCGCACCGCCCAGTTGGGGGCGGTGCGGCGTCGGACGAGCTGAGCGCGCCGGTGTCCGGGCGGTTGACACGGCCGCGCTCCGTCGGATTGGCTCCGGCCACGGTGAGCTACCGCCCTCGGTGGAAGGGGAACCTGCCTCCTGCTCGATGTTAGCGCTAACATTCCGGGTTGCCGTGCCTTGCCTCATCCGCATGGACCGTCCCACCTACCCCACCGTGCCGGCGCCTCGCTTGAGCGGAGCGGATTCTCTTCGCCGCGCGCCGTGAACGTGTCATCCCCTGACCTCCCTGGCGGATGGCAGGCCGGTGACCGTCACGATCACCACGGCGGCGCCCTGCGGCGGAGGTCGGGGCGACCGCCCAGGCCCTGTAACCCGTCTGAGATGAACGATTGGAGAGTCCGTGATACGGATCGTCGTAGCGACCGCTCTATTAGGTACGTCACTGATGGCCGTACAGGCCGCGACTTCCGCCGCCGCCGCCGGTGTCATCACCGTGTCGGATGGCGTCCAGCGCCAGCAGATCGACGGTTTCGGCGTCTCGACGGCGTTCCGGCGGGGAGAACTGCTCCGCGACCTCACGTCGGCGCAGCAGAACGACATCTTCCGCCTGTGGTTCGACCGCACCACCGGGGCGGGGCTCAGCATCCTGCGCCTGGGCATCGGCGCGTCGCCGCTGGGAAGCCCGTACGACAAGATGATCTCCATCCAGCCCCAGAATCCGGGTGGTCCGGACGCGCCGCCGAAGTACGTGTGGGACGGTGACGACGGCGCCCAGGTCTGGGTGGCCAAGGCCGCCCAGTCGTACGGTGTGAAGCGGTTCTACGCCGACGCCTGGAGCGCACCCGGGTACATGAAGGACAACGGGAGCCAGGACAACGGCGGCACCCTCAAGCCGGAGTGGCGAGCGGCCTACGCCCGCTATCTGATGCAGTACACGAAGTTCTACGCGCAAGAAGGCGTCAAGATCACGGATCTGGGGTTCACCAACGAGCCCGACTACACGGCGCCCTATGAGTCGATGCGCTTCACCCCCGCCCAGGCGGTCGCGATGGTGAAGGCCCTCGGCCCGATCGCCGGGGACGTGAAACTCCTCTGCTGCGACTCCTACGGGTGGGACCAGGGCAAGTCCTACACCAGCGCCATCGAGGCCGACTCCGAGGCCCGGCGCTGGATCTCGACGTACTCGGCCCACTCCTACGCCAGCTCGCCCACCAGCGCGCAACCCACGAGCAAGCCCGTCTGGATGTCGGAGTGGGCTCCTTCGGCGACCAGCTGGAACGAGGGCTGGGACAACGGCGGCGTCGACGGCTTCACCGTCGCCCAGCACATCCACCAGTCGCTCACCAGCGGCAACGCGAGCGGTTACCTCTTCTGGCTGGGGGGATCGAAGGGGAACACCGCGGCGCTGTTCCAGATAGACACGGCCGCGAAGACCTATCGCGTCTCCAAGCGATATTGGGCGATGGCCGCCTACAGCCGGTTCATCCGGCCGGGCGCCGTCCGGCTCGACGCCTCGACCACCAATTCGGCCCTGAAGGTGTCGGCCTATCGCAACTCCGACGGCACGAAGGTCGTCGAGGTTCTCAACACCGGCACCGCGGCCGTGACCTGGCAGGGCGTGGAGGGGAACGCCACCGCCTACGTCACCGACAACGCCAACTCGCTCACCCCCACCTCGACGGCGGGCGGAACGGTCACCCTCAGGCCCCGCGCACTCACCACCGTCGTGATCGGCGGCCCCGGCCCGACGCCGACTCCCACCCCCACCCCGACTCCCACTCCCACCCCCACCCCGACTCCGACCCCCACGCCGACTCCGACCCCCACGCCGACTCCGACTCCTACGCCCACACCGACCCCGACTCCTACGCCCACGCCGACCCCGACTCCCACGCCGACCCCGACCCCGACTCCGGTGCCGGGCGGTTGCACGGCGACGATCACGACGGTGAACTCCTGGGGCGGCGGCTTCCAGTCGTCGGTCACGGTGCGGGCCGGCGACGGCGCGATCAATGGGTGGACGGTGAGCTGGAGCTGGCCGGGATCCCAGTCGATCAGTCAGCTGTGGGGAGGCCTGCGCTCCGGTTCCGGCGCCGACGTCTCGGTGGGCAACGAGAGCTGGAACGGCAAGCTCGCCGCCGGAGCCACCACCGACTTCGGCTTCACCGCCAACGGCACGGCGGCCACCCCCGCACTGACCTGCAGCGCGACCTGAACATTCACGGCGCGGTGAACCCTCCCGGTCGGAAGGGAGGTGAGAAGGAGACGACGTAAGAAGGAAGGGACGCCAGGAACAGGGACGCCACCCCGCCGGCAGGCGGGGGGCGTCGCTGTGCGTATGAGCCGCCCGCGGCCTGATGTGCTCGGCGAACCGCGTTCTGTCCAAGATCGAATTGTCCTCTTTGTTGTAAATTCGAGCGGAGATCACACCCGACCGTCAGGGAGCGGCGCCATGCGGAACGAGGGGTTGGGGTCGTGGCCGGCGCGGCGGGCGCGCATGACTCCGGCGAAGGTCGCGCTGCGCCACGACGGGCGGTCGTGGACCTACGGCGAGCTGCTCGAGCGCGTCGACCGGCTGGCCGGCGCCCTGCGGTCGCTGGGCGTGCGGCACGGCGATCGGGTCGCCTACCTCGGGCCCAACCATCCCGCCTTCGTCGAGACCTTCTTCGCGGCCGGCGCCGCCGGTGCGGTGTTCGTCCCGCTGAACACGCGGCTGACCGCGCCGGAGCTCTCCTACATCGTGGCCGACGCCGGGGTGGCCGTGCTGGTGTGCGGTCCCGGTCAGGAGGAGGCCGGCGCCGCGCTGCCGGTGGCCCGCCGGGTGGCGGTGGCGGGAGAGTACGAGGAGCTGCTGGCCGCCGCCGGCCCCGCGCCGGCCGACGAGCCGGTGGGCCTGGACGAGCCCTGCCTGATCATGTACACCTCCGGCACGACCGGGCGGCCCAAGGGCGCGACGCTGAGCCACGGCAACCTCGTCTGGAACACCTTCAACCTGCTCGTGGACGTCGAGCTGACCCATGACGAGGTGACGCTGATCAGCGCGCCGCTGTTCCACATCGCCGCGCTCGCCCAGACGCTCGTGCCCACCGTGCTCAAGGGCGGCACGGCCGTCCTGGTCCCGTCGTTCGACGTCGACCAGACCTTCGACCTGGTCGAGCGCGAGCGGATCACGCTCATGTTCGGCGTCCCGGCCATGTTCGCCTTCCTCGCCCAGTCGCCCAGGTGGGAGGGCGCCGACCTGTCCAGCCTGCGCAACCTGCTGTGCGGCGGCGCGCCGGTGCCCGAGCCGCTCATCCGCACCTACCAGGAGCGCGGGCTGACCTTCCTGCAGGGGTACGGGATGACCGAGACCTCGCCGGGCGCGCTGTTCCTGGCGGCGGAGCAGTCGGTGCGCAAGGCGGGCACGGCCGGCGTGCCGTGCTTCTTCTCCGACGTCCGCCTGGTGCGCGCCGACGGCGAGCAGGCAGCGCCCGGCGAGCCGGGCGAGGTGGTCGTGCGGGGGCCGAACGTCATGACGGGATACTGGGGGCGTCCGGAGGACACCGCCGCGGTGGTGTCGCCGGAGGGGTGGTTCCACTCGGGCGACATCGCCGTCGCCGACGAGGACGGCTACGTCCGCATCGTCGACCGGGTCAAGGACATGATCATCTCCGGCGGTGAGAACATCTACCCGGCCGAGGTCGAGAGCGTGCTGTACGGGCATCCCGCCGTCGCCGAGTGCGCGGTCATCGGGGTGCCCGACGACCGGTGGGGCGAGGTGGGCAAGGCCCTGGTCGTCCTGCGGCCCGGCGCCGTGGCCGCGCCCGGCGACCTGCTGGCCCACCTGTCCGGGCGGCTCGCGTCCTACAAGATCCCCAAACACGTGGAGCTGCTGCCCGTCCTGCCGCGCAACGGCGCCGGCAAGGTGCTCAAGGCCCGGCTCCGCGCGCTGTACGGGTCGGCCGGCGGCCTCGCGCGAGAGGCGCCCGAATGAGCCCCGCGGACCGCGTCCGGATGACCCGCGCGGACCGCGCCCGAGCGCGCCACACGGACCGCGCCCGGGCGAGCCACGCGCGAGGCGCCCGAACCGATCGCCCGCGACCAGCCCTGACCGACCACGGGGGAGACGCCTGAATGAACATCGACAGCCTCGTCGCGATCGACGTGCACACCCATGCCGAGGTCTCCGAGCACGGCGCCGAGTCGCTCTCGGGAGAGCTGAAGGCCGGCGCGGACGACTACTTCAAGCTGGCCGGGCAGCACCGGCCGACCGTGCGCGAGATGGCCGCCTACTACCGGGAGCGCGACATGGCGGCCGTGGTGTTCACCGTGGACGCCGAGACCGCGACCGGGCACCCTCCGGTGCCCAACGAGGAGATCGCCCAGGCGTGCGCCGACAACGCCGACGTGCTGATCCCGTTCGCCGGCCTCGACCCGTGGAAGGGCAGGGCCGCGGTCCGCCAGGCCCGGCGGCTGGTCGAGGAGTACGGCGTGCGCGGGTTCAAGTTCCACCCGAACCTTCAGGCGTTCTTCCCCAACGACCGGATGGCCTACGGCCTGTACGAGGTGCTGGAGGAACTGCGGGTGCCCGCGCTGTTCCACACCGGCCAGACCGGCATCGGCGCCGGGGTGCGCGGCGGCGGGGGAGTGCGGCTGAAGTACTCCGACCCGATGTTCGTGGACGACGTCGCCGTCGACTTCCCCGACCTGCCGATCATCCTGGCCCATCCGTCCTTCCCCTGGCAGGACGAGGCGCTGGCCGTGGCCACGCACAAGCCGCAGGTGTACATCGACCTGTCCGGCTGGTCGCCCAAGTACTTCCCGCCGCAGCTCGTGCAGTACGCCAACACGCTGCTGAAGGACAAGGTGCTGTTCGGCTCGGACTTTCCGCTCATCTCCCCTGACCGGTGGCTGGCCGACTTCGACAAGCTGCCGATCAAGGACGAGGTCCGTCCCAAGATCCTCAAACTGAACGCCGCCCGCCTGCTCGGCCTGGACACCTGAACGGCTCCCTTCTGGTGTCTTGCGGCACATTTCAGGATTGTGGGGGCCGGTCACCGGAATGGCGGGATCCGGTGCGGCTGGGCGGGGAAGTACGATCAAGAGATGACCGAACAGACCGAAACCGCACCTGGGTGGCTTGCTCCGGAGGAGCTGGAGTCGGTGCGGGGGCGGATGCCGATCCTCTACGTCGACGCGGTGCCCGTGCGGGTCGACGACACCGGCGTGGTCACCCACGTCGGCCTGCTGCTGCGCATCTCCGCGGACGGGACGGTCAGCCGGGCCCTGGTCTCCGGGCGGGTGCTGCACCACGAGCGGGTCCGCGACGCCCTGCTGCGCCACCTGGAGAAGGACCTCGGGCCGGTGGCGCTGCCGCGCATCCCCTCCTCGCCGCAGCCGTTCACCATCGCCGAGTACTTCCCGACGCCCGGCGTCACGCCCTACCACGACCCCCGGCAGCACGCGGTGTCGCTGGCCTACATCGTCCCGGTGGCCGGTGACTGCCGGCCCCGTCAGGACGCCCTGGACCTGGTCTGGTTCACCCCCGAGGAGGCCGGCTCGCCGATGGTGCAGCAGGAGATGCCCGGCGGCCAGGGTGTGCTGCTCAAACAGGCCCTCGCCCACGTCGGCCGGATCTCCTGACACCCCGGCTCCACGCCGGCGGGTGAGGGCGGCGTTGCCAGAGCAGGAGGGCGACGCCGAGGGCCGCCAGTGCCGCGAAGGCGACGGCGGCGACGAGCAACGCCGGGACGCGTGAGTTCGTCTCGGCCATGACGGGCGCGGCGGTGCCGCCCGGCAGGGGGAAGGTGACGGTGGCCCGGGCCGTCCGCTCGGTCGGGCCGCTCCGCAAGGTGACGCGGGCCACCCAGGGGCCGTCGGGCACCCGTCTGTTCAGCGTCACCGTGATGGCGCCGGAATCCCCGGGCGCCAGGATGGTGCCGCCCTTGACCGGGAACGGGCCGGCGGTCATGGCGTTCGCCACGCTGGTGAGCTTGAGCGTGCCGCTGAGGTCCAGCGCCCGGCCGCCGGTGTTGTGCACCTGGGCGTACAGGGCGGGCTCGCCGGTGATCGACCGCTGCGCGGTGATGGTGTCGATGGTGAAGTCCGAGGGCGGCGGGTCACCCTGCCCGACCGGCCGGTGGGCGGCGGGCGGCCCGTCCTCCCGGCGGATCCGTACGCGCCCGGGGCCCGGGCGGGCGGGGTCGCGGCGGATGGCGGCGGGGGACGGCAGGGGGGCGGCCGACCAGGCCGTGGACGGCGGCAGGGCGGTCAGGGCGAGCACCCCGACCACCAGTGGTCCCAGGATGAGGAGACGGCGCGGCACGGTTCGGGTGGTCCGCCGTCAGGCCGCCGACCGGCCGACGGCGCCGGTGCGGGCGCCGGCCCCGGTGGTCGGGCCGGTGCCGGGCGCGAGGACGAACGGTGTTCTGCGCAACGAGATCTCCCAACGCGAAACCGGGGCGGTGGCCGGGAGGAGTGGCGAGCCCGTCGCTTCACGATCAAGGCTCACGCGCACGGTAACACGGGTACGCGCGATCGATCGCGGAGCGTGGTCAACCGGCGCTAAAGACCGTCAAAGAGGATGGCACCCGCTACTCCCGGGGGTCGGCGGCGGAGGGGGAGGGGGAGGCCGACCGGCGCGCGGAGGCGGCGAGGCGGACGGCCGCCCGCCGTGTCTTCAGGCACACGATCAGGGCCAGGACGGCGATGAGCACGGGGAGCACCAGGGCGCCGGCGCCGGCGGCGGGCTGCCCGGCGGCGCCGCCCGCCGCGCCGGGCACGCCCACCATGGCGGCCGGCATCGGGAACTCCGCCGCGGTGTTCTTCAGGGCGGGGGTGGCGACCGGGGAGGGCTTGCCGGCCGGCACCCGCGCGTCCTGCTGGGCCTTGACCTTGTCGGGGTAGCCGTAGCCGGCGACGTAGGTCTGGTCCCTGACCTTGGCCTTGGCGTACTGCCCGTCGATGTTGCCCTCGATGGTGTGGATGGTGTCGCCGTCCACCGAGGTGACGATGCCGACGTGGTCGATGTTGTCGATGACGTGCGAGCCGCCCCAGTCGAAGAACACGACCGCGCCGGGCTTGGGTGTGGTGCCCCACGCCCCCTGGTCGGCGAACCATTCGGCGTGGGCGGGGGTGTAGGCGAACTGGCCGAACCACTTCTCGTAGCCGAGCCGGTGCGCCGCCCACGACAGGAACATGTCGCACCAGGGCTGCGCGGAGTAGTCGGAGTCGAACTCGACGTTCTTGCCGTACCAGTCTCCGTACTTGGTGTATCCGCCCGCTTGTTCGCTGTAGCCGAGCTGGGTCTGGAGCAGGTCGATGAGCTTCTGCAGTTCAGGCGACATAGGAAGTGGGAGCCCTTCCGCTTTGGTGCGACCGGCGCTGGGGACGCCGGTGTCGAACAGGTGGTGGACCGGCGCTGGGGACGCCGGTTTCGGTCGAGTGCGGGGCCGGCGCTGGGGACGCCGGTTTCGGTCGGGTGCGGGGCCGGCGCGGGGGGCGCCGGTCATGTCCGTGTGGCAGGACGTTAGCCAGGAAAAGCGCAGGTCAAAAGGGGGTCAACAGCGCCCGGGGTGGCGGCGCGCGAGGCGGTCGGCGCACCGGAAACCCCGTGCCCGCCGGGCTTCGCGACCGCGGCCGGGTTCGCGGCGGATCATTCCTCGAACGGGATTTCTTTCCCCAAACTTGACTAAAACGGTCAGAACCGAACGCCGTTTTGGTCCCCGGCTTACAATCGGCGCATGATGCCCGAGCTCGCCACGTCCCAGGAGTCCGACGGCGAGGCCCGCCTCGCGGCTCTCGCCGTGCTCGCCCAGCAGGTCCGCGACCTCGCCGACGCCGTCACGCTGACCGAGGTGCCGCAGGCCGAGCTGACCGCCGTGACCGCCGAGCTGGTGGCGCTGACCGAACGGCTCGGCACGGCGCGGCGCGAGACCCCGCTGCCGCCCGAGTTCGGGCCCGGCGGCCGGTACCGCCACCTCGGCAACGCCGTCGTCGGCGACTGCAACCCGCACGCGCTCCCGCTGGTCGTCGAGCCGGACGCGGGCGGGGGCGTCCGGGCCGGCCTCGCCTTCCGCCCCTCCCACGAGGGCCCGCCCGGCTTCGTGCACGGCGGCGTGAGCGCCATGGTGCTGGACCACCTGCTCGGATCGGCCGTCGCCGCCGCCGGCAAGGCGGCCATGACCGGCACCCTCAGCCTGAGGTACCGCCGCCCGGTGCCCTACGGCGCGCCGCTGGTGGCCACCGCGGCCGTCTCGCGCGGCGAGGGCCGCAAGACCTGGGCCGAGGGCCTGATCGCCCTGCCGGACGGCACGGCGCTGGTGGAGGCCACCGGCCTGTTCATCACGCCCTCCCAGTGGGTGGGCGTCGAGACCCGCTCCTGAGCGGCCCGCTCAGGAGCGGGGTGTCGGGGTGGCGCCGCCGTGGCCTTCGGCCGGATGGTGCAGCTGCTGGGCCAGCCAGGGGAGCGCCTGCGGCAGTTCGCGGTTCCAGGTGTTGAAGTTGTGCCCGCCGCTCGGCAGGATCAGCGAGGAGGCCCGCATCGGCGGGCGGACGGCCGCGAGGAAGTCCAGCGTCGGCCGGTAGTTCGACTCGCCCAGCTCGCTGGTGGTCACCAGCGCGGTGATCGGCGGAGGCGGCAGGTTGGCCAGGCGCCACATCAGGTCGTTCTCGTTCTGCAGCCTGCGGTCGCCGCCGAACAGGTCGCCCGTCGTGGCGTCGGTCGGCGCCCGGAAATAGCCCGACAGGGACGCCACGGCGGAGTACGCCTCGGGATGGCGCATGCTGATCTTCAGCGCGCAGAATCCGCCGGTGGAGGTGCCCATGATGCCCCAGCTCGCGGCGTCGGTGCCCACGCGGAACGCGCCGGCCATGGACTCGCGCACGTCCTGGGCGAAGTACGTCTCGACCTTCGGCCCGCCGGGCACGTCCATGCACTCGGTGTCGCGGGGCGGCGCGACCGTCGGCCGCATGAGCACCAGCACGGTGGGCGCCATCTCGTGCCGCTCGATGGCCATGGCCGCGACGGCGGGCATGTTCATGCGGGTGAGCAGGTTGCGCGCGTCCCCCGGGTAGCCGGTCAGGGCCACGATCACCGGGAAGCGGGTGTGGACGTGCTTCTTCTCGAAGTACTGCGGCGGAAGGTAGACGTACGCGGGGGCGCTCAGGCCGGAGGCGCCGCCGGAGATCACGACCTGCTCCAGGCGCCCGCCGGGGTGGCCCTTGTGCCCCTCGATGGGCGGCACCCGCGCGGTGCGCACGACCTGCACGCCGCCGATCTGGCGCCCGGCCTGCCCGGGATCGCCCGCGTCGCTGACGATGGGCGCGGCGACGCCGTCGTCCGCGCCGAGCAGGTCGCTCCAACTGCCGTAGAAGCCGAAGTAGTTGTTCAGGGCGAGCGCGAGGGCGACGAGGATGAGGACCTGGTTCCCCAGGAGCACCGCGACGCGCCCGATGACGGCCGGCCAGGTGCGGACGCTCAGGCGCGGCCATACCCACCAGGCCGACGTGACCAGACCCGCGACGGCGAGCAGGCACATCAGAAGCTCCAGCTTCAGCGCTGTGAGTCCCAATCTTTATCTCCCCTGGTCCTGGTCCCGCCACCCACGTCTTTCATGGTGGTGCCCACGTGAAAGTTACCCAACCGAAATAAGGCCAAGGTAAGCATGTATCACCTCTCAGACACTCGAAGCACGGACCCCACCCTCTAGTGTGTCGTGATGTGAACGAACGGACACGCCTTTCGCGAATGCTCTTCTCGCGGTCGTGGGTTCCGGCCGCGGCGGGATATGCCGCACTTTTCATCGGAATACTCGATATCGTCCGCGGCGTCATCCCCCATTTCCGCCGCAGTCGCGTGATCCTCATCGCCGACGTGTTCCCCGGAACGGCCACCACTCTGGCGGCGGCGGCCTCGCTCCTGGTGGGCGTGCTGCTGGTCATGCTCGCCCACGCGCTGCGCCGCCGGAAGGTGCGGGCCTGGCGCGCGGTGGTCCTGCTCCTCCCTCTCGGCGCCGTGGTCGAGGCGCTGCGCTGGCGGCACTCCACCACCGCCGCCATCAGCCTCGGGCTGTTCGTCGTGCTCCTGCTCAATCGCGGTGAGTTCCATGCCCTGCCCGATCCGCGCTCACGCTGGCGGGCTTTGTGGAACTTCCTGGCCCTCGGCGTCCTCGACCTCGGCATCGGCTGGGTGGTCGTGAGCGTTCACCCGGCCACCATCGTCGGCGACCCCTCCGCCGGCGAACGCGTCCAGCACGTCCTGCTCGGCCTGGTGGGCATGCAGGGGCCGGTCGAGTACTCCCTCGACGGTACCGCCGACCTGGTGTACTACTCACTGGCCGGCCTCGGCGCGCTCACCGCGATCACCACCCTCTACCTCGCCCTGCGTCCCGAACGGCCGGCGGCGGCGCTGAGCGGCGAGGACGAGCGGCGGGTCCGCGCGCTGCTCGACCGGCACGGCCGCCACGACTCCCTCGGCTACTTCGCGCTGCGGCGCGACAAGAGCGTGGTGTTCTCGCCGTCCGGCAAGGCGGTGATCGCCTACCGCGTGGTCTCCGGGGTCATGCTGGCCAGCGGCGACCCCATCGGCGACCCCGAGGCGTGGCCCGGGGCGATCCGGCGGTTCATGGAGGAGGTCCGGCGGCACGCCTGGGTCCCCGCCGTCGTCGGGTGCAGCGAGACGGGCGGCGAGATCTGGACCAGGGTGGCCGGGCTGTGCGCCCTGGAGATCGGTGACGAGGCGATCGTGGACGTGGCCGGGTTCAGCCTGGAAGGGCGCGCGATGCGCAACGTCCGCCAGATGGTCAACCGCACCGAGCGGGCCGGGTACACCTGCATGGTCAGGCGGGTGGGCGACCTCAGCGAGCAGGAACGGGAGCAGATCCGCGCCGCGGCCGGGTCCTGGCGGGGCACCGAGAGCGAGCGCGGGTTCTCCATGGCCCTCGGCCGGTTCGGCGACCCGGCCGACGACGCGTGCGTCGTGGTCACCGCGCACAAGCCCGGCGAGGACGGCAAGGTCTCGCCCGGCGGCGACATCCGCGCCGTGCTGCACTTCGTCCCGTGGGGCCGGGCCGGCATCTCCCTGGACCTGATGCGACGCGACCGCGACGCCGACCCCGGCCTCAACGAGCTGCTGATCGTCAAGACCCTGCAGGCCGCGCCGTCCCTCGGCGTGACCCGGGTCTCGCTCAACTTCGCCATGTTCCGCTCGGCGCTGGCAAGGGGCGAGCGGCTCGGCGCGGGGCCGGTGATGCGGGCCTGGCGCGGAGTCCTGGTCTTCCTGTCGCGCTGGTTCCAGATCGAGTCGCTGTACAGGTTCAACGCCAAGTTCCGGCCCTTCTGGGAGCCGCGGTTCCTGGTGTACCCGACGGCGCGCGACCTGCCCCGCATCGGCCTGTCCGCGCTGCAGGCCGAGGCGTTCCTGACCGTGGGCCGCCTGTCCCTCCCCTTCCGCGGCCGTCGCCGCCCGGGCCCCGGCTCCTCCCCATCGGGCTCCACCCCCTCGGAAGGGCCGTTGCCGGTCTCCCCGTAGTAAGTCCACCATTTCGGAGGATTTCGGTGGTCGCGGGGAAACCGCGCCGGCGTGTCATGCCGAAACCATCCGGTGCGCGTCAGATGTCGTCGGCCGGACGCGTTGATCGGGGCGCGCTGGTGTCGTTCTCCTGACCTCGCGATGGCGCGCGTGAATCGCGCGAGGGGTGATTCCCGGGGCCTTTACCCGGGCTCGACGGTCATTTCCCCTTATATCGGATCGACCGCCGTTGGCCGTCGCGGAAGCGTGATGGTGTACGTTCACGGATAAGCGGCGCCGAACCGATTTATCCGGCCATCTGCGCCCTATCGGAAAGCATGTTTGGTAGGGGATATGTGATGCCATGTCCCCTTAGGGATGGCCGCCGGGGCGGGGGATGGGGCGTCCTGGCGCCGCGCGGCGTTGGGTGGGGCGATCTACCCTTAAGGTAGGCATCTTGCGAAATAGCGCGCCAAGCCGCCGGTGATCCGGCCGCTTCCGTGACGCCGGCGATGCCGGAGTGTCGCGGGGGGAGCGATCATGGGGCAGGAGAGGCGCCGGCGCCGGTACGCGGCCCGGACGCCGCGGCGGCGCGACCACCGTGGTAGCTACCCTGGGAGGGCCGGCCGGTGCCGACGACGGTTCCCGCTGTTGCGCGACCATCGATGACGGGCCGGGAGCCCGGCGCCGCGCCCCCACGGCGCGCCCGCCTGGCCGGAGGCGCAGGGCTCGTCCTCCTCGGCCTCGCCATCGCCGCCATGGCGGCCATCGCCCTGCTCGGCCCGTCCGCGGCGGTGCCCGACGTCGGCGGCGACGGCCCGCCGTGGTCCCTGCGGGCCGCCCCCTCCGACGCCCTGGTGCTCTGGCTGTGCTGGACGGCCCTCATCGCGGGCGGCCTGGGCCTGGCCGTCGCGCTCGGGGCCCTGCGCCGTGGATGGCGCCCCCCGCGCGGAGTGCTGCCCCTCGGCACGGTCACGGCCGTCGCCGTCCTGGCCGTCCTGCCGCCCGCCGGCTCCACCGACGTGCTGAACTACGCGGTCTACGGGCGCATCGCCGAACTCGGCCACGACCCCTACGTGACGACGCCCGCGTGGCTGTACGAGATCGCCGACCCGGTCGGCCGGTACGCCCCGCTCGCCTGGCGGCACGCCCCCTCGGTGTACGGGCCGCTGGCCACCTGGGCGCAGACGGCCGCGTCCGTCGCCGGCGGCGGCACGATGGCGGGCACGGTGCTGGCGCTCAAGGTGGGCACCGCCCTGGCGTTCCTGCTGTCGGCGCTCGCGCTGGACCGGCTGGCCGGGCGCGACCGCGAGCGGCGGATCCGCGTCCACCTGCTGTGGAGCCTCAACCCGCTGATGCTCTGGCATGTCGTGCTCGGCGGGCACGTGGACGGCCTCGGCGTGGTGTTCCTGCTGGGGGCCCTGCTGGCCGTGCGGCGGGCCGGGGCGGCCGCCGGCCTGGTGGCGGGCGCGCTGCTCGGCGCCGCCGCCGCCGTCAAGGCCCCGTTCGTCCTGGCCGGCGCCGGCCTCGCCTGGGCGTCCCGCAGGTCGCTCGCCACCCTCGGGTGCCTGGCGATGGGCGCCGGAGCGGCCCTGGTCGCCGCCTACGCGACCCAGGGACCCGAGGCGCTGGGCAACCTGATGGGCAAGATCGGGGCGCACTCGCTGGCCGACCCGTGGCGGGTGGTCACCGACGCGCTGGGCCTGGGCATGCAGGCGTCCCTGCTGGAGGGGCAGCTCGCCCTCGGCGCCGCGCTCCTCATCGGGGTGGTGCTGTGCTGGGGGCTTCCCGACGGACCGCCCGGGCTGGACGCCGCGCGCCCCGCGCTGGCGTGGTGCCTGTGCTGGCTGCTCACCTCGCCGGTGCAGCATCCGTGGTACGACGCGCTGCTGTTCCCGCTGCTCGCCCTGATGCCGGCCGGCCGCCTGGACGGCCTGCTGGTGACCCGAAGCGTCCTGACCAGCCTGATCTACCTGCCCGGCGCCGCGAGGATCATGACCCCCACGCCGTTCACCCAGTGGGTCGCCGAGACCTACCGGCCGTGGGTCGCCCCGCTGGCCGCGGACCTGATCATCATCTGCGTCCTCGCGCTGGCCCTGGCGGGCCGGACGCGCCCCGGGGTGTGGGCCGGGGCCGGCGGACCGGTCAGGCGATGAGCCGGACGGCGTGCAGCCGCTCGTCCAGAGCGGCCACGCTGCGGGTGCGGTGCCACGGGCTGAGCTTCTCGCGCGTCTCGACGACCGAGCGCACCAGGCGGGGAGAGGTGTTGCGCCCCGCCAGACGGGCCGCCTCGGCCAGGTGCTCGCACGCCACGTCGATGTCCCGCAGGTCCATGTGGGCCTGCGCGGTCTTCAACCGAAGGTAGGCGGCGTTGCGGACGAACGCCGGGTCGATGCCGGAGGCGGCGGTGGCGGCCACCTGGAGCGCCTGCGACGGGTCGCCGGTGTCGAGCAGGCAGCCCGCCTTGGTGGACAGGTACTGGCCCTGGCCGAAGAAGGGGACCAGCCGCGCGCCCGGGTCGTCGGCCGCGGCGCCGTGCAGCTCGCGCTGAGCCTGGTCCAGCGACCGCAGGCAGCGCGTGTGGTCCTTGCGCCGCTCGCCCCGGGCCGAGCGGCGCACCACGGCGGCGTGGGCGCGGGCGCCGACGTCGCAGGCATAGGCGGTCAGCAGCCGGCTGCCCGCCCGCTGCCCCCACGCGAAGGCCCCGAGCGCGTGTTCGACGCCCAGGCGCGGGTCGCCGCGCCAGGTGGCGAGCTGGCTCCAGTTGGCCAGCACCATGCTGCACATGGCGTCGTCGTCGGCCTGGTGGGCGGCGTCGCGGGCCCGCGCGTAGTGGCGGTCGGCCCCGCGGAAGTCGTTGAGGTTGAACAGCATCCACGCGGTGCAGCGGCGGATGTCGGCGAGCAGGGACAGCGTCTTGGCGCGCATGTGCTCCGGCACCCCCGCCGACAGCAGCGAGACGACCAGTTGCTGCTGGGCGAGCACCGTGGCCAGCGCGGCGTGCGGGCCGAGCGTGTCCTCCTGGCGCATGGAATGGCGCAGCACCGCCTGGATGTGGCCGAGCGTCACCTCGTCCACGCGGCTCGGGTCGGCTCCCGCCATGGCGAGGCGCCGGGACTCGTCCTCGTCCGGCCGTTCGAGGTGCGGCGAGGCGTACGCCGAGGTCGCGGCCGCGCCGATCAGCGCGAGAGCGTCACGTCGGTTCATCTGTGTTGCCCAATCGGTGAAGGCGTGGACGAGACGCTCATACTCCCGTTCACGCAGGTCTTCTTGAGACGCCGGACCGCGCGGAGACAGAGGCGCGAGCAGGCCCTGGATGTCGGCGAAGGCCAGGCCGGCCGGGCTCGGCGGAGACGGGAAGTGCCGCACGCGGGCGACCTGCGCGTTCTGGTCGGACGCCGTGTGGTCCTCCCCGTCGATCAGGTCGCACGCCCGGCACCCGTAGACCCGCGCCAGCCGGTTCAGCCCCGCCACCGGGGGCTCGTTGCCGCTGGCGCTCGGCCACGCCTCCCACGAGCCGAGCTTGCGCACGCTGAACGGCTCCGACGGCCACAGCGCCTTCCACTCCTCGACCACGCGCTCCTGCGTGTAGCGGTGCGCCTCGCGGAACGCCTGGCGGGAGTTGAGCCGGTAGCGGCGCTGGAACTCCCGCGCGATCTCGGTCCAGGTGGACCCCCGCTCGCGAAGCTCGGCGCTGAGGCGGTCCATCTCCTCTTTGAGGCTGCGTGGCTTACGTGGCATCGCGTACCCTCCGACCCCCGTGGATGCGTATCGCCGACACCGACAGTAGCCAAAGCCGTCTGGTGACTACGCACGGTCGCCGGTAATCGGCGACCAGGCCGCCGGTTTCTGCGACGACCGGCCGCACGCGCGCCGGACCAGGGGCTCCCGCCTACAGACACACCCCGCCACGACGCCTGTTGGCGGCCATGCCGTCCACCGGAAGGTAAAGGTCCGCCCCGTTACCCGGATCGGGGGATCCGTGCGGGGGCCGTCACGCGGCCGATGCACCCCGAGCGAAAGGCCAGGGATCAGAGATGATCGGCATTCCGTCCTGTCCCCGCGAAATCCGCTGGGAGCTGCGCGCCGAGCCGGGTGTCACGGCCGAGTGCCGTGCGGTCGTCCGCGAGAGGCTCGCCGAGTGGGACCTGCACGACCTGATCGACGATGTGGCGATCGTCGTCACCGAACTGGTCGCCAACGCCCTCGTGCACGGCGCCGCTCCCGTGCGGCTCGCGCTGGGAACGGCCCCGGACACCGTGACGGGCTCGGTCGCCGACGGAGGGGCCGGATGGCCGCGCCTGCGCCAGGCCGGCGCCGAGTCCGAACACGGCCGGGGGCTGCGCATCGTCGCCGCGCTCACCGACGCGTGGGGCGTGGTACCGCTGCCGGCCGGTCCCGGCAAGACCATCTGGTTCACCCGCACCCGCGTCCCCGCGGAGGGTCACAGAGGGGAATAGAGCACCAGGACGTTGCCGGACGGGTCGCGCAGCACGGCCCTGCTCTCGTGCGGACCGGCCTCCGGGCCGCTGACCAGCTCGGCGCCCGCGGCCGTCAGCTCGGCCACCGTTCCGGCGAGATCGCCGACCTTGTAGGACGGCGCGGTGACGGCGCCGGCCACCTGCTCGGCCGGGGCGGCCAGCGCGATGGTGACGCCCCCCGCGTCCAGCGCGGCGAAACGGTCCCCGTCCCTGAATTTGACCGTCAGCCCGAGCACCTCGCCGTAGAAGGTCAGAGCCTTGTCCAGGTCGTCCACCGGGATCAGGACGTTGCCGAGCTTCTGCACGCGCGCGCTCACAGTGCCTCCACCGGGTAGGTCGTCTCGGACGAGAGTCTGCCCGACGGGCGGCCCGCCGCGCACCCGGCGACGTGCGCACTCCGCCACGTGCGCACGCGACGTGCGCACATGGCCTGCGGACCTGGTCGTGAGCGGACCCGGTCATGCGCGCCTGCTCAGGTGCGCTCGTGGCGGGCGGCCCGCGGGAGGTCGCTCAGGTCAGGACGGGACCGTCGCCGGAGTCGCCGGACGGCTCGTCCCGCGGTTCGGGCGAGGGCGGCGGGTCCTTCGGCGGGTCCTTGTCCGGCGGCTCCTCGGTCGGCGGGTCGGACTTGGTGGGCTCCGGCGTGGGCTCGGCGCACGGCCTGCCCCTGCGCGTGCGCGCGGCCGAGTCGCTCGCCGTCCCGAGCGCGGAGGCGACGGTCACGGTGACCTTCCTGACGTCCACGTAGCCGCACCTGGGGTCGGCGAACCGCACCGTGAACACCCGGTCGTACACCGAGTCGCCCGACAGGGTCGCCCGGCGGGCGGCGGTACGGGTGACCGTGCGCTCTCCGGCCGTGACGGTCTGCTGGAAGCTCGCCGACAGCCGCACCGGGTCGGGGGACGAGCTCCTCACCCGCACCCTGAGCGTGCCGCCGTCCCAGGAGGTGATCGAGACCGTCGGCGGCGCGCACTTGGGCCCCTCGACGCCCACCTCCTTGAACTGGGCGCCGTTCGCCGCGGCGGGCGTGGTGGTGACCCGGACGCCGAAGTACGCCGTCTCGCCGCAGGCCACCTCGCCCAGGTCGCCGGGGAGCGAGAGCGCGTAGGAGGTGTCGCCGGACAGGGTGCGGCTCGCCTGGTCGACGACCTTGGCCGCGCCTTCGCCCTGCCTGCGGGTGAACGCGGCGGCCAGGCGCACCTCGCCCGTCCCTCCCGTGCGCACGCCCACGCGGGCCGTCTTGCCGTTCCAGCGGACCGAGACGTCGTCGACCGTGGGCGGTGGGCACGGGTCGCCCTTGACCGTGACCGTGCGGCTGCGCGAGCCGCCCGCGGCGCCCGGCGTGGTGGAGACGGTGACCTGTCGGTAGACCGTCTTGCCGCAGGCCGGCGCGGCGAACCCGGCCGTGGCCTGGCGGGTGTAGGACGTGGAGCCGGTGAGCGTGAACGTCTGCGTGACCGGGGCGGCCGGGGCGGCCAGGGCGCCGCCGGAGGAGCGTTCGGTGAAGCGGACGCTCAGCGTGACGGTCTGCGCCGTGGAGGTGCGCACCCGCACGGTCGCGGTGCGCCCGTCGAACGCCGCCACCGCCAGCTCCCGCACCGACAACCGCATGGGAGTGGGCGTGGGGGTCGGCGTGGGGGTGGGGCTCGGTGTCGGGGTGGGCGTGGGTGTGGGGGTGGGTGTTGGGGTCGGCGTGGGGGACGGGGTCGGGGTCGGCGTCCGGGTGGGAGTGCGGGTGGGCGTCGGAGTCGGCCTGTGGGTCGGCCTGTGGGTCGTCCCGGGGGTGCCCTGTGGCGTGGCCGGCGGGTCGACCTGGGCCGGAGCCGGAGAGGTGTGGGTCGCGTGCGACGGGGACGGCGAGGACTCCGGAGGGTCGGTCCCTTCGTCCGGGCTCGAGGTGACCGGCGCCTTCGCCAGCGCCTTCGACGGCTCGCCCGCCGGGACCTGCGCGACGGCGCGCGCGGTCGGGGAGGTGGTCAGCGCCACGTCCCGCACCGGCGTGCCACCGCGGCCGGCGGCCAGCACCGCGATCACGACGCCCACCGCCACGACGCCGGCGCCGACCAGCACACGCCCCGGATGACGAACCCGGCTCAGGGGGCGCAGCGGCCCGCGCAGCACGGTGCGGGCCAGGCTGGTGCTCGCCTGCGGCCCGGGCTCGGACAACGGGAAGCCGAAGGCCAGCAGGGCGACGAGCTCGGCCAGGTGGCGGCGCCCGCGCTCCTCCCACTCGGGGCCGTAGGCCGCGACCGCCGCCGACTCCAGCTCGCCGACGAACGCCCGCGCGGTCGAGGGACGGTCGGCGGGGTTCTTGGCCAGACCTCGGGTCACCAGCCCGCGCACCGAGCCGGGCACCGCCTCGGCGGGGATCGCGGCCGACTGGTGCTGGCGCATCAGAGCGGCAGGGTGGTCGGCGCGGTACGGCCTCTGGCCGGTCAGGCACTCGAAGAACACGCAGGTGGCGGCGTAGACGTCGGTCGCGGGGCCGGCGGGGGAGCCGTTCCACTGCTCGGGGGCCATGTAGGGCGGGGTGCCGGAGGGCAGGCCCGGCCGCCCGGCCGGGGTCGCGATGCCGAAGTCGGCGAGCTTGCTGAACCCGTCGGCCTGGACCAGGACGTTCTCTGGCTTGTAGTCGCGGTGCACGATGCCCGCGGCGTGGGCCGCCGACAGGCCGAGGAGCGAGCCCTTCAGGACGACCAGCGCGGCCTCCGGGCTGGTGGTCCCATGCTCGTGGAGGATCTTGCGCAGCGGGACGCCGTTCACCAGCTCCATGACGATGGCGGCGCCCAGCGGGCTCTCGACGTACTCGTAGAACCGCACGATGTTCGGGTCGCCGATCTCGACCATCGTGCGCGCCTCTTCGCGGAACGCGGCCAGGAAGCGCGGGTCGGATCTCAGCTCGTCACTGAGGTACTTGATCGCCACGTAGGCGCCGGTGCCGTTGTAGACGGCCAGGACCACCCGGCCGCTGCCACCGGAGCCGAGCACGCGTTCTTCGCGGTATCCCGGAACGGACCAGGCGTCCATCTTGTCCCCTCGGAGTGGTGATGCTCCTGACTCCCCAGACGAAGGTCTCATCCGATACGCCGGTTGTCACGGATTTGGTAGATCACCACGGTGACGATTCAATTACGGAAGGTATGCTCGTTAAGCATATGTCAAGCTCAGCGCCCCTTTTCCAGGAAACCCACCTATTGCTTGCTCGACCGGGCAAAGCCCTCCGAGGGCACGGCGCAGGACTCAGGGCTCAGGGCTCGGGGGTCAGGGAAGGGAGTCGTACACGGCCTCGAGCAGGCGGTAGCCGCGCATGCTCCCCGCCACCGCGTTCGCCATCCGGTTCATCGTGTACGCCACGGCCAGCCCGTACCGGTGGTCCCCGAGGCCGACGAAGCCGCCGAGGCCCGGGTGGCCGAACGCCGTCGCGGCGCCCTTGCCCGGGGTGAAGAACATCGTCGCGGGGCGCATGAAGCCCAGGCCGAACGCGCTGTCCAGGAACATCACCCGGTCGGGGCCGCCGACCCTCGGCCGCAGTGCGTCCTGGAGGGTCTTCGGCCGGACGATCTCGCCCGCGAGCAGGTCGCGGTAGAACCCGGCGAGGCCGCGCGCCGTGGTGACCAGGCCCATGGCCGGCCACCCGGCCCGCATGATCGCCGGGTTGTTGGCCCCGCCCTTCACCTTGCCGGGGCTGGGGTTGCCCATCGCCCGGTTCATCACGCTGCCCTTGTCCAGCGCGGCCCGCGCCATCTCCCACATGGGGTCACCGGGCCCCCGTCCCGGCAGCTCGGCCGCGGCGCGCACCGCCTCGGGCCCGTCGGAGCCCGTCGCGCCGCCGGGGGTCCTGCGCTCGCCGGCCGAGAGGCGGGCGGCGCGGGCGATCACGTCGGGGGGAGCGCCCAGCCACAGGTCCAGCCCGCGCGGGCCGGCGATCTCCGCGGCGACGAACTCGCCCACGCTCTTGCCGGTGACCCGGCGGACCACCTCGCCGACCAGGAACCCGTAGGTGAGGGCGTGGTAGCCGTGGGCGGTGCCCGGCTCCCACATCGGCCGCTGCGCGGCGAGCCGCGCGGCGATCGCCGGCTGGTCCCCGAACTCCTCGGCCGGGACGTCCTCCTCGATCACCGGGAGCCCGGACTGGTGGGTGAGCAGGTGCTCGACCGTCACCCGTTCCTTGCCGCCGGCCGCGAACTCCGGCCACACCTCCGCGACCGGGGCGCTCAGGTCCACCTCGCCCCGCTCGGCGAGCATCAGCGCCACGGCGGCGGTGACGGCCTTGGTGCACGAGTAGGTGAGGGCAGGGGTGTCCCGCTCCCAGGGACGCCCGGTGTGCCGGTCGGCCACGCCGTCCCACAGGTCCACCACCGGCTCGCCGTCGAGGTGGACGGCGAACGCGGCGCCGAGTTCCTCGCCCTTCGCGAAGTGGTTCTCGAAGACCTTCCGGACACGGGCGAACCGTGGATCGCAGTGGCCCTGGGCACCCATCACAGACCTCCGGTGGCGGTGGCTCGCTCGGTCGCCGCGCCCGGCGACGTCTCACCCAGAACGACGCTCGGTCGGCATCCCCCCAACTTACTGGCGCTCGATCCCCTCCGTACCCGCCGTCCCCGCGCCGCGCGCTCTCCTGCCCGTGCCCCTGACCCGTTCGATCCCGATCGGGCCGGTGGCGTGGGGGTGGCGTCCGTGATGGGGTTGGGTCCGTGGCGACGAACGTGATCCTCTCCGGCGGGCCGGCGCACGACTTCCCGGCGACGTCCGCGGCGCTGGCGGAGGTCCTGGCCGAGGCCGGGGTGCGGTCGCTGGTCACCGACGACATCGCCGGGACGCTCGCGGCGGGCCCCCGCCCCGACCTGGTCACCGTGAACGCGCTGCGCCGCCTTGCGGACGACGGCTGGTCGCGGAGCCTCGGGGTCGCTCCGTTCCGGCTGCCCCGCGCCGCCCGCGCGGCGGTGCTCGCGCATCTCGACCGGGGCGGGGGAGTGCTCGCCGTGCACGCGGCCTCGATCTGCTTCGACGACTGGCCGGCCTGGCGCGGGCTCGTCGGGGCGGCCTGGGTCTGGGGCGCCTCACATCACCCGCCCCTCGGTCCCGCGGAGGTGAAGGTCCACGGCGGCCACCCGATCGTCGAGGGGCTTGCGGACTTCGAGCTGGTCGACGAGATCTACAGCGACCTTGAGGTGTCGCCCGGCGTCCGGCCGCTGGCCTCCTCGCTCGGGCAGCCGCTGGTGTGGGCCCGTGAGGTGCGCGGGGGGCGGCTGGTGTACGACGCGCTCGGCCATGACGTGAGGTCATACGAGAGCCCGTCCCACCGCGCCCTCCTCCTGCGCGCCGCCCGCTGGCTGCTCGGCGACTGACGCCGCGCGGGGGCCCTGTCCGTCCTATCCCGCTCGTTCCGGCCTGGACGTGCGCCGGACGGGCGGCGCGGGCCGGCCTTCGAGGAGGCGGGCGGACTCCGACTCGTGGGCCAGCCTCCTGAGCACGTCGAAGACCTTGCCGTACAGCACGGTGCCGATCACCAGGGACTCGACGGCCGTCTCGCGGGGACCGTCCATGGGGACCTTGCCGATCTCGCGCTCGGCGACCAGGCGCATGATCACATCGGCGTAGTGGCGCAGGTCGTCCTCGCCGGCGGGCCTGCCGAGCTGGGCGAGCCGCACGAGCACCTGCGCCAGCTCGTCCCGGGTGGGCGCGTCGGGGGTGATCCGCCAGCCGAGGTCGTCGATCAGCCGGTCGACCCGCTCGCGGGCGGCGAGTTGCTCCTGGTCGCCTGGGTCGGACACGGCCGGGGAGGCCAGGGCGTAGTGCGCCGTGCCGAGCATGCGGTGGACCGGGGTGCTCTCGTCCTCCACCGCCGCCACGATCTTGGCGATCGAGGCGACCGGCAGCCGGCCGACCTCCAGCAGGGCGCGGATCAGCCGCAGCCTGCGCAGATGGGCCTGTCCGTATTCGGCCCTGGTCGCGCCGGTCTGCTCGCCCTGCGGGAGCAGGCCCTCGCGCAGGTAGTACTTGATCGTGGGGATAGGCACCCCCGAGGCGGCGCTGAGCTGGGAGATCCGCATGCGGGCATCGTACCCATGCTGGATAGCCCGACTATCTGAAGGCGTGGCGGCGAGGGACCAGCCCCACGCCGCCGAGGCCGCCCGCCGCGGACTCGTCCTCCAGCAGGTCGTGCTCGGGACGCCATGACCCCACGTGCACCAGACCGGGCTCCACCAGGTCCAGCCCGGAGAAGTACTGCTCGATCGTCTCGCGGTCGCGGATCTTCAGCGGCCGCGAGGTCCGCGCGTAGACCGCCTCGGCCCTGGCGATGTTCGGGCCGGCCTGGTGGCCGCGGAACCCGTGCGAGAGCACCAGCGCGCCGCCGGGCGGCAGCGTGCTCCGCAGGTGCGCCACGATGCTCGCGGCCTCCTCGTCGTCCTCGACGAAGTGCATGATCGCGCAGAGGATCACGGCGAAGGGCCGGTCGAAGTCGATGGCGGCCAGGACGGCGGGGTGCTCGGTGATCGCCTTCGGGTCGCGCAGGTCGCCCTCGACGACGGTGGTCTGCGGGTTGTCGGCGAGCAGCGCGCGGGCGTGGACCAGCACGATGGGGTCGTTGTCGACGTACACGACGCGCGAGCGCGGGGCCCGGGCCTGGGCCACCTGGTGGACGTTCTCACGGGTGGGCAGGCCGGCGCCGATGTCGATGAACTGGTCGATGCCGAGGCCGGCGAGGTGGCGCACGGCCCTGCCGAGGAAGGCGCGGTTCTCGCGGGCGACGTGCCGGGCGTTCGGCAGCAGCTTGATGATCTGCTCGGCCGCCGCGCGGTCGGCGGCGAAGTTGTCCTTGCCGCCGAGGTAGTAGTCGTACATCCGCGCCACGCTGGGTGTCGTGGGATCGATCCCGGCCGGAGCCTTCTCGTGCTCGCTCACCCACGCCCCCTCGCCTCGCCCGTTCCGGTGACAGGTCACCATGAACATCGCCCTCGGCTCGAATATAGACGAAGCCGCCGACGATACTGATCATGTAACCATTTTTCGCCTGAATTGCGGACGTGTCGTCACAAGATCGTGAGTGACCTGCGAGGTCAGGTGGCCGGGAGGTTCTTCAGCGCCTCGCGGCGGCTGAGGCCGGTGAGACCCTTGTGGCGGACATAGCGGACGACCTCCTCGGGGTCGGTCTTGGCGTACTCGCGCAGGGCCCAGCCGATCGCCTTCCGGGCGAAGAAGTCGGTGTCGGCCAGGCTCGGCTCGATGCAGGCGTACAGCAGGCCTGCGTCGGTGCGGTCCTTGAAGCCGTTCTGGCACAGGATGGCCGTGCGGCGCCGCCACAGGTCGCCGTCGCGGGCCCATTCGAGCATGAGCGGGCGCATCGTGTCGGGGAAGGCTCGCAGAAGCGCGCCCACCCGGTGGATCGCCAGGTCGTCGACGTAGTCCCACCAGGCTCCCGTGACGATCATCTCCTCGTACATCGGCACGGTGTAGAGCGTCTGGAAGGGCTTGTAGTAGCGGAAGGCGCACAGCTCGATGGCGGCGTACCGCTCTTCGCGGTACTCGGCGTCGCGCCACATGGCCAGCACGGTCTTGCGCCACTCGGGCGCGGCGTCGATGCGGTGCTCGGCCAGCACCCTGCGCAGCGCCGCCCGCCGCGGCGCGGCCTGGACGCCGAGGAAGGGCATGGCCGACTTCATGTACGCCTGCATGGCGGGAGCCTTGGCCGGGTCGGCGACGTCGGTCAGCGCCGTGCGCACGGCCTTGTGCAGAGGCGTCATGCTTCCTGGCTCGTGCGCTCGCCCGTGGCCAGACCGTCGAACAGGACGGTGATGTAGTGCTCGGCGAGGTGGGTGGTGTTGAGCCGTCCGCCCGGGCGGAACCAGCGCACGGCCACCCAGATGCTGTCGCGGATCATCCGGTAGGTGATCTTGGGATCGACGTCGGACCGCAGCTGGCCCGCAGACTGGCCGCGCTTGATCTGCCCGATCCACATGCGCTCGACCTCGTCCTCGGCCCTGATGAGGTAGTCGAAGCGGTCGCCGGGCAGCGAGCGCAGGTAGTTCCAGTCGTTCTGCATCACGGTGATGGCGGCCCGGTGCGGCTCGAGGGTGCCGAAGCCGATGCGCACCATCTCCGACAGCATGGTGCGGGGGTCGCCGTCCCCGGCGAGGATCTCGCGGTAGCGCCCGATAAGGTCCGAAAGGAACGTCGACAGGACCTCGTCGACGATCGACTCCTTGGAGTCGAAGTGGTGGTAGAGGCTGCCGGAGAGGATGCCCGCCTCGTCGGCGATCTGCCGCACGGTGGTCGCCTGGAATCCCTTGCGGGCGAAGAGCTCGGCGGCGAGCTTGACGAGGTGCTCGCGGCGCTCGGAGGCGGAGCCGGAGGTGGCCGCGCGCCGGGGGGAGCCCTGGCGCCTGGGCGCCGTGGCGTCGCCGCGCGGAGCGATTTCGCTGGTCGCACCCGTCGCCGCCGGCGCGCCGCCGGAGTTCTTGCGCGTGTTCACGTCCTCCATTATGGGCCTCCATGCAATCGCTTGTTCACCTGACGACCGGCACGAGTCACCTGCTCACCTTACGTTCCCGAACTGACCAAGCGCTTGCTATACATCCGGTTGGACGATCTTCACCGCCGTCGCGGAACCGGCCTCGCCGCACGGCCGGAGGCGCCTTCCACCTGGGGTGGCCCACCCCGACGATCAGAGGAGGCCCACTGTGACGATCGCCTCAAATACACATAAATCCGAAGAGATGGGGAAAACAGCGGTGGTCTAACAGAAAAGGGAACGGTGAAGTGAGCGGTCTCTGCGAGGGACGGGTCGTCGTGGTGACAGGTGCCGGCCGGGGCATCGGTCGCGCCCATGCCATGGAGTTCGCGCGCCAGGGCGCCAAGGTCGTGGTCAACGACCTCGGCACCGGCCCGCAGGGGGCGGGGCGCTCGGGAGACCCGGCGCGTGCCGTCGTGGAGGAGATCGCCGGACTCGGCGGTGAGGCCGTCGCCAACTACGACGACATCGCCGACTGGGACGGTGCGGGCAGGCTGGTCAAGACGGCCGTGAGCGCCTTCGGCGGGCTCGACGTTCTGGTCAACAACGCGGGCTTCCTGCGCGACCGGATGATCGTGTCCATGACCGAGCAGGAGTGGGACGACGTCGTCCGCGTCCACCTCAAGGGCCACTTCCTGCCGCTGCGGCACGCGGCCGCGTACTGGAGGGAGCGGGCCAAGGCCGGCCGGCCCGTGGACGCCCGCGTCATCAACACCTCATCGGGGGCCGGGCTGCTCGGCAGCGTCGGCCAGGCCAACTACGCCGCCGCCAAGGCCGGCATCGTGGCCCTCACCCACACCGCCGCCGCCGAGCTCGCGCGCTACGGCGTCACGGTCAACGCCGTCGCGCCGTCCGCGCGCACCCGCATGACCGAGCAGGTCTTCTCCGCGATGATGGCGCCGCCGGAGATCGGGTTCGACATCATGGACCCCGCCAACGTGGCTCCCCTGGTGGTGTGGCTGGGCTCGGCGGAGGCGTCGGGGGTCACCGGGCGGGTGTTCGAGATCGAGGGCGGCATGATCTCCATCGCCACCGGCTGGCACCACGGGCCCGGCGTCGACAAGGGCGAGCGGTGGAATGTGGGGGAGATCGGCGACGCCGTCGCCAAGCTGCTGGCAGACGCCCCCATCCCCGACCCGGTGTACGGCATCTCCCCCCATTGACGACCGGAGCCCGGCGCCGCCGGCGTGCGGGTGTTCGGGCGTTCGGACATCGGCCGTGAGCCGCGGCATCCGGGGCATGCCGGCCGGACGCCGCAGACGCCCGGGGGCTCCGGCCGGGCGCCGCCGCCGTGACGGCGCCCGATGACGGCGCCCGATGACGGCGCCCGATGACGGCGCCCGATGACGGGCCCCGTCACAAGAAGGCGTAGCACTCCACCTCGGCCCGGCGGTAGGTGAGGCCCTTGCTCACCGAGTCCTGTACGCACCGCTGTTCGCGCGGGCCGAGCTTGAGCGTGCCGCACACGGTGACGCCCGAGTAGGTGCGGCAGTCGAGGCCGGTGGCCCGCTCGCCGACGCGGTACTTGCGCCGGACCTCCGCACGGCAGTCGCTCTGGGCCTGCGCCGTGTTGGCGTACCGGCATTGACGGGTCAGAATCCGATATTGGTCCGCACTTACCGACTGCCTGCCATCCTGGTCAGGCGGCCCCCCGGCCGCGACGGTGCCGAACATCGTCGTCGTGGCGAGCACGACGGCCGTGGTGATTCGTCTCATGACTCCCCCCAGTCATGAGTTACTTACCCGCAGTGCCCCCTTCCGAAGAACCCTCCGGCCGATCGGCCTGCGCGAACCCGGGCTGGGGCGTTCCCGCCGGGCGAAGCGGGGGAGGTCCCGGGCGGGCTAGCGGTCGCTCCACTTGATCTCGTAGGGCCGCAGGTCGACCCGCTCGCCGTCCACGGTCGCGCTCAGCCGCCGGTCGGTGGTGTTGACCATCACCAGCCGCCGCGGCTGCGCCAGCACACGCACCCGGGGGTCGGAGGAGGTCACCCGCTCCAGCTCGGCCCCGGCGGGGAAGGAAGCGGCGAAGTCGCCGATCAGCCTGCCGGTCGGCTCCAGGGCGCCCGTGCCGGGGGCCCACATGCAGCCCCGGCAGGCCCCCGACTTGGCCTGCGGGTTCCAGTACAGCGCGGTGGCGGCCCCGCTCTCGGCGAACTCCATCATCGACACGGCCTGCACGGCGAGCCGCATCGGCTCGGCCCACGTGGTGCCGTCCTCGGGGACGAAGTACCACTCCGACCACCAGACGGGCAGGTCGCCGGTCCTGTCGCGCAGCCAGGCGGTCACCGCGCCGAACTTGTCCAGCGCCCCGAACGCGTCGGGCAGCAGCTCGTGGGCGTCGGTCAGCGAGGCCCCGTCGACCACGACGAAGTCGGCGCCCTTCTTGTGCTCGAACCAGTAGTCGAAGGCGTCCAGCACGTTCTGGTTGACGACGCCCCACGAGCCCCGCAGCGCGGACTTCCCTGTCCTGTTGCTGTCGAAGCCGATGTACGGGCCGCCGACCTGGGCGTCGGGACGCACCGCCTTCACCGCGTCGTAGACCTTGTTGTAGAGCTCGGTGTAGCCCTTGATGTCGGCCGGCTTGGAGTGGTCCGGCCAGAAGCCCTTGAGCTCGTTCCACACCATGAAGTACTTGACGTCGGTGTACCTCTTGGCGACGGCCGCCGACAGCTTGGCGAAGTCGTCGAAGTGCTCGGGGTAGGGGGCGTCCTCCAGGTGCTCGGCCCAGGCCGACTCCTCGGTCGGGCCCTCAGGGCCGCCCTTCATCCAGTCGGGGGCGCAGCACAGCGTGATGATGGGCGCGCCGCCGGAGCGCAGCATGAAGTCGGTCCGGCTGTCGAGGTCCTCCCAGAAGAACTCCTCAGGCCGCGGCTCGGGGTTGAGCGCCCCGAACCCCATGATGTGCTGGTTCTGCGCCATCGGCGTCCGCGCGAGCGCGCCGCTGACGTTCCGCTCGAACCGCTCGGTGACGTTGTTGGCGCTCACCCCCGTGTGGGTGAACCCCCAGCGGGGCCAGGCGGGGTCCACCGGTGGCGGCTTGCGGATCGACGCCCCGCCCGCCTCGGACGACGGGGCCGCCGACCCCGGCGACCCGACCGCGGACTGACGCTCCACGGGGGCCGCCCGGCCGGCGTCCGCACCGGAGGAGCACCCCGCCATGACCAGCGCCGCCACGACCCCCGCGGCCGCGACGATCACCCGGCCGGATCTCCGCCCTGTCGATCCTCCGCCACCCGCTGACACCTGACCACCCGATCCTCACCGTTCCGTCTCCTCCAGAGCGTTCCACGACCACCCCAAAAGCGACGAATCACACCTCCCGATTCACAGAGAAGCGTTATGGCCCACCCGCCGGGACACGCCCCCCGCCCGCCGGCCGTGTGCTCTCCGCGTCGACCGCCGCCCTGGCGGGCGGAGGTCATCCCTGGGGTGGGGGTGAATACGGTCCGTGGGCTGATGCCGTGGGGGTGGAGATGGGGAAGGCTGGGCGGCGTGGTGGTGGACGGCGGGGTTCGGCGGTGGAGGGGTGCGGTGCGTCGGCGGCGGAGATGGGCTCTGGGCGGGGCGGCCGCGCTGGTCGTCGCTGCTGTTCTGGGGGTGGCGGTGGCGTTCCCCTCGGTGGCGGCGGTCGCCTGCCCGGGCTGCTACGGGCTGGAGGACCTCGGGGACGGCGTGTACGCCGAGCCGGAGACGCCCGCGGTCCGCGGGGAGCGACTGCTCGGAGTCGTCCGGGAGGCCGAGCGGAGGGTCGCGGACTTCTACGGGGGCCGCAGGAGCAGTCCCCGCGTGCTGGCGTGCGTCACCGACGGGTGCTACCGCCGCATCGGCGGGGGAGGGGAGCGCGGGGTCGCGGTGCTGAACCGGGCGGTCATGCTCTCTCCTCGCGGCCTGGACGTGGTCATCGCCTCCCACGAGCTGTCGCACGTCGAGCTGCGCGCCCGGCTGGACGGAGGCGACGTGCCGCAGTGGTTCAACGAGGGGCTCGCCGTCCTGATCTCCGGGGACGCCCGCTACCTGGCGCCGGCCGGGTCGCCCGACCGCTGCCTGGTGGCCTCGGACAAGGCCCTCCCCGCGGAGCTGGGGCGCTGGCGGGAGGCGGCCGGCGGTGACGGGAACCTGTACGCCGAGGCGGCGTGCCGCGTGAGCCGGTGGGTCACAGCGAACGGCGGCTCCCGCGCCGTCCTGTCCCTGATCGACCGCCTCAACGCGGGCGAGGAGTTCGACACCGTCTTCGGCCCTGACGGTCATGTCGTCCACCGGCCTTGACGGGGGTCAGGCCGGTGGTTCGGCGGGCGGCCGGCCGCCCGCCCGCAGGACGGCGCGGTAGATAGGGGTGTAGCCGGTGCACCGGCAGAGGTTGGAGCCGAGCAGGGCCGCCAGCCGCTCCGGATCGTCGGCGAGGGCAGGGTCGGACTCCAGCGCCCCGGCGGCCAGCATCAGCCACCCGGGCGTGCAGAAACCGCACTGAAGGGCGTGCTCGGCGGAGAACGCCTCCTGGAGCGGGTGCGGACGGCCGTCCGGAGACGCGAGCCCTTCGACGGTGCGGATCGGCCGTCCGTCGCACTGCACGGCCAGCAGCAGGCATGACCGGACGGCCTCGCCGTCCAGCAGCACCGTGCACGCCCCGCAGACACCCAGCTCACAGCCCAGATGTGTCCCGGTCAGGTGGCAGTCCTCCCGCAGGACGTCGGCGAGGACGCGCCGGGGTTCGACGTCCAGCGGGTGGTCCCGCCCGTTCACCACCAGCGTGATCCTCATCGCGGGTCACCTACGGGGAGGTCGTCGGCGGCGTGCGCCCGCCCGTCCGCCGACGCCTCGTACAGGGCGCGGGCCACCAGGACGGCGATGGCGTGCCGGCGGTACTCGACATCGGCGTACGGCTCGGGGACGGGGTCGGCGTCGTCCTGGGCCGCGATGCGGGCCGCCCGCGCGAACGGACCGTACGCGGGCGGCGGCAGGTCCGGCACCGCCTCGGTCCGCGTGGATGGCGGCAGGTCCGGGAGGGCCTCGGTCCGCGTGGGCGGCGGCCGGCCGTGGCCGGGCGGAAGGGCCTCGGCGCCGATCAGGGAGCGTTCGGCGGCGTACGCGCGCAGCGGCCGGTCCGCGCAGTTGGCCAGGGCGATCCTCGCCTCGGCGATCACGCCGTCCCGCACGGTGAGCGCCACCGCCACCGCGACCTGGGCGAAGCAGAACTGCGTGCGCCGATGCTCGGCGAAGGCGACCCCCGTGCCGCCGGGGAGCAGCGGGAGCCGCACGGAGGTGATCAGCTCCTGCGGGGCGCGGGCGGTCGCGTGCGGCCCGCGGAAGTAGTCACGGGCCGCGACCACCCGCGTCCCGGCCGGGCCGCGCAGCTCGATGCCGGCGTCCAGCGCGAGGGCGACCGCGCACCACTCGGAGGCCGGATGCGCCCAGGCCAGGCTCCCGGCCATGGTGCCGCGGGCGCGGATGGGCGGGTGGGCGACGTTGACGACGGCGCGCGAGAGCAGGCGTCCGAGCGGGCCGGGCGCGACCAGCGGGGACTCGAAGTCGCGGTGCCGGGCCAGCGCCCCGGCCAGCAGCGCGCCCCGCTCCACCCGCACGTCGGCGAGCTCGTCGATGCCGTTGATGTCGATCACCACGTCAGGGCTGGTCCGGCGCAGGCGCATGTCCAGGATCAGGCTCTGACCGCCCGCCAGCACCTCGGCGCGCCTGCCGGGGACGGCGAGCGCGTTCACGGCCTCGGCGACCGTGCCGGGCGCCAGGTAGTCGAAGGAGGGAGGTTTCATCGCCTCCGCCCCGTCCGGTCCGCGCCCTGCCTCGACCGGTCCGCGCCGCCGCTCGCGCCGTGTGCGCCGTGGCCTGATCCCTGTGCGCCGTAGTCGGCCCGGCCGGGTTCCCGGGCCGCCGCCGGGCGCCGGGCGTTCTCCGAGGCGCGGGCGGCGCGCCAGACGACGTCGGGCGTGAGCGGCATCTGGAGCAGGCCGGGGTCGGCGAGGCGCAGGGCGTCGGCGACGGCGTTGACGATCGCGGGCGGCGTCCCGATGCACCCTGACTCGCCCGCCCCCTTGGCGCCGAGCGGCGTGACCGGGGTCGGGGTGGTGGTGGCCGCGATGTCGACGGGGGGCACCTCGGCGAAGGTCGGCAACAGGTAGTCCAGCAGCCCGTTCGGCAGGACGGGCACGCCGGCGTCGTCGAAGGGCACCCCCTCGTACAGGGCCTGTCCGATGCCCTGCACGGCCGATCCGAGCGCCTGCCCGTGGACCGCGACCGGGTTGATCGCCACCCCGCAGTCGTCCACCGCGACGAGCCGCAGCACGCGCACGGTGCCCAGGTCCACGTCGACCTCGACCACCGCCGCGTGGGCGCCGAACGGGAAGGCCATGGCCCCTTCGAACCGGTCGTCCACGCGGAGCGGCCCGGTCTCCTTCACCAGCTCGCCCAGGTCGGCGGCGGCCGGCGGATCGCTCTCGGCCCGCAGGGTGCCCCGGGACCAGCTCACCTTGTGCACCGGCAGCTCCCACAGGGCCGCCGCCCGCTGCCTGGCCTGGTCGATGAGGGTCCTGGCGGCCCGCTGGAGCGCCGCGCCGGCGAACTGGGCCGACCGGCTGGCGAACGAGCCGACGCCCTCGGGCACCTCGCCGGTGTCCCCCTCGATGAGCCGGACGCGCGCCGGGTCGAGGCCCAGGGTGTCGGCGACCAGGGAGCTGAAGGTGGTCTCGTGGCTCTGCCCGCCGGCGGCGCTGCCGCACCGGGCGACCACCGTGCCGTCCGGGCAGGCCTCGACGCCGCCGAACTCGTGCAGGCCGCCGGGTTCGCCGCCGGAGCGCTCGACGTAGCAGGCGAGCCCGATGCCCAGCGGGAGGGCGGCCGGGTCGGCACGGCGCCGGTCACGCTCCCGCCGCCACCGCTCGTAGCCGAGGGTCTCCAGCGCCAGGTCCAGGGCGGCGGCGTAGTTCCCGCTGTCGTAGCGCCGGCCGGTCGGGGTGTCGTGCGGGAAGCGCTCGGGCGGGATGAAGTTGCGCCGCCGCAGCTCGGCGGGGTCCAGGCCGAGGCGGCGGGCCAGCTCGTCCATGGTCCGCTCCAGCGCGGAGGCCGCCTCCGGGCGCCCGGCGCCGCGGTAGGGGTAGGTCATCATCGTGTTGGTGAGCACCGAGCGGACGGTGGCGTGCACCCGGGGCGTCAGGTAGGGGCCCGTCGCCATCCGTGCCGTCTGCGTCGGCAGCGCCGCGCCCAGGTGCGGGTAGGCCCCGACGTCGGCGTCGATCGCCAGCTCGTAGGCCAGCAGGCGCCCGTCGGCGCCGGCGGCCAGCCGCACCCGCTGGTCCTGCCCGCGGCCCCGGGTGGCGGCCAGCAGCGACTCCATGCGGTCCTCGATCCAGCGGACGGGCCGGCCGAGCGTCACGGCCAGCGTGGCGGTCACGACGTACTCGGGGAAGATGGCGCTCTTGGAGCCGAACGCGCCGCCGCTGTCGGGGACGATGACGCGGATGCGGCCAGGGGGCCACCCGAGGACCTCCGCCAGCTCCCGGCGCAGCCGGTGCGGCATCTGGTGCGAGCACCACACGGTCAGCCCGTCCCCTCGGGGCACGGCGAGGAAGGCCCTGCACTCCATCGGCGAGGGCAGCAGCACCTGCTGGCGGTAGCGGGCCTCGACGACCACGGCCGCGCTCCGCCACACCTCCTCGTCGATGGGATGGCCGGCCTCGAACTCGAAGGCGACGTTGCTCATGCCTTCGAACAGGGTGACCGTCCCGTCCAGCGCGGCGGCCGTGGTGACGGCGGCCGGGAGCGAGTCGATCACGACGCCGACCGCCGCGGCGCCGTCCTCGGCCTGGTAGCGGTCCTCGGCGACGACCACGGCGATCGCCTCGCCGGGGTAGCGCACCCGGTCGGTGGCCAGCGTCGGCCATTCGCGTCCGGCGACGGCCTCACGGGTGGACAGGCTGGCCAGCAGCACGGGCGGGATGGGCGGCAGGTCCGGCAGGTCGGCGGCGGTCTGCGCGCACGGGGGCAGGCCGGTGAGGTGGACCGCCGACCAGGCGCCGATGACGCCCGGCACCGACGCGGCCGGGGAGCAGTCCACCGAGCGCAGCCTGCCGTGCGCGACGGGGCTCCTGACGAAGGCCGCCGAAAGGCAGCCGGGCACGTCGATGTCGGCGACGAAGCGGCCCTGTCCGGTGAGCAGCCGCTCGTCCTCCCGCCTGGTGTACGCGAACGACACACGAGCCTCCACGAACATCCTCGTCGGCCGTTGACAAAGCCCGGCTCACCGCACACCTCCTCGGTCGCAAATAGTCGGCATGTCCGTACGATGCTCAAGCCCGGGATTCGTGAAGTATGAGATGGAGTGTCGTGAGATTCGCTTATGTCACGTATGACGGGCCGGATGACGACCGGGAGGTCCTGCTGGCCGCCTGGCGGCGGGCCGGCGCGGAGGGGGCCGCGGTCCGATGGGACGACCCTGCCGCCGACTGGGACTCCTTCGACGCCGTCGTCGTGCGCTCCCCCTGGGACTACATCCTGCGCCGGGACCAGTTCGTCGAATGGGCCCACAAAGTGGAGAGCGGCACCCGGCTGTTCAACCCGGCCTCGGTGATCGAGCGGAACACCGACAAGACCTACCTGCGTGATCTCGGCGTCCCCACCGTGCCGACGCACTGGATCCACCCGGGCGAGCAGGTGGCGCTGCCCCACCAGGCCGAGTACGTCGTCAAGCCGGCCATCTCGGCCGGCGCCCGCGACACCCTCCGCACCGCCGACCGCGCCACGGCCGAGGCCCACGCACGGGACCTCGTCGCGGCCGGTCGCGTCGCGATGGTCCAGCCGTACCTGGACATGGTGGAGACCGAGGGCGAGACCTCCATGATCTACATCGGCGGCCGGTTCAGCCACGCCCGGCGCCGTAACGCGATGCTCGCGGACGTCGTGCCCGCCGACCACCGGGCCGTTCCCGCCCGCGACCCCGGCCCGGACCAGTTCGCCTTGGCCGAACAGGTCCTCGCCGAAGTGGGCGAGGACCTGCTGTACGCGCGCGTCGATCTGGTCCGCCTCCCCGGCGGCGCCCCGGCGCTGATCGAACTCGAGCTCACCGAGCCCTACCTGTTCCTCAGCACCACCCCCGGCGCCGCCGACCGCCTCACCACGGCCCTCCTGACCCGCCTCTGACTGCTATGCCATGAAACGGGCCTCGCCTTCGGCTCGGGCTGTTCTCCCAGAGGGCTGCCGCCCCCCTCGCCCCCCGACCGGGAGGCGGGTTCCTCAGACGGCCCCTGTGCCGGCCGAGGCGGGGATGGGCAGGTAGAGGAGGGGGATCAGGGGGCCGTCTTCAGGGACGTGATGAAGGCGTGCCATTCCGTGTCGGTGCACGCGAGGGTGGCGCCACCGGAGTCCTTGGAGTCGCGAACCGCGACGACCCCGGGGAGATTGGTGGCCACCTCGACACACTGGCCCCCGTCAGATCCAGATCGCGTTGACTTGCGCCACTGTGCGGCACTTAGGTCCATTGCTGCACCACTTCCCTGATGAGCTGGAGCGAAATGTGTTGTGAATGTGCTTCTGCTCGGATGGCGTCGTAGCGAGAGGTCATTCTTAGCAGAGTAGTGCGATCTTCGATCACCTGGCCGCGAGCTGAGGACTCCAGGTACACAATATGTGGCGAGCCCACCATTTCCGCAATGGTGAAGGGGCTGAGGAGGCCGCAGGTGCAGTTCGCGCTGTATGGGACTACCTGAAGTGTCACGTCTGGATGTTGCGCAATCTCCAGGAGGTACTCCAGTTGTCTCCGCAATATGTTCGTATCCCCGATGGGACGGCGGAGTGCTCCCTCGTCGATCAAGGTGAGGACCTGCGGTGGCTTGTCCTTCGACAGGATGGACTTCCGTCGTAGGCGGCTGGCGACATGTTGTTCTACCTGTTCGGGAGTGATGCCGGGCTCGTCTTGTATAACTATCCGGGCATACTCCTCGGTCTGGAACAGTCCGGGAATCAGCATGGGATCCCAGCTCCGCAGAGCCGTAGCATCGTGTTCCACGTCCATCCAATCCCGGAAGTGCTCGGGGACGGTTTCCCATCTGGCTATGGCGCAGAGGCGGGTGAGGACGCCGTCGAGACCGAGGGTCTCGTCGCAGAGATTGGCGAGACGCTTTCCCGGTGGACGCCGGGCGGTTTCAACCATGCCGACGACGCTCGTCGTATAGCCGATCCTGTGCGCCAGTTCCGCTTGTGTCAGCCCTGCCTCTAGGCGGTATCGCCGTAGTTCGTAGGCGAACAGCGCCCGGGGGGACTCTTCTGGGTTGACCTCGACGGGTTTCGTCACCTTTTACCCCCTCCGTTGCGTGCATGGCCCGCCTCCGCACCTCGCTTTCGCCACTCCGCAAGTGAGGCGTCATTGAGAGGTGAATCCGCTGTCGCGGGCACTCCATCGTCGGCCACTGTATGAAGCCGTCTCTTTACTATCCGTAGGAACGATGAGGTGGGAAGGCATGTCGACCTCGCAACAACCTCGCAAATCGATGAGTGGTCCCGACCAGGTCGCGTCTTCGCGGGCGGACGGCGCGGCGAGGACCCTCAGGGGGGTGATCGACCTGATTGGCGTTCCGGAGTCGGCCGGCCAGGCTCGGGCCTTCGTCAGGGAGGCGCTCGGGCGCGCTCATCCGGTCCTGGACGAGGTCGTCCTGCTCGTCTCCGAGCTGGTCACCAACAGCGTCACGCATTCGGACTCGCGCGGTGGCGGACCGGTGACGCTCGCGATCAGCGAGTGTGACGGCGCCGTCCATGTCGAGGTGGTGGACGCGGGATCGGAGCGAGAGCCACAGGTCCGGGGCGACCTTTACGAGGAAGGGGGGCGAGGGCTCTTTCTGGTGGACGCCATCTCGGATCGGTGGGGGATGTACCGGGACGGCGGGGGGCGGGTCGTCTGGTTCGCGGTGAGGTTCCGGGGCGCCGGGGCGTCAGAGGCGGGCGCTGAGGGGTGACGGGGGCTTCGCGGTGCCCGGCATGGGTGCGGCTCGCGCCTTGTGCTGTTTCGCAGGAGGCGCGAGCCGCGGTTGTCAGGCGGTGGGCAGGGTCAGGGGAGGACCACCGCGAGGGGGGTCACTCCGGCGATGCGGAGGGCGGCCGGGAGCTTGGCGGCCCAGGGGTGCTCGTCGAGGCCGAGGCCTTCGGGGTTGGGCACGACGAAGCGGAGTGAGCCGCCGGGGCCGGGGCGCTCGGTCCAGGTGGCGCCGAAGCCGGTCAGGGCGGCGGCGACCTTGGCCTTGTCGGCGGCGTTCACGGTGACGCGAATGGCCGACTCGCGGTCCGGAGCGGCCGCGGCCGTCACCGTCGGGTCTCCGGCGGCGGCAGAGGTCGGATTCTGCGCGGCGGCGGTCCCGTCCTGCGGGGCGACGGTCCCGTCCTGCGGGGTGGCGGTCCTGTCTTGCGGGGCAGTGGTGCGGTTCTGCGGGGTGGTGGGCGGGTTCTCGGGAGTGGCGGGCCTGTTGTCCAGGCCGGAGGCGCGGGGCCGGGGGAGGTCGGCGGTCAGGGCGTTGGTGATGAGGTGCGCGGTGCCGTCGGTGAAGGCGCGGAAGTTGGGCTCGGCGGCGAACAGGATCGCGTGGCCGCGGCCGACGGGCTCGTCCAGCGCGGCGGCGGTCCCGCCGAGTTCCTCGGCGCCGAGCTGGAAGCCGGACACGAACCAGTCCGCCGAGTCCGCCGCCGGGTAGGAGGCCACTACCTGAGCCGGGTCCGAGGCCCGCATCAGCGGGTCGTAGGAGTAGAACTGCCAGGCCGTGGAGCCGACGCCGGCGGCCAGCGGGCCCTTGGCGACCTGGACGCGGAACAGCGAGCCGGGGACGTCGGAGGTCGGTTCGGTGAAGGTCGCCGTGCTCACTCCCGCGAGGGACGCGAGCTGCGCGCCGCCGCTCCAGCCGATGTACCGGCCGCCGCCGCTCACCCACGTCTTGAGCGCCGCACGCCCGGGCTCGCCGAGGGCGGTGTTCGCGGTGGCCGCGGGGCCGGCCGGGACGAGCAGCACGTCGAGGCCGGCCAGCTTGCCGGACGCGACGTCCGCCGGGGTCAGCTTGGTGTAGGGGAGCTTCCACTCGCGGTCCAGCCGGTGGCGCAGCCAGCCGAGGGACTCCACCGTGGTGCCCGAGGTGGCGGACAGCTCCAGCACGCCGACCTTGGGCCGCTTGACGGGAGCCGGGGGCGAGACCACGTCGGGGACGCGCTCGGCCGGAGAGGCGGGCGGCGCCAGGACGCTGCCGGAGGAGCCGCCGGAGACGTTCGCCAGCAGCGGCAGGCTCCAGGCGGTCACGTCGTAGAAGTAGGGGAACGGGGTGTAGCCGTCCTCGCCGAGCATGGCCTGGATCCAGTGCTTCTGGCCCTGGGCCATGGGGATCCAGTACGTGCCCTTGGGCAGGGTGGCACGGGCCGGCGGGCGGCCGTACTCCTTGTAGTCGGAGACGGTGGTCTGCTTGGCGAGCTTGTAGACCTTGACGTCCATGCGCTGCAGCCGGCGCACGACCGACTCGACCGCGGCCTTCTTGGCGGGGTCGCCGGCGCGCAGGAAGTAGTGGCGGACCGGCCGGTCGGGCACCTGGGAGATCACCTCGTTGCCGGGGTTGTACACCTGGTTGGGCTCCAGCCTTCCGGCCAGGCCCTCCTTGAGCGCGTCGGTGTACATGCCGTGCCAGGTGGTGAGGATGCTCTCCTTGTGCGAGGCCGCGGCCGACAGCGACACCCACTGGGTGAGGTACTGCTCGAAGGTGCGGGCGGAGATGGGGGAGTCTCCCCCCTTCTCGTACGTCATGCCGGCCGCGTTGAAGCCGGTGGTCGGGACGGTGTCGCCGTAGCCCATGTAGAGCAGGTCGTACACGTCACGGTTGGTGAAGGGCAGGCCGCGCCGGGTGAACTCGTCGATCATCGCCTGGCCGTACAGGTTGCTGATCCAGTCGTAGGCCGGCTCGGCGATTTCGTGGTAGATCGGGTCGGCGTTGGGCGGGAAGAAGTACGCCGTGCCGCCCTGCTCGTGGGCGTCGATGTACAGCTGCGGCGGGTACTTGCGCAGCAGTTCGAGCTTGCCGTCGGTCTCCGGCTGGGTGCGCGCGAACCAGTCCCGGTTCATGTCGAAGCCGTAGGCGTTGCGCCGGTTGTCCGCCTCGCGCCCGTCGGGGTTCTGGATGGGCAGGATGACGACGGTGGCGTTGTCCAGGATGTGCCTGGCCGCGCAGTCGTCGCGGTCGGACAGGTCGTACAGCGTCTTCAGCGCCGCGTCGGCGCCGCTCTCCTCGTTGCCGTGGACGTTGCCGGTGACCCACAGGACGGCGGTGGTGCGCTTGGCGAGCAGCTTGGCCAGGGCAGAAGGCGTGAGCGGATCGCGCAGCGTCTTGATCGCCAGTTCGGTCGCGGTGAGCCCGGCCTTGGTGACGTTCGCGGGCTTGCCGACGATCGCGTACTTCAGCGGCCGGCCCTGGGCGGTTGTGGCCAGGGTGCCGGAGACGACGCGGTCGCTGGCCCGCGCGATCGACTCAAGGAGCGTGTCGGACTCGGCGGAGGTGACCTCGCGCTCGCCGAGGTCGAAGCCGAGCACGCTCTTGGGGGTGGGGACCTTGTTCAAGTAGAGGGGTGCGGTCTGGGTGGGATCGCACGTGCTGGACGCCTGCGTAGGGGTGGGATCCGCGAGCGCGGCCCCGGCGGGGAGGGCGAGCGCGACGGTCACTGCGACCGGCGCGACCACCTTGAGACGCGTGAGCATGTGATCACCGTGTCATCGACATATATCCATGACAAGAGTGATTTTTTAGGTTTACGTTACGTCTGAGCCGATTGCCGATTACCGTCCGGATCTGTCGCAGGGCTCTCCGCCGGCGGGCGTGCTCAGGTCAGGACCGCGTGAAGTTTCCCGGCGAACTCCCGGGGGCGCCAGATGTAGCCGGTGTGGTCGCCGGGGAACGGCGTCGCCTCGGCGCCGAGTCGATCGGCGAGGGCCAGGACGATCCGGGTCGCGATCTTGGCCTGGTACCGGCCCACTCCCAGCACCAGGCCGGGGAGCTTCAGGCGGAGGGCGGCGAGGCCGGGCCGGTACCGGATGAACGGGAGCATCTCGTGGGCCAGCAGGAACTCCTGGTTGCCCTGGATCCGGGCGCCGAAATCCGGGTCGGCGGGATAGTCGCCGTCCGCCGCCGGATCCTCCTTTCCTGGATCTATGGCGATGAACTGGCGAAATGCTTCTTGTGCTCCCCTTGAGCGGTACGTCTGGTAGACGGCCTCGTACTTGGCCTGCTGTGCCGCGGCGTCCGCGAGCACGGCCGGCACCGGCGGCTCGTGCGCGACCACCGTGCCAAGGCGGTCTCCGTAGCGGGTGGCGAGTTCGAGCGCGACGATGGCGCCTCCGCTGCTGCCGAACACGTGCGGCGGCGTGTCGATCAGCGTCTTGAGCAGCAGGGCGGCGTCGTCGGCCTGCTGGTCGAGTCGCAGGTCGGCCGGCGGCCCGTCCAGGTGGCTCCTTGAGTTCCCGCGCCGGTCATAGGTGATGACCGTGTAGTGCTCGGCCAGTTCGGGCGCCATGGCGGCGAAGGAGCCGGCGTCGGTGCCGCCGCCATGGATCATCAGCAGGGGTGGCCCGGAGCCTCGCGTCTCGTAGTACAGCCGTGCTCCCGGCACCTTCAGGTACCCCGTACCGGCCTTCGGCCGAGGTCTCGTCGTGCTTCGCCCGCACGCGCTGAGCAATATCGCTCCCGTGGCCGCGGCGGATCCCAGCAGCAGTGTTCGTCTGTCGAGCATGAGCCGATTCCAGCCCAGTGCGGACCGCCGGCGACAGCGCGTGAAGAAGGGATTCGCGACCGCTGAACCGTCCCGAAGGGGGTGCTGTATGCGACTTTAGTAGGGTTTTCGCTCGGCCTCGGTCGTCAGTTGAACGGCGTTGGCTAGGGTCTCGCCATGGGACGCGAGCGGGTTGCGGACATCGTCGTGGTGGTCGTGGCCGGCGTCGTCTCCCTGTCGGGAACGGTGACCCAGGTCCCGGTTCTCCGCGAGCCGTACGACCTGTGCGTCTTCTGCCTGCTGGTGGCGAGCGCGCTGTCGCTCTGGTTCCGCCGCCGGGCACCGGTGGCGGTCGCCTGGCTCATGGCGCTGCTCGCGGTCATCCTGGTGGCGGCGGTGCGGGTGTGGCCGGGGCTCGCGCCGGGAACCAGCATGGAACCGGAGATCACGCTGCTTCCGGGGGCCGTCCCCTTCGCCGCGTACGCCGCGGCGGTCTTCGCCCGCAACCCTCGCCTGGCCTGGCCGCCGCTGGTCCTGGTGGCCGCCATCGCGTTTCTGGGCGCGCCGCCCTCGTCCCGCGCGGTCGCCGTCGCCGGCATGGTCCTGATCCTGGTCGGCGCGCCCGTCGTGCTGGGCAGGTACGTCGTGGCGCGAGCCGAACGCGCCAGGCGCGGCCACCACCTGCGTGCCGAGCAGGCCCGCAGGCAGGAGCGGCTGCGGCTGGCGGCGGAGATCCACGACGTGGTCAGTCATCGGGTGAGTGTCATGGTGCTGCAGGCCGGAGCGTTGCAACTGACCGCGGCCGACGAGGCGTCCAGGCAGGCGGCGGGACAACTTCGGACGACCGGGTGCCAGACCCTCGGCGAACTGCGTGACCTGGTCGGCCTGCTCAACGCCGCCGGCCTCGCGGACGCGGCGAGCACGGGGCCGCTCGAACCGATGCCCGACCTGTCCGGGCTGGTCGAGTCGGCGCGGTCGGTCGGGACGGTCGTCGAGGTGGACGGCGCGGAAGGCCCGTGCCTGCTGCCGCCCGTGGTGGGCCGTACCGCGTATCGAGTCGTTCAGGAGGCCCTGACGAACGTGCACAAGCACGCACCGGGAGCGCGGGTGCGGCTCCAGGTCCGGCATCTCCCCGCCGGCATCCGGGTGAGCGTCCGCAACACCGCACCGACCAGAGCGGGCGACGCGGTGCTGGCGTCGGCCGGTGCCGGTGCCGGGCTGCTCGGCCTGCGACGGCGCATCGAACTGATCAACGGTACGCTGCGCGCCGAAGCGTGCGCCGACGGCGGCTATCGGGTCGAGGCGGACCTGCCCTCGGTCCTTCCGGCGGCGGGGGAGGGCCCGTGATCCGCGTCCTGCTGGTCGACGACGACCCGCTGGTCTGCGCGCACCTGCGGACGATCCTCGGCACCTCCGGCGACGTGGACATCGTCGGCGAGGCGTACGACGGCGCCGAGGCGCTGGACGCCGTCACCAGGTACCGTCCCGATGTCGTCCTCATGGACCTGCGGATGCCGGGCGTCGACGGCATCACCGCCATCCGTCACATCGCCGCGCTGCGTGAGCCGCCGATCGTGGTAGCGCTCACCACCTTCGACACCGACCACCACGTTATTCGAGCTTTGCAGGCGGGGGCGGCCGGCTTCCTGCTCAAGTCCACCCCGCCTCAGGACCTGATCGGGCTGGTCCGGGTGGCGGCCGGCGGCCACACCGTGCTGTCCGACGCCACGACGCGGCGGCTGCTGAACGCCGTGGCCGGCCGCCAGGCGAGCCAGGACGGCAGGCTCACACTGATCGGGGCCCTGACCAGGAGGGAGCGGGAGGTCCTCGAGTGCCTCGGCGAGGGTCTGTCCAATGCCGAGATCGCCCGCAGGCTGCACCTGTCCGAGGCCACGGTCAAGGGGCACGTGTCGCGCATCCTGGTCAAGCTGGACTGCCCCAACAGGACCCGGGCCGGACTGCTCGCGCAGCATGCCATGCTCGGCCGTGCCACGGCGCCGGCAGCGCCTTGAGCCCGCGGACGATGCCCGACGCCGACTCGAGATGGCCGAGGCCCGGGTGGGAGGCCACCACGCGCGGGTCAGACGGTGGAGATGCCGCCGTCCACGGGGATCACGGCGCCGGTCAGGTAGGCGCCCGCGCGGGAGGCCAGGAAGATCGCCGCTCCGGCCATGTCGTCCGGGCGTCCGATGCGCCCGAGCGGCACCTGGGACTCGACGGCCGCGCGCATCCCCGGATCGTCCAGCGCGAAGGCCATCATCTTGGACTCGAACGGCCCGGGTGCGATGGCGTTGACGGTGATCGACTCGCCGGCGAGCCGGTGCGCCAGGTGGCGGGTCAGCATATGGACGCCCGCCTTGGCCGCCGAGTAGGCGTAGTTCTCGACGCCCGGCGCGCGAAGGCCGTCCACGGACCCGATGTTGATCACGCGGGCCGGGTCGCCGGCGGTCGCGGAGGCGCGCAGCAGCGGCAGGAAGCGCTGGGTCAGGTAGAACACGCCCTTGACGTTGATGCCCCAGAGCTTGTCGAAGGCGTGCTCGGGATACTCCTCCAGCGGAGCGCCCCAGGTGGCGCCGGCGTTGTTCACCAGCACGTCCAGCCGGCTCTCGCGCTCGGACACGGCAGAGACGAGCGTCTCGATGCCCTGCGGCGTCGACAGGTCGGCGGGGACGGCGGCGCAGCCGAGTTCGGCGGCCGTCTCGTGCAGCTCGGCGGCCTTGCGCGAGGAGAGGTAGACGGTGGCGCCGGCCGCCGCGAAGCCGGCGGCGATCATCTTGCCGATGCCCCGCGAGCCGCCCGTGACCACGACGGTCTTGCCGTCCACCGAGAACAGAGTCATGCCCCCCGATGATGCCGTACCCGTCCCCGGCCCGTCCATACCGACTGGTCGGTCTGGCAGTGGGACCAGCAAGCGGCGTCGGTCGGTGCGCCCGAGCGGCGGGGTCAGGCGTCGAAGCGGCCGTAGTCGCCGCGGAAGAACAGCAGGGGGCCATGGTCGGCGTGCGCGTCCAGCGCCAGCACGCGGGCCACGACGATGATGTGGTCGCCCGCCGGGTGCTCGGACTCGATCGCGCAGTCGAGCCAGGCCAGCGCGCCCTCGAACAGCGGGCCGCCTCCGGGCGACGGCCTCCACGACAGGCCGGTGAACTTGTCGGAGACCCTGGCGGCGAGCCGCCTGCTCACGTGCTCCTGCCGCTCGGACAGGACGTTCACGCAGAGGGTGGGCGCGGCCTTCATGCGCGGCCAGGTCGTGCTGGCGGTCGAGACGCAGAAGGACACGAGCGGCGGATCCAGCGACACCGAGGTGAAGGAGTTCACCGCCAGGCCGCGGGGTGCGCCGTCGGCCGGGTCGATCGCCGTCACCGCGACCACGCCGGTGGCGAACCTGCCGAGCACGTTCCTGAAGTGCCGGGGATCGGACGCGTCGCCTCCCGCGGACGACGTGCCGGACGGCGGCGCGTGCCCGTTGTCGGGGGACGGTCGGTGTCCGTTATCGGGGGGCGAACCGTGTCCGTTATCGGGGGTCTGAGAGCGTCGGTCGCCCGCCCCCGGGGCGTGGCCGTCGGCCCCGGCGGAGTGGCGCCCGGCGGCCGGGGCGGGCGGCCCGCTCCGGCCGGAGACGTCCGGCCCGGGTGAGCCGACGGCCCGCACGTAGGGGAGAGGGGGAAGGGGAGGCGGAGCGCTCTGCCTGTCGATCAACGCCCGGTCCCTCCTGGAAGGCTGCCCCGCGCGGCCGGGCGGGTCGGTCCGCCCGGCGAGGTGCCGCGATTCAGCATGCAACCTCAACCGTGGTTCAGGTCAAGGCCGCGACATGTGACGCAGGCCACGTCCGCGCCCGCGGTCCCGGCGCGGCCGGGCGCGGGGACGGGGAGCGTCACGAGGAACCGGGGAGGGCCGGGCGCGGGACGGGGAGCCGCCGTGAGGGGGGCGGGGAGCGCCGTGAAGGGGCGGGGAACGGCCTTGACGGGGGGAGGGCCGTGGACGACGGTGATGGCGGAAGGCGTGTCCTGGCGGGCGTGGGGGACCCGCCAGGACACGTTCCGCCCCGGCGCGACTTCCAGGACCCCGGCGAGGGTTGGGGTCCTGGCCGTCGTTTACCGCACGGAGTCTGTGGGCGGCCGGTCGCCGGAGTCGTGGGCCCGGGAATCCTCGGGCTCCTCCTCGACCGGCCGGCGGAGATGGCGCTTGACGAGCTGCGCGGCGCCGACGGGGTCATCGGACGGATGGGTGACCGTGAGGCCGTCCTCGTCCCACACGAACGACCCGCTGCGGCACCACACGGTCAGCCCGGTGGTCACCGACAGCACCGACATCCCGTTCGCGCTGCTCTGGTAGGTGTGGGTGAACCCCTCCCGGTGCAGCGCGTAGCGCAGTAGACGCGTCGCCTCGCGGGGATCGTGCCAGGGCAGATATGGCGTTCCCGCCCGGACTGCCAGCACAGGCCCTCACCCCTCGCCGCCTCTTTGATGGATTTGTACCAACGTTTGGATAATGCGGTGTGGAGACGCTTGGGTCAAGGGGTTGTTTGCCGTCAGATCGAGATCGTCTAAATTCGTAGGTACAAAAGGACGCAACCGTAGGTGAGATTTGGCACGGTCGACGCTGTACCAGCAGGTGGCCGGCGAGCTACGCAGGGCGATTTACTCCGGCGAGCTCGGGCCGGGCGCCCAGCTGCCGACGGAGATGGACCTCATGGACAGCCATGAGGTCAGTCGCAACACGGTACGGCTCGCCCTGGCCGAGCTGGAGAACGAGGGTCTGATCACCCGGATGCGCCGGCGCGGCAGCTTCGTTCGCGACCGCCGCGCGCTTCTCATGCGTCCCCAGGCCGAGCTCAACACCCCGCCGGGCGTGCTGCGCCGGGAGGCGTTCGCCGAGGCGGTCACCAAGGAGGGCCGCAAGCCCGGCCAGGAGATCGAGGTCTCGATCGTGGAGCCGCCCGAGGAGATCGCCGCGAGGCTGGAGCTGGAGGAGCACGCGCTCGCGGTGGTGCGGCGGCGGCTGCGCTATGTCGACGACCAGCCCTACAACACCAACGACTCCTACTTCCCGCACACGCTGGTGCGCGATTCCGAGATCGCCCGTCCGGCGGACATCACGCGTGGGGCCAACCGCGTGCTGGAGGAACTGGGTCACCGCCAGGTCCGCGTCGTGGACGACATCTCGGCTCGTATGCCGACTCCTGAGGAATCCGCCCGCCTGCAACTCGAACCTGGTACCCCTGTTGTCGTATATGTCCGAGTTGGCTACGACCGTGAGGGCACCCCGGTCCGGGTCGCCTTGTCGGTACTGCCCGCCGACAAGCATCTGATCAGGTACGAGCTCGCACTGAGCTGACCTCGCGCGCGCCGTCTCGCTTCGCGACACGGCCGCGCCGTCCTGCCGCCGGCGCGGGCCGGGGCCGCCATCGCGGCCCTTGACGCCCACAGGCCCGGCGGCTGACGCCGTTCACTCCGGCCTTGACTGATAGGGCCGCGCCCCCGGTCGAGCACGTTCGGTGTTCGAGGCGCTACACACGGCGACGAAAGGACGAGTCATGTACTCCCACACCCTCCAGCAGGCCGGTTCCCTCACGCTGCGTAATGCCACCCCCGACGACCTGCCCGGCGTTCTGGCGCTACTGGCGGAGACGGCGGGCTGGCTGCACACCCGGGGCATCCGCCAGTGGCCGGCCGACGGCTTCCCGGCCGCGCGCATCGAGCCGCTGATCGCCGAGGGGACCATGTACGTGCTGGACGACGAGGACGCCCGCCAGGAGGGAGAGATCCGCGTCCCCGCAGCCACCATGGCCCTGGACGACCACGCCGACCCGGAGTTCTGGCGGCGCGCCGACCACCCCGAATCGGGCCTGTACGTCCACAAGCTGGCCGTCAAGCGGGCCTTCGCCGGGTCCGGCCTCGGAGGGACGCTGCTCGACTGGGCGGCTCTGCGCGTGGCGGCCACCGGCCGGCGGTGGCTGCGGCTCGACTGCTCCAAGAACAACCCGGGCCTTCAGGGGTACTACCGCAAGCTCGGGTTCCGGCACGTCCGCACGGTGGACCTCCCGCACCGCGCCTCGGGTGCGCTGTTCCAGCGGGCCGCCGACCTGGCGTCCCCGGCGCTGCCGCACGCGCGGCGCCGCAGGTCCGCGCATGTGGCGACCCACTGAACCGCCTGCCCGGCGGCACTTTCCGGCGGTGGATCGGATCATGGCGCCCCCGGAACAGATCATGATGTAGCCGGCCTACCCCGGACCATTGGCCGGCTTGCGGGTGGTAGCGGTCCATCTATGGACAAGAGGGTCCGATAACCTCAGGACCCATGACCGGATCGCTGCTCGAGGTGATCGCGCTGAACGTGCGCGACGCCGTGGCCGCAGAGGACGGCGGCGCGGACCGCCTGGAGATCGTGGCCGACATGTCCGTCGGCGGGCTCACCCCCGCCCCGGAGACCGTGGCGGCGATCGCCAAGAAGTCCGCGCTGCCGCAGATGGTGATGCTCCGCTCCAACGCCGGCTACGGCGTCACTCCCGAGGAACTGGAGGGCCTGGAGCGCGACGCGCGCGTCCTGGCCGACGCCGGAGCGGCGGGGTTCGTCTTCGGCTTCCTCGACGAGGAGGGGAAGGTGGACCTGGCGGCCACCGAGGCGCTGATCCAGGCCGTCACGCCGCTGCCCTGGACCTTCCACCGGGCCGTGGACAACGCGGCCGACGTGCAGGCGGGCTGGCGCGCCGTGCGGCTGCTGCCCAACCTCGCCACCGTGCTCACCTCCGGCGACCCCTCGGGCATCGCCGCGGGGCTGCCGGTGCTGCGGTCGCGCGCCGAGGCGGGCGACGCGCCGATCATCCTGGCCGGCGGCGGGCTCCGGCCCCACCTGGTCCCCCCGCTTCTCGACTACGGCGTGCGCGCCTTCCACATCGGCAGCGCCGCGCGCTCGTCCTGGTCCGACCCGGTCGACGCCGAGCGCGTCCGGCGCTGGCGCGACCTGGTGGACACGATCTGAGGTGCGCCTGACCCTGGGCGGCCACGACGTGCCGGGCGTGGACGCCGCCCTGGCCGAGCAGGCGCGGCGCTACCCCGCGACCGGCGGCGCCTGGCAGCCGGTGCACACCGTGTACGTGCCCGCCGACCGCTTCGGCGCGGAGACCGTGCAGGCGTGGGGCGAGGAGGCCCTGAGCCTGCTGGAGCGCCACCTGCCCGGCGGCGCGGCCCTGCCGGCGCTCTTCGGGCCCGCCGCGGCGCAGACGGCCGATGACGTCCGCGGCCGGGTGGCCCGCAAGCTCGCCCGCGAGCCCGTCGAGGACCTGCGGATCGACTTCGAGGACGGGTACGGGACGCGCCCGGCGGCCGAGGAGGACGAGCACGCCGTCCGGGCCGGCGAGGCGGTCGCCGCCATGCACGCCGCCGGTACGCTGCCGCGCCGCTGGGGACTGCGGGTCAAGTCGTTCGCCGACGGGGACCCGGCCCGCAGCCTGCGCACCCTCGACGGCTTCCTCACCGAGGTCGCCGCCCGGGCCGGCGGGCTGCCGCCCGGTTTCACGGTCACCTTCCCCAAGGTCCTCATGGAGACCTACCTCGGGCGGTTCGCCGGGTGCCTGGCCTCTCTGGAGGAGGGACTGGAGCTGGCGTCCGGCACGCTGCGCTTCGAGATGCAGGTGGAGGCGCCGCAGACCGTGCTCTTCCTCGCCCGCTCGCCCGACCTGGTGCCGTCTTTGGGCGGGCGCCTGGCCGCGGCGCACTTCGGGGTGTTCGACTACACCGCCGCCTGCGGGCTCCCGCCCGCCGAGCAGCGCCTTGACCACCCGGTCTGCGACCACGCCCGCGAGGTGATGCGCGTCGCGCTCGCCGGCACCGGGGTCGAGCTGTCGGACGGCTCGCTGGCCGCCTCACCCGCCTCCGGCTCGACGCGGGACGTGCACGCGCTGTGGCGGGCGCACGCCGGCATGGTGCGCCACTCGCTGCGCCACGGGTTCTACCAGGGCTGGGACATGCACCCCTCGCACCTGGTCAGCCGGTACGCCACCGTGTACGCCTTCCACCTGGCGACCCGCGACGCCTACGCCGAGCGCGTCCGCGCCTGGGAGGAGCGGCGCGACGCCGGCGGCGGCGTGATGGACGAACCCGCGACCGTCAAGACCCTGGCCGCCGCCCTCCGCCGCGCCGGCCACGCCCTCGGGGCCCCCGTCGCGGAAGGCGGATCAGGGTTCGGGGGTGGCGGGGGTGAAGGCGGCGAGCATGGCGGGGCGGCCTACTAGCTTGACGTGTTCGCCGCGGCCCAGGGACAGGGCCAGGGCCGCCTCGGCGGCCTCGATGGCCAGCCAGTTCGTGTAGGTCACCGGACGCACCCCGCGCGCGGCCAGCACGTCCTCCAGCCGGGCGCCCGGCTCGGGCCGCTCAGGACGCGCGGCGAGGTCGGCCAGCAAGGTGCGCACGGTCTCGGCGGCGTCGGACTTGTTGGTGCCGATGACGCCGGTCGGCCCGCGCTTGAGCCAGCCCGCGACGTACTGCCCCTCGCCGACCCGCCCGGCCGTGTTGGGCACGGTCATCGTCGCGGTGTCGAACGGCACCCCCGGCAGCGGGACGCTCTGGTAGCCCACCGAGCGCAGCACCATGCCGGCCGGGATCGTCTCGTACTCGCCGGTGCCCACGACCCGGCCCTCAGAAAGGCGCGTGCGCTCCAGCCGCAGCGCCTCGACCCTGCCCGCGCCGAGGATCTCCACCGGGCGCAGCCAGAACCGCACGTCCAGCCGGCGGGGGCGGCCGGACGGGGTCCGCGACGACCAGGACCTCAGGACCTCCACGTTGCCCCGGATCTGCCGCGACAGCTCGCCCAGCTCGCCCGACCCGGCCTCGTCCGGACGGACGAGCACGTCGCAGTTGGTCAGCTCGCCGAGCTCGCGAAGCTCCTTGAGCGTGAACTTGGCGTGCTCGGGACCCCGTCTGCCGATCATGTGGATGGTCGTCACCTGGCTCTTGGCCAGCCGGTCGAGGACCTCCTGCGGCACGTCGGTGGAGCGCAGTTCGTCGGCCGTCTTGGCCAGGATGCGCACCACGTCGACCGCCACGTTGCCGACCCCGATCACCGCCACCTCGGCGCTGTCGAGGGAGAAGGCGTCGGGCGGCACGTCGGGGTGACCGCAGTACCAGTTGACGAAGTCGGTGGCGGCCACGCTGCCGGGGAGGTCCTCGCCGGCGATGCCGAGATGCCGGTCGACCATCGCGCCCGTGCAGTAGACCACCGCGTCATAGCAGGCGGCGAGATCGTCGACCGTGACGTCGGAGCCCAGCTCCACACCGCCGAGGAAGCGCACCGACGGCAGCTCCAGCACTTTGCGCAGGTAGCCGGCGATCGACTTGATCGAGGTGTGGTCGGGGGCGACGCCGTACCTCACCAGCCCGTACGGGGTGGGCAGGCGGTCCAGGACGTCGATCTCGACGGGCTCGCCCGCCTGCTTGGTCAGGGCCTCGGCCGTGTAGATACCGGCGGGACCTGATCCGACGATCGCCACGCGCAGCGACATGCGGCCTCCTTAGCGGGACCTGCCGGCCCCGCGACGTCTTGCGCCGATTCTCGCCCAGGCGGGTCCTCCCGACCAGACTCGCACGCCGAGGGGGGTCGCAATAATCCGGTCGGGCCACCCGGCGACGGCGACGGGGCCACCGGGCGAGCGGCGTAAATCGGCCGGCGGTCCCGCGGGACTCGATAGCCTGTATACCTGTCAACCACCGCGACCGAGGAGTAGCCGTGCCGCTGCGTATGTCCACCCTGTTCCTGCGCACCCTGCGTGAGGATCCGGCGGACGCGGAAGTGCCGAGCCACAAGCTGCTCGTCCGCGCCGGCTACGTCCGCCGCGTCGCCCCGGGCATCTACTCGTGGCTGCCCCTCGGCAAGATCGTCATGGAGAACGTCGCCCGCGTCGTGCGCGAGGAGATGAACGCCATCGGCGGCCAGGAGGTCCTGTTCCCCGCGCTGCTGCCCCGTGAGTACTACGAGGCGACCGGCCGCTGGACCGAGTACGGCGACACGCTGTTCCGGCTGAAGGACCGCAAGGGCGCCGACTACCTGCTCGGCCCCACCCACGAAGAGATGTTCACCGACATGGTCAAGGGGGAGTACTCCTCCTATAAGGACTATCCGGTCATCCTCTATCAAGTCCAGACGAAGTACCGCGACGAGGCCCGGCCCCGGGCCGGCATCCTGCGCGGGCGCGAGTTCGTCATGAAGGACTCCTACTCCTTCGACCTCGCCGACGACGGCCTCAAGCGCTCCTACGAGCTGCACCGCGAGGCCTACATCAAGATGTTCGACCGGCTCGGCATCCACTACAAGATCTGCTTCGCGATGTCCGGCGCGATGGGCGGCTCGGCCTCCGAGGAGTTCCTCGCGCCCACCCCCACCGGCGAGGACACCTTCGTGGCCTGCCACAACTGCGGGTACGCCGCCAACGCCGAGGCTTTCACCACCCCCGCGCCCCCGGCCGTGACCGCCGAGCACCCCGCCATGGAGGTGCTGGACACCCCCGACACCCCGACCATCGACTCGCTGGTCTCCTTCGTCAACGAGCGCTACGGCCTCGGCGTCGGCGCCGCCGACACTCTGAAGAACGTCGTGGTCAAGGTGCGCACCCCCGGGTCCGGCGAGGCCGAGACCCTGGTCATCGGCGTGCCCGGCGACCGCGAGGTCGACTTCAAGCGGCTGGAGGCCTCGCTGTCGCCCGGCGTCCCCGAGATCTTCGAGGCCGCCGACTTCGCCAAGCACCCCGGCCTCGTGCGCGGCTACATCGGCCCGCAGGTCCTCAAGGGGCTCGGCATCCGCTACCTGGTGGACCCCCGGGTCGTGGCGGGCTCGTCCTGGGTCACCGGCGCAAACGAGCAGGGCCGGCACGCCGCCCACGTCGTCGCGGGCCGCGACTTCGAGCCCGACGGCACCATCGAGGCCGCCGAGGTGCGCGCCGGCGACTCCTGCCCCCGCTGCGCCCACCCGCTGTCCATCGACCGCGGCATCGAGATCGGCCACATCTTCCAGCTCGGCCGCAAGTACGCCGACGCCGCCGGCCTGGACGCCCTCGGCCCCGACGGCAAGCCCATCCGCATCACCATGGGCTCCTACGGGGTGGGCGTCTCGCGCGCCGTCGCGGTGCTCGCCGAGCAGAGGCACGACGAGCTCGGCCTGGTCTGGCCGCGCGAGATCGCGCCCGCCGACGTCCACATCGTCGGCACCGGCAAGGACAACCAGGTCGAGGTGGCGCTCGCGCTCGCCGAGGAGCTGGAGGGCAAGGGGCTGCGCGTCCTGGTCGACGACCGCCCCTCGGTCTCCCCGGGCGTGAAGTTCAAGGACGCCGAGCTGCTGGGCGTCCCCACCATCTTGATCATCGGCCGCGGGCTGGCCCAGGGGGTCGTGGAGCTGCGCGACCGCGCCTCGGGGACCAAGCAGGAGATCCCCCTGCCCGAGGCCGTCGGCCGCGTGGTGGCCGCCGCCACAGCCGAGCCGGAGCCCGCCCAGGACGCCTGATCCGCGGCCCGGGCCGCCCGCGCCGCCTCGCGCGGCGCCCGCGCGCTCCGGGCGGCCGGCATGGAAACCGGCCGGCATGCATGGAAAAGGGCCCGCCGCCTCTCGGCCCGAGGCGGCGAGCCCCAACACGCACCGCGTCAGAGTCGAACTGCACGGCGCGCGGCTCGTGGACGCCGGGCCACCGGCCCGGCGACCGGTCTAACTACGGCTGCCGCCGAGCGTCTTGCGCCAGTGAAAGCCGCCCGGCAGGTTGACGGTGATGGTGCGCCGCCCGTCGGCGGTCTTGGTGACACGGAAGCCTCGTCCGCCATAGCTGTGTCCGACACCGCTGCGCGACAGGTTGAGCCTGAACGGCCCCATCTTGATCGACTTACGGTAACTCCAGCCCATGTGTCCCTCCGTGCGTTGCGATGGATCAGCAACTACCCCGCGCACCGATCGCAAACGTGGAGGTATGGGAGAAAGTGCCTTACTGGTCGAGGGAGACGGGTGGAGAGCCGGTCGCCCGTCCCGCCGGAGAAGGGGCCGGCGCGGGCGCCGGGTGCCCCGGCAACGCGGCGATCACCGGCTGCCAGCCGTAGCCCCGCACGGCGCACTCCTGCATGGCCTGCGCGGCCAGCCGCCGCAGCGACAGATCGCCGACCGCGACCAGCTCGAGATAGGCCGCCGTCACGCGGTCTTCCACCAGCGCGGCCAGCCGGGCGGCCTCGCGCGGGGCGGTCACCGGGAACGGCAGCTCGTAGGCGGGGCCGGCCTCCGAGGGGGTGCCGCCCCTGGCCGCGATCAGGCCGCGGATCTGGTCGCGCCTGGCCCGGTGGGCGTTGAAGCCCGCCGTCGCCGTGGCGCGCTGGTCGCCGGAGGAGCGCGCGCCGACGACGCCGTAGGCGTAGACGGCCGCGTGCTCGGCGGCCAGCACCTTGTTCAGCTCGCTGAGGGCGTCGGTCACCTCGGCCTCGCCAGGGCCGCCGCGTGCGCGGCCTCGCACGCGCCGATGGAGGCGAGCAACTGGGCCAGCGGGGCGGAGACCGTGCGGACCTGCCGGACCCGGGCGGCCGCCGCCTTGCCCTCCATCTGCCTCAGCGTGCCGATGGAGACCGCCGCCGCCGAAGGAGAGCCGCCCGCCGAGGCCCACGGCGTGGGCGTGCCCGCCGGAGGCGGCACCGGGGCGGGCAGGCGGCGCCGCAGCTCGGCCAGGTGGGCCTCATGGCGCTGCTGGAACGGCTGGAGCCTCGCGGCGGTCTTGGCGTTCGCGCGGGCCGCCTGCCGGTAGAGGGCGACCATCTGCTCCTTGTCGGCGATGACGCCGGTGAGCAGCACCGTCTCGGCATCGGGCGGCCGCGGCGTGGGCGCGGCGCCCGGCGCCGGCCCCGCGCCGGAGCATCCGGCCACGGAGGCGGCGACCGCCGCGGCCGCGGTGCCGCGCAGCACCACGCGCCGGGTCAGGGCACGCTGACGCACGGTGCGGCCTCCTTGTGAATGACGGCTTTTCCTGGCTTGGCACATAGCATCGTACGGCGCGTCGCCCGGTGGGTAACCGAGTGACGCTCTTTCCGTGCCCCGGTGTCGATAGGCTGGTGAACCGTTGGGCGAGGTACGCATTCGGCCGTCCCTTGAGACGGCCGTTGAAACAACTGGGAGGTCAGCATGGGCGCAGACGCTCGACGTGACCGCCTGATCAAGCTTCTTGAACCCGTCGCGGCCTCCGAGGGCCTCGATCTTGAAGATGTCATCGTCACCCCGGCGGGCAAGCGGCGCCTCCTGCGCGTCATCGTGGACGGCGACGACGGCGTCAGCCTCGACAAGGTCGCCGACATCAGCCAGATGGTGTCGCAGGCACTCGACGACAGCGACGTGATGGGCGGCAGCCCGTACGTGCTGGAGGTCTCCTCGCCCGGGGTCGACCGCCCGCTCACCGAGCCGCGCCACTGGCGCCGCGCCAAGGGCAGGCTGGTGAAGGCCGACCTGCGTGACGGCACCTCGCTGGAGGGCCGTGTCCTGGCCGTCGGCGACACCGGCGTCGAGCTGTCGGTGGGGGAGGCCTCACGCCCGCTGGCGTGGGAAGAGCTGGCCAAGGGGCGGGTGCAGGTTGAGTTCCGCCGGCTCGATGACGAGACGGATGATGAAGACGACGCCGGCGACGACGACGGCGATGAGGGCTAGGGGGGAGCCTTGTGGACATTGACATGAGCGTCCTGCGCAGCCTGGAGCGGGAGAAGGACATTTCCTTCGACCTGGTCGTCAAGGCCATCGAGGACGCGCTTCTGATCGCGTACTTCCGCACCGAGGGAGCGGCGCCCAAGGCTCGCGCCGAGCTCGACCGCACCTCCGGGCACGTGACCATCCTGGCGGCCGAGCTCGACGACGAGGGCCAGATCGCCAGGGAGTACGACGACACCCCCGGCAACTTCAGCCGCATCGCCGCGACCACGGCCAAGCAGGTCATCCTGCAGCAGCTCAGGGACGCCGAGGACGAGATCAACTTCGGCGAGTTCGCCAGCCGCGAGGGCGAGCTGGTCGCCGGGGTCATCCAGCAGGGCAAGGACCCCCGGGTGGTGCTGGTCGACCTGGGCAAGATCGAGGCGATCCTGCCGCACAACGAGCAGGTCCCCGGCGAGGACTACGTGCACGGCGAGCGCCTGCGCTGCTATGTGGTGCAGGTGAAGAAGGGCCACAAGGGCCCCTCGGTCACGCTGTCGCGCACGCACCCGAACCTGGTGAAGAAGCTCTTCGCGCTGGAGGTGCCCGAGATCGCCGACGGCACCGTGGAGATCGCCGCCATCGCCCGCGAGGCCGGCCACCGCACCAAGATCGCGGTCCGCTCGCGCCGGGGCGGGGTGAACGCCAAGGGCGCCTGCATCGGCCCGATGGGGTCACGGGTGCGCAACGTCATGACCGAGCTGCACGGCGAGAAGATCGACATCATCGACTGGTCGGACGATCCTGCCGACTTCGTCGGGAATGCCCTGTCGCCGGCGCGGGTTTCACATGTCGAGGTGATCGATCTCGATGGTCGCGTCGCCCGGGTGACCGTGCCCGACTACCAGCTCTCGCTCGCGATCGGCAAAGAGGGGCAGAACGCCCGGCTGGCCGCTCGCCTCACCGGGTGGCGCATCGACATCCGGCCCGATACCCAGGCGCCCGCCGCAGGGGATGCCGTCGGCCCCGCCGATGCCTCCACAAGGTAAGCTTGAGTACGGTGGCCGGGCGGCCCCGCTGAGAACGTGTGTGGGCTGCCGGGTTCGCACGGTAAAGTCCGAGCTGCTCCGCCTGGTGGTGGTCGGGAGTGAGATCATTCCCGACCAGCGAGGACGGCTTCAGAGCCGAGGTGCATATCTGCACCGGGCGCTGAGCTGCCTGGAGCTCGCCGAACGTCGCCGGGCGTTTCCGCGTTCGTTCCGAGTCGCGGAGTCGCTTGACGCGGCGTGTGTGCGCGCTCACCTGGTAGGGCTTGACGCCGAGTAGGACCGGGTGAATGGTTACCAACTGTCATGTAGGACGCCGAGTCGATGGGCGGGTCAGATAGCGATGAGCGCCTGATGAGCATGCGGCGATGAGTACGTCTAGGTAGCGACGGTCCGGCGGCACAGCCTCCCGGGCCGAGTTAGGGAGTGCAGTGGCGAAGGTCCGAGTCTACGAGCTCGCCAAGGAGTTCGGAGTAGAGAGCAAGGTCGTGATGGCCAAGCTCCAAGAAATGGGCGAGTTCGTGCGATCGGCGTCTTCAACGATAGAAGCGCCGGTGGTCCGCAAGCTTACGGAGGCCCTGAAGGGGTCCTCCGATTCCAGGGGCGGCGACAGGTCGTCCAGGGCGCCGAAGGCGTCCCCCCGGCCGGCTCCGAGCCAGGCCGGCAACGGCGCGCCCGCGCCGGGTCAGGGTGTTCCGCGGCCGGGCCCCGGCCCGCGTCCCGGTCCTGCTCCGCGTCCGGGTCCGGCGAACGTCGCGCCGCGCCCGCCAGTTCCGATGCCCCACGTGAACCAGCCTCCGCAGGAGGCACCCCGCCCGGCCGCCCCGCGTCCCGAGGCCGCGCGCACCGAGGCTCCGCGCCCGGCCGCGCCGCGTCCTGAGGCCGCTCGCGCCGAGGCCCCCCGCACCGAGGCCCCGCGGTTCGAGGCCCCGCGTTCCGACGCCCGCCCGGCCTCGCCCGGCGCGCGTCCGGGTCCCGGCCCGAAGCCCGGCCCCCGTCCGGGTCCGGCCGCTCCGCGTTCCGGCGCCCCGGCGGCGTCCGGTGGCGGCGCCCCGAGCGCTCCTGGCGCTCCGGCGGGTCCGCGTTCCGGCGCCCCGGGCTCCGGCGCTCCGCGTCCGGGCGGCCCGAAGCCGGGCCCGCGCGGCCCGCGTCCGGGCAACAACCCGTTCTCCTCGACCGCGAGCGGCATGGGCCAGCGCCCGCCGCGTCCAGGTCGTGAGGGCGGTGGCCCTCCCGGCCGCGACGGCGGTCCCCGTGAGGGCGGTCCCCGCGAGCCGCGCCGTGACGGCGCCGGTCCGCGCGAGCCGCGCCGCGAGGGTCCCCGCGACGGCGCGATGCCGCGTCCGCCGGGCGCGCGTTCCGGTCCGCCCGGTGCGGCCGGTCCGCGTCCGGGTCCCGGCCCCGGTGGTCCGCGTCCCGGTCCCGGTGCGGGTGGTCCCCGTCCCGGTGGTCCGCGTCCGAACCCGATGATGATGCCTTCCCGCCCGTCCGGCCCCGGCCAGGGCGGTGGCGGCGGTGGCGGCGGCGGTCGTCCTGGTGGCGGCGGCGGTCGTCCCGGTGGCGGCGGCGGTCGTCCCGGCGGTGGCGGCGGCGCCGGTCGTCCTGGTGGCGGCGGCTTCAGCGGTCCCCGCACGGGCACCGGCGGTCGTCCCGGTGGCGGCGGTGGCGCCGGCGCGGGTGCCGGTGGCGGCGGCGGTTTCGCCGGTCGTCCCGGTGGTGGCGGCGGTCGCGGCCGCGGCGGCACGGCGGGAGCCTTCGGGCGTCCCGGCGGCCGTCCGACGCGCGGACGCAAGTCCAAGCGCCAGAGGCGTCAAGAGTTCGACAACATGCAGGCCCCGTCGATCGGCGGCGTGCAGGTCCCCCGCGGCACCGGCCAGACCCTGCGCCTGCCGCGCGGAGCCTCGCTGTCCGACTTCGCCGACAAGATCGGTGCGAACCCCGCCTCGCTGGTGCAGATCATGCTGCACCTCGGCGAGATGGTGACCGCCACCCAGTCGGTGAACGAGGAGACCCTGCAGCTTCTCGGCGCCGAGCTCAACTACGCCATCCAGGTCGTCAGCCCGGAGGAGGAGGACCGCGAGCTTCTCGAGGCCTTCGACATCGAGTTCGGCGAGGATGAGGGCGACGAGAGCGACCTCGCGGCACGCCCGCCGGTCGTGACCGTCATGGGTCACGTCGACCACGGTAAGACCAAGCTGCTGGACGCCATCCGCAACACCAATGTGGTGGCCCGTGAGGCCGGTGGCATCACCCAGCACATCGGCGCCTACCAGGTCGCGACCGAGCACGAAGGCCAGGAGCGCAAGATCACCTTCATCGACACCCCGGGTCACGAGGCGTTCACCGCCATGCGTGCCCGTGGTGCGCAGGCGACCGACATCGCCGTGCTGGTGGTCGCCGCCGACGACGGTGTGAAGCCGCAGACCATCGAGGCCCTCAACCACGCCCACGCGGCGGAGGTGCCGATCGTGGTCGCGGTCAACAAGATCGACAAGGAGGGCGCCGACCCGACGAAGGTGCGCGCCCAGCTCACCGAGTACGGTCTGGTGGCCGAGGAGTACGGCGGCTCGACGATGTTCGTCGACATCAGCGCCAAGCAGGGCCTCGGCATCGACGACCTGCTCGAGGCGATCCTGCTGACCGCCGACGCCGAGCTCGACCTTCGGGCCAACCCGACGATGGACGCCCAGGGCATCGCGATCGAGGCCCACCTGGACAAGGGCCGCGGCCCCGTGGCGACCGTGCTCGTGCAGCGCGGCACCCTGCGGGTCGGCGACTCCATCGTCTGTGGCGAGGCCTTCGGCCGCGTCCGGGCGATGCTGGACGACAGCGGCGAGCAGGTCACCGAGGCCGACCCGTCGCGTCCGGTCCTGGTGCTGGGCCTGACGGCCGTGCCGAGCGCCGGTGACAACTTCATCGTCGTCACCGACGACCGCATGGCCCGCCAGATCGCCCAGCAGCGGGCGGCCCGGCAGCGCATCGCCGACATGGCGAGGTCCAGCCGTCGTCGCACCCTCGAAGAGCTGTTCAGCGACCTGGAGAAGGGCAAGGTCGACGAGCTCAAGCTCATCATCAAGGGTGACGTCTCCGGTTCCGTGGAGGCCCTGGAGGACGCGCTGCTCAAGATCGATGTCGGCGACGAGGTGCGCCTGCGGGTGCTCCACCGTGCGGTCGGCGCGATCACCGAGTACGACGTCAACCTGGCGATCGCGGACGACAACGCCGTCATCATCGGCTTCAACGTGCGACCCGAGGTCCGGGCGCGCGACCTGGCCGAGCGCGAGGGCGTCGACATCCGCTACTACTCGGTCATCTACCAGGCGATCGAGGAGATCGAGGCGGCCCTGAAGGGCATGCTCAAGCCGGAGTTCGAGGAGGCCCAGACGGGCACCGCCGAAGTCCGCGAGGTCTTCAAGGTCCCGAAGATCGGCAACGTGGCGGGCTGTCTGGTCCGCTCGGGCACGATCACCCGCAACAGCAAGGCGCGCATCATCCGCGACGGCGTCGTCGTGGCCGACAACCTCACCGTCTCGTCGCTCCGCCGCTTCAAGGACGACTCGACCGAGGTCCGCGAGGGCTTCGAGTGTGGTATCGGTCTCGGCTACAACGACATCAAGATCGACGACGTCATCGAGACGTTCGAGATGCGGGAGAAGCCGCGCGCCTGACGGCGGTGACGGACACGACGGAGGGTGTCCGTGGGTCTCGGCCCACGGACACCCCCGGCGTTCCATCTCCCCGCACCCGCGGCGACAGCCATGTACATAGGTGCTCTGACCCTGGACATCCTGCTCGGCGACGTGCACTCGCTGAAGCAGAAGCGCTCAGTGGTGCGTCCTTTGATCGCCGAGGTGCGCCGCCGGTTCCCGGCGGTCGCGGTGGCCGAGACCGGCCATCTCGACCTGCACCGGCGCACCGAGATCGGCGTCGCCGTGGTGTCGGCGACGGCCGGCAACTGCGGTGAGGTGCTCGACGCGTGCGAGCGGCTGGTGGCGTTTCATCCGGAGATCGAGCTGCTGTCCGCCAAGCGGCGGCTGTTCAACGAGGACGAAGATTAGGGGCCCGCGGGAAGTCTCCATTCCCGCGGGCCGTTAAGCGATTAAAGCGAGTAAAGAGGGGGAGCGCGATCGTGGACGCAGCACGCGCCCGCAAACTTGCGGACCGCATTCAGCAGGTCGTCGCCGAGATGCTGGAGCGGCGGATCAAGGATCCCCGCCTCGGCTTCGTGACGGTGACCGACACCCGCATCACCGCCGACCTCCGTGACGCGACGGTGTTCTACACCGTGTTCGGCTCCGAGGCCGAGCGCGCCGACACCGCCGCGGCCCTGGAAAGCGCGAAGGGGATCATCCGTGCGGAGGTCGGCCGCCAGACCGGCGTGCGGTTCACCCCGACCCTGACCTTCAGCCACGACCCTCTGCCCGACAGCGCCCGCCACCTCGACGAGCTGCTCGCCGAGGCCAGGGCCCGGGACGAGGAGATCGCCAAGCGCGCGCAGGGCGCCGTGCACGCCGGCGAGCCCGACCCCTACCGCAAGCCGGGCGACGAAGAGAGCCCGGACGGCCAGGAGCCGCCAGTGGGGGTGGAGGCAGAGTCGCACGACCGGGCGGGGCGTTCGGCCCAGTGATGCCCAGCACGCACACCGGCGATCCCGTGCCCGCGGTGCGGGAGGAGGACTGGCGTCGGGCCGTCGCCCTCATCTCAGGCGCGCGCGAGGTGGCGCTGATCTGCCACGTGAGCCCTGACGGCGACGCCCTGGGCTCCATGCTCGGCTTCGGCATGGCGCTGCGGCGGGCGGGCAAGCGGGTGGTGGCCTCCTTCGGCGACCGCCGGTTCGCCGTGCCGCGCCTGCTGCGCTTCCTCCCCGGCCAGGACCTTCTGGTGGAGCCGGCGGCCTACCCCGCCGAGCCCGACCTGATGATCAGCTTCGACGTCCCCACCATCGACCGGCTCGGCCTGCTCGCCCCCCACGCGGGCAAGGCCGCCGAACTGATCGTCATCGACCACCACCCCTCCAACACCGGGTTCGGCAGCGTCCCCATCGTCGACCCCCGTGCCGCCTCGACGTCCATGCTGGTCGAGGAGCTGATGGCCCGGCTCGGCTACGAGCTCGACCGCGACGTCGCCACCTGCCTCTACACCGGCCTGGTCACCGACACCGGCTCCTTCAAGCACTCCTCCACCACGCCGGCCGCGCACGAGATGGCGGCGCGGCTGGTGGCGACGGGCCTGCGCACCGACGAGATCGCCCGCGAGCTGTGGGACCGTTCCCCGTTCTGCTACCTCAAGCTCCTCGGCACGGTCCTCGGCCGCGTCCGGCTCGACCAGGACGCCGCCGCGGGCGCCGGCATGGTGTGGACCTACGTGTCCCGCGTCGACCGGGCCGCCTACTGCCTGCCCTACGAGGAGGTCGAGGGCATCATCGACGTCATCCGCCGCACCGACGAGCCCGACGTCGCCGTCGTGCTCAAGGAGGACGACGACGGGGCCTGGCAGGTCTCCACCCGGTCCAAGGGAGGGGTGGACGTCGGCCGTGCCTGCACGGCCCTGGGAGGCGGCGGCCACGTCCGGGCGGCGGGCTTCACCTCCCACGACACCCCCGAGGAGACCATCGCCAAGCTGTGCGCGCTCCTCGGCCCGAAGAGCTGAGCGGCGCCCCGCCCGTTCCCTTCCACCCGCAGACGAGACATCGAGGATGTGCCGATGAGTACGGCCGGCAGCGAGCCGAGCCCCCTGGCGGGCGGCGAGCCCAGCACCCTGACGGCCGGTGAGCCGGGTGCCCCGCCCGCCAGAGGGGCGCGCGAGAAGCGTCCGGCGCCGCCCAGCGGGCTGGTCATCGTGGACAAGCCGGCCGGCTGGACCTCCCACGACGTCGTGGGCCGGATGCGGCGCCTGGCCGGCACCCGCCGCGTCGGCCACGCGGGCACCCTGGACCCGATGGCCACCGGGGTGCTGGTGGTGGGCGTCGAGAAGGCCACCCGGCTGCTCGGCCACCTCGCGCTCACCGAGAAGGGCTATGACGCCACGATCCGGCTCGGGGTCACCACCAACACCGACGACGCCGAGGGCGAGGTCCTGGCCGAGGTCGCGGCGGGCCAGGTGACCGACGAGGCGATCCACGCCGTCGTCGCCGCGCTCACCGGGCCGATAGAGCAGGTCCCGCCGCAGGTCAGCGCGATCAAGGTGAACGGCGAGCGCGCCTACAAGCGCGCCAGGGCCGGTGAGGAGGTCGAGCTGCGGGCCCGCCCGGTGACCGTCCACGCCTTCGAGATCACCGCCGTGCGGCGCGAGGGCGACGCGGTCGAGGTGGACGCCTCGGTGCGGTGCACCAGCGGCACCTACATCCGTTCGCTGGCCCGCGACCTCGGCGCCGGGCTCGGCGTCGGCGGTCACCTGACCCGCCTGCGCCGCACCCGCGTCGGCCCCTACGACCTGTCGGTGGCGCGCACCCTGGACGAGCTCGCGCATGACTGCGTGATCCTGCCGATGGCCGAGGCGGTCGCGGCGGCGTTCCCGCGCATGGACGTCTCGGCCGAGGACGCCCGGCTCATCGGCCACGGCGGCCGGCTCGCCTCGGCGGGTCTGGGAAGCGGCCCGATCGGCGTTTTCGGCCCGGACGGCGCCCTTCTCGCCCTGGTCGAGGAGCGCGGCCGCTCGGTCAAGCCTCTCGCCGTCTTCGTCCCCTGAGGTGCCCCTTGACGCGTGATCTGCCGGACTACGTGTGCGCCTGCGGGCGTTCCAGCGTTCCCTCGGCCGGCCGGTGGCGGTGCGACTGCGGAGGAACGCTGGACCTCGCGCCCGTCCCGCTCGCCTGGAACCCCCGCGCCGGCGACCACTCCCTGTGGCGTTACCGGGACGCCATCGCCGTGCCCGGCCGGGAGCTGAGCCTGGGCGAGGGCATGACGCCGCTGGTCGACGCCGCCCTCGACGGCGAGCCCGGCGTGCGGCTGAAGCTCGAGTACGCCTCGCCGACCGGTTCGTTCAAGGACCGCGGGGCGGTCATGCTGGTGGCGCTCGCCCGCCTGCTCGGCGCCGACCGGCTGGTCGCCGACAGCAGCGGCAACGCGGGCACGGCCGTGGCGGCGTACGCGGCCCGCGCGGGCGTCCCGGCCGAGATCTTCGTGCCGGCCGGCACCAGCGAGAAGAAGCTCCACCAGATCAGAGGGCACGGCGCCCGGGTGACCGTGGTGGAGGGGACCCGCGAGGACACCGCCCGCGCCGCCGCCGGCCACGTGGAACGCACCGGAGCCTTCTACGCCAGCCACGTGTACAACCCCTACTTCTACGAGGGCACCAAGACCTACGCCTTCGAGCTGTTCGAGCAGCTCGGCGGGAGGGTCCCCGACACGGTGGTCCTTCCGGCGGGCAACGGCACGCTGGTGATCGGCGCCCACCTCGGGTTCGCCGCCCTGCGCGAGGCGGGCCTCTCCGGCCGGGTGCCGCGCATCGTCGCCGTGCAGGCCGAGCGGTGCGCGCCGGTCGCCGCGGCGTTCGCCGCCGGGCGCGCCGAGGTGGCGCCGGTGGCCGCCGGGCCGACGGTGGCCGAGGGCATCGCCATCGCGGCGCCCGCCCGCGGCGCGCGCATCCTCGCGGCCGTCCGCGACACCGGCGGCGCCGTGGTCACCGTGTCCGAGCAGGAGGTCGCCGGCTCGCACGCCGCCCTGGCCGCCCGGGGGCTGTGGGTGGAGCCCACGGCGGCGGTGGCGTACGCGGCGGTGCGCCGGTTGCGCGCCGAGGGCTCGCCCTACGCCGAAGGGGAGGTCGTGGCGCCGTTGTGCGGCTCGGGGCTCAAGGCGTCCCTCTGAGCCCGTCCGGCGCGCACGATGCCCGGCCGCGCGGTGCCGCAGACCCTGGACCGGCGCCCGCACCCGGCCGTCGGGGTGCCCGCACCCGGTCGTCGCGGCGTCCGCGAGCCGGGGCCGTCGCCCGGCGGGCCCGCCGCTGGGCTACCCTCGTCCCCGTGCGGGGAAATGCCCTCCGCGCATGGCAGGCTTGGATGAGCGCGACCATCACCAAGGAACGAGGTCGAGGTGCAGGGCTGGCACGGACTCGACGACGTGCCCGGAGACTGGGGCAGGTCCGTCATCACGATCGGGGTGTTCGACGGTGTGCACCAAGGTCATCAGCGCATGGTCGAACGTGCCGTCGCCATGGCGGCCGACCTGGGGGCCGCCTCCGTGGCGATCACGTTCGACCCCCATCCGGACGAGGTGGTCAGGCCGGGCACCCACCCGCCCCGGCTGAGCACGGCGCGGCACCGCATCGAACTGCTGGGCGCGCTCGGCGTGGACGCCGTGTGCGTGCTGCCGTTCACGCTGGAGTTCTCGCAGATGAGCCCGGACGAATTCGTCCAGGCGGTGCTCGTCGACCGCCTGCACGCCGCCGGGGTCGTCGTGGGGGAGAACTTCCGCTTCGGCCACAAGGCCGCGGGCGACATCGAGACGCTCCGCCAGCTCGGTGAGAAGTACGACTTCGTGGCCGAAGGGGTTCCGCTGGTGAGCAACGGCGAGGCGATCTCCTCCAGCATGATCCGTGAGCTGCTCGCCTCGGGCGACGTCGAGGGCGCCGCGGTGGCGCTCGGCCGGCCGCACCGCGTCGAGGGCGTCGTCGTGCGCGGCCACCAGCGCGGCAGGGCGCTGCTCGGCTTCCCGACGGCCAACGTCGAGTCGCCCTCGTTCACCGCCATCCCGGCCGACGGCGTCTACGCGGGGTGGCTCGAGTGCACCCAGTCGCCCTCCCCGTACGAGGGCGAACGGTGGCCGGCGGCGATCTCCATCGGCACCAACCCGACCTTCGAGGGCGTCGAGCGCACCGTCGAGGCCTACGCCCTCGACCGCGACGACCTCGACCTGTACGGGGCGCACGTGGTGGTCGACTTCACGGCCCGGCTGCGCGACACGCTGAAGTTCGACTCCATCGACGCGCTGATCGACCAGATGCGCCACGACGTCGACCAGGCGCGCCGGCTGCTCACCGGCCCCTGACCCGCGCGCCGCGCCGCGCCGCGACCCGGGCGCGGCCCGGCGCCGCGGCCGGCCGTCCGCGCCCTGTTCGCGGGCCTGTTCGCGCATTGAACGCGCCGGTCTCGCGGCGATGGTAGCCTGACGTGTCGGCTCGGTCGCGGCTTCGCGCTGCCCGCCGACCTGTTACGGCGACTGTAGGCACACACGGTCGTGCGTAGTTCCGAATCTGAGGTGTGCCCGTAGACAGTTGAAGGAGAGCCGTGTCGCTCGACACCGCCGCCAAGAAGACGATCATCGACGAGTACGGGACCGGAGACGGTGACACCGGGTCCCCCGAGGTGCAGATCGCGCTGCTCAGCAAGCGCATCAGCGAGCTCACCGAGCACCTCAAGACCCACAAGCACGACCACCACAGCCGCCGGGGGCTCCTGCTGCTGGTCGGCCGGCGCCGGCGCCTGCTCAAGTACCTCATGAGCAAGGACATCACGCGCTACCGCACCCTGATCGAGCGGCTCGGCCTGCGCCGATAGTCTGGGAGGGAGCGGCTCCGCGCCGCTCCCTCTCTCATATCAGGGCAAAGGCCGCCTGATATGGAGAAACGGGTCGGCGCGTCCCGTGCGACGGGCGCCGTTTCCGAGCACACTGGCCTGACGAGACAACTGAACAGCCGAGAAAGTGCCCCGCGTCCGCACAGCACAGCAACGCGCGTCCCGTGACGCCTGCGGGCCGGTCCTCGGTAGTGGCTTCCGGATGCCGACGGCGAATGCGCCGCGCAGTCCGGGTGCTTCGATCGAAGACCGGCGCTGCACATGACGGGGAGCCGGCATAACGGAGCCAGGCACGAGCCCGCCGACCGCGACGAGAAACCGGTCGGCCCGGCGAGTGCCTGAGTGCGCGACAACACGGACGCGGGCGACCGAAGAGGAGGTCCCCCGTGGAGGGTGTCCACAGCACGGAAGCCGTGATCGACAACGGCTCGTTCGGCACGCGTACCATCCGGTTCGAGACCGGGCGGCTCGCGCGCCAGGCGGCGGGAAGCGCCGTCGTCTTCCTTGACGACGACACGATGGTCCTGTCCGCCACCACCGCGTCCAAGCATCCGAAGGAGAGCCTGGACTTCTTCCCGCTCACCGTCGACGTCGAGGAGCGGATGTACGCCGCGGGCCGCATCCCCGGCTCGTTCTTCCGCCGTGAGGGGCGGCCGTCCGAGGACGCCATCCTCACCTGCCGCCTGATCGACCGCCCGCTGCGCCCGTCCTTCGTCAAGGGCCTGCGCAACGAGGTTCAGGTCGTGGCGACGATCATGGCCCTCAACCCCGACCACCTGTACGACGTGGTGGCGATCAACGCGGCCAGCCTGTCCACCCAGCTCGCCGGGCTGCCGTTCTCCGGCCCGATCGGCGGCGTGCGCGTCGCGCTGATCAGCGGCCAGTGGGTGGCCTTCCCGACCCACTCCGAGCTGGAGGGCGCGACCTTCGACATGGTCGTCGCCGGCCGGGTGCTCGAGGACGGCGACGTCGCGATCATGATGGTCGAGGCCGAGTCCACCCGCGACACCCTCAAGCTGGTCGCCGACGGCGCGGTCGCCCCGAACGAGGAGACCGTCGCCGCGGGCCTGGAGGCCGCCAAGCCCTTCATCAAGGTGCTCTGCGAGGCGCAGGCGAAGATCGCCCAGGTCGCCGCCAAGGAGACCGCGCAGTTCCCGATCTTCCTGGACTACCAGGAGGACGCCTACGAGGCCGTCGCCGGGGCCGTCAAGAGCGAGCTGGCCTCCGCGCTGACCATCGCGGGCAAGAAGGAGCGCGAGACCGAGCTCGACCGGGTCAAGACCCTTGCCCTGGAGAAGGTCGGCTCCGACTTCGAGGGCCGCGAGAAGGAGATCTCCGCCGCCTTCCGCTCGCTGACCAAGAAGCTCATGCGCGAGCGGGTCATCAGCGAGGGCGTCCGCATCGACGGCCGCGGCACCAAGGACATCCGCCAGCTCAGCGCCGAGGTCCACGTGGTCCCGCGGGTCCACGGCTCGGCCCTGTTCGAGCGCGGCGAGACCCAGATCATGGGCATCACCACGCTGAACATGCTGCGCATGGAGCAGATGATCGACACGCTCAACCCCGAGCGCACCAAGCGGTACATGCACAACTACAACTTCCCGCCGTACTCCACCGGTGAGACCGGCCGCGTGGGTTCGCCCAAGCGCCGCGAGATCGGCCACGGCGCGCTCGCCGAGCGGGCGCTGCTGCCGGTGCTGCCCACGCGCGAGGAGTTCCCGTACGCCATCCGCCAGGTGTCGGAGGCGCTCGGCTCCAACGGCTCGACCAGCATGGGCTCGGTCTGCGCCTCGACCATGGCCCTGCTGGACGCGGGCGTCCCGCTGAAGGAGATGGTCGCGGGCATCGCCATGGGCCTCATCGGCGAGGGCGACCAGTACGTCACCCTGACCGACATCCTCGGTGCCGAGGACGCCATGGGCGACATGGACTTCAAGGTCGCCGGCACCCGTGAGCTCATCACGGCCCTGCAGCTCGACACCAAGCTCGACGGCATCCCGGCCTCGGTGCTGGCCGGCGCGCTCAAGCAGGCCAGGGCGGCGCGGCTGGCGATCCTCGACGTGATGCAGGAGGCGATCGACTCCCCGGCGGAGATGAACCCGACCGCGCCGCGCATCATCACCATCAAGGTCCCGGTCGACAAGATCGGCGAGGTCATCGGCCCCAAGGGCAAGATGATCAACCAGATCCAGGACGACACCGGCGCCGAGATCACCATCGAGGACGACGGCACGATCTACATCGGGGCGACCGACGGCCCGTCGGCCGAGGCCGCGCGGACGACGATCAACTCGATCGCCAACCCGCACATGCCCGAGATCGGCGAGCGCTACCTGGGCACGGTCGTCAAGATCGCCGCCTTCGGCGCGTTCATCAGCCTGATGCCCGGCAAGGACGGCCTGCTGCACGTCTCGCAGATCCGCAAGCTGCACGGCGGCAAGCGCATCGAGAACGTCGAGGACGTCATGAACGTCGGCGACAAGGTCCAGGTGGAGATCGCCGAGATCGACTCGCGCGGCAAGCTGTCCCTGGTGCCGGTGGAGGTCATCGAGAAGGAGGCCGCGGCCAAGGCCGAGAGCGGCGGGGACGCCGATGACGCCCCGCACGCCGACGCCGAGCCGCGCGAGGACCGTCCGGAGCGCGGTGAGCGTTCCGAGCGCTCCGGCGGCGACCGGCCGCGCCGTTCCCGCACCCGAGGCGGACGGGACGACCGCAACTCGTGACGACCACCACTCTGCACCCCGGCAAGGACGGCGCCGGAGTCGTCCGGCGCACCGTCCTCCCAGGTGGGCTCCGGGTGGTGACCGAGACCATGCCGACCGTGCGATCCGTCGCGGTCGGCATGTGGGTCGGCATCGGCTCGCGTGACGAGGCCCCCGAGCACACGGGGGCCACCCACTTCCTCGAGCACCTGCTGTTCAAGGGCACTCCCACCCGCGACGCGCTGGAGATCTCCGCGGCGATCGAGGGCATCGGCGGCGAGATCAACGCCTTCACCGCCAAGGAGTACACCTGCTACTACGCGCGGGTGCTCGACGAGGATCTCCCGCTGGCCATCGACGTGCTCGCCGACGTGGTGACCTCCTCCCTGGTCACCGCCGAGGACGTCGAGTCCGAGCGCGGGGTGATCCTGGAGGAGATCGCCATGCACGACGACGACCCCTCGGACGTCGTGCACGAGCAGTTCTCCGCCGAGCTGTACGGCGACACCCCCATCGGGCGGCCCATCCTCGGCTCGGTCGAGTCGATCAACGAGCTGTCGCGCGACCGCATCGCCGAGTACTACCAGAGCTACTACCGGCCCCCGCACACCGTCGTGTCGGTGTGCGGCAACATCACCCACGAGCGCGTGGTCGAGCTGGTGGCCGCGGCCTACCAGCGGGCGGGCGCCCTTGGCGGCTCGGCCGAGCCGGCCGCCCCGCGCCTGTCCGGCCCGGGAGCCGCGCCCCGCGCGGGCGTCCGGGTCGTCGACCGGCCGACCGAGCAGGCCAACCTGGTCCTGGGCACCACCGCCTACGCGCGCACCGACGACCGCCGCTTCGCCCTGGGCGTCCTGAACGCCGCCCTGGGCGGGGGCATGTCGTCGCGGCTGTTCCAGGAGATCCGCGAGAAGCGCGGGCTGGCCTACTCGGCCTACAGCTACACCGCGCAGTACGCCGACACCGGCCAGTTCGGCATCTACGTCGGCTGCCTGCCCGGCAAGGCCGACGACGTGCTGAAGATCTGCCGCGAGGAGATCGCCCGCGTCGTCGCCGAGAGCTTCACCGAGGAGGAGCTCCAGCGGGGCAAGGGCCAGATGCGCGGCGGCCTCGTCCTCGGCCTGGAGGACACCGGATCGCGCATGTCCCGCATCGGCAAGAGCGAGCTGGTGTACGACACGCTGATGCCGGTGGACGAGGTGCTCGCCCGCATCGAGGCGGTCACCCCCGACCAGGTCGACGCGGTGGCCAAGGAGATTTTGACCCAGCCCCTCACCCTGGCCGTCATCGGCCCCTACGGCGACAAGGACTTCAGCTCCTTCATCGCCTGACCCGCCGCCACACCCCGAGGATGCCCCGCCCGCGAAAGCCGGCGGGGCATCCTCGCCGTCTTCGCCGCCCTCCAGTGGTCTCCGGAATGGCGCGGTGGTGGTGGCGGTACGCTTGGGGCTCGTGATCAGGGTTGGGGTTCTGGGCGCCCGTGGGCGCGTCGGCGTGGAAGTCTGCAAGGCCGTGCACGCGGCCGACGACATGGAGCTGGTGGCGGCGGTCGACGCCGGCGACGACATCGAGGTGCTGTCCGCCGCCGAGGTGGTCGTCGACTTCACCCATCCCGACGTGGTCATGGACAACCTCAGATGGTGCGTCGAGCACGGCGTCCACCCCGTGGTCGGCACCACCGGCTTCGACGCCGAACGGTTGGCGACCGTCCGGGGCTGGCTGGAGGCCAACCCCGGGGTCAACGCGCTGATCGCCCCCAACTTCGGCATCGCCGCCGTGCTGATGATGCACTTCGCCCAGCAGGCCGCGCGCTACTTCGACTCCGTCGAGATCGTCGAACTGCACCACCCGAACAAGGCCGACGCCCCCTCCGGCACGGCCCGTCGCACGGCCGAGCTGGTGGCCGCCGCCCGCCGCGAAGCCGGTCTCGGCGCCATGCCCGACGCCACCACCGCCGAGCTCCCCGGGGCGCGCGGCGCCGACGTCGAGGGAGTGCGCGTGCACGGGATCCGCCTGGCCGGTCTGATCGCCCACCAGGAGGTCCTGCTCGGTGGCGATGGCGAGATCCTGACGATCCGCCACGACACCATGAACCGCTCGTCGTTCACCCCGGGCGTCCTGCTCGGCGTCCGCCGCGTCCGTGACCTGCCCGGCCTCACCGTCGGCCTGGAGCACCTGCTCGACCTGTGACCGTCCGGCGTGCCGGGCCCCCGGCAAGCAGCTCTTGGCGGCGGCCGTGAGACCGGCCTGGCGGCGTCCCCAGGCACCACAGAGCGGCATTCAGCCCTCGGGGCGGGATTGCTACCTATAACGGGTCATACGCCGTCCTAGCCGCTTACAGCGCGAGCCCGATCGTGAACAGAAGGCCGAAGGCGAGCTGCAGGCGCCCGGTCTGCTGCAGCGTGGCGATCAGGGCCGGCCCCGTCGCACCGTCCCGCACCGCCCGCACCGGCATCAGCGCCAGGGGCAGCGCGAGCACGGTGAGCGCCGTGAAGGGGCGTGCGAATGCCAGGGCCAGCGCGACGGCGAAGGGCAGCAGCAGGCAGCCGGCGTACAGCGTGCGGGTGCGCGCGTCGCCGAGCACGACGGCGAGCGTGCGCTTGCCGGCCGGGCCGTCGGTGGCGATGTCGCGCAGGTTGTTGACCACCAGAAGCGCGCAGGCCAGCAGCCCCACCGGCACGGCCGCCACGACCGCGAGCCAGGGCAGGGACTCAAGCTGGACGTAGGTCGTGCCGGCGACCGCCACCAGGCCGAAGAAGACGAAGACCGAGATCTCGCCGAAGGCCCGGTAGCCGTACGGGCGCGAGCCTCCGGTGTAGAACCACGCGGCGGCGATCGCCAGCGCCCCGACGGCGAGCAGCCACCAGGCGCCGGTCGCGACGACCAGCGCGAGCCCGGCCACGGCGGCGGCCAGGAAGCATCCCAGCGCGGCGAGCAGCACCGAGCGAGGGGCGGCGACGCGGGAGCCGACCAGCCGCAGCGGCCCGACGCGCTGCTCGTCGGTGCCGCGCACGCCGTCGCTGTAGTCGTTGGCGTAGTTGACGCCTACCTGCAGGACCAGCGCGACGAACAGGGCGAGCAGCGCCCGCCACCAGACCGCTCCGCCGTAGGAGATGGCCACCCCCGTGCCGACGGCGACGGGGACCACCGCGGCGGGGAGGGTGCGGGGCCGTGCCCCCGCGAGCCACTGAGCGGGTGTCGCCAACGTCGCCTCTTCCACGAGTCCGGTCCTGCGCGGCCTGGCCTCCACGGTGGTACGCGCGCCGGAGCCGCCCAGGAAAGTGCCTATGCAGGGTAAATCATGATGACTCCATGACCAGCGCCGGGGTGCCGACCACACCACATCCCACCGCGCCGCCGAACCACCGGCCCGCTGCCGCACGCTTCGGCGGGGTGCGCGGGGAGGAGTGGATGCCGGTCGGAACGGAGGCGCCGGCTGGGGCGGATCGGTCAGCCGATGTCGGTGGTCATGCGGATCATGCGCACCGCGCGATCCATCTCCAGGATGCGCTCGGCTTCGTCGGGGCCCCAGCCGGCCGAGGACAGGAAGTCGAGCATCGCCTTGTCCTCGGCGAAGACCCAGGTGACGACCGTGGTGAAGCCGTCCTCGCGGAGGTGGTCCACGGTGGCGTTCAGCAGCCTGCTGCCGTGCCCGCGGCGGGTGTGGTCGGGGTCGACGAGCAGCGTGAGCAGCTCGGCGGTGGTCGCCGGATCGAGGTCGGGATCCTCGGCGGGCCCGTGGGAGGCCAGCCCGACCACGCGCTGCCCGCCGGGCTCGGCGTGCCCCTCGGCGAGGGAGGTCAGCGGGTCGTCGGTCTCGACGGCGACCAGCACGCGGTGGCGCGGAGAGGGAGGCGAGACCACGGCCTCCTCCCATTGGCGGTTCCAGATCTCCTGGGACGCCGGGCCGGTCATCTGCTCCAGCGGCCCCTCGGGCAGGACGTCGCGGTAGGCCGCCTTCCACGCCCGGATCTGGGTGCCAGTCACCGCCGGGACGTCCTCGCGCCGCGCCGCGCGCACCCCAACGTCAGCCATCGGGCCGCCCCCTTCTCCTCCGGTTTCCAACACCGTATCGGGACCCGCACCCGCCGGTGACCCGTGGGCCTCGGCGAACGCGGCGGGATGGCTTCGCCTGGGACCCCTGCCTGCGGGTGACCCGTGGGTTTCGGCGGACCGCGGCGGGAAGGCTCAGGAGGGGAGAGGGTCGTGCCGGCGGCGTCTGGCGCGGTAGGCGCGGGTCTTGGTGCGGTTGCCGCAGACCCGCATGGAGCACCACGAACGCGAGCGGTTCTTGGAGGCGTCGATGAACGCCCACTGGCAGGAATCCTCGGCGCAGACCTTCAGGCGCGGCCAGCCGCCCTCGGCATGCGCCCGCAGGATGGCCGCGGCGAGCATCCCGACGCCTCGGGCCGCGCCGGCGCCCAGCGGCTCGGCGACGGGAACCCGCCCCGCGCCGATCCTGACCCGCAGAGGAAGCGCCGCCAGCGCCCCCTCCAATTGGCCACGCATCGCGTCAGGCCCGACTGGCGTTTCGCTCAGGTGGGCCGCTGCGCCGAGGTCATCCGCCGCGTCGGGGTCGTCTGCCGCGTCGGGGTCGGCGGTTGGGCCAGGGGTGGCGGTCGCGCCGGGGGCCACGGTTGCGCCGAGGTCTTCCGTCGGGCCGAGATCTCCGGTCATGCCAGGATCTCCGGTCGGACCGGGGGCGGCGGTCGGACCGGGGTCGGGGGTTGCGCCGTAGTTTGTGGTCGGGCTGAGGGCGCCCGTCGCGTCCGGTTCGGCGGGCGGGTGGAGGTCGCTCCACGCCGGGTCCGGTTCGGCGGGCGGGTGGAGGTCGTTCCGTGCCGGTGCCGGTTCGGCGGGTGCAGGGTTCTGCGCGGTGTCCTGCCGGGCGGGGCGCGGATGTCCGGAGGGGCGCTGGCGCAGGGCCGTGCGCAGCCCTTCGCGCAGGGCGATCGCGAGCGCCCAGTCATCGTCCACCGCGCGGTCGGTCGCGGAGATGAGGCCGCGCTCGCGCAGCCAGACGGCCAGCTCGGCGGGGGAGGCCAGTTCGTCTGTGTCCGCTTCGGCGTCGTAGGTGTTCATGAAGTCGCGGAGCAGCTCGACGGGCCCGTCCATGCGACCACTGTAGGGCAGCCTCCGGTACGGTCCGCCTGCGCCGGGCTCAGCCGGACCCCGGCGCGAGCTGGGCGTCCAGCGTCGCGCCGAGGCGACGGACGCCCTCGGCCAGCTCGGCGACATGGGCGGCGGCGATGTGGGTGACCCGGATATGCGGGCAGGGCGGTTCGGCGGAGTGGTAGATCGCTCCCGGGCTGACCAGGACCCCGGCGCGCTGGGCGGACTCGACCAGCGCCGTCTCGTCGACGTCCCGGGGGAGCCGCACCCACAGGTGGAGCCCGCCCGGGGGCATGTAGGGCACGCGCGCGGAGGGCAGGTGGCGGGTCAGGGCGGAGGCCAGCGCGTCACGCCGCACCGCCAGCTCCGCCGTCACCGCCGCCCGGTGACGCCGCCAGGCGGGGGAGCCGAGCAGCTCCAGCGCGGTCTCCTGCAGGGGGCGGGCGACGAAGAACGACTCCACGAGCTGGGCGGCTCGCAGCCGCCGCGCCGCCGGGCCCCGCGCGATCACCGCGGCCACCCGCAGGCTCGGCGAGGTGACCTTGCTGAGCGAGTTGACGTGCACGACGGTGCCGTGGGCGTCCATGGTGACCAACGGGGGCGGGACGGGGCTCGTGGCCAGGTAGCGCGCGTAGTCGTCCTCGATCACGAACGCCCCGGCGGCCCTGGCCACGGCGAGGACCTGGCCGCGGCGTTCGGCCGACAGCACCACGCCGGTGGGGTTGTGCAGGGTCGGCTGGCAGTAGAACACCCGCGCGCCGGTGACGGCGAACGCCTCGGCCAGCAGGTCGGGACGCACTCCGTCGGCGTCCATCGGCACGGCCACCGCGCGCAGCCCGGCGGCGCGGGCGGCGGCCAGCGCTCCGGGGTAGGTGGGCGTCTCGACCAGCATCGCGGCGCCGGGCGCGGACAGGGCGCGGAAGGCATGGGTCAGCGCGGCCTGCCCGCCGCTGACGATCAGTACGTCGGCGTGGGTGACGCCGCCGCCCACCTCGGCGGCGAACCAGCGCCGCAGCTCGGCCAGTCCGTTCAACGGCGGGATCGCCCAGGCGTCCGCGCGGCGCACGGCGCGGACGGCGGCGTTCGCCAGGGCCTTGGACGGGCGCAGCCCCGGGTGGAGGTAGCCGCCTGCGAGTGGGATGACGCCCTCGGGAGGCGGGGTGAGCAGTCCGGCGACCGCCGCGTCGTCGACGGACCGGTCTCCGAGCGAGACCGTCTGCCATGACAGGTCGGTGGCCTCTCCGGACGTCGCGGCGACGGAAGGCGCGACGAAGGCGCCGCTCCCCGGACGGGTGACGACCCTGCCCTCGGCCGCGAGCGCCGCCAGCGCCCGGGACACGGTGACGGGGCTGACCTTGTGGCGTCGCACCAGCTCGCGGCTGGATGGCAACCGGTCGCCCGGCCGTAGCCGCGCCGCCTCCTCGCGCAGCGATGCGGCGATCCGGACGATACTGCTATCGTCATTCATGAAAGATAAGAGTAGCGCTACTGCCCGCACGGCAGTAGCGATCCCCCTCGGCCTACTCCGCTCCCGGCGCGGGCCCACCGGCGACCAGAGCGACGTCCCCCGAGCGGCGACGGCGGGAGAACGAGCCGGAGAGGCGGAGGATGCCGCGCCAGGATCAGGGCCCGGGATGGCGGACGGCGCGGTCCCGCGAGTGCCGGCCGGAGTGGCGCAGAGCGCCGAGCCGGCAGTGCAGGACGGCACAGGGGACGGCGCGGTGCCGGGGAAGCCGTCCGTGCCCGGTGCCCGGATGGTCGCCGGTGCGAGCCGGTGGGCGGGGACGTCGCTCGCGGGCCTGGGGGTCGTGGCGTTCTCGGGGACGTTGACGGCGACCGCCTTCGCCCTGCGGGGCTTCGACCCGTACTTCGTGGCGGTCGGCCGGGCCGCCGTGGCCGCGGCGGCGGCGGTGGTCTGCCTGCTGGCCGCCGGCGCCGCGCCGCTGCCTCCTCGGGCCCAGTTCCGGTCCTACGCCGCGATCGCGTTCGGCGTCGTCTTCGGGTTTCCCTTGTTCAGCGGCCTGGCCCTGGCCGCCGGGGCGAGCGTCTCGCACGCGGCCGTCGTCGTCGGCCTGCTCCCGGCCGCTACCGCCGTGTTCGCCGTTCTTCGGGCCGGGGAACGGCCGCGCCCGCTGTTCTGGGTTGCGAGCGCGGCGGGCGCGGCCTCGGTCACGGTCTTCACGCTCACCAGGGGAGGCGGCCGGCTCGCCGCCGCGGACCTGCTCATGGTCGCCGCACTGGTCTGCGCCGCGGTGGGGTACACCGAGGGCGGACGCCTGGCGCGGCACACGGCCGGCTGGCGGGTGATCTCCCACGCCCTGGTGCTGGCGGCCCCGGTGACCGTGCCGGTCGCGGTGATCCTGTGGTTCACCACCGCTCACCGTCTGTCGACGGACGTGATGGCCGGGTTCGCCTACGTGTCACTGGTGTCGATGTTCCTGGGCTTCATCCCCTGGTACGCGGGCCTCGCGCGAGGCGGCATCGCCCGCGCCGGTCAGACCCAGCTCCTCCAGCCGCTCCTGACGCTGCTGCTGGCATGGTGGCTGCTGGGGGAGAGCCTGGACCCCGCCACCCTGACCGCCGCCGTGGCCGTGCTGGTGTGCGTAGCCCTGACCCAGCGCGCCCGCTGACCGACGTCCGGGGAACGGCCGCGCGCCGCACATGGCGCCGAATTCGCCGTCCTCCCTTCCCGCCGACGCGGCGCCGGAGGAAGGCCCGGTCGAGGCGGGGAGAGGATCGTGCCGGGGGAGGTGGGTGGTCGGGCGTTCGGCCGCTACCTCTTCCTGCCGCGCGGCGGCGGGTGGCGGCGGCCCACGGAGGGCAGGTGGGGGTGATGCGCTCTTGTGAAGTCGGGCGCTGGGTGGAGGCCCGGTTGGGCGGGGAGAGGATCGTGCCGGGGGAGGTGGGTGGTCGGGCGTTCGGCCGCTACCTCTTCCTGCCGCGCGGCGGCGGGTAGCGGCAGCCCACGGAGGGCAGGTGGGGTGGTGGGCGCTTGTGGCGTCGGGTGCCGGGGAAGGGGTCAGGCGCCTAGGGGGACGGAGTAGACCAGGCGGAAGCGGTCGCCGGGGACGACGATGTCGCTGGTCTCCACGGGGCGGTCGCCGGACCAGTGGGTGCGCTCGATGTGCAGGACGTGCACGCCGGTGGGCAGGTCGAGCAGGTCGCTCTCGGTCGGCTGCGGGACGCGGGTGTGCACGCTCTCGCGAATGTCGGTGATCTTGACTCCGGCGGCGGACATGCGGGCCAGCAGGCTCTTGCGCCCGTTGGTGCCCTCTTCGGGGCAGGAGTGGGGGCGGCCGAACTCGACCGGCTCATAGGAGGTGGCGAGCTGCATCGGCTTGCCGTCGGTGCGGAAGACGTAGCGGGTGCGGGTGACCGGCTCGGCGGCGTCGAGCCGGAGGCGGCGGGCGATCTCGGGCCCGGCCTTGACGGGCTCGCTGCGCCAGTCCCACGTGGCGCGGTGGCCGCCGGCCTGCATGTCGGCGGCGAACGGGGCGTCGTGGTCGATGTTGCGGCACCGTTGCAGGGGGTAGAGCACGGACTTCTCGCGGACGTAGTGCCCGGAGCCGACCTTGCCGATGATGAGGCCTTCGGCGGCCAGGACGCGCAGGGCGTGACGGGCGGCGGTCTCGCCGACGCGGAAGCGCTGGGTGAGTTGCGCGCGGGACGGGATGGGCGCGCCCGGCGGCAGGGTGCCATCGACTATCTGCGCCCGCAGCTCTTCGACCACACGGAGGTACACCGGATCGTTGCCAGTCATCCGTCCATCCCTAAGGGTGTTCGAGATCGTTTTCCTATCTTGCCGTAATCGAAGGACAACTAGGAGTAATGGCGAACACTTGGAGTCCCAACTTTACGAAACGTGATTCTGTGGCGACATTGCGTTCCGCCTGGACGGAAAAGGTGAGGAGCGGTACGGGGGACACCGCCCGCCACCAGGACGGGCGTGCGGCCGGGCGGGACGGGGGCGCGTCCGGCGGGCGGGCCGTAGCCCCCGCCGGCGTGGCCCGTGCGGACGATCGGAAAATTCTTCTCAGATGTGTGTAACGCCGCCGTAAGCGGGGCCGATTGCACGGATAGAGGTCGTCGATGTGTGTACCCCCGAGCACATATCGACGGCCTCTGTCCATGTCACACCATCTCCCCAGGAACCGGTGCACACCCGGATCGACCGACGTGCCGTCACGAACCGGGGTGGCGGGGTCCACCGTCTTCGCGGATCCAGGTACCGTTCCGTCTATGGCATCGCCAACCGGAACCTCCGACGCGCCCTTCGGGCGCATGCTGACCGCGATGGTCACGCCGTTCACCGCCGACGGCGCCGTGGACATCGACGGTGTCCAGCGCCTGGCCACCTACCTCGTTGACGACCAGCGCAACGACGGTGTCGTCGTCAGCGGCACCACGGGGGAGTCCCCCACCACGAGCGATGCCGAGAAAGAGCTCATACTGAAGGCCGTGCTGGAGGCGGTCGGCGACCGGGCGACCGTCGTGGCCGGCGCGGGCACCAACGACACGCGCCACTCGATCGAGCTGGCCAGGGCCGCCGAGCGCGCCGGCGCCCACGGCCTGCTGGTGGTGACGCCGTACTACAACAGGCCGCCCCAGGAGGGGCTGTACCGCCACTTCACGACCATCGCGGACGCCACCGGCCTGCCGGTCATGCTGTACGACATCCCGGGCCGCACCGGCACCCCGATCGACACCGAGACGCTGCTGCGCCTTGGAGCCCACCCGCGCATCGCCGCGGTGAAGGACGCCAAGGGCGACCTGTTCGGCGCCTCGCAGGTGATGGCCGCCACCGACCTGGCGTACTACTCCGGGGACGACGCGGTCAACCTGCCCTGGCTGTCGATCGGGGCGGCCGGGTTCGTCAGCGTGGTCGGCCACGTGGTGGGCGCCGAGCTGGCCTCCATGATCGGCCTGTTCCAGTCGGGCCACGTGGAGGGCGCCCGTTCGGTGCACCAGCGCCTGCTGCCGGTGGTCACGGGCATCATGACCCGCAGCCAGGGCGCGATCATGGCGAAGGCCGCGCTGGGCCTCATGGGAAGGCCGGTGGGCCCGGTGCGCGCGCCGCTCGTCGACGCCACCGGGGAGCTCGTCGCGACTTTGCGCGAAGACCTGGTCGCGGGCGGGGTGAAGTTGTCCGACTGAAATGCCGCCTACTCTGGGTGCGGCCGACGAAACCGCGCGCCCGGCCGGGCGCGCGCCGGGCCGAGGCCGCCGCGGGTACGTCGTGAGCGGCGGAGCACCCACCTGAACGAGTCGCCGCGCGCTGTTCGCGGCGGGGAGGAACTGAGAGTTTGAGAGAGAGACACGACGATCTCGGCCCGCGACGCGCCGGACGGCTCGGCGAGGGAGCCGTACACGCGCGGCGGGCCGATGTACATGGGGGGAGAGCATGAGTCATCCGCATCCCGAGCTGGGGCCGCCTCCGGCCCTGCCGGAGCACGGCCTGCGCATCGTCGCGCTCGGCGGGCTCGGTGAGATCGGCCGCAACATGGCGGTCTTCGAGTTCGACGGCCGGCTGCTGGTGGTCGACTGCGGCGTGCTGTTCCCGGAGCCCGACCAGCCGGGCGTCGATCTGATCCTGCCCGACTTCGACTACATCCGGGACCGCCTGGACCAGATCGAGGCGGTCGTGCTGACCCACGCCCACGAGGACCACATCGGCGCCGTCCCGTACCTGCTGCGCGAGCGCCGCGACATCCCCCTGGTCGGCTCCCGCCTGACCCTGGGCATGATCGAGAGCAAGCTCACCGAGCACCGCATCCAGCCGGTCAAGGTCGAGGTGGCCGAGGGGCAGCGGCAGCGGTTCGGCCCGTTCGAGTGCGAGTTCTTCGCGGTCAACCACTCGATCCCCGATGCCCTCGCCGTGGCGATCAGGACGCCCGCGGGCATCGTCCTGCACACCGGCGACTTCAAGATGGACCAGCTTCCGCTCGACGGCCGGCTGACCGACCTCGGCGGGTTCGCCAGGCTCGGCGCCGAGGGCGTCGACATGCTGATGTCGGACTCCACCAACTCCGAGGTGCCCGGCTTCGTGCCGAGCGAGACCACCATCAGCCCGGTGATCGACGAGGTCTTCCGCAGCGCGACCAAGCGCATCATCGTGGCCTGCTTCGCCTCGCACGTGCACCGCGTGCAGCAGGTGTTCGACGCCGCCGAGCAGAACGGCCGCAAGGTCGCGCTCATCGGCCGCTCGATGGTCAGGAACATGGGCGTGGCCCGCGAACTGGGGTACCTGCGGGTGCCGGCCGGCCTGCTGGTGGACGCCCGCGAGATCGAGGAGTGGCCGCCGGAGGACGTCGTGCTGATCTGCACGGGGTCGCAGGGCGAGCCGATGGCGGCGCTGTCGCGCATGGCCAACCGCGACCACCCCATCCGGGTCGCCGAGGGCGACACGGTCGTGCTGGCGTCGTCGCTGGTGCCGGGCAACGAGACGGCCGTCAACAAGGTCATCAACGGGCTCACCCGCTGGGGCGCGCGCGTGGTCCACAAGGGCAACGCGCTGGTGCACGTCTCCGGTCACGCCGCCGCGGGCGAACTGCTGTACGTGCTGAACGCCACTAAGCCGTCGAACTTCATGCCCGTGCACGGCGAGTGGCGCCACCTGCGGGCGCACGCGAAGCTGGCCGCGCTCACCGGCGTGCCGGACGACCACATCGTCATCGCCGAGGACGGCGTGGTCGTCGACCTGGTCGACGGCCGGGCGCGCATCGTCGGCGCGGTCCCGTGCGGCTATGTCTACGTGGACGGCTCGTCGGTCGGCGGCATCACCGACGTCGCGCTGAAGGACCGCCGCATCCTCGGGGACGAGGGCTTCATCTCGGTGGTCGTGGTGGTCGACTCCACGACGGGGAAGGTCAGCGGCGGCCCCGAGATGTACGCGCGGGGGTCGGGCATCGAGATCGACGCCTTCGAGGCGGTCATCCCGCTGATCGAGAAGGCGCTGCAGGACGCCGCCGCCGACGGCGTGGCCGACATCCAGCAGATGCGCCGCGTCACCCGCCGCATCGTCGGGCGGTGGGTCAACGACACCTACCGCCGCCGGCCGATGATCGTCCCGGTCATCGTCGAGGTGTGAGCACGGGGACCGTCACGCCGCGGTTCGACGGCGTGACGGTCCGGGGGGTGCCTGGCCGCCGGGGAAGGGGCCCGTCAGGTCAGGCCTGACAGGGCGCTCGGCTCAGGGGTCCGGGGCGGGGCGTGGCGGCACGTCGCCGCCCGCGCCGGGTCAGCGCAGGCGGCCGGGGCCCGCCAGCAGCGGCACGGTCAGCGGCACGACGGCCGCGGGGTCGACGCGGGTGTGCAGGGCCGGGGTCCATCCGACGTCGCCGGACAGGTCGGGGTCGTGGGTGGCGTTGTGCGCGGCCAGGATGTCCACCTGGCGCACCTTGCCGCCCGAGGCCACCAGCGTGCCGGTGGCGTGCAGGGCGGTGCCGCCCCAGTTGTAGATGATCGTGCCCGGGTCCACCCCGGCGCCGAGCCGGAAGAAGTTGTCCTCGGCGTAGATCTTCGACTCCACCCCGGCGCCGAAGCTGTAGACGTACTCGTCGCCCGCCGGGATGTCGTAGTAGTTGTCGTACACGTGCACCTGGCCGAACCGCACGCGCGGCGCCCGCTGCAGGATGGTGTCGAACACGTTGTGGTGCACGGTCACGTTCAGCTTGCCGCGGTCGGCGGCGGGGTTGTTGGTCGAGCCGATCAGCATGGTCTTGTCGTGGTCGGCGAACCGGTTCCACGAGACGGTGGCGAGGTCGGAGCCGCTGGTGATGTCGAGTTCGCCGTCGTGCACCTGGTAGGGTCGGCCGAAGTACAGCGGCTGGGCCGAGTCAGGGTAGCCGCCGTCGTCGAAGCCGTTGTGGTCCACCCAGACGTGGGTGGAGCCGGTGACCGAGATGTTGTCGTACAGCGAGTTCCAGTTGCCCTCGGCGCCGTCGGTCGGGTCCCACTGGGGGAAGCAGTCGTAGGCGTCCTGGAACCTGATGTTCCTGATGATGATGTTGTCGGCCTTGTCGACGTGCAGGTTCAGGCCCTTGATCACGGCGTTGCCGAGGCCGGCGATGGTGGTGTTGGAGCCGACCTTCGGCTTGATCTGGGCGGTCTGGCGGGCGGCGGAGGCGGCGCGCGCGTCCTCCAGGGGCCCGGACGGCTCGGCGTCGCGGCCCCACACCGCCGGGTCGTAGGCGGCGAGGTAGGCGGGCTGAGTGTAGCCGTCGGTCGCGTAGTCGTCGCAGGTCAGCCGGGCGCCGGTGTCGTCGGTGTTGCCGTCGATGACACCCTTCACGTAGATGATCTTGGGGGTGGCGTCGCCCTTGTTCAGGGCGGTGACCAGTTCCTTGCGGGTGCGGACGGTGAACACGTGGGCGTCGTCGGCCGCGGCGCCGCCGGTGGTGCCGGTGGTCGCGGCGGCCCATCCGTCGCCGGCGGGCAGCGTGCGCCGTCCGAGCGGGACGTCGTGGCCGGTGGCGGCCGAGGCCGCGGGGACGGCGGTCAGCGTGGCGGCGCACAGGGCCGCGGCCAGGACGGCCGCGGTCGTGGTGGGTGCTGGCAAGGGGATACCTCCTGGGTCAGGGAGGCCCCCGCTCCGGCGGAGGGCGGCCTCCAGGGGGTCCGGGCCCGGGCGGGCGTGCCCGCGGGGCCCGGGCGGGCGCCTCCCCGACGCGGCGCCGTGCGGGTCAGGGGCTCTCGGTGATCGACAGTGCGCGCTCGATCAGCTCGCCGAGCCGCTTGACGTGCTCGGGCGCCGGCTCGCACAGCGGGGCGCGCACGGGGCCGGCGTCCAGGCCGCGCAGGCGCACGCCGGCCTTGATCAGCGACACCGCGTATCCGGCGCCCTGGCGGCGCAGCTCGACCAGCGGCCGGTAGAACTCGTCGATCAGCCGGTCGGTCACGGCGTCGTCCCCGGCGAGCAGGGCCTTGTGGAAGGCCAGGGCCACGCCGGGGACGAAGCAGAACACCGCGGAGGAGTACCGGGTGATGCCGAGCCCGCGGTAGGCGAGCGCGGACATCTCGGCGGTGGGCAGGCCGTTGAAGAACAGCAGGTCCGCCGAGGCGGTGCGCGCGGCGCTGATGACGCGCTGGAGCAGGTCCAGGTCGCCGTGGCCGTCCTTGAACCCGATGATGCCGGGATGGCGGGCCAGTTCGACGACGGTCCGCGGCTCGAAGATCGCGTTGTCGCGCTGGTAGAGGATCACCGGCAGCCGGGTGCCGTCGGCGAGGGCCTGGTAGTGGCGCCGCAGGCCCTCCTGGTCGGGCTGCACGAGGTAGGGCGGCAGGGCGAGCAGCCCGTCGGCGCCGGCCTGTTCGGCGGCCGCGGAGAAGCCGGCGGCGAGCGCGGTGGCGTATCCGGTGCCGGCGATGACGGGCACCCGCCCGGCGGTCTCCTCGACGGCGGCCGCGACGCACGCCGCGTAGTCGGCGAGGCTCAGCGAGGGGAACTCGCCCGTGCCGCAGCAGGCGAACACCGCGCCGCATCCGGCGGCCACGCCGTCGCGGACGTGCTCGCGGAAGGCGTCGAGGTTGAGCCGCTCCCGGTCGTCGCAGGGGGTGACGGGAAAGAAGAGCGGCCCGTCGAGCCGATCCACCAGCGAAGTCATACGGTCCTCTCTCGCGTACACATGCCAGGACTGTATTCACGTATATGAACACAGGGAACGTATGGCGGCCATGCCCCGCCAGTCAAGGGAGCGGGGGAAACCTGCGCGCCCGGCATCCGAAATGCTTTGGTTACCTGGCGAAGGGTTGACATCGCGCGTGCCGCCTTCCTACGTTGACGGCGCGTCCACAAGTGTGAACCTTGTTCAAGAATGTGTCACTCATTCGACGGCCGACCGAACGGAGCGCCAGGTGGCATTCGCCAGGACAGCGGCGGCGAGGGAGCGTCCCCGGGCCCTGCGCTGGGCCCCGTACCTGTTGATCTCCCCGACCGTCCTGCTGATCACGGTGTTCCTCGTCTACCCGATCGGCAGCGTCCTGTACTACAGCCTCCAGCACTACAACCTGACCAAGCCGTGGTCCAACGGCTTCGCCGGGCTGGCGAACTTCCGGGAGATGCTTTTCGAGGACCCGCTGTTCTGGACGAGCCTCGGTTTCACCGCCAAATGGGTGGTCGTCGAGATCGCGCTGCAACTCGTGCTCGGCCTCGCGCTGGCGCTCATCGTCAATGAAAGTTTCATCGGCCGGGGGCTCGCCCGTTCGATGGTCTTCTCCCCGTGGGCGGTCTCCGGAGTGCTCACCACCGGCATCTGGATCCTGCTCTACAACCCCACCACCGGCATCGTCCGCTACCTCGGCGCGCCGGAGGCCGCGGTGCTCGGCAATCCCGACACCGTGTTCGGCGCCGTCGTGGTCACCGAGCTGTGGCGCGGCGTGCCCTTCTTCGCGATCCTGCTGCTCGCGGGGCTCCAGGGCATCCCCGGCGAGCTGTACGAGGCGGCGGCCGTCGACGGGGCGGGGCGCGCCCGCCGCTTCCTGCACGTCACCCTGCCCCACCTGCGCGACGCCATCGTGCTGGCCACACTGCTGCGCTCGGTGTGGGAGTTCAACAACGTCGACCTGATCTACACGCTCACCGGCGGCGGCCCGGCCCAGGTCACCACCACGCTGCCGCTGTACGTGGCCCAGCGCGCCATCGACTCCAAGGACTTCGGGTACGGCTCGGCGCTCACGACGGCGGGCTTCCTGATCCTGCTGTTCTGCTCGCTGCTGTACCTCCGGCTGAGCCGGTTCGGCGCGGACCACAAGGCATGAGGGGCGCTTCCATGGCAACCGAGACCATCGTGCGGCGCCCCGGGAAGGTGGGCGTCCGGACGGCCCCCGGGCCGCGGCCCCGCAAGGACCCGGGCAGGGTGCTGCGGCTGTACGTCCCGCTGGGCCTCTACCTGGTCTTCACGCTGGTGCCGTTCTACTGGATGATCGTCTTCGCGCTGCGGCCGACCGGCTCCACCGCGCCGGTGCCCTGGCCGATCACCTTCGAGCACTTCGAGACCGTGTGGAACGACATCGGCTACGCGGTCTTCTTCAGGAACAGCGTGGTCGTGGGCGTGCTGTCGCTGCTGTTCACGACGGTGGTCGCGCTCATGGGCGGGTACGCGCTGGCGCGCTTCCGCTTCCGCGGCCGGACGGTGTTCATGGTGGCCCTGCTGTGCACGCAGTTCATCCCGGGCGCCATGATGCTGATCCCGCTGTTCACGATCTTCCGCGGCCTCGGGCTGATCAACTCCCTGTGGAGCCTGGTGATCGCGGACACGGTGTTCAACCTCCCGCTCTCGATCATCCTGATGAGCGGGTTCGTCGCCGCGGTGCCCTTCCAGGTGGAGGAGGCGGCGATGGTGGACGGCTGCACGCGCGTCCGTGCCTTCTTCGCGGTCGTGCTCCCGCAGCTGCGTCCCGGCCTCATCGCGGTCGGGTCGTTCGCCTTCATCCACACCTGGAACAACTTCCTGTTCGCGCTGATGTTCATCAGCAAGCAGGCCAACTTCACCATCCCCGTCGGCCTGAGCTACACGATCGGGGAGTACAGCGCCGACTTCGGGGCCCTGGCGGCGGGCGGCGTGGTGGCGGCCGTCCCTGTCGTCTGCGTGTTCGCAGTGATCCAGCGCTATCTCGTGCACGGCATCAGCGCCGGTGCCGTGAAGGGATAGCCACCCCCGCCTGGAGGACACCACACCATGAGAACCATCACCAAGGTCTGCACGGCGGCCGTCGCCGTCCTCGCCCTTTCGGTCACCGCGTCGGCCTGCGGGTCGGACTCCGGAGGCGGCGGGCAGGCGTCGGGCGGCAAGACGACGATCACCTTCTGGGACAACAACGGCGGCGTCCGCACGCCGCTCTACCAGGAGCTGATCAAACGGTTCGAGCAGGCCAACCCGACCATCCACGTCGAGTACGTGGGCATCCCGATCGCCTCGGTCCAGCAGAAGTACGACACCGCGATCGCCGGAGGCGAGACGCCCGACGTGGGCGGCGTGACCACCAGCTACCTGGCCGGCCTGACCGGGCAGCAGGCGCTGGAGCCGGCCGATGACTGGCTGGCCAAGAGCCCGGCGAACGGCAAGCTGCTGGACAGCATGCTCGCCTCGGTCAAGCGGACCGACCCCGGCGGCAAGCTCTACATGGTGCCGGCGACCTCCAACCTCGACGTCGTCTGGTACCAGAAGGACAAGCTGTCGGCCGCCGGGATCCAGGCGCCCAAGACCTGGGACGAGTTCTTCGCGGCGGCGGACAAGCTGACCAAGGCCCCCGACCAGTACGGCTGGACCATCCGCGGCGGCGCCGGTTCGATCTTCCAGCTCCTGGCCGAGGCCTACGCCTACTCCGGGGTCACCGAGTTCTTCGACGCCTCCGGCAAGAGCACCGTCAACGACCCCGGGAACGTCGAGCTGGTGTCCAAGATCGCCGCGCTGTACAAGAAGGACACGCCGGAGGCGGACGTCACCAACGACTTCCCGAAGATGGTGGCCCAGTTCACCAGCGGCAAGGTCGCGATGATGCACCACAACCTGGGGTCCTACAACGACCACGTGAAGGCGTTCGGCGCCGACAAGATCGACGCCTTCCCGATGCCGGTCGGGGCCTCGGGCAAGCGCACCATCGTGGCCAACCCGGTCGACGGGTTCGCGGTGTTCAAGAACAGCGAGCACAAGGACGCGGCCTGGAAGTTCGTCGACTTCCTGGTCTCCAAGGACAGCAACAGCTACTGGAACCAGCAGACCGGCCAGATCCCGGCCAACAAGGACGCCCAGGCCGACTCCTGGCTCGACGAGCGGCCCTACCTGAAGAACGCCGTGCAGGTCCTGGGCGACCCCTCGACCGTGGTGGTCTCGCCGCCGTACTACCTGCCGCAGTTCTCCTCCATCACCAAGGCCGACACCGAGCCGCTGTTCCAGAAGGTCCTGCTCGGCCGGATGAAGCCGCAGGAGTTCCTCGACACCCTGGCGCGGAAGCTCACCGAGGCGCAGGCCGAGTGGAAGCAGTCGCACTCCTAGCCCGGCCCGGCACGACCCCGGGACCGGCACCCGTCACCTGACCGCGGGCGCCGGTCCCGGTTCCACCCCGGCGAGGCCGGGGGCGATCGAGCGGAAGGAGAGGTCATGGCCGTCATCGAGCGCGTCGGCGTCACGGTGTTCACGACCGTCGCCAGATCGGTGGTGGACGGGCACGGTCACCGGCATCCGGGCCCGCCGCGGGAGGTCAAGGAGGCGCTGCTGGAGATCACCGACAGCGACGGCGCCAAGGGGTACTGCCTCGGACAGCCCGAGACGCTGCGCGAGAGCATGATCCAGGCGCACGTGCGCCCCGTGCTGACCGGCCAGGACGGTCTCGAGCGCGAGCGGCTGTGGCACGCGCTCGCGCGGCGCCAGCGCGGCGCCCACGGCCACCTCACCGACCGTCTGCTGAGCACCGTGGACCAGGCCCTGTGGGACCTGGCGGGCCGCAGGCTCGGCCTGCCCGTCTGGAAACTCCTCGGCGGCGCCCGCTCGGTCGTCCCCGCCTACGCCAGCACGATGTGCGGCGACGACATCCCCGGCGGCCTGGCCACGCTGTCGGACTACGCGAGCTTCGCCAAGGATCTGGTGGCGCGGGGATACCGGGGCATCAAGCTGCACACCTGGATGCCGCCGATGCGTCATGGCGTCGAGCTGGACATCAAGGCGTGCGCGGCCGTGCGGGACGCGGTCGGCCCCGACGTCGCCCTGATGCTGGACAGCAACCACTGGTACAGCCGCACCGAGGCCCTGCGGCTCGGCCGGGCGCTGGACGAGCTGAACTTCGCCTGGTACGAGGAGCCGATGGAGGAGGCGTCGGTGCAGTCCTACCGCTGGCTGGCCGACCAGCTCGCCACCCCGATCCTCGGCCCGGAGACCTCCTGGGGCAAGCACATGGCGCGGGCCGAGTGGATCGCGGCGGGGGCGTGCGACATCCTGCGCGTGGGCGTCGTCGGCTCCGGAGGGATCATCCCGGCGCTGAAGGCCGTGCACACCGCCGAGTCCTTCGGGATGGGCTGTGAGATCCACGGCAACGGGTCGGGCGCGCTCGCCGTGATCGGGGCGACGCTGTGCGGCGAGTGGTACGAGCGCGGCCTGCTGCACCCGCACTCGGACTACGATGCCCCGCCGCCGCATCTCCGCTCGATCATCGATCCTTTGGACGATTCAGGAAATGTCACACTCCCGTGTCGTCCAGGACTGGGTGACGATCTTGACGTGGACCACATCGCCGCCCATACGGTGGCCACATGGTGAACACGGCGAGCACAGCGACCACGGCGAATCCAGCGAACACGGCGACCCCAGTGAACCCGGCGAACAACGTTCTTGTGACCGGTGCCGCCGGACGTATCGGCGCCTGCCTGACCTCCGGTCTGCCCGAGTACGGCCACACGCTGCGGCTGCTCGACCGCACCCCGATGGAGCACGAGCGCTTCGAGGTGATCTGCGGGGACATCGCCGACCCGGCGGTGCTCGACCGGGCGATGAAGGGGGTGTCCGCGGTCGTGCACCTGGCCGGCGTCCCCTCCACCGGCGCCACCTTCGAGGAGGCGCTCACGGCCAACATCGAGGGCACCTACCACGTGATGGAGGCCGCGCGGCAGGCCGGGGTCGAGCGGTTCGTGTACGCCAGCAGCAACCACGCGGCGGGGTTCACGCCCCGGCGGGAGTCGGTGCCCGCCGACACCCCGGTGGCGCCCGACTCGCACTACGGCGTGTCCAAGGCCTACGGCGAGGCCCTCGGCCGCTACTACTCCGACCGGTACGGCATGCAGGTCGCGTGCCTGCGCATCGGTACGTTCGAGCAGCGCCCGCCGAGCCCGCGCGCGCTGTCCACCTGGCTCAGCCCGGGGGACATGGTGCGCCTGGCCCACGCGTGCCTGACCTCGCCGGATCTGACCTACGCGGTGGTCTGGGGCGTGTCGGCCAACACCCGCAACTGGTGGGACCTGTCGGCGGGACGGGCGCTCGGCTACGAGCCGGTGGACGACGCCGAGGCCTACGCGGCCGAGCTGGCGGAGCTGGATGCGTCCGATCCCGAGTACGCCTGGCTCGGCGGTCGCGTCGTGGAGTCGTGACCGGGCGACAATGGAGGTAACGTGCGGCAGGGAGGGCGCAAATGACGGAGCAGGGAACCGCGGTGCCGCAAGAGGGGACCGCGGTGCCGCACGTCAAGTCCGCCGTGCGGACCGTCGAGCTGCTCGACTTCTTCGCCCAGTATCCCGGCCTGCACAGCCTGTCCGACCTCCAGGGCAAGCTCGGCTATCCCAAGAGCAGCCTGCACGCCCTGCTGCGCACGCTGGTCGGCCTCGGGTGGATCGAGACCGACGTCACGGGCACCCTCTACCGCATCGGCATGCGGGCGCTGCTGGTGGGCGCCACCTACATCGACGGCGACCCGGTCGTGCAGATCGCGCGCGACGCGCTCGACTGGCTCGCCGAGGTCACGGGCGAGACGGTCCACCTGGCGCGGCTCGACCACTTCGACGTGGTGTACCTCGCCACGCGGGCCTCGCGCCACTACCTGCGGCCCTTCACCAGGGTCGGCCGGCGGCTGCCGGCCAGCACCACCTCGCTCGGCAAGGCCATCCTCGCCACCCGCGACGACGCCGAGGTGGCGCGCCTGCTGCCGGCCGAGCTGCCCCGCCTCACCAAGAGCACCATCGTCGACCAGGCGCAGCTCATGGCCGATCTGCGGCGCATCCGCAAGCGGGGGTACTCCATCGACCGCGAGGAGAACACCGAGGGCCTGCGCTGTTTCGGGGTGGCGCTGGACATCGCCTATCCGCCGCGTGACGCGGTGAGCGTGTCGGTCCCGGTGCCCCGGCTGACGGCGGGCCGCGACCGCGAGATCGCCGCCTGCCTGCTCGAGGCGCGCGACCGCATCGAGGTGGCCGCCCGCGGCGTCCGCCGCACGTACTAGACGCCCTCCGGGCGGGTCCCGCCACGCCGTCCTCCCGGCGGCTTGACCTGGCACGCCCAGCGCTGTTCTATATAGCGATATGGCATTTTATGTAACGGAATAGGAGGCGTGGTGGAGGTACGGTACGCGACGGCACCGGACCAGGTGCCGGGCATGACGACCGACCGGCTCAGGAGCCGCTTCCTCGCCGAGGACCTCTTCGTCCCCGGCGAGATCCGCCTGGTGTACTCCCACGAGGACCGCATCATCGTCGGGGGCGCGGCGCCCGGCGACGCGCCGTTGGACCTTCCCTGCCCCGATGGGCTCCGCGCGGAGTACTTCCTGGAGCGCCGCGAGCTCGGCGTCGTCAACCTCGGCGAGCCCGGCGTCGTCACCGTCGACGGCGAGGAGCACCCGCTCGGGACCAAGGAGTGCCTGTACGTGGGCATGGGCTCGCGCGCGGTGTCCTTCAGCGGCGGGGCGTTCTACCTGGTGTCCACCCCCGCGCACGCCGGGCACCCGACCGTCAGGGCGGGGCTGCCGGACGCCGAGCCGGTGCGGCTGGGCTCGCAGGAGGGCTCCAACGACCGCACCATCTACAAGTACATCCACGCCAAAGGCATCCAGAGCTGCCAGCTCGTCCTCGGCGTCACGGTGCTGGAGCCGGGCTCCATGTGGAACACCATGCCCTGCCACACCCACGAGCGGCGCACCGAGGTCTACCTGTACTTCGACGTCCCGCCGGACGCCCGCGTCGTCCACCTCATGGGCAGGCCGGACGAGACGCGCAACCTGATCGTCGCCGACCGGCAGGCCGTCATCTCGCCGCCGTGGTCGGTGCACTGCGGGTTCGGCACCCGCAACTACGCCTTCGTCTGGGCGATGGGCGGCGAGAACCAGGCCTACGACGACATGGAGCAGGTCGCGATCGGCGAGATGCGGTGATGTTCTCCCTGGAAGGCAGGACGGCGCTGGTCACCGGCTCGCGCACCGGCATCGGCCGGGCGATCGCGGCCGGCCTGGCCAGGGCGGGGGCCGACGTCGTCCTGCACGGCCACCGCGACGACCTGGACGAGGTGGAGGCCGAGGTCCGCAAGGCCGGCAGGGAGGCCTGGCGGTGGGTCCTGGACCTGTCCGACGTCGCCCGGCTGCCCGAGGCCGCCGAGGAGCTGGCCGCCCGGCACCGGGTCGACATCCTGGTGAACAACGCCGGGATCATCCGCAGGGCGCCGGCCGTCGAGCACGACTACGCCGACTGGCGGGCCGTGCTCGACGTCAACCTCGACGCGGTCTTCCTGCTCAGCCGGGCCCTCGGCGGCCCCATGCTCGACCGCGGGCAGGGGAAGATCATCATGATCGCGTCGATGCTGTCGTTCCAGGGCGGCATCAACGCGGCCGGGTACGCCGCCGCCAAGCACGGCGTCGCCGGCCTCACCCGCTCGCTGGCCTGCGAGTGGGCGCCGCGGGGGGTGCAGGTCAACGCGATCGCCCCCGGGTACATCGTCACCGGCAACACCCACGCGCTCCGCGCCGACCCCGACCGCGAGCCCGCCATCAGGGCCCGCATCCCGGCCGGCCGCTGGGGCGCCCCCGAGGACCTCGCCGGCGCGGCCGTCTTCCTCGCCTCCGCGGCCTCCGACTACGTCAACGGCCACATTCTGGCGGTGGACGGCGGCTGGCTCGCCCGGTGACCTCGCCCGCCGGCCGCGCGACCCCGCCCTGTCACGGCCCTGTCACGGCCCTCGCACGGTCGTGCGGAGCGTGCCGGGCGGTGGCTGTTAGTAGGCTCAGGACGTGGTCAGGGAAGGCAGCTCCATCGACAAGGCGCTGGCGGTGCTCGAGGCGATCGCCGAGCACCACCGCGTGACCGACATCGCCGCGGCGACCGGCGTCTCCAAGTCGACCGTTCACCGCATCCTGCAGTCGCTCGTCGAGTGGGGGTTCGCCCGCGCCGACGGCGCGGGGGGCTATGAGCCGGGGCCGCGCATCCTCACCCTCGCCGGCCGGGTCATGACCAGGTTCGACCCGTCCCGGCAGGCCTCGGCGGCGCTGCGCGCCCTGCACGAACGCACCGGCTACACCACCCACTTCGGCATCCGCAGCGGCGACGAGGCGGTCTACGTGGACAAGCTGGAGGGCCGCAGGCCCTACCAGATGCCCTCCCGGGTCGGCATGAGCCTGCGCCTGCACACGACGGCCATCGGCAAGGCCATCCTCGCCGGGCTGGACGACGACGAGGTGCGCGCCATCGCCGGGCGCACCGGCCTCCCGCGGCTCACCCCGGGCACGCTGACCGGGGTGGAGGAGCTGCTCGCCCACCTCGAGAAGATCCGCGCCCTCGGCTACGCCGTGGACGACGAGGAGAACGAGCCGGGCATCCGCTGCGTCGGCGCGGCCGTCTTCGACCACACCGGCCAGGTGCTGGGCGGCATCTCCATCTCCACCCTCGCCATGGACATGGACCGCGCCGCCTTGGAGGAGCTCGCCCCGATCGTCACCGCCGCCGCCCGCGACGTCTCCCAAGCCCTGGGCGCCCCCACCACCACCCCCACCCGCTGACCCCCGCCCACCCACCACCGCGACGCCATCCGGGCCGAGCGGTCCCTGGTGTCCCTGTTCACTGAGGTACGGCGAAGCCGGCGCCCATGTACGGCGGGCCGGGTCAGGGGTCCTGGGGGCGGGTGAGGAGGCGGTCGATCTCCTCGGGGGTGGCGACGCGGCCGGTGCCGCCCTGGCCTTGCAGGCTGATGGCGGCGGCCGCCGTTCCCGCCCGTACGGCGTCGCGCAGCGCCGTGCCCGTGGCCAGTCGCGCCGCCACCGTGCCGATGAAGGCGTCACCGGCCCCTGTCTGGTCCACCACGGCCCGAGCGGCGACCGCCGGGATCTCCACCAGCGGGCCCGCGCTCCCGTCCGGCCACCCGTCCCTCCCGCCGGGCAGGCCGAGCAGGACGCCCTCGGGGCCGCGGGTGACGGCGACCGCGCGGGCGCCGAGCTTCAGGCAGGCACGCACCACTTCGGCCGGGTCGGCGGTGCCGAGCAGGGGGAGGCTGTCGCCCGGGCAGGACGGGGCGACGAGGGCGGCCATCGGCGCGATGTCGGCGAGCACGCCGGCGGCCTGCTCGGGCGTGGTGAGCCGGGAGCGGAAGTTCGGGTCGTACACGACCTTGCCGCCGGACGCGTGCACGATCTCGGCGGCGTGGCGCACCGCGTGGGCGCACGAGGCCGACAGTGCGGCGGTGACGCCGCTGACCAGCAGCACGGCGGTCTCGGCCAGCGGCGCGTCGGCCACGTCCGAGGGGCCGAGCCTGGAGGCGGCGCTGCACGCCCGCATGTAGGCGAAGGCCCGCTCGCCGCCGGGGTCGGCGCCAACGGCGTAGGCCCCCGTGGACCCGGCGCCCGGCAGCATCCACCGGGTGTCGACGCCGTGCGCGGCCGCGAACCGGATCAGCCGTTCCCCGAACTCGTCCTCGCCCACCCGCGTCACCAGCGCGACGTGCGCGCCCGCGGCCGCCGCCGCCACGGCGGCGTTCAGCGCGTCCCCGGAGAACGACAGGCGGAAGGTGTCCGCCTCGGTGAGGGGGACGGACGCCGAGAACTCGACCAGCGGCTCGCCGATCACTATCACGTCCACGCCGGCTGCCTCCTTCTTGGTTCATGTAGTGGAATCTGATTTCATGTGATGCAACACATGGAATCCGGAGGGCATCATGCCGAACATCACTGTGGAACTGCTGTCGGGGCGGACGATGGACCAGCGCCGCGAGTTCGTGGCGGCGGTGACCGACGCCGCCGTGGGCATCCTCAAGGCCCGGCCCGAGGCCGTGCGCATCGTGTTCACCGAGATCGAGAAGTCCGACGTCGCCAACGGCGGCATCCTGGAGTCGGACAAATAGTCCTGCACGTCACGGTACAAGCCGGTGGGCGGGGTGAGAGATCCTCTCACCCCGCCCACCGGCGCGCGTCACGCGAGGGTGGCGGTCGGCCGATCGGGAGACGCCGAAGGAAGATCGGTGTTCAGTGAGTCGACCAGTTCGTCGCGGGACGGGGTGTTCTCCGGGCGCAGGAGCCCGATGACGACGTACAGGATCAGGGACGTCACCAGCGGGGCGGCGACGACCAGCGTCTGGTTCGTCGAGGCGATCACCCACTTGATCACGGCCCACACCGCGAGGCCCGCCGCCCACGAGGTGATGGCCGCGGTGGGCCCGCTGCGCTTGAACCAGGGGAGCAGGCCGAGCATCAGCGGGATCGAGATCGGTCCCATCGTGGCGGCGACCACGTCCACGACGATCTTCAGCACCACGCCCTGCCCCTGGGTGGTGATCGCGATGGTCATGCTGACGACCACGAAGATGAAGGTGGTCACCCGGGCCAGCCGCAGCGCGCCCGCGGCCGGCAGCTCGCGCAGCCGGCGGACGAAGACCGGCAGGATGTCGCGGGTGATCACCGCCGAGATCACGTTGGCGTCGGAGGAGACCATGGCCATGGTGTGGGAGAAGAACCCGGCCAGCACCAGGCCGATGAGGCCGGTCGGCAGCAGTTCCTGCGCGAGCCGCACATAGGACTGGTCGGAGTTGGTCAGGCCCGGGACGATGAGCGGCGCGGCGAACATCGGGATGAACAGCACCAACGGCCAGAGCAGCCACAGGGCGCTGGACAGCAGCGCCGCCCGCTTGGCCTGCGAGCCCGACGGGGCGCCCATGTAGCGCTGGGCGAGGTTCCACATCCCGCCGTTGTACTCGAAGGTCTTGATCAGCAGGAAGGCGAAGAAGTACGTCGTGGTGTAGGGCCCGCTCAGCGGATCGCCGTGCCCCTCGGGCAGGTCGCCCCACATGGTCCACAGCGCCGAGATCCCGCCGAGGTGCCCGAGGACGGCCGCGAACATGACGACGCCGGCGACGGCCTGGATGACGAACTGGCCGAAGTCGGTGAGCACGTCGGCCCACAGCCCGCCGACCGTCACGTAGACCACGGTGACCGCGCCGGTGATGGCGATGCCGTACTGGATGGGGATGCCGGCGAAGCCCTTGAGCAGCACCGAGATGGCCACCCATTTGGCGGCGATGTCCACGACCTTCAGAAGCGCGCCACTGTAGGCCATGACCTGCTGGGTGGGCAGGTTGTAGCGCCGGGTGAGGTACTCCAGCGGCGAGACCACGCCGTGCCTGGATCTGAGCCGGTTCCACCGCGCGGCGAACAGGAAGGCGCCGATGCCCACGCCGATGCCGATGGTCATCGCCCACCAGACGTAGACGGTGAGCCCGTAGTCGTAGGCGACGGCGGCGAACGCGACGAACATGACCGCGCTGTAACCCGACATGTGGTGGGAGATCCCCGACAGCCACCAGGGGATCTTCCCTCCGGCCGTGAAGTAGTCGATGACGGTCCTGATGCGGTTCTTCGACCACACGCCGATGACGATCATCACGGCGAAGTATGCGCCCAGCACGGTCCAGTCGAGTGCGGACATCACTTCTCCTTCCAACGTCCTGTTGGATGGAGGTTCCATTACATGGAACATGATGTCAATACATAAAACGCAACTCCTGGCCAGATCCGGACTTTCCCCGACGATCACGACAGCCCCGGCGCGCCTCCCCGCAGCGCCGTCGTCCCATGCGTACCCTCGGTACCATGGCCACCCGTACGTCGAAAAGCACCCCGAAGGGGTCGGCGAAGCGGTCCACGTCATCGCGCCCGTCCTCCGCCAAGCGGCCCGCCGCCGCGCGGTCCGCGAGCGCGCGCGGAGGCGGGCGCCCGCCCGCCCGGCGTCCCGCCGCCCAGCAGCCCGACCCGATCGGCTGGGTCTTCCTGGCCATCGGCAAGCTGTTCGTCGGCGTGTGGCTGCTGTTCGCCAACGGCATCGGCACCGCCGCGCGGGCCTTCGGGCAGCAGGCGCGCGAACTGGACCCCGCCCACCGTCGCGACGGCCTCGGCCTGGCCGTGCTCGGCGGCGCCATCGTCCTGGCCGCCATGACGTGGCGCACCACCAAGGGCGCCGCGGCCACCGTGGTCGACGCCGTGCTGCGCGGCGCGGTCGGCTCGCTGGCCTGGTCGGTGCCCGTCCTGCTGGCGCTGGTCGCCTGGCGCCTGCTGCGTCACCCCGACCAGAACGCCGACACCGGCCGCATGATCATCGGCTGGACCGCCCTGCTGGCCGGCCTGCTCGGCATCATCCACGTCGCGCACGCCACGCCCTACCCCTCGGGCCCGGCCGCCACCGACGGCATGGACAAGGTGTCGGCCGCCGGAGGCATGGTCGGCTTCATCGTCTCGGCGCCTCCCGCGAGCATCCTGCCGGCCTTCATCACCATCCCCCTGCTCCTGCTGCTGTCCGGCTTCGGGGTCCTGGTGGTCACGGCGACGCCGGTGCACCGCGTGCCCGAGCGCCTGGCCGAGATCCAGCACATGCTGTTCCAGAAGGGCTCCGCCGGCCCCGAGGCCGCGCCGGGCGAGCGCCCCGCCCGGGCGCCCCGCGCCCCGCGCAAGAGCCGCACGCGGGGCTCCGGCAAGGACGGCGAGGCCGACGTCGAGGTCGGCGAGCACGTCAAGCCCTACGACACCCCGGTCATCGCGGACGGGGCCGGCAAGATGGCCGACCACTCGCCCGAGATCGTCCCCGGCCTGGTGGACGAGGAGCCCCCCGAGTCGCCCCGCCTGCCCGAGCCGCCCGAGCCCACCCCCGCCCCGCGCAAGGTGGAGCAGCTCGTCCTGTCGCCGCAGGCCGGCCCGTACGCCCTGCCCGACCTTCAGGTGCTGCGTTCCGGCACCCCGCCCAAGCCGCAGACCAAGGCCAACACCACCGTGGTCAACGCCCTCACCAGCGTGATGGAGCAGTTCGCCATCGACGCCCAGGTGATCGGCTTCACCCGCGGCCCGACGGTCACCCGGTACGAGATCGAGCTCGGCCCGGCGGTCAAGGTCGAGAAGGTCACCGCCCTCACCAAGAACATCGCCTACGCCGTGAAGTCGGCGGACGTGCGCATCCTGTCGCCGATCCCCGGCAAGTCGGCGATCGGCGTCGAGATCCCCAACACCGACAAGGACCTGGTCAGCCTCGGTGACGTGCTGCGCTCCCAGGTCGCCCAGGCCGACCACCACCCGATGATCGTCGGGCTGGGCAAGGACGTCGAGGGGCGCACCATAGTGGCCAACCTGGCCAAGATGCCCCACCTGCTCATCGCCGGCGCCACCGGCGCGGGCAAGTCGGTCTGCGTCAACGGGCTGATCTCCTCGGTGCTGATGCGCGCGACGCCCGACGAGGTGCGCATGGTGCTCGTCGACCCCAAGCGCGTCGAGCTCAACACCTACGAGGGCATCCCCCACCTGATCACCCCGATCATCACCAACCCGAAGAAGGCCGCCGAGGCCCTCGAATGGGTCGTGGGCGAGATGGACCGCCGCTACGACGACCTGGCCGCGAGCGGGTTCCGGCACGTCGACGAGTTCAACAAGGCCGTGCGCGCCGGCAAGCTCGTGCCGCCGCCCGGCAGCGAGCGCGTGTACCAGCCCTACCCCTACCTCCTGGTGATCATCGACGAGCTCGCCGACCTGATGATGGTCGCCCCGCGCGACGTGGAGGACTCCATCGTCCGCATCACCCAGCTCGCCCGCGCCGCCGGCATCCACCTGGTCATCGCCACCCAGCGCCCGTCGGTCGACGTGGTCACCGGCCTGATCAAGGCCAACGTGCCGTCCCGGCTGGCCTTCGCCACCTCCTCCCTGGCCGACTCCCGGGTCATCCTCGACCAGCCCGGCGCCGAGAAACTCGTCGGCCAGGGCGACGCGCTGTTCCTGCCGATGGGCGCCAGCAAGCCCATGCGCCTGCAGAACGCGTTCCTCTCCGAGAAGGAGATCAACGAGATCGTCGCCCACTGCAAGGCGCAGATGCAGGTGGAGTACCGCGACGACGTCGCCGCCGTGGCCAGCGCCAAGCGCGAGATCGACGAGGAGATCGGCGACGACCTCGACCTGCTCGTCCAGGCGGCCGAGCTGATCGTCTCCACCCAGTTCGGCTCCACCTCGATGCTCCAGCGCAAACTGCGGGTGGGCTTCGCCAAGGCCGGCCGCCTGATGGACCTGCTCGAGAGCCGGAACGTCGTCGGGCCGAGCGAAGGGTCCAAGGCCCGCGAAGTGATGGTGAAACCCGACGAACTGCCCGGCCTGCTCGCCGACTTGCGGGGAGAGTGACCCCTCCGCGACCGACCCCCTCGGTTACTGGTTGAATGTGAATGACTACGCATCGTCGGATTACGGGCGCGTAGCGCAGGTGCACGGCGAGGGGGACGTATGAGCATTGGAGTGACGCTGGCCGCGGCACGGAACGCGGCGGGGATGACGGTCGCTCAGCTGAGCGGCCGCACGCGGATAAGGGAGACGGTCATCTACGCCATCGAGCGGGACGACTTCTCGCTCTGTGGGGGCGACTTCTACGCCAGGGGTCACGTCCGCAACATCGCCAAGACGGTGGGGCTCGACCCCGACGCCGTGGTGCACCAATTCGACGAGGAACACGGCGGCGTCCCCCTCCCCGTGCGGGCCGCGGCCGTCTTCCAGGCCGAGAGCCAGATCAAGCTGCGTGAGCGCCGCAGCCCCAACTGGTCCACCGCGATGGCGATCGCGCTGGCCATCGTCGCGGTCTTCGGGGTCACCCGCGTCATGAGCCGGCCGGGCGAGAACCTCGCCACCGGCGCCGAGCTCAAGAACCCGCCCGCGCCCAAGCCCTCCGCCACGCTCAGGGCCTCCACCCACCCCAACGCGGCCCGACCGGCGAGCGACCTGGTGACGCTGCGGGTGAAGGCCAACAAGCCGTCCTGGGTGGAGGTCAGCGACGACAAGGGCAAGGCGATGTTCCGCGGCACCATGCGCGCGGGCGACTCCTCGACGTGGAAGACCCGCAAGCACATGAAGGTCACCATCGGCAACGCCGGCGGCGTCGACCTGGAGGTCAACGGCAAGCACCTCGGCGTGCCCGGCAAGCCCGGCGAGCTCGTGCGCAAGTCCTTCGGCCCCGAGGAACCGGGGTCGCGGTGACCGGCGCCGCCCGCCACGGACGCGCCCCGGGGTGAGGCCCCGGGGCGCCGCGCGCGACGGTCCGGCGGGGAAGTACGGGGGGAGTGCGTCACGCGGTGGCCAACTCCCGATACCGTAGAGCCCATCATGTCTTCCCGCCGAACCGCATCGCTGATCACACTGGGTTGCGCGCGCAACGAGGTCGACTCCGAGGAGCTCGCCGCGCGCATGGAGGCTGCCGGGTGGCGGCTCGACGACGGCGACCCCGACGTCGTCATCGTCAACACCTGCGGCTTCATCGACTCGGCGAAGAAGGACTCCATCGACACGCTGCTCGCGGCCGCCGACTCCGGCGCCAAGGTCGTCGCCGCGGGCTGCATGGCCGAGCGTTATGGCAAAGAGCTGGCCGAGGCGCTGCCCGAGGCCTCCGCCGTCATCTCCTTCGACGACTACACCGACATCGGGGCCCGGCTGGACGACGTGCTGTCCGGCCGACCGCTGGTGCCGCACAGCCCGCGCGACCGGCGCACGCTGCTGCCGATCTCGCCGGTGGAGCGGTCCGCGGGCGGGGCGCACGCCCACATCCCCGGCCACGGCGAGCTGCCCGAGGGCCTGGCCCCGGCCAGCGGCCCCCGGACGCTGCGCAAGCGGCTGTCCGGCGGCCCGGTGGCCTCGCTGAAGCTCGCCTCCGGCTGTGACCGCAGGTGCACGTTCTGCGCCATCCCGGCCTTCCGCGGCGCCTACGTCTCGCGCGGGCCCGAGGAGATCCTCGCCGAGGCGGCCTGGCTCGCCGGCGAGGGGGTGCGCGAGCTGGTGCTCGTCAGCGAGAACTCCACCTCCTACGGCAAGGATCTCGGCGACCTGCGCGCCCTGGAGAAGCTGCTGCCGCGGCTCGCGGCCACCGACGGCATCGAGCGGGTCCGGGTGAGCTATCTCCAGCCCGCCGAGCTGCGTCCCGGTCTCATCGAGGTGATCGCCGGCACGCCGGGCGTCGCCCCGTACTTCGACCTCTCCTTCCAGCACGCCAGCGGCCCGGTGCTGCGCCGCATGCGCCGCTTCGGCGACCCGCGGCGCTTCCTGGACCTGCTCCAGACCATTCGTGAGCTCGCCCCGGAGGCCGGTGTGCGCTCCAACTTCATCGTCGGCTTCCCCGGCGAGACCGAGGCCGAGTTCGGCGAGCTGGCCGGTTTCCTGGAGGAGGCCCGCCTGGACGTCATCGGCGTCTTCGGGTACTCCGACGAGGACGGCACCGAGGCCGCCAAGATGGGCGGCAAGCTCGACCAGGACACCGTGGACGAGCGGGTGGCGGCGCTCACCGAGCTGGCCGAGGAGCTCACCGCCCAGCGCGCCGAGGAGCGCATCGGCGCCGACATCGAGGTGCTGGTCGAGGACGACCTCGGCGATGGCGGGTACGAGGGCCGGGCCGCCCACCAGGGTCCCGAGGTGGACGGCTCGGTGACCGTCCAGGGCATCGGCCTCGCGCCCGGGCAGATCGTGCGGGCGACCGTCGTCGACGCCGAGGGGGTCGACCTGATCGCCCGCATCAAGGCCGGACCATGACGAACACGCCGGAGACCGGGACCGAGCCGGTGACCACGCCCGTGGTCCGGCGGGTCAGCCCGTGGAACATCGCCAACGTGCTCACCGTCCTCCGGCTGGTGGTCGTCCCCTTCTTCGTCGCCTGCATGCTCGTCGACGGGACGGGCTGGCGGTACGCGGCCCTGGTGGTGTTCCTGCTCGCCTCGCTGACCGACCAGCTCGACGGCTGGCTCGCCCGGCGGTACGGGCTGATCACCGACTTCGGCAAGATCGCCGACCCGATCGCCGACAAGGCGCTCATCGGGGCGGCGCTGGTCACGCTGTCGGCGGCGGGGGAGCTGCCCTGGTGGGTGACCTGCACCATCCTCGGCAGGGAGGTCGGCGTCACGGCGCTGCGGGTGGCGGTGATCCGCCACGGCGTCATCCCGGCCAGCTACGGCGGCAAGGTCAAGACGGTCCTGCAGATCGCGGCGATCGCGCTCTACATCCTGCCGGGGGTGCCGCAGTCGCTGAGGTGGGGGCTGATCGGCCTCGCCCTCGCGGTGACCGTGGTGACCGGGCTCGACTACGTCATCCGCGCCATGCGGCTGCGCAAGGTCGCGGAGAAGGCCCGCGGCGGGTGAGCGCCGGGCTCGCCGCCGAGGTGCTGGCCCTCCTGGTGCGCGGGCGGGCCACGGTGGCCGTGGCCGAGTCGCTGACCGCCGGGCTGATCGGCGCCACGCTCACCGTCCCGGGCGGAGCCTCCGCCGCGTTCCGCGGCGGCGTGATCGTCTACGCGACCGATCTGAAGGCGCGCCTGCTCGGCGTCCCCGAAGATCTCCTCGATCGGGAGGGTGCCGTCCATCCGGACGTCGCCGCGGCCATGGCGGCCGGCGTGCGGCGGGTGACCGGCTCGTCGTACGGGCTCGCGGTGACCGGAGTGGCCGGTCCGGACGAGCAGGACGGCCGGCCCGTGGGCACGGTCCATCTCGCCGTCGCCGGTCCGGATGGCGACATATGGCACCGAGACATACTTTTACCTGGTTCACGGGAAGACATCCGCAAAAGCACCGTTACGGAGGGTTTGGATCTCCTGAGAGGTGTGCTGGAGGCGTATGTGGGGGAACAATCAGGATGATTACCGCGTTACGTCACCAGCGAACATGCTCCCCATGGTCTGCCGCCCCGTTGGCCTATGCAGGTACGGTGGAGCTGTGAGTGAGGTTCGTGACCCATCGGTGAGGAGCAGGTCCGGCGTACGCCCGGCAAAGGGGCCGAGCGAACCAATGATGACGGCGAGGAGTATGTACGAAGGGCACCCGAAGAACGGGCGATACGAACCGACCGCGCGGAGCGCCGTGAAAGCTCCCGCGCCTGGGAGGGAGCGACAGATGGTCCTGCTGCGTCAGCTGCTCGGTGACGTACTGCGGCGGCTGCGGGTGCGGCAGGCGCGCACCTTGCGTGAGGTCTCCACGCTGGCACGTGTCTCCCTTGGCTACCTGTCCGAGGTTGAGCGTGGCCAGAAGGAGGCGTCGTCGGAGCTGCTCGCCTCGATTTGCGGCGCCCTGGGCGTTCCGCTGTCGCAGGTGCTCCGGGAGGTCTCCGACCAGTTCGCGCTGGCCGAGCTTCAACACGCACCCGTGCTGGCCGATGCGCCCGAGCACGAGCGTCTGCCCATGGCCGAGACCGTGTCCACCACGATCTCCGGTCCCGAGTTCGACGGCTTCCCCGAAGTCAAGGACATGGTCGCCGCGTAGGTCACGCCCGCAGCGTTCCCGTCCTGAAGTTCGGACCGTCACGCACTCCGCGTGATGGTCTGTGTCATCGCGCTGCCTGTGACCGGGCCCGCTAGCGGGGCTGGCACACCGGGCAGTAGAAGATCGCTCTTTCGTATGGCTGTGCCCCGAGCTCGTCGCCGATCACCTTGTTGCCGCAGCGAAGACAGGGCCGCCCGGCCCGGCCGTACGCCCACAGGCGCCGTCCTGGGCGTCTGTCGCCGGTGGTGACCGGACCGCCGGACTGGTTCTTTCCCGCGTCCATCAGCCGGTGGGCCAGCTCCATCATCCCCGCGAGGTCGTCCACCTCCCCGGCCGGCCGGTACGGCGAGACGCCTGACAGGAACAGCGTCTCGGCCCGCCAGATCGTGCCGATGCCCGCGACGTTGCGCTGATCGAGCAGCGCCTCCCCGATGGTCGTCCCCGGCCGCGCCGCGATGTTGCGCGCCGCCCGCGCCGCCTGCTCCTGGTCCCACTCCGGGTCGAGCAGATCGGGCCCCAGATGCCCGACCACCCGGTCTTCCTGGTCGGTGCGCAGCAGATCGACCATGCCGAGCCGGACCCCGACCGCCTGCCATCGCTCGTTGGCGAGGACCAGCCGGATCAGATGCCCGGCCCGCAGCGGCGCCCCCGCCCGCTCCACGCGCCAGCTTCCGTCCATGCGCAGGTGGGTGTGGACGGTGAGCCCGCCCTCGACCCTGGTCAGCAGGTGCTTGCCGCGGGAGGCGGTCGTGAGCACGGCGCGGCCGGTCAGGTCGGCGGTGGCGTGCCGGGGGACGCGGAAGTCCGAGCGGGTCAGCACCCGTCCGTCGAGGGCGGCCCGCAGCCTGGCCGCGGCCCGGTAGACGGCGTCGCCCTCGGGCATGGGTCAGTCCCAGGCGGCGGGGTCGGCCGCCAGTTCCATCACGCGTTCGGGCAGGGCGTCGGAGGCGATCTGGTCCAGCGTGACCTCCTCCAGGATGGCGCGCTCGCTTGCCCGCAGGGCGATCCACACCTGCTGGAGCGAACGGGCCGCGCCGCGGTAGCCGACGTGCTCGGGCCGCTCGCCCCGGACGTTGGCCAGGGGCCCGTCCACGGCGCGGATGACGTCGGCCAGGGTGATCTCGGAGGCGGGCCGGGCGAGGACGTAGCCGCCCTCGGGGCCGCGCTGGCCGCGGACCAGCCCGGCCCGGCGCATCTGGAGCAGGATGTTCTCCAGGTACTTCGGAGGCATTTCCTGTTCCTTGGCCAGCTCGCCCACCGTGGTGGGGCCGCTGCCGGAGGCGGCCAGCTCGGCGGCGGCGCGAAGGGCGTAGTCGACACGGGCGGAGAGACGCATGTTGTCGATTATCCCGCCTGCTAAACCCCGGTTACACGCAACCTGACCACGAGTGGCCGATGATCTGAGAATTCCACCCCCGGCGCCCGTGCCGCCGTGACCGCCAGCCCCGGTCCTACGAGCACGTGGTCGATGCGCTCGACAGGCGCGTCGGCGGGGGAGGTGAGCGGGTCGCCCAGGCCCGTGAGCGGGTCGGACAGGCCCGCAGCCGACAGCACGCGCATCGCAGGGTCGCCTGGCCTGGTGTTGAGGTCACCGGCCAGCAGGACCGGCCGGCCGCCTCCCAGGTCGCGGACGACGGCGGCCACCTCGGGCGCCTGGCCGGGCGGCGCCTGCAAATGGGTGCCCACGATTCCCACCTGCCTTCCCGCCACCTCGACGACGGCCGCCTGCGCCTGGGCGCCGGTCGGGTGGTCGTGCCGGCCCAGCGGATGCGAGACGACCTGCCGGACCGGCAGGTCGGTGATGATCGCGTCGCCCCACAGCGGGTCGGCGGCGGGGGCGAAGTGGTACCGCATGCCGAGCCCCCGCGCGATGCGCGCCAGGTCGTCGTGGCCGCCGTTGAGCAGCCATCCGCGGTCCACCTCGCTGAGCAGGACCACGTCGGGACGCTCGGCCCGGGCCCAGGCCGCGATGCGGTCCAGGTCCAGGGTGCCCTTCAACCCGAACCCCATCCGGATGTTGTAGGCGATCAGCGTGAACTCGCTCCGCGGAATGGGCCGTGTCTCCGGCAGGGGACGCCAGGTGAGCGCGGCGACGGCGGCCGCCGTGACCAGCGCCGCGACGACGACCGCCCGGGGCCGGGGGCGGGCGAGGTGCTGGACGGCCCGCCCGCGCGCCGCCGCGGCGGCGATCGCGGCCACCGTGCCGGCGAGCAGCACGGGGACCACGCCGTTGGGGAAGCCGAGGTCGGCGTCGTAGGCGGCGTAGTACAGGAAGACGGCGATCAGGAACACCAGCGCGCCGCCGAGCAGCGCGATCCCGCCGCGCCGGGCGGAGGCGGGCGAGGTGGCGGGCAGGGCCGCCATGCCCAGGCAGCCGCCGAGCGCGACCGCGGCGAACAGGGCGAACGGAAGCGCCGACGAGACGGCCAGCGCCGCGACCGCCGCCGGGAGCAGGACGACGACGACCCAGCGCCGGTAGGGCGGGCGCGCGGCGTAGGAGACCATGACGAACTGGGCGCAGACCAGCGCCGCCGCGACGACGGCGATGCGCCACGGGCCGCCCTGCTCGCCTCCGGGATGCTCGGCCAGCCCCAGCGTCGCCAGATACATGCCGTGCAGCGCCAGCGCGGGGCCGAAGGCGAACCACACCCCCGGTGGCGCGGGGTCGCCGGGCGCGGGCGCCGCCCACGCGAGCCGGAGGAAGGCGGCGCCGACGGCCAGGACGGGGAGCCAGGGCAGGACGCCGTCCCGCCAGACGAGGTCCACCTGGTCCAGCGCGAGGTGGGCGGTGGCCGAGGCGGCCATGCCGGCGGCCAGGCCGGCCGGGACGGTGCGGCGCGGCAGCCTCAGCGCGCATCCGTACAGGAAGACCAGGCCGAAGCCGACGCCGGCGCCGGCCAGGTAGAGCTGCGGCGCCCCGCCGTCGGCCGCCTGGAGCGCCAGCCGGTCGGCCACCAGCAGGGCCGCGCCGCCGAGCGCGACCGGCCGGGCTCCCCACCGCCGGGCGAGCGGCGCCGCGGCGAACGGCAGGAGGAACCACAGGGCCGCGAACAGGCCCATGCGCTCGGGGGGAGTGTCGCCCGCGCGGCCGAACAGCGTGATCAGCGACGGCAGCATCACCCGCAGCACGTCGGTGAGCAACACGACGCCGAGGGCGAGGACGACCATCGACCTGTGGTGCGCGGCGAGCGGGCGGAGCGGGATCCGGAAGGCGGGGGAGGTGTCGGTGGCGGCGCCCATGAATGCTCCTCAGAAAGACATGAGTGATCCTCGGGTCAATGCGGGGCCAAACGCAAGGCGTCCGGCGCGGCGAAGGCCGGGACGGCGGATGGCGGCGGGCGAACGGCGGAACGGGAGGTGCGGTGGCCTTTCGCGCGGGAACGCTGCCGCTAAACTGGCAGGAAGCTTTACTGAGTACTGGTTGTGTCACACCACGCGCGCGTTTTGTGATGAAACCAACGGGGACCGACGACAAGAAAGCCTGCGATGGAGCGACGTCCTGGCGTGCCCAGGTTGCTACGGGAGATCAACGACCGGGCCGCCCTGGAGCTGCTGCTCGCCTCCGGCCCGATGACCAGGGGCCAGATCGGGGAGATGACCGGCCTTTCCAAGGTCACCGCCTCCCAGACGCTGTCGCGGCTGGAAGATCGCGGCCTGGTCGAGGTGGTCGGGGAGCAGGCCGGTAACCGGGGGCCCAATGCCGCCCTTTACGGGGTGATTCCGTCGTCGGCCTATGTGGCCGGGCTCGATGTCGGCCCGGAAACGGTGACCACCGCCATCGCCGATATCAATGGCGAAATCGTGGCCGAGGCCGTCATTTCCCCCAATGGGCACGACGATCCGGTCGCGATGGTGCACAACGCGGTGGTGAAGGCCTGCCGCTCGGGCAAGGTCGCCCTTTCCCGCCTCAGGGCCATCGTGATCGGCACCCCCGGCGTGGTCGACCCGCGCTCGGGCGACGTCCGGTTCTCCTTCGACCTGCCGGGCTGGCACGAGGGCAGCCACCAGGCCCTGGCCCAGGACCTGCGGCGGCCGGTGTCCATTGAGAACGACGTGAACCTCGCGGCGATCGCCGAGCGCGCCGAGGGCGCCGCCAAGGGCGTGGACGACTTCGTGCTGCTGTGGGTCGAACGCGGCGTCGGCCTCGCCGTCGTCCTCGGTGGCCGGCTGCACCGGGGGCGTTCGGGCAGCGCGGGCGAGATCGGATACCTGCCGGTCCCCGGCGTGCCGCTGGCCGAGGACGTCAAGGCCGTCCCCGGCCGGATGCCCGCCCTGGCCGGCGGCCTGCACGCCCTGATCAGCGCCGAGGCCGTGGCCGAACTGGCCGGCCCGTACGGCTTCGCGGGCGGCTCGGCCGCCGACGCCGTCCACGCGGCCGTCGAGGGCGGGGACGCCGGGGCGCGGTTCCTGGACGAGCTGGCCCACCGGCTGGCCCTCGGAGTCGCCTCGGTGTGCGTGGTCCTGGACCCGGCCCTGGTCGTGCTCAACGGCGAGATCGGCCGGGCCGGCGGGGCCGCGCTGACCCACCGCGTGGAGGAGGCGGTGGCGCGCATCTGCCCGATCAGGCCCGAGGTGGTGGCGAGCGAGGTCAAGGGCCGCCCCGTGCTGCGCGGCGCCGTCCTGGCCGCCCTCGAACAGGCCCGCGAGGAGATCTTCGCCTCCTGATCCCGCGGCCGCCCCTTCATGTCCGCCGGCTGAATTCCCGATGAACTGATCCACCATGCGAGCCGCTGTCCCCGGCGGGCCGGGAGAATTGAACCGGTTTGGTGGGGAGGGAGTTCGGTGGCGGCCGTACTGGAGTGGCTGGCGCGCCTGGTCGGCTTCTTCGGCGGCGCCGGCCCGGTCATCTTCTCGATCGTCCTGCTGGTGGCCACCCCCTTCGTCGACCGGCTGCTCGTCCGGCGCAAGCGCGTGATCTTCCGGGTTCTGTACAACTCGAAGATCGGCGTGGGGCCCGAGACGCTGCACGACGGCGCCGACCCCGCCGCGCACGGGCCGCCCCAGCTGCGCCAGGTCGCCCGGCTGCTCGACCGGATGAGCATGGTCGTCATCCGCATCCGCAACGGCGGCACCTACGACATCGAACCCGAGGACTTCGAGCGCCCGCTGTCGTTCACCTTCGGCGGGCGCGTGGTGTGGAACGCCAGGATCTCCGAGGCGAGCACCCCGGAGCTGCGCGAGGAGCTCAGGAACGGCCTGCGCTTCTTCCCCGCCGAGGACAGCCGGCCGGCCCGGGACAACCTGCTCACCGTCCGGCAGCGGCTCGGCGAGCGCCTCACCCGCTGGGTGGTGCCCCAGAGCGGCCAGGACGTCGCCGAGCCCGGCTGGCACGGGGTGCGCATCGACGGGCTGTCGCTGAAGCGGGGGCAGAAGGCCAAGCTCGTCGTCGTCCTGCGGGAGCCCAACGGCCCGGAGGGCGAGATCACCAAGGTCGTCCGCACATCCGGCAAGATGCGCGACACCGGTCTGATCAAGGACGAGGGGGAGAGGCGGCGCGTCACTCTTCCACGGGTGAGCGGCGCGCTCGCCGGGGTGCTCACCGCCGTGCTGGTGCTCGGCCTGATGTCCCGGCCGGTCGACGGCACCGTGGCGTGCGCGGTCGGCGACCTGCGCGTCGAGGGGTCCAGCGTGTTCATGCCGGCGATGCGGGCGCTGGCGGAGGAGTACCGCAGCGCGTGCGGGGACGACGCGCGCGTCACCACCGAGGCCACCGGCTCGCTCGAAGGCGTCCGCGGCGTGATCGAGGCCGATCCGGCGCCGTCCCGGGGGCTGGTCGCGCTGTCGGACGGACGCAGCGACGAGACCGGCGGCGGGCTCCGGTCGTACAAGATCGCGATCGTCGTCTACCACGTGGTGGTGAACAGCGGCGTCGGGCTGTCCGCGGTGCGCGCCGCGGACCTGCGCAAGATCTACGACGGCACGTGGACCGACTGGAAGCAGGTGCCCGGCGCCGGCGGGAGGTCCCTGCCGATCCGCATCGTGGGGCGCGGGCAGAACTCCGGCACGCGGCAGTTGTTCGAGAGGCAGGTGCTCGGCCCGGGCACCGGCGAGGGCCTGCTGTCGTCCAACTCCTGCCTGGAGAAGGACCGCAACCCCGCCGCGCCGGTGATCCGCTGCGAGCGCGACGACAACGCCGAGATCATCCAGAAGATCAGCACGATCCCCGGGGCGATCGGCTACGCCGACGAGGTGTCGATCGCCGAGGCGCGCGGAGCGGGCAGCGTCACCGCGCTGACCCTGGACGGCCGGGCGTTCGCCTCCGCCACCGCGGCCAGACCGGGTGAGGGCTACCCCTTCTGGACCACCGAGTACCTGTACTTCCGCGGCCCGCTGGAGCCGGGATCGCTGAAGGCGTCCTTCGTCGAGTTCGTCCGCTCCCACGTCCGCGCGCAGGCCAGGCTCAGCGCCACGGGCTTCCAGCCCTGCACCGCCTCACCGGCCACCCGGGAACTGTGCGACCTGCGCTGACCCGCCGACCTGCGCTGTCCTCCCCTGACCCGCTGATCTGCCCTGACCCGCTGACCCGCTGACCCGCTGACCGCTGACCCGCTGACCTGCGCTGATCCGCTGACCTGCGCTGATCCGCGCCGCCCGGTCGTCAGGCGGTGAGGAGCTCGGCGGCGGCCTGGGCGTTGGCGCGGGCGGCCCCGTACGTCGCGAGGTAGGCGCCGGCCGTGGGACGCCAGATCGGCAGGCCCATCTCCACGACGATCGCGTCGGGACGCACGGCGAGCAGCTCCGAGACGATCTCCTGGCTGGCCCGGTGGCGGTGGGCGTCCTTGACCACGATCACCAGCGACCGGCCGCGGGCCCGTTCGAGCAGGCCGCTCGCGTCGGCCGCGTCCGGCTTGACCCGGGTGATCTCCGCCTCCGGCAGCCAGGGGGCGAAGCCCCAGGGCACGTCGCCGACGGCGATCGTGGGCGGGGTGTCCACCTCGACGACCAGCGGATCCACCAGCGGGGCGGCGGTGCCCGACAGCCGCACCGCCCGGCGGGCCGCGGTCAGGCCGATCACGTTGCCGTCCCTGGCCTCCTCGCGCGGCGCGCCGAACCAGCCGCGCAGCCGCGCGACGCGCTCGGCGGCCTCCTCCAGGCGGGCGAGCGGCAGGCGTCCGTCGCGCACGGCGGCCACGATCTCGTCCTTGATCGCCTCGATCTGCTCGCGCGTCGGCAGCGGCCCCAGGCACAGCAGGTCGGAGCCGGCGGCCAGCGACAGCACCGCGCCCCCGCCGAGCCCGACGCTCTCGGTGATCGCGTGCATGTCCAGGGCGTCGGAGATGACGACGCCGGTGTAACCGAGCTCACCCCTGAGCAGCTCGGTCAGCGCCGGGGCCGAGAGCGTGGCGGGCGCCGCGCCGGTGAGGAACGGGACCCGCACGTGCGCCGTCATGATCGACCGGGTGCCGGCCTCGATGGCGGCGCGGAACGGGACGAGTTCACGCTCCCACAACACCTCGCGCGAGACGTCCACCACGGGAACCTCCAGGTGGGAGTCCTGCCGGGTGGCGCCGTGGCCGGGGAAGTGCTTGACGCAGGCGGCCACGCCGGCGTCCTGCAGCCCGGCGACCGCCGCGACGGTGTGCCGCGCCACCAGAGCGGCGTCCGACCCGAACGACCGGGTGCCGATCACGGGATTGTCGTCGGCGGTGTTCACGTCCGCGTCGGGCGCCATGTCCAGGTTCACCCCGCAACGTGCGAGGTCGTCGCCGATCGACCGGTACACCCGGCGGGTCAGCTCGACGTCGTCCACGGCGCCCAGCGCCGCGTTGCCCGGGTACGGGCTTCCGACGTGGTAGGCGAGCCGCGTGACGTCGCCGCCCTCCTCGTCCAGGCTGATGACCGGGTCACCCGCCTCGCGCAGCCGCGCCGTGAGGCCCGCGAGCTGCTCGGCCCCCGCGACGTTGAAGCCGAACAGCGTCACCCCGCCGAGGCCGTCCTCCAGATCGCGCAGGATCCAGTCGGGGGCGGTGGTCCCGGGGAAGGCGGCCAGGAGCGTGCCGGCCGCCAGGCGGCGCAGCCCCCGGTCACCGCCGCCCACGGGAGACTCGCCCTGGGACGCGCCCGCGGAGAACTCAGACATGGCTGTACTCGACTCCTTCGTTGCGATAAATGGGCCGACTGTCGTCGTCAGCCTTTCACGGCGCCGGCGACCAGGCCCGAGACCATGCGCCGCTGCACCAGCAGGAAGAACGCGATGACCGGAATGGTCATCAGCGTCGAGGCGGCCATGATGCCGCCCCAGTCCGTCGAACGCTGGCTGGTGAAGAACCCCAGCGCCACGGGCATCGTGTAGGTGCCCTGATCGTTGATCAGCGTCAGCGCGAAGACGAACTCGTTCCACGCGGTGATGAACGAGAAGATGCTCGTCGCCACCAGGCCCGGCGCGACGAGCGGGAACAGCACCCTCCAGAAGGTGACGAAACGGCCCGCGCCGTCGATGGCGGCCGCCTCCTCCAGTTCCTTGGGCACCGCGGCCACGAACGTCCGCAGCATCCAGATCGCGAACGGCAGCGTGAAGCCCACGTTGACGACGATCAGGCCGAGAAGCTGGTCGTACAGGCCGAGCCGCTTGACCATCAGGAACAGCGGGATCAGCAGCGCCTCGCCCGGCACCATCTGCACGATCAGCAGCAGGATCAGGAAACTCGTGCGGAACCGGAACCGGAAACGCGCCACGGCGGTGGCGGCGAGCAGCGCGAACACCGATCCGACCAGCACGGTGCCGACCGCGACGACGGCGCTGTTCATCAGGTACCGCCACACCGAGTGCCCGGCGACGCCCCTGGTCAGCACCCGGGACACGTGCTCCATCGTCGGCGACAGCGGGAAGGGGATGAACCGCGTCGTGAAGATCTCGTCGTTGGGCTTGAACGCCGTCGCGACCATCCAGTACACGGGGAACACGGCGAACAGGAACACCGCGACGCCGGCCGCGTTCAGGGCGGCCGTCTTGAGGCGCCTGGCGGTGCGCGGGTTCATCGCACGTCCTCCGTTCTGACGATCTGGCGGACATAGATGGCGGTGATCAGCAGCATGATCACGGTGAGGATGACCGCGATGGCCGCGCCGAAGCCCATCTTGGGCGGCGCGCTGAACGCCTCGGTGTAGGCCCACAGCGACAGGTTGAAGGCGTCCCGGTTGGTCGTGCCGCCGGCCAGCACGTAGAGCTGGGTGAAGACCTTGAAGTCCCAGATGATCGACAGGACGAGCAGGACCGAGAACACCGGCCGCAGCAGCGGGAAGGTGATCTTCCAGAAGGTCGTCACCGGCGCCGATCCGTCCACCCGCGCCGCCTCGTACAGCTCCGAGGGGATGCTCTTGAGCCCCGCGAGCACCGACACGGCGATGAACGGGAACGACGCCCACACCACGGCGACGATCAGCACCAGGTAGATCGTCGAGGCGGAGTTGAGCCAGGGCTGGCCCGACCAGTCCGACCGCCCGAACACCAGGCTGGACAGCCCGTCGGGCAGCAGGTTCAGCGTCCAGTTCACCACGCCCGCGTCGGCGTCGAACAGCCACTTCCAGATGATCGCCGTGGCGGTGGGCGGGGTGGCCCAGGCCGCCATGATGCCCACGACGACGAAGGTGGACATCCTGCGGCCCAGCCGGTTCAGCAGCAGGCCGACCAGGGTGCCGAGCAGCAGCGTCAGCGCGACGGTGACCACGGCGAACACCACCGTGTTGCGCAGGGAGGTCCAGAACAGCTCCGACTGGAAGACCTGGGTGTAGTTGCCGGTCCCCACGAACTCGGCCGGCCGCGGGTTCGGGCGGATCTGCCGCAGTCCCACCTTGTGGAAGGACATCTCCACCATCTGGTACAGCGGGTAGAGCAGCAGGACCCCGATGACCAGCAGGCCGGGTAGCAGCAGCACGTAGGGGACCGCCCGGGCGGACAGCCGGCGCGGCCGGCGGGCGGGGCGGTGGGACGCGCGCCCCGCCGGGGCGGGAGGGGTGCCCCCGCCCCGGGCGATGGTCGAGGTCTGCGCCATCGTCACTGCTGCTGGTTGAGGATCGTCTCGAGTTCGGTGTTGGCGTCGCCGAGGGCCGTGTCGATGTTCTTCTTGCCCTCGATGACGGCCCGCGCCGCGTTCTGCAGCACGGCCTTGGTGTCGTTGGCCTGCGCCCAGTCGGGGTCGGCGGGGAAGCCCTTGGCCACCTTGAAGGTCTCGGCGAACGGCGCCTGCACCGGGTCACTGGCGTACTCGGCCAGGGCGTCGGGGTAGAGCGGGAGCAGGCCGCCCTCCTTGGCGTACCGGGTGCCGTACTCCTTGCCGGCGGCGAGCTTGAGGTACTCGGCGGCCAGCTCAGGGCTCTTGGCGTCCTTCCAGATGGCGATGTCGTTGCCGCCCTGGAACGCCGGCGCGGGGCCGCTGCCGTCCTTGTTCGGAAGCGAGAAGAAGGCCATCTGGTCGTCGCCGACCTTGCCCTTGCTCTGCTCCTTGATGGTGGCGATGTCCCAGCCGCCGGTGACGTACATGCCGACCTTGCCGGCGGCGAAGCGCTGGCTGATCTCCACGGAGTTCAGGTTGAGGCGGCCCTTGCCGGACACGCCGTCCTTGGCGACCAGGTCGGTGTAGAACTGGAAGCCCTCCTTGAAGCCGGGCTGGGTCAGCTTGCCGACCCACTTGCCGCCCTCGAAGGCCGCGAAGTCGCCGCCGGCCGACCAGACGAACGGCGAGAGCGACATGTTGGCGTCCGAGCCGCCGTTGAAGGCGAAGCCGTCGACGTCCTTGCCCTTCTTGGCGACGATCTTCTTGGCCGCCGCGACGAGGTCGTCCCAGGTCTTGGGCGTCTCGATGCCGAGGTCCTTGAACCAGTCCTTGCGGTAGAGGACGGCGCGGGTGCCGCCGCCCCAGGGAGCGGCGTAGACCTTGCCGTCGATGGTCTCGTAGCCCCACAGGTTCTGCGGGATCTGCTGGAAGTCGGGGCTGGACTTCACCACGTCGGAGATGTCGGCGAGGGCGTCCTCGGCGACCCAGGCGGCGACCTGGTCGTTGCCGAACTCGGTCACGTCCGGGCCCACGCCGCCGGCGAGCGCGGCGGTCCACTTCTTCTGCGCGTCGGGCCAGGGGATCCACTGGAGGTCGACGTCGGCGCCGGTCTGCTCCTTGAACTTCGCGTTCAGCTCCGACATGTACTTGTCCTGCACGTCGTTGGGGGCGCCGAGCCGCCAGACGGTCAGCTTCTGGCCGGCGAACGCCGGCCCTGAGGAGGCCGACGCCTGGGGCGCGGCGGCCTGGCCGGCGGGCTCGCCGCCGCCCCCGCAGGCGGCCACACCAATGGCGAGAGCGGCGGTGGTGGCCGTCGCGGTGGCGATCCTTGCGATGTTCACGTGTGGGTTCTCCCTTCCCGGCTTCGCGTCGGGCTCGCGCTCTTCGGAGCAGGGGCGCGCGGGGTGAACCGCACGCCACGGCGAAGGCGCCGTCCTCGCGCTCTGCGCTGCGACATCCCCAAGGCCCTGATCGCTTGCCCGCGGGGTGACTGCCGCTAAACTAACAAGAAACTTTCTTAAAAAAAACCCTGTTAGCGGATCGTGACGAGAGGGGCGGCCCCATGCCCAGACGACACCCCGGAACGCCGCGGCTGCTGCGCCGGCTCAACGACCGCGCGGCGCTGGAGCTCCTGCTCGCCCAGGGACCGCTCACCCGCGGCGAGCTGGGGGAGCACACCGGCCTGTCCAAGGTCACCTCCGGCCAGCTCCTGGCCCGGCTGGAGGAGCGCGGCCTGGTCGAGGTCTCCGGGCGGCGTCCCGGCGGCCGCGGGCCCAACGCCGCGCTGTACGCGGTCGTGCCCTCCAGCGCCTACGTCGCCGGGCTGGAGGTGCTGCCCGGCCAGGTCACCGCCGGCGTCGCCGACATCACCGGCGAGCTCATCGCCGAGGTCGCGGTGGACCCGCGCGAGACCGGCGAACCGGTCAAGACCGTGCACAGCGCCGTCGGCCGAGCCTGCGACGCGGCCGGCATCGCGCTCGGCAGGCTGCGGGCCCTGGTCATCGGGACGCGCGGCGTGGTCGACCCGCGCACCGGGGACGTGCGCTTCTCCTTCGACCTGCCCTCCTGGCACGCGGGCGTGCTCGCCGACCTGCGGGCGACCCTCGGGTCCTCGGTGACCATAGAGAACGACGTGAACCTGGTCGCGCTGGCCGAGCACGCGTACGGAGCAGCGCGCGGAGTCGAGGACTTCGTCCTGGTGTGGGCGGGTGTGGGGCAGGGGCTCGGCGTCATGCTCGGCGGGCGGCCGCACCGCGGGTCCACCGGCGGCGCGGGCGAGATCGGCTGGCTCCCCGTTCCCGGCGAACCGCTCCCCGTCAACGTCACAGAGCCGCAGTCCGGTTCCTTCCAGCGCCTGGTCGGCGCCGCCGCCATGGGCCGCCTGGCCGCCGCCCACGGCCTGCGTTCCGGGCCCGGCGCCGACAGGGTCCCCGCCGCCGACATGGTCCGCGCCGCCGTCGAGACCGGCAAGGACGGCTTCCTGGACGAGGTGGCCGAGCGGCTGGCCATCGGGGTCGCCGCCGTGACCGTCGTCCTGGACCCGGGACTGGTCGTGCTCAGCGGGGATGTGGGGAGGGCGGGCGGTCAGGCGCTCGCCGGGCGGGTCGAGAAGGCCGTCGCCCGCATCTGCCCGAGCCGGCCGAAGGTCGCGGTCACCGAGGTCGAGGGCAACCCGGTCCTGCGGGGCGCCCTGGCCGCCGCCCTGGACCAGGCCCGCGAGGAGGTCTTCTCCAGCACCGTCGACGGCATCCCGTACTGACGCCTCACCCCGGCCGCAGGGCCGTGCGGACGGTGTCGGCGGCATGTCCTGCTGACGCCTTGCGGCGGCCGCGGGCCCGGGCGAATCGAGGAGAACCCGGTGTCGGCGACATGCCGCACTGACGCCTTGGGGCGGCCGCGGGACCAGGTGGACCGAGGAGAAGCCGGTGCCGGCGGCATGCCGTAGAGACGTCTTCGCGGTGCGGGGTACCAGGTAAACAGGGTTAAAAGTCGGTTATGTCAGACTGGCTGGCCATGCGCAACATCGTGCTCATCTCTGACCCCCGCGTGACCTCCATCGCCGTCGAGGAGAACGGTGAGGCGCTGGCCGACGTGCGCGGCGTGCTCGGTGTCGACGGCAGGCTCGCCGACCCCGCCGGCGCCTACGCCCACCTGCGGGAGGGGCTGCTGCTGCGGCTTTCGGACGCCCAGCGGCAACTGCCCTACGGTTACCGGCTGCTCGTGGTCGAGGGATACCGGCCTCCGGTGCTGCAGCGGCGCTACTTCGAGCAGTACAAGGACGAACTGCGGGCGGCCTTCCCGGAGATGTCGCCGCAAGAGCTGCACGTGGCCGCCAGCCGGTACGTCTCGCCCATCGAGGTCGCCCCGCACACGGCGGGCGCGGCGGTCGACCTCACCCTCGCCACCGACGACGGCGCCGAGCTGGACATGGGCACCCCGGTCAACGCCAACCCCGAGCAGAGCGACGGCGCCTGCTACACCGACGCGCCCAACATCTCGGCCGCCGCGCGCGAGCACCGCAAGATCCTCGGCGCGGCCCTGGAGTCCGCCGGCCTGGTCAACTACCCCACCGAGTGGTGGCACTGGTCCTACGGCGACCGCTACTGGGCCATGACCACCAACACCCCCGCCGCCCTCTACGGCCCCCGCACCCTGACCTGAGCTCCTGCGCGTCAGGCGCGCAGACGGAGGCCGCGGGGGGTGGGGTGGAAGCCGGCGGTCTCCAGGGCGGCGGCGAGGGGGGAGTCGACGATCGCGGCGCCGTCGGCCTTCTCGACCGTGAGCTTGCCGAGCGCCCCGTCGCGGACGGCGAGCGCGAGGGCGTCCACCGCCGGCTGGAGGCGGTCGTCGTCGGCGAAGGACAGCAGGGTCCTGCCGCCGCGCTCGACGTAGACGATGAGGCGGCCGTCCACCAGCACCACCAGCGCCCCGGCCTTGCGACCGGGCTTGTGCGTGAGGTCTCCGGGATGCGCCGGCCACGGCAGCGCCGCCCCGTACGGGCAGGCCGGGTCGGTCGCCGCCAGCACCACCGCCCGCCGCCCGGCCGCCGAGGGCCCGGTCGCCGAGGGACCGAGGGTGAAGGGATCAGCGGCGGAGGGACCGGCGAGGGAAGACCCGGCGGCGGAGAAACCGGCGGCGAAGGGACCGGCGGCGGAGGCGCGCATGCGGTCGACGGCGCCGGGGAGGGCGAACTGGGCGCCGCCCAGACCCTCCACGAAGTAGCCGCGGCGGCAGCGGCCGGTCTCCTCGAAGGCGCGGAACACCGGGTAGACCCCGGCGAACCCACCGGTGAGGCGCTCGGCCGCCACCGCGCCCTTGGTCACCACGCCGTGCCGTTCGAGCAGCACCTCGGCCTGCGCGTGGGCGCGTTCGGTGGCGTCAGCAGAGGCCTCGGGCAGCAACCACCAGCGGCCGCTCACCGTCGGCGGCCCCGACCGGGTCGGCAGCACGGCCCTTCGCCTGCGCGCCGTCGTCGGCCGGTGCGCGGGCCGACCGGAGCCGAGCGCCGCGCGCAACGGCGCCAGCGTGTCGCCCGAGACGCGCCCGGACCACACCAGGTCCCACAGCGCGCCGGCGAGCGCGATGTCGTCGAGCGAGCCGGCCCGGGTGGACAGATCGCGGAAGAACAGCGCCCCACCGCCGCCCAGGGCGTCGAGGATCTTCTCGTGCAACGGGGTCATCGTGACCTCGGCCGGTGCGGGCAGCAGCAGCGGAGCGGTGTCGGCGAAGAACAGCGCCACCCAGCCGTCGCCGCCCGGAAGCGACCCCTGACCCGCCCACAGGACCTCCCCCGAGGCGGTCAGCTCGTCCAGCAGCGCCGGCTCGTAGCCCGGCACCCGGCTCGGCAGGACCAGCGTCTCCAGCGCGGACGCCGGCACCGCGGCGCCCTGCAGCCGCTCGATGGCGTGCACGAGGGCGTCCATGCCGCGCGCCGACCGGCCCTCGGTGATGCCGTGCCAGGCCGGGGAGAACGCGGCCAGCGCCTCGGGCGGGACGGGCTCGACCTCCTTGCGCAACCGGGCCAGCGACCTGCGCCGCAGCGACCGCAGCACACCCGCGTCGCACCACTCCTCACCCCAGCCGCCGGGCCGGAACTCGCCGGACACCACCCGGCCCGAGGACGCCAGCCGCCTGAGCGCGTCGGTCACGACGGCGACGCCCAGCCCGAAGCGGGTGGCGGCGGTGGCGGCGGCGAAGGGGCCGCGCGTGCGGGCGTGCCGGGCGAGCAGATCGCCGAGCGGGTCGGCCACGGGCTCCAGGAACACGTGGGGAAGGCCCATCGGCAGCGGCGCGCCGAGCGCGTCCCTGAGCCGGGCGGCGTCCTCGACGGCCGCCCACTGCTCGGCCCCGGCGACCCGGACGCGGATCGCCCGCCTGGCCGCCTCGAGGTCGGCCGCCCAGGCCGGGTCGCCGCCGCGCACGGCGATGTCCTCCGGGCGCAGCGGGCCGTGGGTGCGCAGCAGGTCGGCGAGGTCTTCGGCGTCGCGCAGCGGCCGGTCGAGCCGCGCCAGCTCGCGCTCGGTGTCTGCCACGACGTCGGGGTCGAGCAGCTCGCGCAGATCGGCCTCGCCGAGCAGTTCGGCGAGCAGGTGGGTGTCCAGGGCGAGCGCCTGCGCGCGCCGCTCGGCCAGCGGAGCGTCCCCTCCGTACATGAAGGCGCCGACGTAGGCGAACAGCAGCGAGGCCGCGAAGGGCGACGCCTGGGCGGTCTCGACCTCGACCACGCGCACCCGGCGGGCGGCGATGTCACGCATGAGCCGCACCAGCCCCGGCACGTCGAAGACGTCCTGCAGGCACTCGCGCATGGTCTCCAGCACCACCGGGAACGAGCCGTACCGGCTGGCGACCTTGAGCAGGTCGGCGGCCCGCTGGCGCTGCTGCCACAGGGGAGAGCGCCTGCCCGGGTTGCGCCGGGGCAGCAGCAGGGCGCGGCCGGCGCACTCGCGGAACCGGGAGGCGAACAGCGCCGAGCCGCCGAGCTCCTCGGTGACGATCTGCTCGATCTCGTCGGCGTCGAACACCGCGACGTCGGTGGGCGCGCCGTCGAGGGTGTCGGGGATGCGCAGGACGATGCCGTCGTCGGAGTGCAGGGCCTGCACGTCCACGTCGTAGCGCTCGCGCAGCCGCCTGCCGATGGCCAGCGCCCACGGCGCGTGGACCCGGGCGCCGAAGGGGCTGTGCACGACCACCCGCCAGTCGCCGAGCTCGTCGTGGAAGCGCTCGATCAGCAGGGTGCGGTCGTCGGGCACGTACCCGGTGGCCTCGCGCTGCTCGGCCAGGTAGGACAGCAGGTTGCCGGTGGCGAAGGCGTCCAGCCCGGCCTCCGCGAGCCGGTCGGCCTTGCCTTCGGACAGCTCGCGGGTGAAGGCGCCGAGGGCCCGGCCGAGCTCGGCGGGACGGCCCGGGGTGTCGCCGTGCCAGAACGGCAGCTTGCCCGGCTGGCCGGGCGCGGGGGACACCAGCACGCGATCGGCGGTGATGTCCTCGATGCGCCAGGACGTGGCGCCCAGCACGAAGACGTCGCCCACCCGGGACTCGTAGACCATCTCTTCGTCGAGCTCGCCGACCCGCCTGCCGCCCCGCCCGGTGTCGCCCCCGGCGAGGAAGACGCCGAACATGCCGCGGTCGGGGATGGTGCCGGCGTTGGTGACCGCCAGGCGCTGGGCTCCGGGGCGGCCGGTGACCCGGCCGGTCACGCGATCCCACACGATGCGCGGGCGCAGCTCGGCGAACTCTTCGCTGGGGTAGCGCCCGGCCAGCATGTCGAGGGTGGCCTCCAGCGCGGTCCTCGGCAGGGTGGCGTACGGGGCGGCCCGCCTGACCAGGCTCTCGAGCTCGTCGACGGTCCACTCGTCCAGCGCGCACATGGCCACGATGTGCTGGGCGAGCACGTCGAGGGGGTTGCGCGGGTAGCGCATCTCCTCGATCTCGCCGGACTTCATGCGCTCGGAGACGACGGCCGTCTGGAGCAGGTCGCCGCGGTACTTGGGGAAGATGACGCCCTTGGAGACGGCCCCCACCTGGTGACCGGCCCGGCCGATGCGCTGCAGGCCGCTGGCCACGCTCGGCGGCGCCTCCACGCACGCGACCAGGTCGACCGACCCCATGTCGATGCCCAGTTCGAGGCTGGAGGTGGCGACCACGGCCGGCAGGCGCCCGGACTTCAGGGCCTCCTCGATCTGGGCGCGCTCTTCTTTGGACACCGACCCGTGGTGGGCGCGGACGATCTCGGGCACCGCCCCGGAGGAGGCGCCGGCCTGAGCCATCATCGCCGCAGGCGTGGAGACCGACGCCGCAGGCGTGGAGACCGACGCCGCGGGCGTGGAGGTCGACGCCGCCGGCACCGGCGTGTCGGCGCCGCCCTCCGGTGGGGTGGTCCACAGGTCGTCAGGAGGGAAGGCCCCGGCCGGGCCCCCGTTCGACCGTTCGTAGGCGAGCTCGTTGAGCCGGGTGCACAGACGCTCGGCCAGGCGCCGGGAGTTGGCGAAGACGATGGTCGAGCGGTGCGCCCGGATGAGACCGAGCAGGTGCTCCTCGACGTGCGGCCAGATGGACCGCCGGGCCGCGGGCTCCAGCCAGGCCGTCTCGTCATCGGGGGGCGGGCCCTGCCGGGGGGCGGCGTCCAGCTCGGTCATGTCCTCCACGGGGACGACCACGTCGACCTCGATGACCTTCTCGGACGGCGGCTGGACGACCGTCGTCGGGCGCGAGCCCCCCAGGAACGTCGCCACCTCGCTCACGGGACGCACCGTGGCCGACAGGCCGATGCGCTGCGCCGGGCGGGCCAGCAGCGCGTCCAGCCGCTCGAGGGTCAGCGCGAGATGGACGCCCCGCTTGCCGGCCGCCACCGCGTGCACCTCGTCGACGATGACCGTCTCGACATCGCGCAGCGCCTCGCGGGCCTGGCTCGTCAGGATCAGATAGAGCGACTCGGGCGTGGTGATCAAAATGTCGGCCGGGGCGGCGGCGAAACGCCGGCGATCCTCGGCCGTGGTGTCGCCCGAGCGGATGGCCACCGAGATCTCGGGGGCGTGCAGCCCGAGGCGCCGCGCCGTCTGCTTGATGCCGGTGAGCGGGGCGCGCAGGTTGCGCTCGACGTCCACGGCCAGCGCCTTCAGCGGCGAGACGTACACCACCCGGCACCGCCGGGGAGCGCCTTTGTCGCGCGCGCGCCCGCGCGCGCCCTTCCCCCGGCCCGCGCCGCTCTGGCGGCCTTCACCGGCCGGGGCGCCCGTGCCGCTCTCGTGGCCCCCGCCGGCGTCATGATCGGAGCCGGCCGACATGCGGTCGGCGGCGAGGCGGTCGAGCGACCACAGGAACGCGGCGAGCGTCTTGCCCGACCCGGTGGGCGCGACGACCAGGGTGTTGTCGCCGCGCGCGATGGACCGCCACGCGCCCTCTTGGGCGGCCGTCGGCATGGCGAAGGCGTCGGTGAACCACTGCCGGGTCACCGGAGTGAAGTGGTCGAGCGCGGATCCGGTCACCGCTTCATCATGCAACTCGCCACCGACAGAACGCGCCACCCCGTCCGGCCGACGTGCTCACCGGGCCCGCCACGCCGTGCGGGCTTGACATGGCCCACGCCCGGCACGTCATGTGGACCTATGGGCATCGACTACGCGGCCATCGAGGCGACTCGAGAGCGGATCCGCGGGCACTACCTCCAGGCACGACGGCCAGAGAGCAGCGCACGTGGCCTGCACCACTTCGCACTGATCTGTTCAGACGTCGAGCGGACCATCCAGTTCTACCAGGACGTGCTGGAGTTCCCGCTGACGGAGATCTTCGAGAACCGTGACTACAAGGGTTCGAACCACTTCTTCTTCGACATCGGCAACGGCAACCTGCTCGCCTTCTTCGACCTCCCCGGGCTCGACCTCGGGCCGTATCAGGAGGTGCTCGGCGGCCTGCACCACATCGCGATCTCCGTCGAGCGCGGCAAGTGGGAGAGGCTGAGGGAGAAGCTGGACGCCGCCGGGGTGCCCTACCAGGTGGAGAGCGACGCGTCGATCTACTTCCGCGACCCTGACGGGGCGCGCCTGGAACTGCTGGCCGACCCCCTGGGAGAGATGTACGGCTCCCCCGTCCTCTGACCGGCGCGAACACTCCGACCCCCCCACCACGACCGGCGCAGCCAGGCGGAGCCGGCAGACCACAGACGGGCCGGCGGTCCGGGGGACCACGGGCGGGCCGGCGCCTGGAGGACTACGGGCGGGCCGGCGCCCGGCGGGCCACGGGCGGTCCGCCGGCCGGTCCGGAGGCTACGGGCGACGTGGGCACGGCGGGCCGGGGACCATACTGGGACCATGCGCTTGACGGACTTCTGGAGCCGGATGAACCGCCATTTCGGCGAGATGTACGCCGAGTCCTGGGCGCGTGACTACGTCATCGCCGAGTTGGGCGGCCGCACCGTGCTCCAGGCCCTCGCCGACGGCGAGTCCGCCAAGGACGTGTGGCGCGCGGTCTGCGGAGTCACCGACGTCGACTCCCGGCTGCGCTGACCCGACCCGGCTGGGCAGCTGACCGACTCGCGAGCTGCTCCCTCTGGGCTGAGCATGTCGACGACGACCGCGCCGCGCCCACTCCCTCGCGACCGTCGGCCCACCTGGCCGGGCCGAGCCGTCACCAGAGCATCGACTGGGCCCACCCCGCAAGCAGGTGTGCGGCCCAGCATGGCTGCCCACCTCCGTCGCCAGGCCCTGACACAGGTGCCAGTCGGATGAGGACCGTGCCGTTGAGCTGTGATCGAACAGTCGTTCGGCTATATTGGGCATGCCGGCGCCGCCGGCGCCCTGGGCCCGTTCCGGGAAATTGTCGGTGGCACCCCGTAGCTTGCCAGCGACGGAAACGACTTCGACTCACCCTCCAGGGGGGCACTCCATGGCAGCCAACGACCGCGAGAAGGCCCTTGAGACCGCGCTCGCCCAAATCGAGCGGCAGTTCGGCAAGGGCTCTGTCATGCGCCTCGGCGATGACGCCCGAGCTCCCATCGAGGTGATCCCCACCGGGGCCATCGCACTCGATGTCGCTCTCGGCATCGGCGGCTACCCCCGCGGGCGCATCGTCGAGATCTACGGTCCTGAGTCCAGCGGTAAGACCACCGTGGCGCTGCACGCCGTCGCCAACGCCCAGCGGGCCGGCGGCATCGCGGCGTTCATCGACGCCGAGCACGCCCTCGACCCCGAGTACGCCCGCAAGCTCGGCGTCGACACCGACGCCCTGCTGGTCTCCCAGCCCGACACCGGCGAGCAGGCCCTCGAGATCACCGACATGCTGATCCGCTCCGGCGCGATCGACCTCGTGGTCATCGACTCGGTGGCGGCCCTGGTGCCCAAGGCCGAGATCGAGGGCGAGATGGGCGACAGCCACGTCGGCCTGCAGGCCCGCCTCATGTCGCAGGCCCTGCGCAAGGTGGCCGGCGCCCTCAACAACACCAGCACGACCGCCATCTTCATCAACCAGCTCCGCGAGAAGATCGGCGTCATGTTCGGCTCGCCCGAGACCACGACCGGCGGCAAGGCGCTGAAGTTCTACGCCTCCATCCGCCTGGACGTCCGCCGCATCGAGACGCTCAAGGACGGCACCGAGCCGGTCGGCAACCGCACCCGGGTCAAGGTCGTCAAGAACAAGATGGCCCCGCCCTTCCGGGTGGCCGACTTCGACATCCTCTACGGCTTCGGCGTCTCCCGCGAGGGCGGCCTGATCGACATGGGCGTCGAGCACGGCTTCGTCCGCAAGGCCGGCGCCTGGTACACCTACGAGGGCGACCAGCTCGGCCAGGGCAAGGAGAACGCCCGCAACTTCCTGAAGAACAACCCCGACATCGCCAACGAGATCGAGAAGAAGATCAAGGAGAAGCTCGGCGTCGGTCCTCGCCTCGACACCCCGGTCGAGCCCGCGGCGCCTCCGGCCCCCGCCGCTGCCGCCCCGTCCGGGCGCGGCTCCAAGGCGCCCAAGCCGGGCGACGTCTGATCGAGCCGATCCGCCATGCCGATGCCTGATCCGAACCGTCTTGCCATGCCAATGCCTGTTTCGAGCCGATCCGCCACGTCGATGTTCGATCCGAGCTGATCCGCCATGCCCGAGCGCGACGACGAACCCGGCCGGCTACGGCCGGGAGACTGGGGTGCCTGGGTCGAAGACGAGGCGGCCGGCAAGCCCGCCCGCCGTCGCCGCCGAGGCGGCCGAGGCGACCAAGGCGACTTCCCGGCCGGTGACACCGGCGCCCCCCTCTGGGCGCCGGATCCCCACGACGGCTTCCCGTCTCACGGGGGTACCGGTCTCCATGACGGTTCTTCGTCCCATGGGGCACCGGAGAGTGAGGTGTTCGGCGGCCGTCCGGGTGGGCGTTCGGCCCGGGGGCGGGAGGGCTTACGGCGGGACAGGGGGTCGGCTCGGTGGAAGGGGTTCGACGGGCCGGTCGAGGGGTCGCCGGCCGCTGAGGGGCCGGCGGCGGATCCGCAGGCGGTTGCCCGGGCGGTCTGTCTGCGGCTGCTGACGCTGGCGCCCCGCACACGCGCTCAACTCGCCGACGCGCTGCGCAAGCGCGACATTCCCGACGAGGCGGCTGAGGCCGTCCTCGCCCGCTTCTCCGACGTCGGCCTGATCGACGACGAGGCGTTCGCGGAGGCGTGGGTCACCTCACGGCATGCCGGGCGGGGGCTGGCCCGGCGAGCGCTCGCCGCCGAGCTGCGCACCCGGGGCGTGGACGAAGAGACCGTGCGTGACGCCGTCGACCAGCTCGACCCCGACCAGGAGCTGGAGACCGCGCGCCGGCTCGTCGCCCGCAAGCTCTCCGGCACCCGTCACCTCGAACCGGCCGCGCGGGTGCGGCGGCTCGCCGGCATGCTCGCCCGCAAGGGCTATTCCGGCGGCCTCGCCTACCGCGTCGTCCGTGAGGCCCTTGAAGGGGAAGGCCACCCCACGGACGACCTCCCCGACGCCTTCGAGTGACCCGCTGTGGCGGCGGGTGACCTCTCGGGTGTCTTCGAGTGACCCGCTGTCACGATCCGTGGCAGGATGGTAGTGCCACGTGATCGCGCAGGTGGGGAGGAACCAGATGTCGACGGCGCTTCCCGACTGGTTCTATCCGGGGCCGCCCGGCGGCTGGACGGCCGACATGCTCGATCATCTTCCTCCCGGCGCGCCCCGGCACGTCGAACTGATCGATGGATCACTCATCATGATGTCGCCGCAGAGCGCCTTCCACATGCTCATGCTCCGGCTTCTCGAGCGTGAGCTCGACCCGCCCGACGATCTGGTCGTGGCCCGGGAGATGAGCGTGACCCTTGGTCTCCGGCAACGTCCGGAGCCTGACATCCTCCTGGTCAAGCGCACGGCGATGACGAGCCTCGCGACGACGTCGTTCAGGCCGGAGGACGTTCACCTGGTGGTCGAGGTGGTGTCGCCGGAGTCCGCCGAGCGAGACCGCACGACCAAACCGATCAAATACTCCAACGCCGGCATCCGCTTCCTCTGGCGGATCGAGCAGGAAGATGAGGCGCCGGTCGTCTACACCTTCGAGCTGGAGCCGGCCGTGCGGGCTTATGTCCCGACGGGTATCCATCGCAAGCGGCTGCGGACCTCTATCGGGTTCGAGGTGGATGTCGACCTCGATCTCGGGCGGGTGATCAGCTGAGGTCGCGGAGGGCTGGGAGGAGTTCTTTCTCGGCCCAGGCGAGGAACTCGTGCTGGTGGTCCGCGCCGATCTGCACCAGGGCCACGTGGGTGAAGCCGGCGTCGGTGAACTCCTTGACGGCGCGGACGACCGCGTCGACGTCGGAGCCGCACGGGACGTTCTTGGTCACGTCCTCCGGGCGGACGAACTGCGCATAGGCCTCGAAATTCACCGGACCGGGCAGCTCTGACAGCACTTTCCACCCGGCTGAGAACCACTTCCAGAGCCGGTGGGCCCGTTCGGTGGCGGCCTGGACGTCGGTGTCGTAGGAGACCGCGAGCTGGCCGTACACGGGCTTGCCGGCGCCGCCGGTGGCGTGGAAGCGGGACACCAGGTCGGCGTCGGGCTGGACGGCGATGAGCGCGTCGCCGTACTCGGCCGCGAGGTCCACCGACTGCGCCCCCGAGGCGGCGATGCCGACGGGCACCGGCTCGGCGGGCAGGTCGTACAGCTTGGCGGAGTCGATCGTGAAGTGGTCGCCGCGGTAGCTGACGTACTCGCCGCCGAACAGGGCCTGGATGATCTCGATGGCCTCGCCGAACATCTCGTGGCGGATGTTGACCGGCGGCCAGCCCCGCCCGACGACGTGCTCGTTGAGGTGCTCGCCCGCGCCGAGGCCGAGGGTGAACCGCTCGTCCGACAGCGCGCCCATCGTCGCGGCCTTCTGTGCCACCACGGCGGGGTGGTAGCGCATGATCGGGCAGGTGACGTAGGTCATGAAGGGGATGTGCTCGGTGGCGTTCGCCACCGCTCCCAGCACCGACCAGGCGTAAGGGGAGTGGCCCATGTCCTCCAGCCACGGGAAGTAGTGGTCGGAGATGGTCTCGTAGTCGAACCCCGCGCGCTCGGCGGCGACGGCGTCCTCGACGAGCCGCTTGGGCGGTGTCTGCTCGCACATCAGCGAGTAACCGATCTGTACCATGGCCGCCCCATACCCCGGCGTCCCCGGATCGTGCCGGACGCCCGGAAAATCTCCCGAATCGGGTCGAGGACCAGACGGACCACCAAGGAGACCTCCGTCACTCGACAGAAGATCGTTTTCACAACTTACCGCTGCATATCGGGATAAATCCGGCGCAGCGCCGTCGAGCGCCCGTTCCTGTGAGAGGACAAAACTGGCTTGACGGGCGGACTTTGCTTGCTCGTTACCTCTCTGACGCTTAATCTCGACCACAGTGAGGAGTTACTCCGCGCAGTGCGGATTGCCATAACGGTGCACGACGGACGATCAAGACCGATCACACCCAGCGGACCGGCGCCTTGGCGCCGACGCGTTGGACATATTCGTCTGACCAGGATCGCCCGGTCGGGCTGGTCCGTGCTGTGCGTGTAACCCTCGCGTGCTGAAGCTCGCGACGCGAGGAGGGGTGGGCGCGCATGGGTTCGACAGTCGTGATCATGCTGGCGATAGCCGTTGTCCTGCTGGCGCTTGTCGCGATTGTCACGCTCGTCGTGCTGATACGCCGCACCGGTGCCGGCCGGTCCGGCACGCGGGGGCCCACCGCCGAGGAGATCGCCGACGTCCAGTCCGAGCTGGAGCAGGCCCGCCGCGAAGGCGTCGAGATCCGTGTGAAGGCCGAGTCGGACGCCGGGGAGATGCTCCGCCGGGCCGAGGCCGCCGCCGAGGGCGCCCTGCGGATGCGCAAGGAGGTCGAAGATGAGACCCGTTCCCTCAAGCACGAGCTGAAGGAGCTCAGGTCCGACCTCGAGCGCCGCGAGAACCGCCTGGCCGAGCGCGAGCAGCGTCTGGACGAGGAGGCCCGCAGGCAGGCCGAGCGCGGCAGGGAGCTCGCCGAGACCGAGTCCCAGCTCGCCGACCGCCGCGCCGAGCTCGACCACGTCGAGGACAAGCGCCGCGAGGTGCTCGAGCGGGTCGCCGGGCTGACCGCCGATCAGGCCAAGGCCGAGCTGGTGATGACCATCGAGAACCAGGCCAAGCGCGAGGCGGCGCTGATCGTCCGAGAGATCGAGGGCGAGGCCCGCAAAGAGGGCGAGAAGCGCGCCTGCAAGATCGTCACGTTGGCCGTGCAGCGGGTGGCCACCGAGCAGACCGCCGAGTCGGTGGTCAGCGTGCTGCACCTGCCCGGCGACGAGATGAAGGGCCGCATCATCGGCCGCGAGGGTCGCAACATCCGGGCCTTCGAGTCCACCACCGGCGTCAACCTGATCATCGACGACACTCCCGAGGCCGTGCTGCTGTCCTGCTTCGACCCGGTGCGGCGCGAGACGGCGCGGCTCACGCTGGAGAAGCTCGTCCTGGACGGCCGCATCCATCCCCAGCGCATCGAGGAGGCCTACGAGCGCAGCAAGGAGGAGGTCAAGGACCTGTGCGTCCGGGCCGGCGAGGACGCGCTGGTCGAGCTCGGCATCACCGACATGCATCCCGAGCTCATCACCTTGCTCGGCCAGCTCCGCTACCGCACCTCCTACGGGCAGAACGTCCTCAAGCACCTCATCGAGTCGGCGCACATCGCCGGCATCATGGCCTCCGAGCTGCGTCTGGACCCGATGCTGCTCAAGCGGTGCACGGTGCTGCACGACATCGGCAAGGCGCTCACCCACGAGGTCGAGGGCAGCCACGCCCTCATCGGCGCCGAGATCGCCCGGCGCTACGGCGAGCACGAGGACGTCGTGCACGCCATCGAGGCGCACCACAACGAGGTCGAGGTCCGCACGGTCGAGGCGGTGCTGACCCAGGCCGCCGACGCGATCAGCGGCAGCCGTCCCGGCGCGCGCAGGGAGTCGCTGGAGGCCTACGTCAAGCGCCTGGAGCGCCTGGAGGAGATCGCGCAGTCCTACGACGGGGTCGAGAAGGTCTTCGCGATGCAGGCCGGCCGCGAGATCAGGGTCATGGTGCGCCCGGAGGCCATCGACGACATCCAGGCGCAGGTGATCGCCCGCGACGTCGCCAAGCAGGTGGAGGAGGAGCTGACCTACCCGGGTCAGATCCGCATCACCGTCGTCCGCGAGTCGCGCGCCACCGAGTTCGCCCGCTGACCTCGACCGCGCCGGCCTCGACCGCGCCGGCTTTCGCCCGCCGGCCGGGCCGCGGTGATCTGGGCAGTGCCGGCCTCGTGCCCGCTGGCTCCGTGCCCGCCGAACCGGCTCCGCTCACGTGGAGGCCCTGAGACGGGGACGGGCACCGCCGGGAAGGTCAGAGGCGGAACAGGCGCTGATAGAAGGACAGCTCGGCGGCGAGCGCGGCGCTCTTGGTCTCGGCTCTGCGGAACTCGTGCCCCTCGCCCTCGAAGGCCAGGTAGACGCACGGTACCCCGCGCTCGTTCAGCGCGGCCACGAACGCCTCCGACTGCGCCGGCGGCACCACGGGGTCGTCCTGGCCCTGCAGCAGCAGCATCGGGCAGTCGATCTGACCGCTCCGTGCCAGCGGCTCGCGCGAGGCGTAGAGCAGAGGGTCCGCCGGGCCGACGAGCCACTCGGTGTACCGCGACTCGAAGTCGTGCGTCGAGGCGGACAGCGGCCCCAGGGTGCTGACGCCGGCGATCGCCACGCCGCCGCAGAACAGCCCGGAGGAGCAGCAGGCCGCCATGGTGGTCCAGCCGCCCGCGCCGACGCCCCTGACGGCGATGCGGGCCGGGTCGGCGTGCCCGTCCGACAGGAGCCACTCGGCGGCGGCGATGGTGTCCTCCACGTCGATGACGCCCCAGTGGCCCCGCAGCCGGTCGCGGTAGGCGCGGCCGTACCCGGTGGAGCCGCCGTGGTTGACGTCGATGATGCCGATGCCCCTGCTGGTGAAGAACGCCTTGCGCAGGTCCAGGGCCGAGGTGGCGTGGGAGGCGGGGCCCGCGTGGACGAACACCACGTACGGCGGCGCGGCCTCCCCGGCGCTCACCGTGGGGTTGGCGGGCGGGTACACGTAGGCGTGCACCCGCCGTCCCGAACGGCCGCGGATCTCCACCGGCCGGCAGGACGGCAGGTAGGCGGGGTCGGGAAGCGCGCCGGTGTCGCTGCGCACGCTCTCGGCGCGGCCCGTGGCGGTGTCGACCCGCACCACCGACCGGGGCACCCGAGCCCCGTAGGCGACGCCGCACACGGTGGCGCCGTCGGCGCTGAGGCACGGCACCCAGCCGTCGTAGGGCAGGTCGAGGTCGGTGAGGACGCCGCTGCGCGGGTCGAGCACACCGAGCCGCAGGTCGGGCCTGCCGTGTAGAACGGCGAGCCTGCCGTCGGCCAGCACGGCGTACGGGGCGCCGCCGAGCTCGGCGGGCGCCCACGCGAACTCCTCCTCGGCCGGGTAGAGCGGGCGCGGCGCGCCGCCGCCGATCTCGTACAGGTTCCACCACCCCGACCGGTCGGACAGGGCGTACAGCGTGGAGGCGTCCTTCCAGCGGGGGGCGAGCACGGACTCCGCGGCGCCGCCCATGATCTGACGCGAGGCGCCGTCGGCGAGCCGGGTGACCCGCAGCTCGGTGCCGGTCCAGGGCATGCGGGGGTGGTCCCAGCAGATGTAGGCGAGGTGCTCGCCGTCGGGCGAGATGGAGGGAGAGGCGTAGAAGTCGCTGCCCGTGACGCGCTGCCGGGGCTCACCGCCGTCGCGCAGGGGGATCGAGACGATGGACCGCACGACCTTCCCGCCGCCGGCGTGGCGCTCCTGGACGCACCACACCTCGTCGCCGTGCACGGTGAGGTCGGCGTAGCGCAGGGCGGCGGGCGCGTCCGGCTCGGGGGTGATCGCCACCGGCCCGCGCGCCGGCCCGGACTCGTCGTCGCGGACCAGGTAGAGCCGCTGGTCGGCGTGGCCGGCGAACACGACGCCGACCCCGGGCGCCACGGCGTAGGAACGTCCGCCGTACTCGTGGACGCGGGTGCGGGCGTCCCAGGGAGGGCTGAGCAGCTCGCGCCGGGCGCCGCCCGCCGCGTGGTGGACCAGGGTGCGCCGCCCGCCTTCTGTGGGGCGGTCCTCCTCCCACCAGATCTGTCCGGAGTGCGCGGTGGGGTATCCGGGACGCAGTCCGTAGCGGACGACGTCGGCGGTGGAGATCGGCGAGGGCCAGGCACCGAACGGCGACCGCGGGTGCCCGGACGTGCGATCGGGGGGCATAGCCGCATCCTGCCGGAAAACCCCGCTCCGCGTGGCGGCTACGCCACTGATCGTGTTTCACGTATCACCGCAAAGCACGCCGAGGCGGGATGTTTTCCTCCTCCGACGTACCTGGGGCGGAGGAACGCGAACGGCCGGGGTCCGCAGGGGACCCCGGCCGTCGGCGAAGGCGGGTCAGACTCCGGTCTCGACCCCGACGCCGACCGCCGCCGGAGCGGTGACGACGCCCGCGCTCGTACGGCGGCTACGCCTGCTGCGCCGCTCGAGCACGTTGGCGAGGTAGCTCAGCGCCAGGTTGATCGCGATGTACACCAGCGAGATGACGATCGCGCTCGGGATGAGGTTGCCGAAGTTGGCCGGGATCTGCTTGAGCCCGAAGTTGAGCAGTTCCTCGTAGGCGATCACCCAGCCGAGCGCGGTGTCCTTGAGCAGGACGACCATCTGGCTGACGATGGCCGGCATCATCGCCGTGGTGGCCTGCGGCAGCAGGATGAGCCGCATGACGCCGCCCTTGCGCAGCCCGAGGGCGTACCCGGCCTCCGACTGGCCCTTCGGCACGGCCTGGATGCCCGCGCGGAACACCTCGGCCAGCACCGACCCGTTGTACAGCGTCAGGCCGACGACCACGGCGGCGAACGCCGGCACGCTGAGGGTGTAGCCGCTCATGGTCGCCGGCCCGGCCTGGGCGAAGAAGATGAGCAGCAGCAGCGGGATGGCGCGGAAGAACTCCACGACCGCGCCCGCCGGCCTGCGGATCCAGGCATGGTCGGACAGCCTGCCGAGCCCGAAGACGACGCCGAAGACCAGCGCGAGCACGGCCGAGACGATCGCGGCCTGGAGCGTGGCGAGCAGGCCGGGGAGGATCTGCCCGGTCCACACGTCCAGTCGCAGGAACGGCTCCCACAGCCGCCCGGCGAACTGTCCCTTGTCGGCCAGTCCCTTGATCAGCAGGTGAGCGATGCCGAGCACCACGACGGCCGACAGGAGGGTCAGGACGTTGTTGCGCAGCCGGGCCCGGGGGCCGGGGACGTCGAACAGGACGCTCGTGCTCATCGGGCCACCGCCATCCGCTTGGCCAGCCAGCCGAAGAAGAACCCGGTGGGCAGGGTGAGGACCATGTACCCGGCGGCGAACCCGAGGAAGATCGGCAGCGTGCCCCCGTAGTCGTCGAACATCTGCTTCATGACCGCCGACGCCTCGATGTAGCCGGCGACGATCACGATGGTGGTGTTCTTGGTGAGCGCGATCAGGATGCTGCCGAGCGGCGCGATCACCGAGCGGAACGCCTGCGGGAGCACGACCATGCGCAGCGACTGGGTGAAGGTCAGCCCGATGGCGCGGGCGGCCTCCGCCTGGCCGGAGGGCACGGTGTTGATGCCGGCCCGCAGCGCCTCGCAGACGAAAGCGGCGGTGTAGGCCGACAGGCCGAGCGTCGCCCACCAGTAGTAGTTGGTGGCCGAGTCACCCGACAGCGACAGTTGCAGGGTGTCGCTCAGGCCGAGCGCGCACAGCAGCAGCACCAGCGTGAGAGGGGTGTTGCGCAGGGTGTTGACGTAGATCGTCCCGGCGGCGCGGAGCACGGGCGTGGGGGACACCCGCATCGCGACCAGGACCGTGCCGAGGATCAGCGCCAAAATCGCGCTCATCAGGGTCAGGCGGATCGTCGACCAGAAACCGGTGAGGATCGTGCCGAACTGTTCGACGAGGGGGCTGAAGTCGAGAATCGATTCCATCGGGCTCCACCGGAGACGGGGAGCGCCGGTGAGGTGACCTCACCGGCGCGTGGACAGGGGATCAGCTGCAGCCCTCGGCAGGCGGCGCGCCGGTCGCGGTGAACTTCAGACCGGTGCCCGAGAAGTGCTTGTCGAACAGCTTCTGGATCGTCCCGTCGGAGTACATCTCGGTGATGGCTTTGTTGACGGCCTCGCAGGTCTCCTTGTCGCCCTTCTTCAGGCCGACGCCGTACTTCTCGTCGGTGAACGGGGCGCCGGTGACCTTGAGCGAGGAGCCCTCGCGCTTGGCGTAGCCGGCGAGGATCATGTCGTCGGTGGTCACCGCGTCGATCGCGTTGCCCTTGAGCTTGGTGATGCACTCGTCGTAGGCGCCGGCCGGGACGAGCTGGACGTCGACCTTCTTGTTCTCCTTGTTGGTGCCCTCGGCGATGTTCTTCCAGGAGTTGGAGCCGCTGACCTGGCAGATGCGCTTGCCCTTGAGGGTGTCCAGGGAGTTGATCGAGGAGTCGTCGGCGCGCACCAGCGTGTCCTGGTGGGCGACGTAGAACGGGCCGGCGAAGGTCACCTTGGGCTTGCGCGCCTCGGTGATCGAGTAGGTGGCGACGATCAGGTCGACCTGGCCCTGCTGCAGGAAGGTCTCGCGGTTGGCCGAACGCGCCTCCTTCCAGGTGATGCCCTCCGGCGGGACGCCGAGCTTGCCGGCCAGGTAGGTGGCCACGTCGACGTCGAAGCCCTCGACCGTGCCGTCCGGCTTCTTCAGGCCCATGCCCGGCTGGTCGTACTTGACGCCGATGGTGAGCTTCTTGTCGTCCTTGGCCTTCTGGAGAGCCGTCGTCGGGCCGCTGTTGCCGCAGGCGGCGAGGCTGCCGGCCAGTGCCGCGGCGGACAGGAGCAGGGCCCCGAACCGTCGTGAACGCATATGCGTGTACCTCAGCTTTCTTGGTGACGTGCGTAACAGCGTGACGAGCGCGACGTGCGACGTGCGACGTGCGTGACCTGCGAAGAGCGTGACGTGCGAACAGCGTGACCTGCGGTGTTCCAGGTGCGGAACGGCGTGACCGGCGGTGCGTGCGGACGAGCGGTTCTCGCACGGGCGACGTGCGGACGGACGGCCTTCCTCGCCCCACCTTGCCGACCCGTGATCGCGAGACGTTAGGTGCTCGCTCGGGCGATCTTGGAGTGCGGCGGCGCGGCGGCCCCGTGCCGCCTGCCGTTCGGGCCGCCCGTGCGCGTCCACGGCCCAGGTCAGTGTGTCAGGATCTTGGACAGGAAGTCCTTGGCCCTGTCCGTGCGGGCATTAGTGAAGAACTCGTCGGGGGTGTTCTCCTCCACGATCTGGCCCTCGGCCATGAACACGACGCGGTTGGCGGCCCGGCGGGCGAAGCCCATCTCGTGGGTGACCACCACCATCGTCATGCCCTCGCGCGCGAGCTCGATCATGACGTCGAGCACCTCCTGGACCATCTCGGGGTCCAGGGCGGAGGTGGGCTCGTCGAACAGGATCATCTTGGGGTCCATCGCCAGCGCGCGGGCGATGGCCACCCGCTGCTGCTGGCCGCCCGAGAGCTGGGCGGGGTACTTGCCCGCCTGGCTGGCGATGCCCACCCGTTCGAGCAGTTCCATGCCGCGCTTCTCGGCCTGCTCGCGCGGCACGCCCCTGACCTTGACCGGGCCGAGGGTGACGTTCTCGAGGATCGTCTTGTGCGCGAACAGGTTGAAGGACTGGAACACCATCCCGACGTCGGATCTCAGCCGGGCCAGCGCCTTCCCCTCGGAGGGCAGCGGCTGCCCGTCGAAGACGATCGTGCCCGAGTCGATGGTCTCCAGCCTGTTGATGGCGCGGCACAGCGTCGACTTCCCGCCCCCGGAAGGGCCGATCACCACGACGACCTCCCCCCGGGAGACCGTCAGGTTGATGTCCCTGAGCACGTGCAGGGCACCGAAGTTCTTGTTGACGTTCTCGACTCTGACGAGAGGAGTCGCGTCCCCGTTGTCCTCCATGGTGGACAACGTAAGTGGTCCGGGGCACTGGTCACTAACCAGGCGGTACCGATCGCATCACGGCCTGGTCACGACGGGACGCCCCGGCGGATGGAACGATTCATCAGGCACGGGGACGCCGGCCGCCTGCGAGGCGGCGCCGGGGCGCTCCGCGTGCGCGCGGCCGCGAGGAGCGCCTACCCTTGTCTGTTGAGATGACTGTCACCGAGGAGCGCACCCGCACGTACGAGGTCATCACGTACGGGTGCCAGATGAACGTCCACGACTCAGAGCGGCTCTCCGGCCTGCTGGAGGACGCCGGGTACGTCCGCCCGGGCGAGGGCGAGACGGCCGACGTGGTCGTGTTCAACACCTGCGCCGTGCGCGAGAACGCCGACAACCGGCTGTACGGCAACCTCGGCCATCTGCGGCCGGCCAAGATGCGCAACCCGGGCATGCAGATCGCCGTGGGAGGCTGCCTGGCGCAGAAGGACCAGGGCGAGATCGTCCGCAAGGCCCCGTGGGTCGACGTGGTCTTCGGCACCCATAACATCGGTTCGCTGCCGGTGCTGCTCGAACGGGCCCGCATCGCGCAGGAGGCCCAGGTCGAGATCAAGGAGTCGCTCGAGGTCTTCCCGAGCACCCTGCCGACCAAGCGCGAGTCGCCCTACGCCGCGTGGGTGTCCGTCTCGGTCGGGTGCAACAACACCTGCACTTTCTGCATCGTCCCGGCGCTGCGCGGCAAGGAGAAGGACCGCCGCCCCGGCGACGTCCTCGGCGAGGTGCGCTCCCTGGTCGACCTCGGCGTCCTTGAGGTCACGCTCCTCGGGCAGAACGTCAACACCTACGGGGTGGAGTTCGGCGACCGGCTCGCCTTCGGCAAGCTGCTGCGCGCCTGCGGCGACGTCGAGGGCCTGGAGCGGGTGCGCTTCACCTCCCCGCACCCTGCGGCCTTCACCGACGACGTCATCGCCGCCATGGCCGAGACGCCGAACGTCATGCACCAGCTCCACATGCCGCTGCAGTCGGGCTCCGACCGCGTGCTGAAGGCCATGCGCCGCTCCTACCGGGCCGAGCGCTACCTCGGCATCATCGAGCGGGTGCGCGCCGCCATGCCGGACGCCGCGATCTCCACCGACATCATCGTCGGCTTCCCCGGCGAGACCGAGGAGGACTTCCAGGCCACCCTGGACGTCGTCCGCGCCTCGCGCTTCGCCAACGCCTTCACCTTCCAGTACTCCATCCGGCCGGGCACCCCTGCGGCCACCATGGACGGCCAGGTGCCCAAGGAGGTCGTCCAGGAGCGCTACGAGCGGCTGGTCGCCCTGCAGAACGACATCTCGTGGGCCGAGAACAAGGCCCAGGTGGGGCGCACCCTGGAGGTGCTGGTCGCCGAGGGCGAGGGCCGCAAGGACGAGGCGACGCAGCGCATGTCCGGCCGCGCGCCCGACAACCGCCTGGTGCACTTCGTGCCCACCCTGCGTGACGGTGGCGCCGACGCCGCTCCGCCGCGGCCGGGGGACATGGTCACCGTCGAGGTCACCTACGCCGCGCCGCACCACCTGGTGGCCGACGGCCCCGCGCTGGGGCTGAGGCGCACGCGCGCCGGCGACGCGTGGGAGGCCAGAGAGAGCGCGGCCTGCGGCACCGGCGGCGGCGCGAGCGGCCCGGGCACGGTGTCGCTCGGCATGCCCTCACTCCGCCGCGCCTGACCGAGCCCGTTCACCCCACCTCCACGACGATCAACACCGCGTCCTCGCCGGTCCCCGGCACGCGCTCCGCGGGCACGTCGGCGCCTTCCCCGCCTTGCGTGAGCGCCTCGGCGCCGTTCTCGCGTTGTGTGGGTACGCCGCCGTACTCGCCTTGTGTGGGTACGCCGGCGCCTCGCATGTCCTCTGTGGGCGTCGCGGTGTTCCGTGTGCCTTCCTCGGGCGCCGGGGCGTCGTCCGCCCGTGCCTGAGTTGACGGGCCGGCCGTGCCGGCCATGCCGTGGATGAGGCGTTCGCAGTAGTCCCTGCGGAAGTCGGTGAAGGTGGCGCAGGGGTTCGGCGTCCGGCGGGCGGGCCCGCCGGGCTTCTCGGGTCCGCCGGGACGGCGGGGCGGAGGCGCCGGCGCCGGGGTGGGCGCGGGGCGGGCTCGTGAGTCCGTGGGCGGTTCTGGCTGGTCGCGGTGCTCGGGGGGTGCGCTCGGGCGCCGGGACGCGGGCGGCGCGGGCGGCGCGGGGCGGGGAGGTCGCCGGGCCCCCGGTGGAGGTTTGGGACGGTCCACGAGCTCCAGGGGGCCGGGGCGCCGGTCGGGGAGCCGCCCTCCGTCCGTCACCGGGCGCCCGCGACGGCGCCCGCCATGCCTTCCCGACGGGCCGCCCTCAGCCCGGGCTCCGTCGCCGCGCCGGCTCGTCTCGGGGGCGCGCCCGTCTTCGGCCGCCGGCGGCCGTCCGGGGGGCGGCATCGCCTCGGTCCATCCGCGCTCGGGCGCGCTCGGCCGCGGTCCGGGGGAGACGGACGGCGGCTGACCTCGTCTTTCCCGGTGTTCGAATAATCCGCCGAGCGCGGCGCGCTCACCCGGACCCGTCCCGGAGCCCGGACGGGGTGTCGGGACGGCCTGCGCGCGCACTGACCGGGAAGCCGGATCAGGCGGTGCCGCCGAGGATCCCGGCGCGCAGGCGCCGGTACCGAGGATCACGCCGAGCCCCAGCAATCCGAAGATCACCGCCACGCCGCCGCGCGGCGTCACAGTTCGACATGAGATCGGTCCAAGTGATGACAAGTCGTGATTCTTCCGTGATTGAGGTGCGGTAATTCGTCCTATGGGGCTAGTGTGACGACCGCCCGCGGAAGCCGGAGTGCTTTCCCCCCGATAGGCCGCAGGAGTCACCACATGGATCGGCACGACCATCCGTCGCCGGGCCGCTACAACGAGTCCAGCTCTGCACTGCCCCCCGAGTACCTCTCGTCCGAGCCCCCCTCCCCATCGGGCTCCCGGAAGCGCACCCTCGCCATCTGCGCCGCGGCGGCCGTGCTCGCCGCCGCCGTCACCGCCGGAGGGGTCATCACGCTGACCGGCGGGTCCGAGCCGGTGAGCCAGCGCTCGTCCGAGCAGGGACCGGGCTCCGGCGACGTCGCGGCTGCCGGGGACGACGCTGCGGACGACTCGGCGGACGACGCCACCTCGGACGACGCGTCCGACGGCGACGCCTCCTCGGGCGACGGCGGTTCGCCGGGTTCGACCGGTTCGGGCGGCGGTGCCGACGGCTCCGCCGGCTCCGGACAGGCCGACGAGGGCGGCACGCAGTCCGCGCCGCACGCCGACCAGGCCGAGCCGGTCGGAAAGGTCGAGACCAAGCAGAAGATGACCGGCCAGACCGGCACGAAGACCGATCAGCAGGCCGAAGGCCAGAGCGGCGGCCCCGGCCCGGACGGTCCGGCGGGCTACGTCGAGCCCTACCCGCAGCAGCCAGGACGGTCAGCGGGGCTCGGCGACGACCCCGGTCCCGGGCCGTCCGCGTCGCCGTCGGCCAAGCCTTCGGCGTCGCCGTCCGCGAAGCCCTCGTCCAAGCCCTCGACCAAGCCGTCCCCCCGGCCCTCTCCCCGGCCCCCCGCCAAGCCGTCTCCCCGGCCGACGCCGAAGCCGTCGAAGAGCCCGACCAAGTCGACGGGCGGGTCCTCGTCGGTCGTGGCCGCCGAGAACGAGGTGGCGCGCCTGACGAACGCCGCCAGGCAGGAGCAGGGCTGCGGCCCGCTGCGCATCGACGAGCACCTGCGGGCGGCCGCCCGCGGCCACTCCGACGACATGGCGGCCAAGGGGTACTTCGACCACACCTCGGCCGACGGGCGCTCTCCGTGGGACCGCATCAAGGCGGCCGGCTACAGCTCCAACATGTTCGCCGAGAACATCGCGCGCGGCCAGGCCACGCCGGCGGCCGTGGTGCAGGGCTGGCTGAACAGCCCCGGTCACCGCGCCAACATCATGAACTGCAAGCTCAAGGCCATCGGCGTGGGCGTGCACTTCGGCAGTGGCGGCCCCTGGTGGACCCAGGACTTCGGCGGCACCTGATCCCCGGCCGCCGACGCCCGTGACGGGCCGGCCGGGTTCCCCACGGACCCGGCCGGCCCGTCCGTGTTCTCCCGCGCGACGCCGGCCCGTCCTCGGCCTGCTGTGATCCCGCCGGGCGTGACCGGCCCGTCCGCGTCGCGTGTCAGGGCCGGTCCGGATCCCCGACGGACCTGCCGGCCCGTGTGTGCCCCGGCGCTCGCTCGGTGGACGGGCGGGGCTAGCCTGATCTTGTGCTCGTCGCCGCGGCCGTGTGCCCGCATCCTCCGCTGATCGCGCCCGAACTCGCGGGCGCGGCCGCGCCGGAGCTGGACGGGCTCCGGGAGGCGTGCGTGTCGGCGCTCCGGTCGCTCGCCGAGGCGGCGCCGGACGTGCTCATCGCCGTCGGCGCCGCCGAGGAGATCGCCGAGCCGGTCGCGTACGGCCCGGACGCCGCGGGAAGCCTCGCCCCCTGGGGCGCCGACGTCCGCACCGGCGCCGGGACGCCCGTCCTGCCGCTGTCGCTGACCGTCGGCCGGCTGCTCGCCGACCTGGCCGGCGCCGGCCCGGTGGCCGGGTACCAGGCGGTGCCCTCCGGATCCTCGCCGCAGGAGTGCCTGCGCGCGGGCGCGGAGCTGGCGGGACGGGCCGGGCGGGTGGGCCTGCTGGTCATGGGCGACGGCTCGGCCAAGCTGACCGTCAAGTCCCCGGGCTACCATGATCCACGCGCCGAGGCCTACGACGAGGCGCTCGCGCGGGCACTCTGCGGCGCGGACGCCCGGGCCCTGGCCGCGCTGGACGCCGCCGAGGCGGCCGAGCTGTGGGTGGCGGGGCGGGCGGCGTTCCAGGTGCTCGCCGGTGCGGCCGGGGAGGCCCGGCCGCGCGGGGAGCTGCTCTACCACGACGCCCCCTACGGCGTCGGATACCTGGTGGCCCGCTGGAGCCTCGGGTAGGCCGTCCCTCCGATCGGGACGAGGGCGCCTCCGAGTGTGGTTACGGTGAAGACAGGGGGACGGCGAGGGCCGTTCCCGCGACCGACGCGCGGATGGACATGATCGAATGGTAGACGTCGCCTTCGGCAGCGTGCCGACACCGCTCGGTGACGTGCTGGCGGCCCTCACCTCGGACGGCGTGGCGGCCACGGCCTTCCAGGACGGCGACCGGGTCCGCCGTGAGATCCTCGACCGGCTCGGCGCCCGCGCGGTGGACGACCCCGGCCGCACCGCCCTTGCCCGCGAGGAGCTGGCCGCCTACTTCGCCGGGCGGCTCACCGGGTTCACGGTTCCGGTCGACTGGCGCCTGATGTCCGCGCTCCAGCGGCGCGTGCTCGGCACGCTGTACCAGAGCGTCGCCTACGGGAAGGTGACGACGTACGGCGAGCTGGCGGTGAGCAGCGGCGCGGGCGTCCCGGCCCGCGCCATCGGGTCGGTCATGGGAAGCAACCCCATCCCGATCATCGTGCCGTGCCATCGCGTCGTCGCGGGCAACGGCCTGGGCGGGTTCAGCGGCGGTGACGGCGTCGACTCCAAGCGCTGGCTGCTGACCCTCGAAGGCCATCTCCCGCCCACCCTCGACTGGGAGCTGTGATGAACGGCGAGCGGCGGCGCGGGCGTCCTCCGGTGGTGGCGGTCGTCGGGCCGACCGCGGCGGGCAAGTCCGACCTGGCCGTGGACCTGGCCCTGCGCCTGGGCGGCGAGGCGGTCAACGCCGACTCCATGCAGCTCTACCGCGGCATGGACATCGGGACGGCCAAGCTCACCCTCGCCGAGCGGCGCGGCGTCCCGCACCACCTGCTGGACGTCTGGGACATCACCGAGACGGCCAGCGTGGCCGAGTACCAGAGCATGGCCCGCCCGCTGATCGACGCCATGGTGGCCAGGGGCACGGTGCCGGTCCTGGTGGGCGGCTCCGGGCTGTACGTGCGGGCGGCCCTGGACGACCTGCGCTTCCCCGGCACCGACCCGGGCATCCGCGCCAGGCTGGAGGCCGAGCTGGCCGAGGCCGGCCCTGAGGCGCTCCACCAGCGACTGAAAGAACGCGACCCGGTCGCCGCCGAGGCCGTGCTCGCGAGCAACGGCCGGCGCATCGTGCGCGCCCTTGAGGTCATCGAGCTGTCCGGGCAGCCGTTCTCGGCCACGATGCCCTCCTACGACGCGGTGTACGAAAGCGTGCAGATCGGGGTCGAGGTGCCGCGGCCGGTGCTGGACGAGCGCATCGCGCTCCGCGTGGACCGCATGTGGGCGGCCGGGCTGGTCGAGGAGGTCAGGACGCTGGCCGCGCGGGGGCTCCCCGAGTGCCGTACGGCCGGCCGTGCCCTCGGCTACGCGCAGGTGCTGCGGTTCCTCGACGGAGAGTGGACCGAGGAGCAGGCCCGCGAGGAGACCGTCAGGGCCACCCGGCGGTTCGCCCGGCGCCAGCAGTCGTGGTTCCGGCGCGACCCCCGCGTCGTCTGGCTGCCCTTCGACGCCCCGGACCTGCTGGAACGATCGCTGGCCCTCGTCGGGGCGTAGGATGTGGTGACATGCGCTTCGTCAAGGGCCACGGCACCCAGAACGACTTCGTCATCCTCCCCGACCGTGACGGCGGGCTCGATCTGCACGCCCCGTTGATCGCCGAGCTGTGCGACCGGCGGGCCGGCATCGGCGGCGGCGACGGCGTCCTGCGGGTGGTGCCGGTCAAGCTGAGCCCCGAGGCCGTGCAGATCGCCGAGCGCGCCCGCGAGGCCGGCGCCCCCACCACCGCCGAGTGGTTCATGGACTACCGCAACGCCGACGGCAGCATGGCCGAGATGTGCGGCAACGGCCTGCGGGTCTTCGCGCGCTACCTCGTGGACGCCGGCCTGGCCGATCCGGGCGAGTTCGACGTCGTCACCCGGGCGGGCGTGCGCCGCGTAAGGCTCGACCGCGAGGGCGACGTCACCGTCGACATGGGCATGCCCAAGGTGCTCGGCGAGAGCAAGGCCGGCATCGGCCTCAAGGAGTACGACGGGCTCGTCATCGACATGGGCAACCCCCATCTGGCCTGCGTCACCGGCGAGCCGGTCACCCAGCTCGACCTGTCGGCCCCGCCGGCGTTCGACCCGGCGGTGTTCCCCCAGGGCGTCAACGTCGAACTGCTCAACGCGGTGGGGGAGCGCCGGGTCGTCATGCGGGTCTACGAGCGCGGCTCCGGCGAGACGCCGTCCTGCGGCACCGGCGCGGTGGCGGCGGCGGTCGCGGCGGCCCGGCTCGGCGGCGACCCGCTGGGCACCTGGGCGGTCGAGGTTCCCGGCGGCCTGCTGTCGGTGACGCTCACAGAGAACACCAGCCTGCTGACCGGCCCGGCCGTCCTGGTGGCCTCCGGCGACATCCCCGCCGCTCACCTCCTCTGACACCGGCCGCCCGCCCGGCGGGGCGCGCGGCGAGTTATCCCCACCGCACCGCCCGCATGTTTGGGACATGCTCTGTGAACTGGCAGACTGACCTGCCATGGACGTGGACATCTGGGCCTGGGTCGCAGACACCCAGCGGCAACTGCACGAAGCGGGGAACACCGGGCTGGCGATCGCGCTGGGTGACCTGCCCGCGCAGGCTTTCGAGGGCCGGTACGCCCAGCTCGACGTGATGGCGCCGGCGGTGGCCCAGCAGGCGGAGACGCTGGAGTTGCCCTGGCTGGAGCTGTTCGCCCGCCACTGGCACCTGGTGAGCCGCATCGGCGACCGCGCCCAGGGCGCGGCCGCCCTCGGCGACGCCGAGGCGCTGGTCGAGTTCGCGCACCGTGAGGACACCAAAGAGTGTCCCTCCGTTCCGGCCGCCATCGAGGCGCTGGCCGTCGCCCAGGCCAACACCGACGGCCCCGGGTACGCCGCCGAGCGCCTGGCCGCGCTGGGCGCCGCGCTCGACGGCCTGCGGCCCGACTCCCCGGCCTATTGCGGGCTGGTCACCCAGTACATCGCGGCGCTGGCCGACAAGGGCGAGGTCGAGCAGGCCGTCACCTACTACGAGTCCGCCGTTGCCGGGCGCAGGAGCGCCGACGGGCAGGTGAGCTGGGAGCTCGCGGCCGCGGGTGTGCGGGCCCTGCTCGCCGCCGGCCGCACCATGGAGGCGCTCACCGAGCTCGACGCCGCCAAGGAGTTCCCGGCGGACGACCCGGTGGCGAAGGACCACCGCGAGGGGGTGCTGCGCGCGCTGGTGCTGGCCTCGGCGGGCCGCAAGGCCGAGGGGCTGGAGGCCCTTCCCGACCTGGACGTGGTCGGCGAGCACCCGCGCGACTGGGTCGAGTGGGCCAGGGCCGTCCGCCTGCTCGACGGGGTGATCAGCAACACCTGGCAGCTCGGCCGGGTGCTGCGTCAGTGGATGTCCTACTTCGAGGCGATGGGCGTGCACCGCGGGCGGGTCGAGCTGGCGCTCATCGCCGGAGAACTGGCCGTGGCCCGTCAGGGCGTCTGGCAGGTCCGCGCGCTCGCCGACCTCGCCGAGGCGTGGCTGGGCGACCTGCGCGTCACCGAAGGGCTGCCCGAGCGGGTGGCCGCTCTGCGCTCCGCGGCCGACGCCGCCGTGCCGCCCCCGCCGCCGGGCCCGCAGCCCGAGCTGGTCGCCTACTTCGACGCCGCCGACGGCCACAACGCCGACCCCGAGCGCTGGGTCGGCTGGCTGTGGCCGCTGTCCGGCACCGACCTGGAGGCCACCCGCCGGCACACCACCACCCTCGGCTTCCTCGGGTACGCGCCGCTGGGCGCCGACATCCTGTGGAAGACGATCGTCGATGACGCCGACCCGGCCGCCGCGGACGACGAGGACGTCGCCTACCTCACCGGTGTGCTGATCGAGGCCGAGCAGGACGAGCGGCTCGAGCGCTTCGCGGCCATGCTGCCCCCGGCCTCGTCCCACCTGGCGCTTTCCCGTCTGCACCGGGCGCGCGAGCGCTGGGCCGAGACCGCGGCGGAGGCCGAGCAGTCGCTCTCCTCCGGCGCGCAGGGCGCGGTCGCGCTGGAGGCCCGCCGGCTGCTCGCCGGGGCCGCCCAGCAGCTCGGGGACAACGTCAAGGGCGCGGCCATCCTGCGCGAGCTGGTCGAGTCCGACGCCGGCGAGGAGGAGGACGTCTGGCGCATGATCGTCATGGCGACCGCCTCGGAAGACTGGGCGCTCGTGCGCGAGGGCGCGGCCAAGCTCGGCATGCCGATCGAGTCCGCCGAGGGCCCCATCGAGGAAGAGTGGCACCTGGTCCGGGTCGTCCTGCCCGTCTCCGACGGCAGCCGCCGCGAGGTGCTCTCGGTGCGCACCGGTCCGGCCACCGCACGGCTGCTCATCCCGCAGCCCCGCGGCATGGACTACAACGCCGGCGACATCGTGGTCATCGACCCGCGCCCGCTGGAGCCGGTGCCCGACAACGCCGAGGAGCAGGAGAACTACGTCATCCCGTTCGCCGGCGTGTCGATGCTGCGCCCGGGCGGCTACACCAGCTGGTTCTTCGACGGCGCCGCCCCGAGCGAGGAAGACTGGACCGAGTTCAACGAGGTCCTGGCCGAGCGCGGCTGGCCCATGTGGGTCTACAGCGACGAGAACTACTCGGTCACCCACCCCTCCAGCGGCGAGCGCCTCCAGGGCGTCTACGGCTGGATCGCCGTGCCGCCGGGGGTCGAGGCGGTCGAGCTCGACGCCCTGCTCGACGACGCCACCGAGCGCTGGAGCCACCCTCTGGCCTGGCTCGACCTGGCCAGGAGCGCCGGCATCGAGGTCGAGCGCCACGAGCGCATCACCAAGGAGTACGGGCTCTGACCCATCGCGGCGCCGGACCTGCGGTGGCGTTCGTTCCATCGCGGCGTCCGACCTGCGGTGGCGTCTGATCCACGGTGGCGTCGGACCTGCGGTGGCGTTCGTTCCACCGGGGCTTTCGCCGCACCGCGGCGTCTGATCCAGAACGGGCTCTGATCCTTCGCGGCGTCTGAGTCCAGTGCGGAATGCGATCCACCGCGGCGCCCCTGAGCACCTCAGGGGCGCCGGCCGGCCCCCGGCCGAGCGTCACGCTCGCCGGGGGCCGCTTCGTCCTCCCCGCGTCGCCGGCGCGGTTCCGGCTCGACGGGTGGTTCCGCCGGTGGCCGGGGGCCTGGTCGCCCCATGAGGCCCGCGATCGTCCTGAGCTCCTCCGGCGCGGCACGCTTGATCGTTTCGGAGGTCGGTAGTGACGTCGGGGTGGCCCGCCGGTCGGCGGATCTTGCTGTCGCGGTTTGCCGTAATCGCTACTTTCGTGGGTACTTGCTATACCTAGGCATTACTTCTCGTTTACCTGGGGGTGGCAGTGCGCCTGCGTGGATCTCGCGCGATCGTTGCCGGAGCGGCGGCGGCCGTCATGCTCACGGCATGTGGTTCCATCGATGCCGGCAACGCGGGGATCGGGGCCGACGGCGGGCCGGGCGGAGACGGCGGCGGCGGCTCGACCGGTGTCAGCCCGCTCGACAATCCCAAAGGCACCGAGCGCGGCCTCGGGACGATCAAGTCCGCCAAGGACCGCGCCGCCGCAGTGGCGATCATCGAGAAGGTGCCGACCAAGGGACGCGGCCCCAAGACCGGCTACAGCCGCGACGAGTTCGGGTATGCCTGGGCGGACAACGCCGAGTCCATCCCGTTCGCGCACAACGGCTGCGACACCAGGAACGACGTCCTGGCGCGCGACGGCGAGGAGCTGAAGTACCGCTCCGGCTCCAAGTGCGTCCTGACCTCGATGACCCTGCACGACCCCTACACCGACAAGACGATCGAGTGGAGCAAGCAGGACGCCGCCGAGGTGCAGATCGACCACGTCATGCCCCTCTCGTACGACTGGCAGATGGGCGCGTCGCGGTGGAGCAAGTCCCAGCGCGTCCAGATCGCCAACGATCCGCTGAACCTGCTGCCGGTGGACGGCTCGACCAACTCCTCCAAGGGCGACTCCGGGCCCGCCACGTGGCTTCCCCCGTCCAAGAGCATCCGGTGCTCCTACGCCGTCCGCTTCGCCCAGGTGGCCCTGAAGTACGACCTCCCCGTCACCGCCCCCGACAAAGACGCCATGCTCACCCAGTGCCGCTGACCCGGAGACCGGGCCACCGTCGCCGACCCGGGACGCGGTCGGCTGCGGTCGGCCGCGGATGCCCAGAGGCCGGACCACCGTCGCCGACCGGGACGCGGGCCGTTGCGGGTGCCCCAGAGGCCGGACCCCACCGCCGGCCTGGGGACGCGGTCGGCTGCGGCGGGCTCAGGGGCGGGAACGGCCGCCGGCCTGGTCGTGTCCGCCGGCCGTGGTGCGGATCTCCTCCATCCCGTGCCCCGCGGCGGTCGTCCGCCGCGGGGGTAGGGGACGGATGCGGGATCAGTCGTCGTCGTGCTTCTGGCGGAACTTGACGATCGCGCCGGTCCTGACGGAGACGTAGACGCGGTACTCGACGCCGCGCTTGTGCAACTCGACCTTCCAGACCCGCCGGCCGTGCTCCCATTCCCGCTCGACCTTGCCGACCCGGGCGCCGGGGACGCGCTTCTTGGCGATCCTGATCGCCTGCCGGTAGCTGATCGACGAGCCGGTGACCCGGCCCGCGGCCGTCGTCCCGGTCGCCGTCGAGACGGTCGAGCCCGTGGAGCCCGTCGAGGCGGTCGAGGCGGTCCTCCCGCCGGTCCCGGCGGAGGTCAGGGCGCCGGTGGAGGTCCTCCCTGAGGAGATTCCCAGGGCCGACGCGGCCGAGGCGGCGACGGCTCCGGTGCCGAGGACGGCGACGATCCCGGCGCCGGCGATGGCGAGTCTGGCGGTCCTGCCGAAGTGGTGTGTGTTCGTCATGGGCCAAGGCTCCCGCCGGCCGCCCTAACCCCGCGCTGCGACGACGTTAAGGCCCCCCCTAAGAGCGACGCGCCGGGCTCTTGTCCGAGGGGCCGGGCGGCGGGGCGGGAAGACGGCGGATCCGGCGCCGCTGTGCGGCGGGGAGACGGCGGTTTCGGCGCCGCCGTGCGGGGGAATCGGTGGGCGTTCGCGGTCGCGGCGTCAGGTGACCGGTGAGGTGGGAGCGGCCAGGTGGAGGGTGATCCGGGCGCCGCCGGTGGGGGCGGATCCCAGGGACAGAGAACCGCCGGACGCCTCGGCGGTGCGCCGGGCGATGTCCAGGCCAAGGCCCGTCGAGCCGGCGCCGCTCCTGCCCCGCTCCAGGAGATGCCCGTCTTCCACGGCGAGACGGAGACCCGGCCCGGAGTCGGCGATCTCCAGCCGCGCGCCGCCGCCCTCGGCGGGCGCCAGCCGCACGGAGAAGGCCGCGCCTTCGGGGGTGTGGGCGAAGACGTTGCCGAGCAGCGCGTCCACGCAGGCCGACAGCTCCGCCGCGCTCACGGCCACCGTGAGCGGCCCCGGCGGCACGTCCACCTCCGTGGTCCGTCCCTGGTCCTCGGCCAGCACCGACCAGAACCTCACCCGCTCGGCCACCACCTGGGCCGCGTCGCAGCTCGCCTGCTCGCGCGAGCGGCGGCGCACGTCCGTGATGACCGAGGTCACGGCGCGCTCCAGCGCGTCCACGCGGACGCCGAGCCGCGCCGCCTCCTCAGGATCGGCCAGCGATTCGGCCTCCAGCCGAAGCCCGGTGAGGGGGGTGCGCAGCCGGTGGGAGATGTCGGCGGCCGTCTCCCGCTCCTCCGCCAGCAGGTCGCTGATGCGTCCCGCGAGATGGTCCAGGGCCAGTCCCACCGCGCGCACCTCGGCGGGCCCGCCGGGGGTGGTCCGCGCCGTGAGGTCCCCCGCGGCCAGGCGGTGCGACACACGGGCCAGCCCGCTCATGGGGCGGGTCAGCGCCAGGGCCAGGCGGTCGGCCACCAGGATGCCGACGCCGATCAGCGCGAGCCCGAGCAGCAGCATGCCCAGCCACACCTCGCGGACGCCGCGGTGCAGGTCGTCCTCGCCGAGGAACGCCCGGACCACCGCCGTGCCGCCGGGCACTCCCTGCACCGCGACCAGCACCTCCAGCCCCGCCGGGGTCTCGGCCGTCAGGCTCTGCCCGCGCGCGGCCAGCTCCACGGCGGCCGACCGCGGCGCCGGCGCCCCTGCGAGCCGCCCGTCCGGCAGGAACACGGTGATCGCGTGCCCGCTCGCGGCGGAGGTGCGCTCGGCGGTCAGCGTGAGTCCCGCGAGGTCCGCCGTCCCGACCGCCGCCGCGACCGACTGCGCCTCGGCGGTCGCCTGGGTGACCGCGCTGCTCTCGGCCAGCGCCCGGACCAGCAGCGCGAGCGGCACCAGCAGCGCGATGAGCACCAGTGAGGTGGTGGCCGCGACCAGCAGGGCGAGCCAGCGCCTCATGACGGCTCGACCAGTTTCACTCCGACGCCGCGCACGGTCTGCAGGTAGCGGGGTTCCTGGGCGGTTTCTCCAAGTTTGCGGCGCAGCCACGACAGATGGACGTCGACGGTCTTGTCCGCCCCGCCGTAGGGCACCTGCCACACCTCGGTGAGCAGCTCCCGCTTGGTGACCACCTGGCCCGAGCGGACCGCGAGGTAGTGCAGCAGGTCGAACTCGCGCGGCGTGAGGTCCAGGGGGGTTCCGGCGAGGACGGCCTCGCGGCTGCGGGGGTCCAGTCGCAGGTGGCCCACCGTCACCGAGGTGTCGGTGCGGCTCTCGGCGGTGCGCCGGAGGACCGCGCGGACGCGGGCGTCGAGCTGGGCCGCGCTGAAAGGCTTCACCACATAGTCGTCGGCCCCCGCGTCGAGCAGGCGGACCATCTCGGCGTCGCCGTCCCGGGCGGTCGCGACGATCACCGGCACCCGGCTGACCGCCCGGAGCATGCGCAGCATCTCGGTCCCGTCCAGGTCGGGCAGGCCGAGGTCCAGGACGACCAGGTCGGGACGCTCGGCGACGGCCATGCGCAGCCCCTCCAGCGCGGTCGGGGCGGAGGACACGGCGTGACCGCGGTCACGCAGACCTCGCATGAGGGCGGTGCGGATCGTCGCGTCATCCTCGACGAGCAGGACAGTGGCCATGGGCGGTTACGCTAACCGGTCCGGCTCACAGGTATGAACCGTGTTATGTCGCTTTTAACCCGGCCTTAGGCTTCGGCCAGGGAACATCGGCCGTATGAGTCCACGACCACGGAGGCACACGTGAACGGCCGCGAGGACACCTCCACGGGCGTGGGTGGCCTGAGGGGGCGGTCGGCGTGAACCGGCGGCCGCTTCTGGTGGTGGGGGGATGGCTGGTCACCGCGGCCGTGGCCACCGGCGCCGGCGTCGTCGTGACCACCTTCCTCGGGGACGCCGTCACGGGCTCGGCCACCAGGGCGCTCTCGCCCGCCGACGTGCGGCGCTCCCTGGACGCCGCGGCACCACTCTCTGGGGGCTCGCCGCCGTCCGACGGCCCTGCCGCGGCCCCGTCCTCTTCCGCGGCCCAGGCCGCCTCTTCGCCCGACGCCGCTTCGTCCCCCAGGTCAGGGGCCGCCTCAGCAGCGCCCACCGCCACCCCGCTGGCCACCCTGCTGGCCACCCCGTCCGCCTCGCCGTCCGGCCCGGTCGCCTCGCCGTCGACGCCGGCGGGGACCAGCAAGGTCATCGCGGCGCGAGGGGGAGTGGTGGTGGCTCGCTGTGAGGACGGCCTGGTGAGGCTGCTGTCGTGGACGCCGGCCCAGGGCTACGAGGTCAAGGACGCCGAGCGCGGACCTCGGGACAAGGTGCGGGTGCGGTTCGAGGGGGAGTCCAGGACCGAGATCGAGGTCCACTGTTCCGGCGGCAGGCCCGTCTCCCGGGTGAAGATCGACTGAGGCCGCCTCTCCGCGCTCCGGGCCGCTCGTCCACAGGCGCCGGGCGGCAGGAGGCGCTTGTCCACAGGGGTTGGAGAGGTGGCTCCGCCGCTCGGGCCCGGTGTTCTAGGATCGGCCGACCGTAAAGCCTGAGTAAGGATTGGGTGGCCGATGAACGCACGTAAGAGCACCGGTGACGCCGCGCAGGGCGGGAGGCGCGGGCGGTTACTGCTGCGGGGCGTCCTGCTCGCGGTGATCGCCATCGTGGTCCTGGGGTTCCTCGCCACAGGGTGCACCAAGGTGAGCACGGCGCCCGACGAGGTGCGACTGCACTACGCCGGGGGCCCCTTCGAGGCGATCAAGTTCGTGAAGTGCATCAACCCCTCCAGCGGCGCCGTCTATCTCGGCCCGGGCGACACCTCCTACTCCTATCCGTTCGGGCAGCGCACCTTCGACTTCTCCGGCTCGCCGGACGCCGAGTCCAAGCCGATCACCATCGTCTCCAAGGACAACGTGGAGATGGAGGTCGCCGGGTCGGCGACGTTCACGCTCAACACCTCGTGTGAGACCCTGCGCCGCTTCCACGAGAAGATCGGGCTGAAGTACGGGTCGTACTTCGAGGGCTCCGAGTCCTCCGACGGCTGGCGGCGCATGCTGAACTTCTACTTCAAGCAGCCCCTCGACCGCGCGATGGACGCCGCCTCGCAGGAGTTCGAGTGGAAGAAGCTGTTCAACGATCCCGACGCCAAGCAGCAGTGGGAGCAGCGGGTCGGCCAGTTGGCCCGGCAGTTCATCAAGGAGACCGCCGGCGCCGACTACTTCTGCCAGCCCAACTTCGGGGGCTCGGGTGACTGCGGGGATGTCGTGCTGACCATCCAGAAGCCCGAGCCGCCGCAGACGCTCATCGATGCCCTCGCCGCCGAGCAGGCGGCCAAGCAGCAGAACCTCGCTCAGCAGCAGATCAACACCAAGGTCAAGACCGAGCTCGAGTCCATCAAGGACCTGGTCAAGGTGCTCGGCCCGCAGGGCGCCATCCTCTGGAAGGCCATCCAGGACGGCAGGGTGCAGGTGGTGCCGGTGCCGCAGAACGGCTCCATCAACATCACCCCCCAGTCACGCTGACCCCACGGCATATGCGTTGATTTGAGGGGGTATGTCCAGATAGTGGCAAGCCTGGGGGTCCGGCGCGAGCACGGTCCGGCGTGGATGGAAGTATGCCCCTGAGGGCATGGCACCGTCTCTGGGGGGAGATCTGTGATGTCGGAGCGCTGGCGCTACCCGGACGGCGCGCCCTGCTGGCCGGAGCTCACCACGCACGACGTCCCGCGAGCCGCCCGCTTCTACGCGGACGTCTTCGGGTGGACCTGCCGCGATCTCGGTCCCCAGGTCTGGCACTACACGATGTGCCTGGTCAACGACATGCCGGTGGCCGCCATCACCCCGCCGGCGGTCGGTCTGCAGAACGTGGACCCGGCCTGGAACACCTACCTCGCGACCTCCGATGTCGAGGCCTCGGCCGTGCGGGTCGAGGCCAACGACGGCAAGCTGGTCATACTCCCCACCACCCTGCCCGGAGAGGGGCGGTTCGCCCAGGCCGCCGACCCTGAAGGCACGCTGTTCGGGCTGTGGCAGCCGGGCACCCACATCGGGTCGCGCCTGTACGGGGATGTCGGCGCCATGTGCTGGAACGAGGTCAACGCCAGGAACGCCCGGGTGACCGATGACTTCTACCGCTCGATCTTCGGGTACAGCCAGTACCAGGTCGGCGACGGGGTCGACTACGACTACGTCATCTGGAAGGTCCGGGAGGTGCCGGTCTGCGGTCGGTTGCGCGTCCCGTACGAGTATGAGTGGGTGCCCCGCCACTGGATGCTGTACCTGCGGGTGAACGACTGCGCCGAGGCGGTCGCCCGCGTCGTCCGGGCGGGCGGGTCGGTGCACATCCCCGAGTACGAGTCGCGCAGCGGGCCGGTCGCCGTCGTGTCCGATCCCTTCGGCGCCGACTTCGCCCTGTGCCAGCACCCCTTCGGCGCCCATCCCGTCGGCACCATGCCCTTCTCCTCCTGCTGACCCGCCCGTCCCGCAGCGGGGTCCGGCCGTTCCCGCCCGGCCGCCCGGCAACGCATCGGGACGTCCGGGCGGCCCGGGCATGATCTTCCCCCCGCGGCACGGACATCTGAGCTGAGGTCACCTCGCGGTGCCGAGCGGACGGACCGGTCGTTTCGCCAGAGTCAGGACAGTGCTCCCCCTGCTGGAGTTTCGCCCGCACGGGTGGACACGGCGATCTCTGTGGACGACGACCTCGGCCCGTTCATCCCGAGGTTGTCCAGGTACAGGCCCGAATCAATTCGAGCCGGTTTGTTATCTCCTGTAGTGAACGCTTTTCCGTCGGCCGTTCACCGGGCCGGAAAAGCGCGCACCCCGGTCTCGCGCATCCTTGCCGAAATGGCCTCAGGGTGGGTGTCCGGAGAAACGGGGGATATTCTCGCGCCGCCCACCCTTGCGCGGAGAAAGGCGTCCTTCCGCGAGACCGGCGGAGATGGGGCGAATTGAAGATCATCCTATGGTAATTGTTCATAATGATCATCATCAACGATGTTCTCCCAGGTCAAAGGCATCGATGATTGATGATGACGGTGTGGGTCTCCCTCCGCAATGGTCTTATGGTGAGCCGTGCGGCGTCGATCGCGTGTCTTGTGCAAAGAAGTACCGCTATTGTCTTCCCTGCTGTCGACGGCGACAAAATAGACTCACGGTGCAGTGGAGAGGATTATGGTCAACATGGGTGAGCAGTTCGGCAACAAGCGCATTTCGTGGCGACGACTCATGGTCGGAGCGACGGCCGGGACGGTCGCGGCGATGGCCGCCGGCACGGTGATCGCCGCGCCCGCCGGCGCAGCGCCCCAGTCGGCCGCGCACACTCTCGCGGCCACGGCCCACACGGCCCACACGGCCCACACGGCCCACACGGCGACGTCCGCTTCGTCAAGGAAGTACTACTTCGAGGCTGGGCTTCTGGGCCGCAACGAGGTGCCTGAGCCGGGCAAGAAGGTCAATGACCGTGACGGCAGGGCGGTGGCCCGCTTCCGCATCAGCGGTAAGCGGATCTACTACATCGTCCAGTGGAGCAGGACCGGCAGGCCGACGGCCTTCCACATCCACCGGGGCAAGGCGGGCGTGAACGGTCCCGTGGTCATCAACCTGCTGTCCAGGGGCGACATCCGCGGCAACATCGCGCGCGGCTCCGCCGTGGCCAGCAGCAGCCTGCTCAGGGACATCAAGAACCACCCGACGAAGTGGTACGCCAACCTGCACACCGCCCAGTTCCCCGACGGCGCGGTGCGTGGCCAGCTGCACACGGGCAGGCGCTGGTAGTCCGCTTCCCGGACCTCCGGGCCACGTACGCGGGCTCCGGCCACGGCGTGTCGCGGATGCACACGGCGGATGCCGGGGCAGGGGAGGACTTCCGATGATTGGGTGACTCCCGCCGCGCGTGGAGAGCTCGGGGCGGCGCCGGCAAGCCCGGTCGCCGCCCCGTCGCGACTCCCCGCCTCCGTCATCGCGCCCAGGCAGGTGACGGCTTTTCGGACAGTCCGGTAAGTGTGGAAAAGTACGTGGTCACCTTCACGGGGACTCCGGCAAGCTCCTCAGTGTTCCGCTCGACGTTCCGCTCAGGAGCCGCCGTTCAGGCGCGATGACCTCGGACGAGAGTCGAACGACCATCCGACACACCCCCGGCCGTCACGGGACGCCGCTCCGGCACGCGTCACGACCGACGGAGGGGAAGCACCTGGAGGACCACCGTATGTGCACGAAGTCTGGTCAGGAATGCCAGGCGCTCAGCGCCGTGACCGACGACCAGCGAGAGGTACCGTCCCCGGCGGATGCCGCGGCGGGCGCCTCCCGCCGGGCCGCCATCGTGGGCGTGGGAGGCGCCGGCCTGGCGACCGTCCTGGCCGCCTGCGCCGGAAAAGGCGCGATCAGCGCCGACATCGGCTCCTCCTCTTCCGGTGCCTCCGCACCCAGCGGGGGCGCCACCCCACCCACCGCCACGACGAGCGGTACCAGCCTCGCCAAGACCTCCGACATCCCGAAGGACGGCGGCAAGGTCTTCCCGGACCACAAGATCGTCATCGTCCAGCCCGCCGCGGGCAAGTTCCGGGCTTTCAGCGCCGTCTGCACACATCGAGGGTGCCTGGTGGACGACGTCTCCTCCGGGATGATCAACTGCCCGTGCCACGGCAGCATGTTCTGGCTCGACGGTAAGGTCATGGGCGGTCCGGCCACCAGACCCCTGACCGAGATTCCGATCAAGGTCGACGGCGACACCATCTCGCTCGCCTGAACCTGGCGGGCCGCCGTCCGTCGCGGTGGACGCGGCACGGCCGCCGGTCATAGTGATCCGGCACCCCATGTGAGCACCGCGGCCGTGTCCATGTCCCGGTCTCGACCCATGAGGCGAGATCGGCGGGCGTTCGGCACAGTGTCGCGGTGTCACCGACCTGACCGATATGGAGGGACCGTCACGTTCGCCGACGCAGATCTCGTTCGCGAGGCCCAATCCGGCGACGCCTGCTCGCTCGGCCTGTTGCTGGCCAGGCACCAGGCGGACATGCGGGCGGTGGCACTGAGCATCCTCGGACACGGTCCCGATGCCGAGGACGCCGTCCAGGAAGCCGTCCTGATCGCGTTGCGCCGTATCGGGGATCTTCGTGATCCCGATGCCCTGGGGCCGTGGCTGCGGGCGATCGTCCGCAACGTCTGCCGGATGCACCTGCGCGCCACCAGAGCGATGCCCGTCGAGGCGGTGGAGAGGCTGGTCCTCCCACGCGAGGAGCCCGATCCGGCGGAACTGCTGGAACGGCACGTCCAGCGGGACTGGGTCTGGCACGCCCTCGACGAGCTTTCGCCGCGCCTGCGGCTGGTGACGATGTTGCGGTACTTCACCCAGGTCACCGCCTATGAGCACATCGCGGAAGTGTGCGGCATCCCCGTCGGGACGGTACGGAGCCGGCTCAGCCAGGCGCGGGCCAAGCTGTCGCAGGCACTGCTGGCGACGGCGAGCCTGGCCCACGACGACGTGGCCGCCCAGGAGACCAGGCGCCGCAGGCAGGCCGAGGAGACGCTGCGGGCGGCCGGAAGCGGTTCGTTCGCGGAGGCGCTGACGGATCTCTGCTCGCCCGCGGTGGAGATCACCACGGTGAAGGGCGAGACCACGCCGGGTTTCGGGTGGCTGCTGGGGGCGATGAACCGTGATCTCGAGGCCGGTGTGCAGCAGCGCCTGGGCGACCTCGTGGTCGGCCGTGACGTGGTCATCTGGGAGAACGACCTCATCAACCCGCCCGACGATCCCTTCCACTGCCCGCCCACCGTTGTCTGGGTGAACTTCCTGCACGCGGGCCGGGTCCGGAAGATCCGGCTCGTCCATCCGCGTCCCGCCGGGAACTCCGCACGTTGACCGATCCGGAAATCGAACTCTCCGCGTGAGCGACGCATCTTGTCTGTGTCAGATGACCGGGGGATGCACGCGTGCGCGCCCTGGGACGCCCCGCAGGCACTCAGCAGAAGAAGATCACATCGCCCATGCCCCCTCCGCACCCCCCCGAGTTGCGCCGCCGTGCGGTCGAACTCGCGCGCCGAGGTGACATATCGCTCCTGAGGCTCGCGAAAGAGCTCGGCATCAGCCGCTCGTGTCTTCGGACATGGCTGAAACGGGACGCCGCCGAGGCGAGGTCCGGCGCCGGGGATCGGCCGGCCCGCGAAGTCGGGAAGGAGCTCGCCGAGCTCCGCGGCCGGAACAGGCGGCTGGAGACGGAGAACGACGTTCTCAGGCGGGCGGTCGAACTGGCCCTGGGAGAGCGTTCCCCCAAGGTGGTCTACTCGCTGATCCGTAAGCTCGCCGACGGCCGTGTTCCGGTCGCGGTGGCCTGCCGGCTGCTCCGGGTGTCGACATCGGGCTATTACGACTGGCTCGGGCGTCCGGAGCCGCCGCGCGCCCTCCGGGACAAAGAACTCACCGAGATGATCCGGCGGATACACGCCGACTCCGACGGCACCTACGGCTCGCCGCGCGTCTACGCCAAACTACGGTCGGATCTGGGCGAAGAGGTCAGCCGCAAGCGCGTCGAACGGCTCATGCGCGAAGCCGGCCTGCGGGGCGCCCACGGCTCGCCCTCGTCCGCGGCCCGCGCCCGTCCCGGGCCCCGCCCCTCAGCATGAGGCGCCAGGCGCCCCGGACGACCGGGCCCCGGACGGCCCGGTGTCAGTGGGCAGGGAAGATCTCGCGCCCGAAGTCCGCGGCGATCTCGCGCATGCCTTCGGCCAGCTCCTCGCGATCCAGCGCCTCGATGCGCTCCACCGGTCCCGAGATCGACATGCCCGCGATCACCCGGCTCCCGTCCCGCACCGGCACCGCCAGGCAGTGGACGCCGAGCTCCTCCTCGCCGAAGTCCATCGCGTACCCCCGCGACCGCACGGCGTCCAGCTCGGCCAGCACCGCCTCGACCGTCGTGATCGTGTGCTCGGTCCGGCGGGGCAGGCCCGTGCGCGCAAGGATGCCGGCCGCGTCCGGCCGGTCGGCGAGCAGCACCTTGCCGACGGCGGTGCTGTGCGGCAGGACCCGCCTGCCCACCTCGGCGAACATCCGCAGCCGCCGCGGGGAGGCCGCCTGGGCCACGTACACCACGAAGTCGCCCTCCAGCACCGCGAGGTTGGCCGTCTCGCCGGACAGCGCCACCAGCTTGGAGAGGTACGGCTGCGCCCACACGCCGACCATGCGCTCGGCCGCTCCGCCCAGCCGCATCAGCGCGCCGCCCAGGGCGTACCGGCGGTCGGACTCCTGCCGGACGTATCCCCGGCTCAGCAGCGCCTGCAGCAACCGGTGGATCGTCCCGTAGGGCAGCCCCGTGCGGGCCGCGATCTCCGACAGCCCCGCCTCCCCGCCCTGGTCGGCCAGCGCCTCCAGCACGTCCAGGGCCCGGTCGACGCTCTGGACCGTGCTCATCGCGCCCGGCCGAGGGTCACGGGGGACAGGGCGCGCAGGGAGGCGTCGAGGAGTTCGGCGGTGTGGGCGACACGGATGTGCTCGCCTCGCCGGCGGGCGGCGGCGGCGATCTGCATGGTGCAGCCGGGATTGGCCGAGACCAGCAGGTCGGCCCCGACGCCGAGCACCCGCGCGGCCTTGCGGTCGCCCAGCTCGCGCGCCGCGACCGGCTGGAACAGGTTGTAGGTTCCGGCGGAGCCGCAGCACATCGCCGCGTCCGGGATCTCCCGCAGCCGCAGCCCCGGGACGGCCGCCAGCAGCGCCCTGGGCTGCGCGCGGATGCCCTGGGCGTGCGCCAGATGGCAGGCGTCGTGGTAGGCGACCGTGATCGGCAGCGGGTGCCGTTCGGCGATCGGGCCGAGCTCGGCCAGGTACTCGGCCAGGTCGGCGAACCGCAGGGCCCGCGCCCGCGCGGCCCACGCGGGATCGTCGGCGAGCAGGTCGGCGTACTCCTTGGTGCTGGACCCGCACCCGGCGGCGTTGACGACGACCGTGCCGACGCCCGCCCGCTCGAAGGTCTCGATCGTCCGGCGGGCGAACCTCGCCGCCTCCTCGGGACGGCCGGAGTGCACCGACAGCGCGCCACAGCACCCCTGACCTCGCGGGATGACCACGTCACAGCCCTCCATCGCCAGGACACGCGCCGTGGCGGCGTTGACGCCGGGGAAGAACTCGCCCTGGACGCATCCGGTGAGCAGTCCGACGGTCGCCCGGCGCTCGCCGCGCGCGGCCACCCGTCGCGGCAGCCGTGCCCGGTGGCGCGGGACGGGCGGCGCGAGCTCGGCCATGGCGGCCAGCCGGGGGTCGACCCGTTCGAGCAGGGGGCGCAGCCGCGGCGTGAGGCTCCGGCTCAGCCGAAGCGGCAGGCGCAGCGCCCGCAGCCGCCGCGGGTAGGGGAACAGGGCGAACACGAGCGCGCGGAACGCCCGCTCGGCCGGCGGGCGGTGGTGCGCCCGCTCCACCTCGGCCCGCGTGGACTCGATCAGCCGGTCGTACTTGACCCCCGAGGGGCAGGCGGTGACGCACGCCATGCACCCCAGGCACGCGTCGAAGTGGCCGGCCATCTCGGGGGTGATCGGGGTGCCCTCGACGTGCTGCTTCATCAGGTGGATGCGTCCACGCGGGGAGTCCATCTCCTCGCCCCACAGCTCGTAGGTGGGGCAGGTGGGCAGGCAGAACCCGCAGTGCACACAGTCGTTGATCAACTCGGGGTTCATCACCGTCGGCTCCTCACGCGCGTTCCCCGCTCCCGGCCTCGGGCGGCGGCCCGCCGGTGGGCAGGCGGCCCGGTGACAGGCGGCCGCCGGGGTCGAAGCGTTCCTTGACCCGGCGCATGAGCGTGGCGGCCCCGGCCGGGCCCCAGCGGTCGAGCCGGTCGGCCGCGTCCGCCGGTGCGGTCCACACCACCAGTCTGCCGCCGTGCGCGGCCAGGTCGGAACGCAGAACCGACACGAACGTCCCCGCGCGGGCGGGGGCGGCGTCGGAAGGCAGGGCGAGGTGGAGGACGGCGGAGGCGGCCGACCCGCGCACGCGCACCGGCAGGTCGCCGGCCTCCCGGGCCGCGCGGGCCACCGCGGCCAGCGCGGGAACGGCGAACGCGGGCCGGACGCGCAGCTCCAGCAGGAACTCCTCCCCGGGCAGCCGGCCCCACCAGGGGGGCGGCTCGGAGGCGACCGGGGCGCCGCCCAGCAGCTCGCCGGCGGCCTTGGCGCGCTCGCCGGCCGCGACGCCCTCGAACAGCGCGGCGACGGTCAGCGGGCCGTCCGCGCAGGGCCGGTCGATCTCCACGGCGCTCGGCTCGGTCTGGGACCCGGCGAGGGCCGCGAGGTCGGGGAGCGCGTCCAGCCCGGGGACGGTGACGCCGATCCAGGCGCGCGCGGCCGGCAGCGGGTGGAGGCGGACGGTGGCCTCGGTGATGACGCCCAGCGTGCCCAGGGAGCCGGTGAACAGCTTGCCCAGGTCGTAGCCCGCGACGTTCTTGACGACCTTGCCGCCCGAGTGGGCGACGGTGCCGTCGGCCAGCACGACGGTGATGCCGATCAGCAGGTCGCGCGCGGTGCCGTACCGCAGGCGGCGGGGGCCGGCGGTGGCGGCGGCGAGCGTGCCGCCGACGGTGGCCCCTTCGACGGGGACGTCCAGGGCGAGCTCCTGGCCCGAGGAGGCCAGCGCGCCGGCGAGCGCCTCGGTGGGCACGCCGGCCTGCACCCGCGCCACCAGGTCGCCCGCGGCGTGTTCCAGGACGCGGTCCATGCGGCGGGTGCACAGCAGCAGGTCGCACCGGTCGGGGGGCGCCCCCCAGCCGAGCTTGGTGCCCCCGCCCGTGGCGACGACGGCGAGTCCGTGCTCGGCGGCGGCCCGCATGAGCGTGGCCACCTGGCCGGTGGACTCCGGCAGGGCGACCCAGCGGGGGGTGAGCCGGCCGAGGCCGGGCGCGCGGGCGGCCGCGTCGTCAGGGGCGGCGGCGCGGACCTCCGCGCCGCTCGCGGCCAGGGCCTCCTCGGGGGGAAGGGGCATCAGAACAGCTCCGCCTCTCCGGAGGCCACCAGGGGATGCACGCCCCTGCGCACGCCCGGGGCCTCGCCGCACAGCCGTGGGGTGGGGAAGATCTTGCCGGGGTTGGACAGGTTCTTCGGGTCGAAGGCGCAGCGGACGAGCTGCATGGTGTCCAGATCGTCCGCCGTGAACATCTTCGGCATGTACCGGGATTTGTCCACCCCGACGCCGTGTTCCCCGGTGATCGACCCGCCGTGCTCGATGCACAGGTCGAGGATCTCGCCCGACACCAGCTCGGCCCGCTCGCCCGCGCCCTCCTCGGCGTCGTCGAACAGCACCAGCGGGTGCAGGTTGCCGTCCCCGGCGTGGAAGACGTTGGCGACCCGGATGCCGTGCCGCCGCGACAGCCGCTCGATGCCCGCGAGCACCTCGGGCAGGGCGGTGCGCGGCACGACCCCGTCCTGCACCAGGTAGGCGGGGCTGATGCGCCCCACGGCGGCGAACGCCGACCTGCGTCCCCGCCAGATGGCGGCGCGCTCGGCCGGGTCGTCGGCGACGCGCAGCTCGAAGGCGCCGGTGTCGCGGCAGATGGCCTCCACCTGCGCGAACTGGTGGGAGACCTCCGGGGCGGGGCCGTCCAGCTCGACGATGAGCACCGCGCCCGCCCCCGCGGGGTAGTCGCACCGCACCGCCGCCTCGGCGGCCTCGATGGCCAGGGCGTCCATCATCTCGATGGCCGCGGGGACGATGCCGGCGCCGATGATGGACGACACCGCCCGGCCGCCCTCCTCGACGGTGGCGAAGGCGGCCAGCAGCGTGGTCACCGTCTCGGGGACCCGCGACAGCCGTACGGTGATCTTGGTAGCGATGCCCAGCGTGCCCTCGGAGCCGATGAAGGCCCCGAGCAGGTCGTAGCCGGGGTCCATCGCGTCCAGCTCCACGATCTCGCCGTCCGGGGCGACCAGCTCGACCGCCAGGACGTGGTTGACCGTGAAGCCGTACTTCAGGCAGTGCGCGCCGCCGGAGTTCTCCGCGACGTTGCCGCCGATCGAGCACACCTGCTGGCTGGAGGGGTCGGGCGCGTAGTAGTAGCCGTACGGGCGTGCCGCCTCGCTGATGGCCAGGTTGGTCACGCCCGGCTCCACCACGGCCAGGCGGTTCTCGATGTCGATCTCGATGATGCGGCGCATGCGGGAGGTCACGATGAGCACGCCGTCGGCGCGCGGCAGAGCCCCGCCGGACAGTCCGGTGCCCGAGCCGCGCGCCACGAACGGGGTGCCGGTGCGGTCGCAGAGCCCGACCACCGCCGCCACCTGCTCGGCCGTCTCGGGCAGCACGACGACGGCCGGGGTCGCGCGGTGGTAGGTCAGCCCGTCGCACTCGTAGGTGCGCAGCCGCACGGGATCGGTGATCACCCCGCCGGGCCCGAGGACGGAGGTGAGGCGGTCCACCAGGGCGCTGAGTCGGCCGGACGGCCCGGCCGGTGCCGGTGTCATGGCATCCGAGCGTACGCCGGGAGCGTGAGGAACTCGGCGAAGTCGTCGTCCAGGGCGACCTCGGTGAACAGCTCCGCCGCCTGCCCGTACAGGGCCTGGTCGAAACCGGGCTCCTGGCGGATCCTGTCCAGTTCCTCGGAGATGACCCGCTCGACCAGTTCCTTGGTCACCACCTCACCGGTGTCGGCCAGCTCGATGTCGTTGTGCACCCACTGCCAGATCTGCGAGCGGGAGATCTCGGCCGTCGCGGCGTCCTCCATCAGGTTGTGGATGGCCACCGCGCCGCTGCCGGCCATCCAGGCGGCCAGGTAGCGCAGGGCCACGTCGACGTTGTTGCGCAGGCCCGCCTCGGTGATGTCGCCGGGCGTCTTGTACACCGACAGCAGATCGGCGGCCGGCACCACGACGTCCTCGCGGAGCCGGTCGAGCTGGTTCGGCCGCTCACCCAGGACGGAGTCGAAGACCTCCTGGCAGATCGGCACCAGGTCGGGATGGGCGACCCACGACCCGTCGAACCCGTCGCCCGACTCGCGGGTCTTGTCGGCGCGGACCTTCTCCAAGGCGACCTTGTTCACTTCGGGGTCGCGCCGGGAGGGGATGAAGGCGGCCATTCCCCCGATCGCGTGCGCGCCGCGCCGGTGGCAGGTGCGCACCAGCAGCTCGGTGTAGGCGCGCATGAACGGCGCCGTCATGGTCACCGCGTTGCGCTCGGGCAGCAGGAACTCACGGCCGCGGGTGCGGAACTTCTTGATCACGCTGAACAGGTAGTCCCAGCGCCCGGCGTTCAGCCCCGCCGAATGGTCGCGCAGCTCGTAGAGGATCTCCTCCATCTCGAAGGCGGCCGGATAGGTCTCGATGAGGACGGTCGCCCTGATGGTGCCGTGCGGGACGCCGAGCAGCTCCTGCGCGCGGGTGAACACGTCGTTCCAGAGCCGGGCCTCCAGGTGGGACTCCATCTTGGGCAGGTAGAAGTACGGGCCCTTGCCCTTGTCGATCTGCCGCTGCGCGCAGTGGAAGAAGTAGAGACCGAAGTCGAACAGCGAGGCCGAGAACGGCTCGCCGTCCACCAGCACGTGCTTCTCGGTCAGGTGCCAGCCGCGCGGCCGCACGACGACCGTGGCGAGCTCCTCGTCGGGCCGCAGGGCGTACCGCTTGCCGCCCGACTCGAAGTCGATGGCGCGGTCGAGCGCGTCGCGCAGGTTGAGCTGGCCGTTGACGACGTTCTCCCAGAGCGGGGAGTTGGCGTCCTCGAAGTCGGCGAGCCAGACCTTGGCGCCGGAGTTGAGGGCGTTGATGGTCATCTTCCGGTCGACCGGGCCGGTGATCTCGACGCGGCGGTCGACCAGGCCGGGGGCGGGCTCGGCCACGCGCCAGGATTCGTCCTCGCGGACGGCCTTGGTCTCGGGCAGGAAGTCCAGGGTGCCGCCCGCGGACAACTCGGCCTGGCGGGCCCGCCGGGCCTCCAGCAGCTCGCGCCGGCGGCCCTCGAACTCGCGCTGGAGGGCGGCCACGAAGCGCAGTGCCTCGGGGGTGAGGATCTGGTCGAAGCGGTCCAGCGAGGGGCCGTTGATCTCAATGCCTTCCATGGCCATCCTTTCCATGATGCGGAAAAACAGTTCTAGATTGTGGAATCGACGCTACCGGGTGCCCGTCTCGGGGGTCAACGCCCGGCAACCCTGAGGGATCGCCAAGGGTTGTCTCCGGGCCTTCCCCGATGGGCCCGCACGCCCGCGGCCAGCAGTCTTGGACCATGAAGAATCCGACCTCCCCCACCGACACCTCCCCCCGTACCCGCCCCGCACTCCTGCCGGCGAGGGCGGGACGCGTCCTGGCCGCCGGGGCCGTGCTCGGCGCCGGGCTGCTGCTCACCGGGTGCGGCGTGACCGACCTGGCCTCGCCCACCAAGAACCAGACCAACTCCTACGACGTGACCGGCAAGGCCCCCGTGCTCCGCGTCGACAGCGGCGCCGGGGACATCGAGGTGACCGAGTCCGACCGCGCCGGGTACCACGTGACCGAGAAGCTCTACTGGAAGGGCGACAAGCCCGTCACGCGGCACCCCGTCGAAGGGGACACCCTCACCCTCGACTACACCTGCAGCTCCGGGTGGAGCTGCGGCGTGGACTACCTCATCGAGGTCCCGCGCGGGGTCGAGGTCAAGGTCAAGGCCGGGTCGGGCGACATCACGCTGCGCTCGCTGTCCGGAGTCGTCACCGCCGACACCGGGTCCGGCACCGTCGACGCCAACGAGCTGGGCGCCAAGCAGGCGGCCGCCAAGACCGGCTCGGGGGACGTCGAGCTGCGCTTCGCCGCCACGCCGGACAAGGTCGACGTCCAGACCGGCTCCGGCACCGGCACCGTGCGCGTGCCCAAGGGCGCCTACAACGTCACCGCGAGCACCGGCTCCGGCGACAAGAAGATCGACGTCACCGACGACGACTCCTCGCCGCGCACCATCGTCGTCAAGACCGGGTCGGGCGACGCCAAGGTTCTCGCCACCACCTGAGCCGCCTGCGCACGGGGAAGAGGGCGGGGCGATAACCAGGTGAACCGCCGGGACCGGCGTGGCACCATCGGGGGAAGACAGCAGAGGGGTCCCCGTGTTGAATTAAGCGGAGCGGTCGACCGCGAGCGGTGACCCACGAGCGCTGAGGAGCGCGACCATAGCCACAGAGAAGACGTATATGTATAACGAGTCCGACGAAGATCTCGTCAACGGTGACTACGACCTCGAAGAGCGGCAGGCCCTGCGGCGTGTCGCCGGCCTCTCGACCGAGCTCGAGGACATCACCGAAGTCGAATACCGCCAGCTTCGCCTCGAGCGGGTCGTCCTGGTCGGAGTATGGACCGGCGGCACCGTCGTCGACGCCGAGAACTCCCTGGCCGAGCTGAAGCTGCTGGCCGAGACCGCCGGGTCGCAGGTCCTGGAAGGGCTCATCCAGCGGCGCCAGCGTCCCGACTCCGCCACCTACATCGGCTCGGGCAAGGCGGTCGAGCTGCGCGACATCGTGGCCTCCACCGGCGCCGACACCGTGATCTGCGACGGCGAACTGACCCCTGGTCAGCTCCGCCAGCTCGAAGAGGTCGTCAAGGTCAAGGTCATCGACCGCACGGCCCTGATCCTGGACATCTTCGCCCAGCACGCCAAGAGCCGCGAGGGCAAGGCCCAGGTCGAGCTGGCCCAGCTCAGCTACCTGCTGCCGCGCCTGCGAGGCTGGGGTGGCAACCTGTCCCGCCAGGTCGGCGGCCGGGCGGCCGGAGGCGTCGGCATCGGCGGCCGCGGCCCCGGTGAGACCAAGATCGAGCTGGACCGCCGCCGCATCCGCGAGCGCATGGCCAAGCTGCGCCGGCAGATCAGCGGCATGTCGACGGCCCGCGAGACCATGCGTTCACGCAGGTCGCGGCGCGAGGTGCCGGCGGTGGCGATCGCCGGGTACACCAACGCCGGCAAGTCGTCACTGCTCAACCGGCTCACCGGCGCGGGGGTGCTGGTGGAGGACGCCCTGTTCGCCACGCTCGACCCCACGGTCCGGCGCGCCCGCACGCCCGACGGCAGGCTGTTCACGCTGGCCGACACCGTCGGGTTCGTCCGGCACCTGCCGCACCAGCTCGTCGAGGCATTCCGGTCCACGCTGGAGGAGGTCGGCGACGCCGATCTGATCCTGCACGTCGTGGACGGCTCGCACCCCGATCCGGAGTCCCAGATCGCCGCGGTGCGCGAGGTCCTCGCCGACATCGACGGGGTGGGCGACATCCCCGAGATCGTGGTGGTCAACAAGTCCGACGCCGCCGACCCGGTGGTGCTGGCCCGGCTGGCCACGCGAGAGCGCCACAGCGTGGTCGTCTCCGCCCGCACCGGCGCCGGCATGGACGAGCTGATGGCCGTGATCGAGCGCGAGCTGCCCCGGCTCGACCACGAGGTGCACGTGCTGGTGCCCTACGAGCGCGGCGACCTCATCGCCCGCGCCCACAAGGAGGGCGAGGTGCACTCGGTCCACCACACGGGGGACGGCACCATCCTGCACGCCCACGTGCCGGCCGGCCTGCACGCCGAGCTCGAGCGCACCGCCAAGCCGGTCGAAACCGTCTGATCTCGGCCGGGGCTCTGTCCCCGGCCGGGATTCCCGGCCGCAGGTCGGGCGTGGAATGGGAGCGGCCCGGCCCGCTGCGCGCGGTGGCCGGCTCGGTCCGTTCTCGCGCGATTCCGCCCGGTGCGGAGATCGTGCTGCTATTCTGTTGAAAGGTCAACGATAGCCGTGAACGGCTCTCGGCGGCCTGCGACGGAGGCTCGATGAGCCGGGTCGGCGTGCCGGGGAGGGCTTGGCGCGGCGTTCGCTCGGAGCCTTCGCGCGGCGATCGCAGATCGTCCCGTCGTCCGGGGGGAGACGGGAGTCCCGGCTTGATGTCGTGATGAAGTATCCGAAAAGGTACAGAAGCGCGACGCGGGAGAGAAACTTCGCAAAGGCGCAGGAAGGTGCCTGTGGCCCGCGGGGCTTGATTATTGCTACGATATGGGCACCCTGACAAGACATTCTGGCGCTGGTTTCGCATGATGACGCGTGTGACTGCTGCTACAGCAGGGGCTAGGTCGGCACCAGGCGTTCCCGGGGACGGATTACTGACATGCCGGGGTGCAGAGGGCCTCGACGCGCCGCAGGGGAGACGAACCGCCGTTCTTCTCAATAACCCTGTACAGCGAGCCGACCTGTGAAATAACGTAACTGAACTGAAATCGCCCGGCCAAGATCCGGACGATACCGTCATCGCACACCAGTGCGGATGAGATCAGGAGACCCCCCAATGACGTCCGGAAACGGAGCGGACCCAGCGGGCGTGGCGCCCGGCACCACCTGGGCTCCGGCGGCGTTCCCGGATGCTTCCACGGCCCTGGGCCGGGCGGTGATGCCATGACGGTCAGGCTTCTCACGAACATCGGTCGGCTCTGGACCGGCAACGACGTCTGCAGCAACGCCGCGATCCTCGTTCACAACGACCGCATCGCGTGGGTCGGCCGTGCCGCCGATCTGCCGCAGAGCGTGCCCGGTGTCGTGGACGACATCACGGACGTCGATCACGTCGAGAACCTCGGCGGATCCCTGGTGACGCCAGGGCTCATCGACGCGCACACCCACCCGGTGTACGCGGGCAACCGCTACGCCGAGCTGGCCATGCGCTCGGGCGGCTCCACGCCGAGCGCGATCACCGCGGCGGGCGGCGGCATCGGTTCCACGGTGACCGTGACCCGCGGCACCGACCCGTGGACACTCTGCAACGGCGTCCGCGAGCGCCTGCGCGACTGGATCCTGAACGGCACCACCACCGTCGAGGCCAAGACCGGCTACCACCTCACCCGCGACGGCGAACTGGCCGACGTGCGGCTGCTGCGCGAGCTCGAGAAAGAGCCGATGATGCCGCGGGTGCACGTCACCTTCCTCGCGGCCCACGTGGTGCCGCCCGAGTACTTCGGCCGCCAGCGCGACTACGTCGAGGCCGTCGGCTCCTGGTGCGCCGACGCCGCGGCGGCGGGCGCCGACAGCGTCGACGTCTACTGCGACGACGGCCACTTCACCACCGACGAGGCCCGCTGGGTGCTCGCCTCCGGCCGCAACGTCGGCCTGCTGCCGCGCATCCACGCCGGCGCCCACAAGCGCCGCGGCGCCGTCCAGCTCGCCGCCGAACTCGGCTGCGCGTCGGCCGACCTGCTGCACAACACCACCGACGAGGACATCGCGCTTCTCGCGCGCTACGGCGTCCCCGCGGTCGTGTGCCCCGGAACGGCACTCCAGCAGGGCAACCTGCCTCCGGTCCGCCGGATGCTCGCCCAGGGTGTCACGGTGGCCCTCGGCAGCGACCACAACCCCGGCCACTGCGGCATCACCTCGATGTCGCTGGTGATCAGCCTGGCGGTGGCCGCGTTCGGCATCAGCGTCGGCGACGCCCTCCGCGCCGCCACGCTCGGCGGCGCGACCGTCCTGGGCGCTCCCGACCGCGGCGTGCTCACCCCGGGCCGCCTGGCCGACATCGTCCAGTGGGACGCCGACCACGAGGGCGCCTTCGCCTGGGGCTTCGGCCTCAAACCTCGCCGCGTCTGGCGCGGCGGCACCCCCGTCCAGTAGCCCCGACCCACGGGCCCCGGCCCGGCGCCCCAGGTCGTAGTGGGACGACCGCCACCGGCGGTGACACCCCCCAGCCGTCGCAGAGGCCGTCCAACGACGCTACGGCGCATGGGCCCATCGCAGGGTCCTCTGTCGCCCGCCTGGCGTACCCAGCCGTCACGGGGGGCGTCCAGCGGCGGTACGGCGGATCAGGCCATCGCAGGGTCCTCTCTTGCCGGCCTGACGGTCTGGCGTACCCAGCCGTCACGGGGGGCGTCCAGCGGCGGTACGGCGGGCGCATCCGGCCCGTCGCGGGGTGTCCTCTCCGGACGGCCTGGAGGGCCGGTCGCCGCAAGGTGGCCTCCACCGGCGGCGAGTGATGTGGTGGCGGGTAACCTTCGGTCATGTCGCAAGCGGTCACCGTGGTCACCGATTCCACGGCCTACCTCGACGCCGAGGAGATCCGGCGCTTCGGCGTCACCGTGATCCCGCTTCAGGTGGTCGTGGGAGGCCGCGCACTCGACGACGTGGCCGAGATCGACGCCGAGGGCGTCGCCGGAGCGCTCCGCCAGTGGTCGCCGGTCTCGACGTCCCGCCCGGCACCGCAACGCTTCGCCGACGCGTACGAACTGGCCGCGGCCCAGGGCACGACCGGCGTGGTGTCGGTCCACCTTTCCGCTGAGATGTCCGGCACGGTGGAGTCGGCCCGCATCGCGGCCGCCGACGCCATTATCCCGGTCGAGGTCGTGGACAGCGGGTCGCTCGCCATGGGGCTCGGCTTCCCGGTGCTCGCCGCGGCGTGGAAGGCCCGCCAGGGCGGCACGCGCACCGAGGTCGCGCAGGCCGCCAGGGCGTGCGCCGAGGCCACCAAGAGCTTCTTCTACGTTGACACCCTCGAACACCTGCGCCGGGGAGGCCGCATCGGTGCCGCCGCCAACCTCCTCGGCTCCGCCCTGTCGATCAAGCCGCTGCTGCACATCACCCAGGGCACCATCGCCCCCCTCGAGAAGGTGCGCACCTCCGGCAGGGCCATCGCGCGACTCGAGGATCTGGCCGTCCGCGCCGCGGGCGACGATCCGGTGGACGTGGCCGTCCACCACCTCGTCGCCGCGGGCCGCGCCGGCACGCTCGCCGACCACCTCGCCAAACGCATCCCGGCCCTCGGTCGGTTGCGGGTGGTGGAGGTGGGCGCGGCCGTCGGCGTCCACGTCGGCCCCGGCATGCTCGGCATCACCATAGCCCCCGCCCTCACCACCTGACCCCCACGACCTGCCCTCCGGGGTTCACCCTCCACGGCCGCACCGCTACGGGCGGCGGAAATGCCGGCATTCGATCAGCATGTCGCTGGTGGCGCCGGCGGTGAAAGTCGAATGGTCAAAGCCCAGGGTCCCGCGCTGCGAGGTCTGATTCCTGCCAGCGTCGGTTCCGGCGCGTCAGCAGACTCGTCCCTGTGAACCACGCATTCGACGGGATCATCGACCGTTTCGTCCTGGCCAGTGCGGAGTTCGAGCGGAGGTTGCGGGCGGTACGGCCTGAGCAGTGGCGCCTGCCCACGCCCTGCACCGACTGGAGTGTCCGTCAGCTCGTCGCTCACATGGCGGGGGGCAACCTCAACTATGTGGGCCTGTTGCGGGGCGGCACGAAGGAGGAGTTCCTGCGGCTGCGTGAAGCCGATGTCCTGGGTGACGATCCGGTCGCCGCCTACATCCGGTCGGTGGGGGAGTGCGCGGGGGCGTTCGCCCGGCAGGGCGCCCTCGACCGGGTGCTCGACTACCCGCTGGGGCAGGTGACCGGCGGACAGGCGCTCGCCGTACGCACGGCGGACACCGTGATCCACACCTGGGATCTCGCTCGCTCCGTCGAGACGGACGACGTCCTGGACGCCGGCCTCGTGGCGTGGGTCGATGACCATCTCGCCGAGATCTACGCCGGTCTGGCCGAAACTCCCGTCAGTGACCACACGACCCACCGGTTCTTCGCCGCTCCCGATGGCGCGCCCGACCCCACCGCGTCGCGGCAGGCCCGGCTGCTGAACATCATGGGCCGACGCCCCTGACCTCGCCGCCGGCATTCTGACCTGCGGTTCGCCGCACCTTTCAGCGCTCTTTCGTGTTGTGCCGCACAGACTCCGGTCTGCGGAAATTGTGTGCTGACGTTTCTTTGACCTGCTCGTTGGTCTCTCGTTCGAACCACGCGATGGCCGTGCTCATTTAACGACGCCACGCCGACCACCAGCGGAAACGCATCCACCACCTCCGTGGACGTAACCCGCACCTACGTGGACGCGAGCCTGCTCGGCTCTCTCCAGTGGGCCAGCTGCACCTAATATGCGGCTTCATCCACCTCATCAGATCTATCTGCGGTCGTGGCGGCGGCCTTGCTCCCAGCGCATCTTCGTGTCCTGCCTTAACTCGTGTTGTCTGTGACTCGCTCCCGGGCATTTCCCGAGGCTCTATCCACAGAATGCCGTTCGCGTCGGATGGCCGGCCGCAGGGCGGCCTAACGTCGCCCACGTGAGATCAGCGGACCGGTTCCTGCGCAGCGACGTCGGCGAGTCGCGCCTGCATGCTCTCAGCCCCCTCGGCCGGCGATGCCCCCACCCGTCCCCGCCGTCTCACGACGACCATGCCGAGCCCGATCAGTACGACGCCCCCGGAAGGAGCAGCGTGAGCCCGCCGCCCCACATCGGTGAATCCCCGCACGGCGCGGCTCCGCACGGCGCGGCCGCGCAGGGTGAGGCCGCTCCGGCCGGGCGCGTGCGCTCCGAGCCGTTGCCGGCTCTGACGTCGCGCGCCCGGCTGGCCGGGCTGGTCACCGAGTACGGGGCGCGGTTCGACCTCGGCCGTCCGGGCGTCCGGGTGCTGCTCGTGCTCGGCCTTCTGGCGGCCCTGGTCGCAGGCGTCTACGCATGGCGTTCCCGCCCGCAGGTCGAGCCGCTCAGCCCTCCGATGCCATCCGGCGCCCTGCCGGCCGTCGACTCCATGTCCGGCGCCCCTCCGGCCGTGACGGCCGCGTCCGGTCTTCGGCCTGCGGGAGGCTCCAAGCCCGGTGCCCCGCTTACCGGAGTTCCCGTGCCCGGCGCGTCCTCAGCAGCAGGCCCCATGTCGGGTGCATCGTCCGCCGGGAGTTCCGCGTCCGGCGCTCTCCCCGCTCTGACGTCCACGTCCGGTGCGGCGCTGGGTGGTCCACCTACAGGGGCCGGGGCGGCCGTCCAGGTGCTCGTCCATGTGATCGGGAAGGTGCGCAAGCCCGGCGTCGTCGCCCTTCCCAGCGGTTCCCGGGTGGCCGATGCCCTCGCGGCGGCGGGAGGCGTCCGGGCCGGCTCCACGACGGGTGAGCTCAACCTCGCCCGCAGGCTCGTGGACGGAGAGCAGATCGTGGTCGGCCGTCCCCACGGCGCCGGGGGCCTTCCCGCCCAGCCCGTCGATCCCGCCACCGTTCCCGGCATGCCGGTGGACCTCAACACCGCGACCGCCGGCCAGTTGGAAGACCTGCCAGGAGTCGGGGAGGTCCTCGCCGGCCGCATCATCGACTTCCGGCAGAGCCATGCCGGCTTCCAGAGCATCGACCAGCTCCGTCAGATCACCGGCATCGGCGACCGCAAGTTCGCCGAACTGCGCGACAAGGTGCGCGTATGACCGCCTTCCGCCGCTGCGCGGAACCACGCGAGATGGTGTCCGCTCCCGCAGAGCCACGCGAGCACGAGAGTTCGGCTGACCATCGGAAGGCACGGTCGGTGGTACGGGCGTGGCAGGCCTGGAACTCCGCGCCGTGGGGGGCGCGTGAGCACGAGAGTTCGGTCGGTCGTAAGGGGGTGGCGGTCGGTGGTGTGGGGGTGGGCGGCGTGGGGCTCAGAGCTGCGAGGGGTGCCTGGGGATGAGAGGTCGGCTGGGCAGGGGGAGTGGCGGTTGGCGGTGCCGGCGTTGGCGGCGTGGGGGACCGCTTGCGTTCTTCTGCGATGTCCGGCCTTGGTCGGTCTCGGCGTGGCCTGCGCTGCCCTGATCCTGCTGCTGGTGGTGGTCATCGTCGCCGGTCGTCGCCCGTCCGCAGCCCTGCGCGCTGCGGCCGGCAGAGGCGGTGAGACGCCGGGGCGGGGCAGGCGGCGCAGATGGAGGTACACGCTCCTCGGCGTGCTCGGGTGCGTGGCCGCCGTCTCGGGGTCGGTCGCCCTCCGGGTCCATGCGGTGACCTCCGGGCCGGTCGCCGATCTCGCCAGGAAGCGGGCGGTGGTCACGGTCGAGATGTCGCTGACGGCCGACCCCCGCGTCCTGCCCGGCCGGCGAGGACTGGTACGCCGCGAACGGGTCATCATCGAGGGCTCCGTCGAGCGGGTGGAAGCCTTCGGCATGCGCCTCACCACGTCGGCGCCGGTGGTGGTGTTCGCTGAGGGATCGGCGCAGTGGGCGTCCCTGTTGCCGAGTCAGCGGGTCCGCGTCCACGGCAGGCTCGGTCCCGCCGACGACGAGGCGTTGACGGCCGCCGTCATCCTCGCCGGCAGGCCGCCGGAGCTGCTCAGCGGCCCGTCGCCGCCGCAGCGAGCCGCAGCGGCTCTTCGTGACGGACTGAGGCAGGCTTGCGCCGTCCTGCCCCCGGCCGAGCGCGGACTCCTCCCGGGATTGGTCGTCGGCGATGTGTCCCTCCTGGACCAGCAGGTGAGGCACGATCTCAAGACGGCTGGCCTGAGCCACCTGACGGCCGTCTCCGGAGCCAACCTGGCCATCGTGGCGGGGATGGTGCTCGCGTTCGGGCGCGTCGCCGGGCTGCCGCTGGCCGTGAGGGCGGTGCTCACCATCGTCGCCATGGTCGGCTTCGCCGTGGTCGCCCGCCCTTCGCCGAGCGTGCTGCGGGCGCTGGTCATGGGTTCGGTGGCCGCCGTCGCGCTCGGCACCGGACGCGCCGGAGACGGTGTCACCGCGCTGTCGGCGGCCGTGCTCGGGCTGGTCATGTTCGACCCGGCGCTCGCCGCCGAGTACGGCTTCGCGCTGTCGGTCCTCGCCACCGGGGGCATCCTGACGCTCGCGCCCCGATGGCGCGAGCGCATGTCCCGGCGGATGCCACGCTGGGCGGCCGAGGCGATAGCGGTGCCCTGCGCGGCTCAGGCCGCGGTCACTCCGCTGCTGGTGCTGATGGCGGGGGAGCTCGAACCGGTCGCCATCCCGGCCAACCTGCTCGCCGGGCCGGCGGTGGCCCCGGCGACGGTCCTGGGGTTCGCGGCGTCCCTCGTGGCGCCCGTCCACCTGGAGACCGCGCGATGGCTCGTCCGCCCAGCGGGGTACGCCGTCGGCTGGATCATCCTGGTGGCCCGCCAGGTGGCCGGCGCCCCGGCGGCCGCCATTCCGTGGCCCGGCGGGGTGATCGGCCTGCTCCTGCTCGTCGTCCTGGCCGTGGTGGGGTGGGTGGTGCTGCGCCGGGCGGCTCTGCGGCTGGTGGCGTGCGCCGTCGCCGGGGGCCTGGCGGTCGCCTTGATCTTCGTCCGTCCGGCCGTCGCGCCCTGGCCGCCGCGGGGGTGGCTCATGGTGAGCTGCGACATCGGCCAGGGAGACGCACTCGTGCTGTCGGCGGGGGCCGGCAGGGCCGTGGTGGTGGACGCCGGGCCCGACCCGGTCACCGTCGACCATTGCCTGCGCACGCTGGGCGTCGAACAGGTGCCCTTGGTGATCCTCACCCATCCGCACCTCGACCACGTGGGAGGGCTCGACGGGGTGTTCCGCGGCAGAGGGGTCGGTGCCGTGGTCGTCAGTCCGGGACATGAGCCTCGGCAGGAGAGCGCGCGGGTGTCCGCCGACCTCGGCCGTCGGCACGTGCCCGAGTGGGTGGCCTCGCCGGGCATGAGCTGGCGTCTCGGGCCGGTCGAGTTGCGCATCGTCGGACCGGCGCCGGAGGCGATGTCGGCGGGCCCCGGCGAGGGCTCGACGGCCAACAACGCCAGCATCGTCGTCCACGCGCGATGGGCGTCCGGGTCGGCCCTGCTGTCCGGGGACGTCGAGATCGAGGCGCAGGCCGAGTTGTTACGCCAGGGCCTGCCCAGGGTCGACATCCTCAAGGTGCCCCACCACGGCTTGTCTGAAACACATCAAACCGCATAGCCAAAAATCGGCCCCGAGCTGGTGCTGGAACACCTGCTCAGGGCCTTGGTCAATCCGCCTGACTAGACCAGGGAGATCTACCTATGTCCCAGCGTAGCCACGACGAGGAGACAGGAGCAAAGATCGCCAACAGCCTCGTTGGCGCGTCAGCGTCCTCAGCAGCGCCTCGTGACCTCACTCGCGGAGAGTTCGCCGCCTCGGCCATCGTCGCCGTGGCCACAGCCGTCCTCGGCCTCATCGGCTTCATCAACAGCTTCCAGAAGGTGGCCGAAGCCGCCGTCCCCTCGTTCGGATGGTTCTCCTGGACCGTCCCGCTCGGGATCGACCTCGGCATCGCCGTCTTCTCCGTGCTCGACATCGTCCTCGCGCGCATCGGCATGCGCATCAAGCTCTTGCGCCTGATCCCCGTCCTGTTGACCGTCTCGACCATCTACTTGAACACCGTGGAGGAGAGCGACCCGTTCGGCATCGTGGCGCACGCGATCCTGCCCATGCTGTGGGTGCTCGCCGTGGAGGTGGGCGCGCACGTCATGCGCAAGCGCGCCGGCCTCCTCTCCGACACGCGCATGGACATCATCCGGAAGTCGCGCTGGTTTCTCTCGCCCTTCACGACGTTCTCCCTCTGGCGCCGCATGGTGCTCTGGGAGGTCCGCAGCTATCCTCTGGCGCTTCATCGTGAGCGTGGCCGAGTCCTGGCCAAGACCGACCTACAGGACCGGTACGGGCGCTTGTGGCGCTGGAAGGCGACCCGCAGGGAGCGTGCTCTATACAAGCTCGGAGAGCTGGTCCCCCTGGGGACGGACGTCTCGGTCCCCGTCCTGAGCACCGTCCCCGAGGACGAAGTTGCGTTGGTCCCCGTCCCCGAGACTCCGTCCCCGTCCCCTCGTTCGCCCTCTACTCGTCCCCGCGCATTGAAGGGGACGAAGAGGGGGACCGTCCCCGTTAGGCAGAGGACCGTCCCCAACGTGGATGATCTGCTTCCGGCGGGACGGCAGGTCGCCAAGGAGCTGCTTGCTGAGGGCCGTCCCTTGACGAGGGACAACCTGCTGGCCGCGATCCGGCAGAAGGTCCAGCCCGTGTCGACCGGGCGCGCCACTGAGCTGCTGAGAGTCCTCAAGACCGAAATTTCGGCAGGTCAGATGCCTGGTGTGGTCGACGCCGAGACGTCGATGCCCGGGGCTGCGTAACGATCAATGTGCTCGTCCCCTGGAGTGGACGGCCCTATCATCATCCAGTCCTATCCGGGACGGTCCTCTCTCGGCCGGACATGGCATAGACTCGTCCCCACGTCCCTCGGGACACATGACATAGAGCTGATAAAGATCATTAAAACTAAGACAAGATCACTTAAGACAAAATCATTTAAGCGTCTGAGAAAAAGATCACTTAATTCTGTCCTTTAGTTATTGATCTTTAGTGCAGTTCCCGCCCTGTCTGGGCCGTCGGTCATGCGTTTACCCAGGGAATCTTTATGATCTTGACCGTGCTGCTGTGTGCAGCAATACCGGCCACGCTGAATCTGTGGTGGCTTGCAGCCATCATTCGTGCGTTTGCCGCTTCTCCATCGGTACTGACGAACCAAGCGATGAGCGATCCGCTAGGTACAGTCACGCTCGGTATCTCCCTCGTGCTAGTCGCTATGCTGATCGTGATCTCTTGCGTAGCGGCGTTCTCCAGAAGCCACAGTGATCGAGCGCTCAAGGTGCTGGCGTTGTGGCTGCGACGAGATGAGATTGAACCGCCCGATGAGGGACGTGGCGCTTCACCTGATTGATCGTGTGTGGCCTCGTAGGGCCGAACCAAGAGGCTCGGCCCTACGGGCTGCGACTCGCGTCAGGAGTCCTTGTCGTCGCCCAACATGGTGCTAGTCCACTTCACGAAGCAATCAAGCACTTCGAGGACCCAGTCCCGTCGGTCGCCCGGCAAAAACGGCCAGAAGACCAGTGCTGGCGAAACCGCCAGGACGAGCACCAGCAAGGGCAGAGCGATCAAGGCCGCCACGATGACGCGCAGCCACTAGGGAACCCTTTCGCGTTGGTCCTTTACCTCGTTGATCAACCGTGGCCGTGGACGCAGCGACGGGTGTTCCTCTTGGCAAGGCGTGATGCGGGTTGGGTTGTCTACCAGGAGCCACCTGGGTCGAGGTGGCCGTGAGGTGGAGCAACGCCACGGAACGAGGACGAGAAGCGGCTACCTCGGTTAGATGTCTCATAGCGCTACTGAGACAGCTTGGATGCCTATCTCCCCCGCCGTCACAGCATGGGCACAGTGATAGTCATACCTCCCCGGTAACCAGCAGCGGAGAAGCAGGCGAGTAGCTTGCCACGAAAATCGGCGCTTCTCGAAGCTCATGAGTGACGTATTGTTCTTGATACAGGCTCTCTGCTCGTGCGAGGTGAACCGTGACGGCACCGCCGCCCAAGATTCGCTTGACGAAACCTGTCCGAATTGTCCTTGATCTGCTACTTGCTGCTGATCCGTCTGATCCGCATTGGGGCTTTCGCATCACAGAATTGACTGGCATGGGCCCAGGGACTGTGTACCCCACCCTAGAACGTCTGGAGCGGGCTGGCTGGATAACTGGCACCTGGCAGAGTGAACAGCCTGACGACTGGCCGCAGCGGCGTTTCTATAGCATGTCGGGGACCGGTCGACGCCAGTACATTGCCGCGCAAGCCAATCGGCAAGGGCGCAGGCGGTCTGCGACTTCGGTGCAGTCCGAAAGCGGTGGCGCATGATGGTTACCGAGGAGCCGGTTATCTCCAGGTCGAAGCAAGTTAAATTCGCGGAGTTGGCTCAGCGTGTATACGTGCGTAATGGGACTGAAGTGCAGCAGGCCGAGAGTGCAGAGTTACGTGCAGGTCCACTACGCAGAGGGTCATCTCGTAACCGCCTGGCATTCGTTGGGGTTGCTTGGATAGTTACGCATATCTATTATCTTGTATTTCTTCAGGATCAAAATTACTACACATATGATTTCATGGGTAGCGCATTACTCTCGCTCTGTGCAATTCTTGCCGGTTCGCTAACGTGTATGCTCTGTGCAACGCGGCGGGGTCGGCCTTTGACTGACCCCGCTATCTGCGGCACGTACATATTAATTTTTGAGATTGTTTTTTTGGTGGTGAACCTCGCTTATGCATTGCTTGATGGGGAAGGGCTGGCGTACGTCGAGACGCTGCCCTTTTTTCTCCTTTTGGCGTTACTGCCAGCGTTAACTAGTCTTCTTGTTAGTGGCATCATCGGTGTTCCCGGGAGATGCTCTGTCCTGCAATGTGTGCTGACTGCTATCGGCGTCACCATCGCACTTTTTCTTTGTGATCATAATCGGGTCTTTTATGACCAACTTTTCGTTCCTACTTTAGATGCCACGATGGCTCTCATCGTGACTGTTGAGATTTTCATTAGAGTTATCCCCTCAGGGATTGCGGGCCGGCAGATGGTTGGCACTTTTGTTGTCGACGTTATATTGAGGATGGCGTCGGCGGTTGGCGGCTCGGCGCGAAAATGGCGTGCGATAGAATGGTCTGCTGATCTTATTGAAAGCCCTAAGCCTACTCGTTACGCTTTTGGTATTCTACGTGCCGCAATGCGAATGCGGCTCTCGGACTTAGCCGATATGCTCCGCCGAGCAGTCTGCTGGATGCTCGCTACTGAGACGCGGACGTGGACGCCGCTTACGATTCTTCTTCTATGGGGCGGGCTCGAAACGAGTGAGGACACCGGCCTTGGAGCCGCGATCTTGGCCGTCGTAGGTGCTGGAGCCGTGTTCCAACAGGGCGTGAGGTGGCTGCGCGGCTACCTTGGCGTGCAGGTCGAAAAGCGCAAGAAAAAGCCTGAGTAGTTGAGGGGGCATGTCCCGGGCGAGATGGGGGCGGACCCCTGCTTCGCGATGAGGGTGCGGGCTGTGTACCGGCGTGGCATGATATTGCACAGCATCTGGATGTGAGCGGCACGTCTTGGTGCTCACGTCCTAGACCACGCTTCTTAGTGGTCTAGTGCGGGGAAGACGCCTTCGCAGTCCCACCCAGACTGCCACGCAAGGTGAATGTTGTCTTGGGTTACAGGACCCCTTGATGGCATGGCCGGTAGTGGAAATCCCGAAAGGAACACCGCAGAGCGCACTGCCTGTAGCGAGTAAGGCTGTCTTCAGATAATCAGGATGTTTGGCACCGCAAGTTGTTTTATTTACTGCTACCTGGCCACTTTCCATTATCAACTACTAGTTGGATAAGGGGCTCTCGATGGCGCCATCCAAGATCGACCGGACTCGGGGCTAGGCTAACCCGCCATGCCATGGGCCGCACTGGGAGCTTGGCTCTCGGGTGTGGGTCCATGGGGGGTGCTTGTCGCGCTGGTGGTCTGCCGAATTCTCGCTGTCCTGTGGACTCGCCTTGTTTTGGCATCAGTCCGCGAGAACGAGCAGAACCTACGCGACGCGCGCCTAACTATGTGGGGTGCCTATCTACACCTGGGTCAAGAACAGAAGAACGAAGATGATTCAGGAACTCCGGAGCTGGAGCCGCCAGAGGTGGCACCGAAGCCGGTGACGCGAGCGGTGGAGCACACTCCACGCAGCAAGCGAAGAGGCAGGCAGCGGTCGGAAGGTGGGAGTAGAAGCCCGTAGGAAAGTAGCCGGCACGCACAAAGCGAAATCGGCCCCCTCGCCAATGTCGGCGAAGGGGGTTTTCCTTATGTTGATCGCGAGTAGAGGCGCATCTATCTGTTGGCCAAACCTGACCAGTCGGCAATATGATCACCGGTAGTCTCTGAAGGCGGTATGGTCGCGTCGAACGCGATAGATAGATTGTTTCCGGCGGGACGAAGCCTTACGTGCATCTCGATTGAGCCAAGTCCGTGCAAATGCGCGGCTGTGGCGAACCCCTTCCCGCGCACCTGGAAAAATCCTGGTCCCTCAAGAATTATCTGGTCTTCCCCGTTGAACACGGTTGGTTTCAGAACTTCCCTCTTAGGGAACCTTGGGTCCAATCTCCTGCCAACTCGTAGTGTCACATCAAGGTCAATCAACTCAGATGAATCTCCGATGCGGATGAATCCCTGAGCTTGATGATTCGGGAGTACTGTCGAATAGCCCATTGGCAGTGCGGCGTAAACGACAAGAGTTGCGTCGAGATTTGGAAAGGGGTCCGTATCCTTTGAAAGCTCTGCGGAGCCATGAATGACTTCAATGGATGGTATGGCCTCGATAGGCAGTAGGAGGCGGATGAGATCGGCTCGCGTTGCACTTCGTATTGAAGTACCGTCCCGCCATGGAACCTCCCGCTCTACGGGACCAGCTCCCTGCTTCCCGTACACGGAGTTGCGCACGACAAACGGTGCTCTATCTGTCTCGAAGGCGAGGGCCAGGACATCTCGACCGTCGATGTCCATGCCGATGTCTTGCAGCGTCGGAGCCTGACCATCGAACTGAGATTTTACTTTGGCCCACCAAGGGGCCGTATCTTGGTTACTTGCGCCGATAACTCCGGCATCCTCATCTAAGCCGATGATCCACAGGACTGTGTCACCTGCGCTCGCGTTGCAGTGGCCTGCGATACGCCTGGCAGCCTTAGTCGGATCAGGCCAGTCTCGTTTCAGCTCTACACGGCTATCTTCGACTGCCCCGCCTCGGGTGACCCGTTCGGCGACGCGCCTAGCCCAGTCTTCGATTTCGATCGCACGCACTATTTCCTACTGCGCTTTCTTGGGTCCGATAAGTTGCTATGAGCTACGCAGACGCTTCAGAAACGCGCGCACGAGCTGGTCCAGCTCGGCATCCTGGCTAGTCTCCTCGACCAGAATCCTTTCGATGTGGATGATCCCGCTGTTTCGCCAGTGACGATCTCGCGTAGCGTCGGCGCCTAGCCGGCCACGGTGGTGAGGGCCATCGACTTCAATCAGTCCGACCTTCCCGTCACGGGTGATCAGGAAATCGGGCGTCCAGGAGTTGCCAATCCCGGCACGTCCAAGCGGTAGAGGAAATATGGCAATGGTGGAGTCTGCCGCGAGTACAGCCTGAGCACGCTTCAGGGCTTCGTATACTCGAACCTCTGCAAGAGATTCGAAAGTGAAACCGTCACGCCGCAGGTGTGGGTCCGGACTCGTAATGCGAGCGGCATGATTGGTTACTGTATCGGCAGACAGTGTTGCACGGAGGTTTTGTCGCCAAGATGCATTGATATCGGGCAGTGCTGGACCCACAAATAGTTTGGTTATCGGCATGCCATGTCGCTCGGCTACCTGATCCAGTACCATCCTGATGCGTTCGATGACTTCGGCTGTGAAGTTTGATTGCAGCCAGCCGGGTATGTGTAGCTGGCCGTTGTACCAGTCGCCGAAGTCGTTACCTGGAATAAAGTCGAAGCTTTCCGTGTCCAGTATCAGCGCTGCAAGGTCATCGTCGCCTTGCTCATGCAGGTAGTACGCCGTCTGTGCGAGGATCTGCTCCTCGGTCGATAGCGACTCGTCGCCTGTGTTGGATGAGGTCTGTGTCTCGGGGGCCACGAGGCAACTGTAGATGAACACGCCGACACAACGGATTGTGTCGGCGCGGTTTGTCTGGAGTTGTACTAGTAAGGCTTCTTTGGCCTCTATCGAGGGAGCCACTCAGACTTGAGCCATCGTTCGAACGCTGTCACTAGGATGCTCATCCGGAGCTTTGCTGCGGTCACAGGATCTTTCGGTACCACATCTTCTGGCAGTTGGAAGGCTTCAAGGTTGCCGGAGACCAGCGCCTTCATCGCGTCATCGAGTACATCGTCCCAGCGGCTCATGGACCGTCTCCAGGCCCTCCGGGCGCGTACCGTACCTGATGAGCGATCTCGTCCTGTACTGCCAGTCTCATCACCAAGTCCGCGGCGTCTGCACTGTCGATGCTGGGGACGAGCCCGGTAGCACGCTGCGCGTCCGTGAGGTCAGCGTGTCTCGTGGCGGTCCACCCTCCGGGTGTTCCGTCTGCCTTCCACACTCTGCGGATCTGCCAAGCAGGGTAGGTCTGTTCGAGCGCGTCGATTTGTTGAGCAACGAGGCCGGCGATTAGATCCAGCACGGTGGGCCGTTCAAAGCGTTCGTTCACTGAGCGCTCGATGACACGTCGGTCGGGTTGGCGCTGTCTCCCAGCGTGGCCAAGCTCTCCTGTTCCGCGATGGCCGAACACAAGGTGGTTAGGTCGTCGGCGTCGACCGTACGCCAGGCACCGGCCTTCTCCGCGGCCTTGTCGTACTGCACTTCGCGCGTCGCCCACAGGCGTCCGGTGTCGCTTTTGAAGATCCTCCAGCCGGGGATCGTCTCGATTGCCTGAGTGGCCCTACTCTGTGCCATGGGTCGGACCTCCGTTGTCCGATCAAGGGTCCGTCTGGTCGTCACCAGCGCCAGGCGGACCCGCCGTATCGAGTCCGATACTCGGCAGGCAGAGTCACTTCGCTCAACGAGATTTCTTCAGATTTCCTCTTGATCATCTATGGCGTCGGAGATCAGCGCCTTAGCGGCTTCACCATGAACTGCCAGGGCTGACAGTCGGTCGAACGCCTTCTCGTAGGTACTCACCTCGTGGCTTTGGCTCAGACTCAGCTCGGCCGTGTACGTGGCCACGGTGACAAGCCGGCCGTCATAGATGGTGAAAGCGTTGTTTCGCGGGACGGTGTAGGCAGCCGCCAAGGGAACGATCCCGATGCTGACACGAGGTTGCCGCATCGCCTCTAAGAGGCGGCGGAGCTGCTCGCACATCACCTGCTGGTCGCTGACATGGGTGTGGAGGGCGGCCTGTCCAATCAGGATGAGGAACCTGCGGTCGCCATGCGTCAGGACTCGCTGCGCATCCATCCGCGCCTGGACGCCGTCCTCGATATCGTCCGGTATGCCATGGAAGTCGACGACCGTCTTGAGGATGCCGCGGGCGTAGGCCGGGACTTGGAGCAGACCGGGGACCACCGAGTGCTCCCAGATCCTGAACAGCCTCGTCTTCTCGTAGGCGGAGACGTTGGCCTTCTGGCGTTGCTTGGTGCCGCCCTTCAGGGACCGTCGCCAATCCATGTACTGGGCGTCGATGGACCTGACGGCCGCCACCAAATCGGCAATCTCGCTGGGGAACCCGCAGGCAATGCACCACTCGCTGACGTCGGACTCTGATGGTGTTTGCTTGCCGTACTCGATCTTGCTGATCTTCGATGGGGCCCAACCGCAGGCTTCGGCGAGCTGTCGTCCGGTCAGCCCTGCGTCACGTCTGAGGTCTCGCAGCCGTATCCCGAGCGCCTGGACGGCCTGCTTGCCGAGGACAGGTTGGTTCACCGAACGCTGGCGACAAAGTCTTCGAGCGGCTGTGCGTGCTGCAAGGCCAGCTCGCGCCACTTCAGGTGCTGTGTCAGTACGCCGTCGTCGGTGACAATTTCTGCGCCACGGAAGGTGTCGTCGTCGTTGAACAGCAGGTGCACGACCTGGCATGAGTCGAAGATCCAAGCGTCCAGCGGAGCAAGCCCAAGGTCTTCGGCTACATCGCGGCGAAGGTAGCGGATGTCCTCGCCGGCCTCGACACTCAGGCGCGCAACCTCGATGCCGTACCTGGAGTAGTCCGACAAGGGCACGGAGACGATCCGTATGCGCTGCCACAGTCGCCCTTGGGTGCAATCCAGCGCGATTCGCTCCATCCACGACCGGTGCCAGGCGTAGTCGTCGGGCTCTCCAGCAAGGAACCGGCGGAAGGGCTCCTGGCCCACGGTACTGCTGTAACGCTCACGGATCTCGAACCTGAACGCGCTCGCGGAGAACCCGGAGAGTAGGTCTCCGAGCTGGTTCTCGGTCAGAAGGCCCAACGGTCACTCCGTCTTGAGGAAGCGTGCGAGCGCCTTGGGGATCTCGACCACTGTCTCGTCGGGCGCGAGGTTCACGAGGTCTCCTAGCGCGTCCGGGTCAGTGATGAGTTTCCCCTGGACAACGTAGGTATCCCGGTCCGTCTCGTAGACGGTCGGACAGGTCCCCTGCTCGCTGTCTGTGCCGAGGAATCGTAGGCGCATGATCTTCCCATCGTCCAAGGGGATTGCTTGGGATTTCTCGATCGCATAGCGATCGTCTCTGTCGAAGGAGTGGTAGTCAAGGTTGGATGTCCTTACCTCACAGGTCAGTGAGCATGCGAGGGATTTGGTTGGAATTAGCCCGATATGCCCGTATAGACGTGCGCGTTGGCGTCTCCGGCGTACGGAGCCATCATGTACCGATACGAACAGTCGTATTGCCATGCCAAGGAAATCGGACACCGCGAGAGCGGAGCGCTATATTGGCCGAGGGAGGCAGGTGGGGAAAATGCTCTACGAGCGCGTGATCGCCGGCGTCTTCCGGATGTGGGCTAGCTGGCGGCATCGGATGGGAGCCTGGTCTCGCATGATCGCCAAAGCACCCTTCCCTATATCGGGTTCCGGGCGAACCGGAATTCAGGATCGCACTGGTTACCTAGATGCACTATCACGACTGGAGACCGAAGAGGCGCCTAAGCTATTGCCACTCGCCTTCGCGTCTTCCGGTGAACTTATTTCTATGCTGACCGGCATTCTTGGAAGAGTATCACCGCCGGCTTTGGATCTACTATTTTCACATGTTTCACCTGCTGTTCTTATGGCGGCTCTAGCATCTCGTGATGCCAAAGAAGTGGCCCGTATTCTCCACTTCTCTCCGGCGCGCGACTTCATTGAATACTGGCCCGAATTGCCCTATGAAGGTAAGCTGCAGATATTAGAGCCTCTTATGTCGATGAATCCTCAGATGAGGCGTAAGATCACTCCACACCTGGCGTCATCGGAAGGTGTTGTCTATATATCGCAATTAAAAGCAGCTACCGATTCTCACCATATCTGGCATCTGTCAACGTATTCACCTGGCGTTATGTATTGGAGAGATACGTTAAATGCTCTCCGATCCCTGAATCCCGATGATGGTGATCAGCGCGATCCGCGGATTGACCTAATGAATGTCAGCGAGGCGGAGGACAGCGCCAGTGGCTCTGCTGTCCTTGCAGATGGCTTAGATCAACTATTTCGGCGGCTTGGACCGCCCCCCGACCATCTTCACAATGAGCGCAGCCCTCTTCTGCACGGAGGCGGGGGAACGGCAAAATGAATCCTCAGCAGCAGCCTACGGGCCTGGACATAGCCCTTGAGTGGGGAAAGCTACCCCCCGACCACCTTCGTGCCGCGCTGAGGGCCCTGGAGCCTCAGTTAGCCAGGGATCATGACTTTCGTATGGCACTTCTCAAGGCCGAGATGCAAGAGAAGAAGGATCGCCGTAAGCACATCCTGCAAATGGCCGGACTCTTCTCGGGGCTTGTTACTGCTACTGCGTTGCTCGTCGCTGCCGTTATAGTTGGTATCGCTGGCGAGGTCGGGCTGGCACTCGCATTCTGCGGGCCAAGCATGATAACGCTGGTTGCGATATTCGTCTTGCGTCGCTTGGATTCTACGAATGTTAAAGCGGCAAGTATGGCGCAGTCGACTGTACTTCCCGTGGCGCCCTCTCAAGCGGTGACGGAGGCGGGAAACGCTCCGCTGGTGTGATGACGGCTGTGGTTGCCTGCGCTGGTTAACAGATTGTTAGCTGTGCAAGGAAACGGTTTCTGCACCTAGGGCGTCGTATGTCCATGGACTTCAGCCCCATCCTTCCCAGTCTCACCGGCGGCCTCCTAACGCTCGGAGGAGTCTGGATCACACAGCACTTCACAGGCAAGCGCGACAAGCGGCAGCTTGCGCAGCAGCGCCTGCTCTCCACCCTTCAAGCTCGACGTGAGGCATATGTCTCCTTTATGCGAGCGTGCGACCTGATGGCACGTCACGAGCGCCAGATCATCTGGTTTCTGGACCGGAAAACTGGAGGGCGGAAAGCCAGCGAGCCGGAGCAAAAGATCTTGGATCAGTCCAACGATCTAGTCGCCGACGTAGTGACCGCTCTCGCCGCAGTGCAGGTACACGGCTCGGAGCTGGTGAAGCCGGCTGCTCGTGCGCTCCATGCTGCTCATACCGCCTTCGAGCCGATTTTCGGAGACGCCTACACGGGAGGTGCGTTCACCGGGGAGGGCTGGAACGGCGATAAGGCGAAGGCTGCGCTCGAAACGGTGGACGAGGCAACGAAGTCCTACCTCTTCGCCTGTCGACAGGACCTGGACGTAGATCTCATCGATCATGACGAGCTGGCCGTACAAGCCTGGATCAGAAGCGAGATCGGCGGTTCGGCTGCCCCGAAGCAGATAGGTAGGTGACGCGTACCGCAGACAAGAGGAACCGGAGGGGCGGCGCACTACGCGGCGCCATCCTCCACACCAGTCGGGGACTGTCGGCTGGGCGGCACGGGAGCTCAGTACCAGGCCAGTAGTGCGTACTGTGCGGTGGGTCGCACTGCCGAAACTGTACATCCAACCCACAACTTCCCTTAATGGTGCATTTGGCGCATATCAAAAACGGCGAATTACGTAACCTGAATGTTCTTCACGTGTACGATCCCGCACGTGCTTCCTGAATCATCCGAGGTTGCTCCGGAGGAGCCGGTTCGTAGTACGCCTACGAGTGTGGCAGGAAGGGACCCTCAAGTACGGTCCGCTTTCGTCCAAGGGATGTTCGGCATCGGTGTAGCAGTCATAGGTCTTGTAAGTGCCCTACTCACGGGCATCCTGCAATACACGGGTCCAGGCGGGGCGCCGGCCCCGACGGCAACTGTGACTAAGACCGAGACGATCACAGCTACCGCCACGATCACAGCTCAGCCTGTGATGCCGGATACGACGTTGACGCCGTACGCGACGCCGTCGCCCGTGACTGGTACCCCTCCTGCTGATATCTCGCGAGAGGGCGATCCTCTTCCGAGCACTCCACTTGACGGCGATGCTGTTTTCGATAGGGAGAAAGTGGAGGTGAACGGCGTCGAGCGAAAGAATGCCAGAGGAGCGCTGATCGATATCTGTGATGGTGAAACCTATGAGGATGTTTTTGGCCTGCGCAAGAAGTACAGGGCACTCAAAGTGTATGTTGCTGTCGGAGAGGATGGCTCGGATACTGGCGCGGAAGTGGAGTTCAGTTTTAGTGTAGACGGCAGAGAGCCCTACACCTATACCGCCACGTTTAGCCGGGATCCTCTGTATATCGAAATTCCACTTATCAGTGGACAAGACAAAGCTCTTCGGCTGTCGATTTGGGCAAAGTCTATCGGCTGTAAAGATGTCAATGCGGTTCTGATCAGTCCAACGCTTGTGCCTTGAAGCTGATCTCCGTCTGCTTGATATGCTCGGAGAAGTTGTCACGCAGCTCATTGAGTCCGCTTTCCACGCGGTCAGCCACATCGCGAAGAGACGAGCCATGGTTGTTCTGAAGCTCGGCCTCGATGTTCCGCAGACGCTGCATGACACCAGGACGACCAGGGACGCCCGGCCTGTCAGGCTCTCCGTTCCAGTCATCCACGAAGTTCCCTAGCTTCTTCAGGGAAGAGAGGACTTTCAACAGGACAGCGGCGCCGCCGGCTAACGTGGCCAGCCCAGCGCATATGGCAAGAATCTCGGTCAAAGGGATCTCCACACACTGGATCGGATAGGCGGTGTCAGGTGGCCGGTGCCACGGTGATGTCGCGGCAGGCGATGTCTGCGGTACTGGCCCCGGAGTCCGATGTCGCTACGGCGTACATCACCCTGGCGTAATACTGCTTGCCAGGGATCAGGCCGCTGAGCAGGGTTCGCCTACTCGCGTAGTGAAAGGTGCTCGCGCCCTGGTGGCCCGAAAATCCGCGGGTGATGACCGACGGAGCCAGTACGACGGCACCGCTGGAGTTGGTCTCGCGTACCTCGGGGGACAGGAAGATGCGGTCGGCTCCGGTGCTGTTGCCGACGCCGCCTCCGACGATGAGCCAGACGCGACCCGATGTAGGGGCGATGAACGTGACGCCGACCTCGGGCGTCCCAGCGACGTACGACGCGTTGGTGGGATTGTCGATCTGGGTTGTGTCGGAGGCGTAGACGGCCGGAGGGAAATCCAAGGCATTGACCTTGGTACCTGCTAGAAGGTCGCTCATGTCGTTGGCTCCACGGTGATCTGCCGGTACGCGATCTGAGAGGTGTTTCCGCCCGAGACCTTGTAGGCAACGACGGCGTAGTAGGTGGTGCCGGGAGTGAGGCCGCTGTACAGAGTCGTCCTGGAGTAGTAGATGAAGCCGGCCGACTCGGCGGGGCTGCCGACGCCACGGCTAGTCACGTCAGCAGCCAGGATCCGGGTTCCGAGGGCGTTGGTCCCGATATAGATCTCGGGGGCGATGTGGACACGGTTGAGCTGCGATCCGTCTCGCATGCCTCCGGCGACCGTGAGCAGGATGCGCCCAGAGGTAGGGGCGACGAAGGTGGTGCCGACTTCCGGCGTACCGCGGGCGTACGTGGTGTTCGCCAGTGCAGTGAGCGTCGTGCCGTCACCGGCTGACATCGAGGCCGGGAAGTCCGCCGCCTTGATCTTCGCGCCTACGAGGATGTCGGTCATGCTGGCCCCACGATGATTTCTCGGCCCTGAATGTCGGTGCCTGGTGATGCGGGCGCCGAGGACATCGCGTAGACGATCCGCGCGTAATAGACGTTGCCTGGAGTCAGGCCAGACAGCAGCGACGTGCGGCTGACGTACATGAACTCTTTGGTCTCGTGCAGCGATCCGACGCCGCGTGGTCCGACGCTCGGCGCGAGCACTTCGGTGCCAGAGGAGTTCTCAGCGAACACCTGAGGGGCCATCCATATGCGCACGGTGTTGGCGCTGTTGTCACGCATACCGCCGCCAACGGTGATCGCTACACGACCAGAAGTCGGTGCCACGAAGGTGACGCCAACCTCAGGCGATCCGGGCAGGTACGTAGTCGAGGCGACGTTGGTGATGAGCGTGTCGTCGTAGTTAGCGACCGTCGGAGGCACGTCGAGAGACTTGACGTTGGTCACGTCGACCTCCTCACAGTGCTCTAATGGCGGGCTTGAACAGGCAAACGGACTCACCAGCGCTGTGTGATTTCACGACGCCATTGATCGACCTGGTTACGGTGAACGTCTGCGTCGTGCCCGTACCTGATACGCCGGCCACGGTCATACGTTCGCCCCCGATCATGATGTCCAGCGGGAAGTCGCCAGCAGCGATCGTCCACTTCGGGCCGGTATTCGTGGTCACCGAGAACGACGTCGCCGAGCTGGTGATAGAGGACGTCAGCGTGCTGTAGTCCGTGCCGTACCGGTCGGTGTCATAGACGGCGACCTGCCAAGGCGACTCGGGAGCGCAGTTGGCCGTGATCTCCCATCCGAACGGCTCAAGCGTCTCGCTGTATCCCCACGCGAGCAGGGAGATGAGGCCAGGCGGGAGCCACGCCGGCTGGTTGGAGATGGTGATCCGGTCACCGATGTCCAGCGCGACGATGGACGCCGTCAGAGGCGCGTTCGACGACAGTGCAGGACTGGTCAGATTCATCGTGACGGTCGGATACCTGGCCTCGTCCACCGTGCCAACGTGGAGCCGCCAGGAGGCGTGGTCGAGGAGGTGTGCGTCGTACTGGTTGTTAATGGTGACCGACTCGTCGTACCTGCCAACACCAGCCGGAGGGTCCGCGGCCGACAGGGGGCCGGCTTCCTGAGTGACGCGAGCGGACGAGCCGTTGTAGCGCGACACCGTGATGTCGTTCCGCGTTGCCTGGTCGTCGTCGACCGGCTCCAGTGGCGGAGAAAGCTGCTTCGCCGCGTAGTTGAGCGCTACGTCAACCGGCTGGTTGTACAGGCTCTCCCTGGTGCGGTAGGCGAGTCCGAGCACCGTCCTCGGCTCGTACAAGATCCCCATGTCGGTCTCGGCCGCATCAGTCAGCAGCTCCAGGAGCGTCGTGGATCTCTGCGGACCCATGGCGATCGTGTTGTCGAGGTTGTCGGTGGAGACGAACGGGATACCTTCCTCGGCGCACAAGCGCTCGATCCGGCGCCCGGCCTTCTCCGCGTTCCACGCGGCCATCTGGCCTGCCAAGTCGAACAGCGATGAGATCGAGTTCTGCACGGACACATGGCCCACAGCGACGTCGCTGAGACCACCCTGCGGTGATATGACGATCTTCGTCGCCTGGCCGACAGTCTGGCCGTTCAATGTCCCATTGAACTGGAGACCGCTCGGTTGACCGACCTCCAGCGTGAGCATGTTCCAGTTGACGTTCGCCCCGCTCTGTCCAAGTTCGATGGACACCCGCAGGAGCTTGCCGTTGATGTTGAATGTGACGGCTCCGGAGTCCAGGACACCACCGTTGTCGGCGAACGCCTGAAGCTGGAGGGCTCCGCCTGACTTGTAGTTCAGGTGCCAGAGCTGCGCCGTGCCAGTAGTGCGGATCCGGCAGATCGTCTGACCGTCGGTAGCACCGCTCTGCGGGACGGCGAGCAGGAACCGGACTTGCGTCTGACCCGTCACCGTGTAGGTCGGTACGTCTCCCGTGAACTCCGCGTTGTTCATCAGCGGGATCGGCTCGGAGGCGATGAAGTTCGTGTAGGCCCCGATTTTCGGCGATCCCACGATCTTCATTGGAGGACCACCGATACCGGACGCCAGAGAGGTAGCGCCTGGAGCGTCCTCACACGGCCAGTACGCAACCGGAGGGGACGTCGCCTCCGGGTACGTCATGCCGCGATACAAGGTCGACTTCAGCGCTGTCGACCCCTGACCGAGACGCCTGAGAATCCCAGCCGCCTCGATGGGCACCCAGACGTCCTGCCCAGTGATGTCCCACCGAGACGGCCAAGAGGAGACCTCGCCGACGAATCGAATGTCCGTACCGACCGAGACTCTGATCGGGGTGTTCCGGCCGATGAGTCCGTAGTACGGCGAGTTAGGGTTGCGAGGGCTGTATTTCCCGTTGATGTTTCGGATGCTCAGCGAGCACTTCGACGGGTCGGTGCGTGTGCCCTCGTCTCGCAGGCCGCGCGTGATCGTGATGCCAGATCTCACCAGAGCGTCGGCGGTGATGTCGGTCCAGGCGCCGTCGACGAACAGTTCGACCTTGAGCGCCAGGGGAGTGCTCGGGAAAGCCACGGTCACCCCTTCCCGAAAGCGAGCTGCGCGGAGCCGCGGCCTTCGACACGGACCATCTTCCGAATCATGCGGAGCATCTCCGAGTCGGAACCCCTGACGTCGATGACGACACGGACCTCTTCACCAGCCCGATTTCCACCTGAAGCCGTCGCGTAGGGCGACGTGACTGGAGTTGGGCGAGGCGAGGAGACAGCGCCGGCGAGACGGTCACCCGCCGCAGACGCGCTGCTGATCATGGACTGGACGCCGTTAACGAAGCCCTGACCGCTCATCGAGCCGATCGCATCCATCACCTTTGACGGAGAGTGGATCTTCAACGCCTTGCGGATCCTGGTCACCAGTGAGGTAGCCAGCTTGTCCACGGCGGCGTTGATCGCCTTCTCCTGGGCCATGAGTCCAGCGAGGAATCCCTTGCCAGCCTGTCGGCCCGAGTCGTACAGCGCATCTGCGCTGAACAGGCCCAAGTCGCTGGACGCCTTGTCGATCTGGCGCTGAGCCGTGTTGATCGCGTTGAACGTCGTGGTGTCGGAGCGCAGCAGCGCCTCGCCGAGTTCGAGCCCTTCGTCCGGGCCGGCCTGGATGACCTGCTGGAGTAGGCCCTTGTTCACGCCACGTGCAGCGAGCTGCTTGACCACTGAGGCGAAGCGGGTGATTCTGCTGAGCTTGTTCGACAAGGCTGAGCGTACGCTTCCACCGTTGACGTTGCCTTCGAGACCAAGACTGCTCAGGGACGCGAAGGTTTTGGCGTTGCCACTGACATCCGCGGCGAACTTCTTGGCGTCGTCGATGCGCTTCAGCAGGCTTTCGCGCTGGGTTGCCAGGGACTGGAGCTTCGTGTTGTCCCGATCGATGACCGTCAGCAGAGAACTGGCGAAGTTCGTCGAGATCCGCTTCTGCTTCCAGGCGGACATGACGGTGTCGGCCAGCTTCTTCGAGGTCGACTTCACCTCAGTGAGACCGCCCATGAGACCCTTGATCAGGCCCTTCGTGGTCATGTTGCCGATCCAGGTGAAGACCTTGGAAGGTGACGCGATCCCGAGCAGGCTCTTGGCGGCATTGATCGCGCCGGACACGACACCCTTGGCCGCGTCGACCACGGCACCAGCCATGTTCTTCACGCCGTTGATCAAGCCTTGGACCAGGTCACGGCCAGCGCTGAGGAGTAGCGTGCCGAGACGGCCGAGCCCAGACAAGATTCTCGAAGGCAGCCCCTTGATCCAGGTGACCATCTCGGTGAACTTGTTCACGGCAGCGGTCTTCGCGCCACCGATCCAGGCGCCGATCTTTCCGGGTAGTTGCCCGAACCAGCCGATGATTCCGCTGATGCCGTTGATCGCCGTCTTGATCGCGTTCTTGACCCACTCCCAGGCGGCAGGCACCGCAGAGACCAGCCACGAGATCGCGCCAGCGAGCGCTTCAACGATGATCGAGGCTAGGCCGGCTATCCAGCCGATCACTGTCGACAGGACAGGGACCAGCTTGCCGAGCAGCCATCCGACGAGCTGAGCGACCAGCGTGATCAACGGAGTGAGCGCAACGACTACCTGGACGATCGGAGGAAGGATCGGCAGCAGGGCGGTGAGGAGCTGCCCGAAGGCCGTGACAATCTGCCCCAGCACCGGAGCCAGCGCGGACACGATGGCCACCAGCGGAGGCAGAAGCGCCTGCACAAGCTGACCAAGGATAGGAAAGACAGGAGCCAGGGCGGGGAAGAGGCCGGCGAACGCAGAGACCACCGGCATGATCACCGGAGCGAGCTGCGTCAGGGCGGACAGCAGTGCCGTGCCGACCGTCTGAACGAGCTGACTGATCACGGGAAGGAGCGGTGTGATTGCTCCTATGAGGATCAGCAGGGCTTGGCCGAGGATGCCGCCCATCACTCCGGCGATTTGACCGACGATCGGAATCAGCGGCTGGATCGCTGGAAGCAGGGCTCCGAGAAACGTGGTCGCGACCTGGCTGATCACCGGAATCAAAGGAGTGATCGCAGGCACGAGGCTGGACACCAGCGTCGAGACGAGCTGAGCGACGGGAACAAGCAGGGGAGCCACGGCCGCCATGAGCTGACCGAAGGCAGCAGCCAGGGGCGACAAGGCCGTGACCATGTTGCCCAAAATCGGTCCGAGCTGGCCGAGTACAGGGCCAAGAGCGCCAGACAGGCTTCCTACGAGCTGGGCGATAAGTCCGACGAGCGGGCCGATGATTGGGCCACCGAGCTGGATCAGGCCGGTCAGTAGAGGACCGAGAGCGGTGACGAGTTGTCCGATCGCGCTGAACATCTGCTGGAGCTGTGGAGCGAACTGACCGGCGGTCACTGCGACCTGCGTGAGGATGCTTGCCAGAGCGGCGAGTACAGGCTGAAGTCCAGAACCGATGGCAGCGATCAGCGGAACGACTGCTTCGGCGATCGGCCCGATAGCACCGATGAGGGGCTGTAGACCGGTGGCCAGGGACGACGTCAGCGACGTCAGGGCTGGAGCCAGCGCAGTGAACGCCTGTCCGAGGGAAGCGCCGAGCGGAGTGAGAAGGCCGCGAGCTTGCGCTGCCACATTGGCCAGGACCGGAATGAGGGGAGCGGCGGCGTTCGAGAGCATCGACTTCGCCTCAGTCGCCAGCCCGGTGAAGGCCGTCTTGACGATGGCACTCTGAGCGGCGGCGACGATCCCCAGACCGGCGATGCCAAGCCCAAGCCCAGCGACACCGGTGGCCAGGCTGGCGAAAACACCTGCACCGACGACGCCAAGAGCGCTCAGAGCACCAGTCGCACCGATAGCGATCGAGGCAGATCCGCCAGCGGCTTCCTTGAGCGTGTTGCTGAACGCCTTGACGGTCAGCGCGTCCCGGCCAAGAACACGCGACAGATTGCTCCTGGCCAGGATGTTGAACACCAGAGACGTGTCTGACAAGGAGATTCACCCCCTTGGCAGAGCCGTCAGATGTTCAGTTGTTGTGGGCCTGCTCGGCCTTCCGGTTCAGTTCGTCGATGTAGTCGCAGGCCGCGTTGAGTTCGTCGACAGTGAGCAGCTCACGCTGTTCCCACGGCCGGATGTTGAGGACTTCGCTGATGACGAGCGAGTACTTCAGGCGACGCTCTTCGAGCGCGCTTTTCCCGCAGGCTCCGACACCTGCTCGCGCTCCATGGCGCTGGCGATCTCGCCGTCCAGCGCAGACAGAATCTGATCAACCTGGTCTGCGGGCAGCTTCGCCTTGGTGACCCTGTCCCTGATCTCCGTCAGTTCCGCGACGGAGTGCTCGACCATCAGCTCAGACGCATAGAAGTCCGGCACATCCTCCCAGCGGAACGTAGGGTGGTCGACAGTCAGTAGGTGCCACAGGAGCACGCGCCTCGCGCGCATGTTGCCGGACTGCAAAGAAGCCAGCCAGGCGTCCCAGTTCTCGCCGGCCCGCTTCTCGATCATCTCAGCCTTCGAGGCGCGGACGCGCTTGGGGTTGAACTCCCAGCGCTGCTCATCGCCGTCCTCGGGCTTGTAAGTGACGAACATAAAAGACACCTCTCCTAGTTGTTAGAGCTTGATCCGGTAGCCGATGCGGCGTGCCGTACTGTCCATCGCTTCAATCACGGCCCGGCGGAACTCCGCCTTGCGCCCTTCGAGTGGCTCGTCGAAGTAGCGCGGCTTGCCGATCTGCTGGACCCAGCGGTCGCTGCCGAACACCGGGTGACGCCAGCCCTTTGGCGAGTTCAGGCGCTTAGGTGCGTTGCGGAATCCGCGGACTGCCTCTGTCTTCCTGGCGCGTACACGGACTCCTACTGCGTAACCGGACAACTTGGCCTCGGCCCGAATTTTGCGAGCTACGGCAGCTCGAAGCGGCTCGCCACCGTGTGAGAGTCCGCCCGAGGCCATGGACATGACCCCGGACTTGATCTCCGTGACAGCCGGTTGCAGCGGCTGCTTCAGTTGACGGATCAGGTCTTTACGAATTGCCTTGCCGTCCGTCTCCGCGCGCAGCGCCCGGCCAAGCTCCTTCAGGGCCTGCTGCTCGACCGTCAGCGTGACCGCCATTAGGTCGTCGCCCTGGATACCGCCCCAGACGTCGGGAACGACACCTCGACCTCGGCAACGTCACCGACGGAACCCGTGATGGGCTTCCACTCCTTGATGAGAACGTTGCCGGTGTACTTCGGGTTGGACGTGCCAACGGCGCCGTTGTCGGCGCGGACCTCGAACGTCTGCGGTGTGCGAGTCAGGAACAGCGGCCACATGGTGGCGTCAACATTCGACGCCGCATAGTCCTGCTTGAAGGTTAGGCCGAGGGTGCCGGAGGCCAGGCCACCGACAACTTCCTTCCAGCCCTGGGACGCGAACGTGGTCACGTCCTTGTCCTCGACCTCGGCCGCCAGCTCGATCTTCGAGCAGCGGTTGGAGAGGTCGTTTCCACCGATACTGACGTACGACGCGGTCAAAACCATCTTCGCCATGAAGATCGGCCTCCTATGCGATACCTAGCGCGGAAGTGAAAAGAAATGACGGCGTGGTACCGGAGACCGTCCACGCCAGCCGCCACCAGGCGTCCGTGATCGGACCGGTAACGTTGACGAACTGGCCACGCGAGGCAGTGTCTGCCTGCGTGCTGGCCGAGAAGGTTGCCCGAGTGGTGGGCGAACCGAAGATGTTGTCCGCCGACGACTCGACGCGAACAGTGATGGTCGGCGTCGAGGTGCCGGACAAGGACAGGACGTGCAGGCTGGCGTACAGCCGTTGGGTCGAGGACAGTGCACCGAGGTTGATGCCAGTTCCAGTGCCGTTCGCGGTCCTGGCTGTCGCTGGCGGATGAGCGATGACTCCGCGCAGGAGCAGGGACGAGCCGGTAGCCTCTCCCTCCCATGGCGCGACCTCGCCGACAGCGTCACCGATCTTGTATGTGGTCCGCAGTGCCTTGGTGAAGTAGGCCAGGTCGCCGACCGCGGTGGTCTCCGGAGCGATCGTCCAGGGCTGCTGTCGGAGTGCTGTGAGGTTGTCCCACGTCGTAGGGTCGATGCTCTGCGCGTTGGTGGTGGCTTCCCACTGCCCCGAGGCCGAGATTTTGGTGGACGCCAACCCTCCGATGAGGTCCTTCCATCCGCCTGAGCCAGCGGCTTGAAAGGCGGTGACGTCTTTCTCCTCCACCTCGGACGACATCTCGACCTGATTGGAGTTTCCGGTGAGGTCGGCCGCTCCGGCGAAGATTCTGGTGTTGAGCAATACCAGCTTGGCCATGCTCATCCCCTTCCGATGATGCGGACGACGATCTCCGCGCCGTAGTAGGTCCTGTCGCCGACCAGGTATTGGCGGTACGCCTGGACCCGCTGGACATGGAGGTCATCGGCGAGACCCCCGAGAGCAGACTGGCCGGGCGCACCGCGTCCGGTTTCGATCGCCTGCTTGATGGAGTCCGGTCCGGAACCGGCGAGGTACTTGTCCAGTGCCTCTTGGCCAGATCGGTCATCGGCGCGAGAGACGAGCAGGCGGCATGTCACCGCGATCTCGTCCATCCCACGGCCGAAGGTCTTATCGAAGTCGATCTCGACTTCCCCGGAGTAGAAGCACGGTTCCGGCACGTCGTCCGGCACGTACCCGAAGCAGTTAAGTGACGGGATCTCGTCGCGGACGACGTCGGCCAAAGCCTTTCGGATGGCTCCAACATCCATCAGGAACCACCCCCGAACCCTGAGAGCCGGTACGGTTCGATCAGCGCCTTGACGTCAGGGTCGATGTGCGAGACGCGGATGATGCCCCATTCAGCGGAACCGGCTGTCCCGTCGGGAGAGTCCTTACGCTTGTACAGCCGCATCGCCTGGAGTAGCGCAGCTTGCTTGACGGAGTCGGGGACAGCCGGCCATCCCCAGACAGCCGTGACGCGGACTCGCCGAAACATGCTCCATGAGGCGGTCAGCCGTAGAAGCCCCGTGATGGGCCGGTTTTTCGCCAGTGCGTTGTCCGGGGTGGGTTCGTACGCGGTGCTACTGACGATGACCCAATCCGCGCCGTTGCTACTGACCTCGACGACCAGGCCGTCGGTGTCGGCAATGTCATCTACCAGCAGGAGTTCAGCGCCGTAGCCTTCGTCGTCCGGCCGTACGGTACGGCCCTTGGTGCGGAACACCCGAGTTGTTGCCGAGCCTGAGCGGGTGAACGAACGGCCGGTGCGCTCGTCGATGGAAAGGCACGCTGCGGCGATGGCCTGCTCAAGGATGGCGTCACGCTCGGTGTCGGTGATCCCCAGCGCGGACTTCACCGTCGTTAGGTCGATGTAGGCCATGGCGCCCTCCTATGAAGTTCGGCGCTTGGCCTGGCTCTTCTCGCCGGGCGCGGAGGTGGTTCGCTGCACCGGGGCCTCGCTTGCCGGGCGCTCCTGGCGGCCACGGACGAAGGTCGGCTCGGCAGAGAACAGGTCGGATCGCTCCTTGACCAGCGGCGCCTCGGAGTCCCACACATCGCCCAGGGCTAGCGGGGTCATGCCCTGCGTCCAGGACACAACGCAGTCGTTCTTGGCGTAGACAACGCCCATGAGAATCACTCCTCACACGAGAGCAGCGCCCGACCGCGATGGCCGGACGCTGCTGCTATGTCGGTCGATGGACTAGCTGGTCTTGTTCTGAAGCAGCCGGAAGCTAGCGTCATTGATGGAGTCGGCGCCCACGCGCGCGCACGCGAACCAGGCACGCTGGCCGGTCGGGCGGTTGTTGGTGGTGTCGAACAGGTGGGGGACCAGCTCGATCGACATACCGGCACGCTGGGCGATCAGGTAGTTGGTCCAGTCGCCGACGACCAGGAGGTCACCGGCCGTGGTCCCCGAAGGCATCGCATCGAAGTAGTCGTTGACGTACGCCTTGCGCCCCTTCAGGACGGTCACGCCCTCGTCGGTGAAGTTCACCGTGAAGGCCGACGCGTTGTTGCTCGCGCCGAGCTGCTGAACGATGTTGTTTACATCGGTGTGGCTCATCCACGCGGCGTTGGCGTTGCGGTACTTGATCGGCAGCGCTGCCCAGACCTTGTTGACGTCCGAGGCGGTCAGCGTGCCCGCAGTGGCGGTCGCCATCGCGGAGCCGGTGCCGTTCAGCGCGGTGATGATGCCGGTCGGTTCGTTGGTGCCAGAACCGTTGGTGAGCTTGTCCACCAGGAGTTCGCTGTACCCGGAGGCGAGCAGGCGGGACATCTCGGCGGCGAAGCCGGGGTAGTCCTGCTCGACTTCGTAGGAGTAGGGAATGTACCCGTCGGCCCGGTAGGTCGGGACGGTCGGCTGCGCCAGGGTCGGGCTGTTGTCCGTCGCTGGAGCGGCCTCGGCCTTGAACGACCAAGAGACACCGGCCGAAGAGACGCCCTTCCACTGGTTGGTGGTGATGGTCTCCACGCGGGCCAGGTCGAAGAAGTGGTTCGGCGAGCCCTGACCGGTCAGGATGATGGTGGGGTCGATCATGACCGGAACGCCATAGCCACCAGCCGAGCCGGTGCCGACGGACAGAGCGCGGTACTCCTCGTACTGGCTGATCGCCCGACTCTCCTCAGGGTTGAGGACGGCGTTCGGACGGGTCGCGAGCTTCATGAACGCGGACCGGTACTCCGGGGTCTCGGTGACGAGCAGACGCCGGGCGAGGTCGCCACCATCCACGTTGTCGTTCCGAGTCTGGAGCAGGCGGTCCAGGTGGGCGCGCTGCTTGGTGTCGAGGTCGGAGGCACGCTCGTCAGCCACAATGGACCGAGCGTGGTCAGAAGCTTCTCGATGGGTCATGCGCGCCACGTCGGTGCGGTCTGAGGCACTGACCTTGGTGCCAATCTGCACGGACTGCCACTTGGAGCGGGACTCGGCGACACGCTCCCGACGCTCGGCCTCCTCGACCTGCGAGCGGACGTCGGCCTCCTCGGTATCCAGGTCATCCCAGCGGGTCTGGGCGTCCTCGGACAGCGCGGAGTCGCCAGCCGCGATATCAATGCTGCGGCGCTCGGCCTCGATCTCGCCAAGACGCGCCTTCAGTTCCTGCACGGTCATCGTGCGGATCCTTCCTTCAGATAGGGATACCGCTGCCAGCGGCGCTGACGCGGTGTAAGTCCGCCCGAGTGACGTGCAGTCGGCTCGTCGGAACCATAAGGTGCGGCTCCGCGGTCACCGTCAGTGCCGAGAGGCGGCTGACCGATGAGCGGAGTGCGGAGTTGGGCTACGCGCTGCTCAAGCTGCTCGACCCGACGCGGGTCCAGCTCTCGAAGGCGGGCGTAGAAGTCGTCGGTACCGGAACGCACACCAGCGGTGGCTGCCGGATTCGCCGGCCACGTGACCGGACCGAACTCCAGGAGGCGAACCTCTTTGATGGTCCGCTCAGGGATGCCGTCCGGGTTGTGCTCGGAGCGCTCCGGCTCGTCGTTCCATTCGTCCTTGATGACGCGGAACATGAATGAGGAGCCGTACCCACCGGCTTCGATTCCGGGAAGGAGGTCGCGGTTGTAAGAGGTGTCGAACAGCCGAACGTCACCGGCGGCCGCGTCAGGATCCTCGCGCAGATCCTGAGCAACACCGAGGATCTTCTGGCCGATTTGAGGGTCCATGCCGTGGTTGAACAGGACCTTCACTCGGGGGCCGTTTTCGGTGATCGTCTTTGCGAACGATCCGCGTTCGGTGCGCTCCAGAAACCGGCCCTCCCAGACCGAGTTGATCTCGTACCAGGAGCCGAACGGGGAGAACCGGACAACCATCGTCGGCATTGCTGCCGGGTCGCTCTCGGCTCTGGTCAGGACTGCTGGGCGGGTGTACTCACGGACGAGGTCCAGCTCCCGCAGCGTCTCCATCAAATACCTCCGGAGGTGGTTGGGGGCTTGGAGAAGCCCGTGGGCGTGTCACCCCAAGAGACCGGAGGCATGTCCTCGACCTCGCGAATCTCGTTGATGGTCGCCCACTCGTTGCGGAGGGCGATTTCATGTGCCTGGAAGCGAGTCAGAGTCGTCGACTGGAGTAGCGCGTCGCGGTTGAACTTCACGTACTGGCCGCGAGGCAGCATCCTCGTCATCACACGCTCGGCCCTGTTGAGCCAGCGGTTCATTGAGTACACGAGCAGGTGCGTGGAGCGGGACTCAACGTTGGCGTACGTCATGGAACCGCCTGTGTCGTATCCGAGGACCTCGGCCACTCCAGGGCCGAAAATTCGAGCGCACTCGGCGGCGGTGAACTTGTTCGTCTCTAGGAACTGTGACTCTTCAGGAGCGATCTGGATCTGCTGGTACTGCCAGCCCTTGCCGAGCACCAGCGGCTCGCGGGTTCCACGCAGCGAAGCCATGAACCGCTGCTTGGCCGTCTGCGCCGTGTCTGGGGTCAGCTCGACTTCGGAGTTCGTGAGCATGCCGCCTGGATGTGCACCATCGGTGAACCACTGCTGGCCGAACCGGGTGACGGCGATGCCGAGGCCGATAGTCGCGGCGTGGTGCTCGATCGGTGACATCCCGAGCACGTGTCCGGCCATCGGGTAGGCCCTTGAGTGGAATCGGTCGGCCGCTTCGATCTGCTCTCCCATGTACGAGAAGACCGGACCGTCCTTGCTCATCCACACGTTCATGTGGTCGGGGTGCAGCAGCTCGATCGCCGTAGGGAAGGCGTCGCCTCGCGATGAACGGTCACGGACAATGCCGTAGGCGTTACCACGGAGAAACCAGGACGAATAGAGCTGGTACAGCCAGTCCTGGACGCCGTGTCCGTCGGCCGCAGGATCCTGGAGCCACGGAGGGATCGGCAGTTCGACCTTGTTGGCCCCGTAGCCTCGGTACACGTCGAACGGCAACTCGCTGCCCAGCGACCCAAGCAGGTCGATCGAGGACCATACGGCGACCTTCTGGAGCGAGGTCTCGGCTCGGCTCAGGTCGACAGAGTCGAAGGACGAAGTGGCGGCGAACATCGGAGGCGGTACAAATGACCGCTTCTCCATGTCATTGGCGGCCCGTGGGCCGAAGAGCATGCCCATCACGGCCTCCGGTAGTCGATGATCAGGAGAAATACGCCTGCGGCAATGACGCCGAGCGGCGGGAAGACCATGCCGAGCCCGACCGAGACACACGTCGCTCCGGCAAGGCCGGGAAGAGCACCGCGTGCGTTACGAATGACAGCTCCGGCCAGCTCAGCGAGCTTCAGCCAGCGTTGGTGCATTCCTTCCTCCTCACCAGATGTTCGCGAGCGCGTCATACGGCTTCGTGACGATGTGCGCTCTGGTCTCGTACGCCCAGCGGGCCAACGTCGCGGCCACCAAAGGCGAGATGTCTACGGAAGAGATGCGCCGGCCCCAGCCCCAGGCGTCACCGAGAGGACGAGTCTTGGCGCCGCGGATTGCCTCAGTGAGCCGATCCTGTCCGATGTGCTTGAGCATCTTCTGGTTGACCGCATCGGCGAACTGGCCACACGCTGCTCCGATTTCTTGTGCGGTTGGGATCGCAAGGTCGCCATAGAGCGGCTGGTCAGCATCGTTAGGCAGGATGACTCCGGCCTTCTCCAGGTCTAGGAGTAGAGAACCAGCGGGGCCCTTGATGTCTAGACCGATGGCTACGGGGTTCCATCGCTCTTTGAGTTGCACGAGTCGCTCGACGATCCACTCAGTGCCACGGCGCTGGTCGATCACCTCGACGTGGCCAACACCGTCGGCGCGGAGACCGTACATCGCGATGCTGGCCATGTCGCGATTTGGGGTGATGTCCAACGCGAACGCGACGTCGCCGACGACCTGTGATTCCGCATCCGCCTGCGTTTCCCAGGTGGCGAGATCCAGCACCTTGGGGCCATCGGACGCTCGTGGCGGCCACACCCCGAGACGCTCGATCGGGAACCGCTCGCCGAGTCCAGAAGGCTTCGCCTCATCTGTGACGAACTCTTCCTGGATACGTCGGCCAAGGGCCGGGTTGCAGGCGTACCAGAGGTCGACGTCCGCCAGGGCGCGACGCCGGTCATCGGCGTTCGTCAGGTCAAGATCGGCGCCCCAGTCGAAGTGGGCCATGCGCTGCGTTCCCGACTCGCCGTCGTCGCGCAGACCATACGCCCAAGCCGCGGGGTCATCAGGCGGCGTGCCGAAGAACCAGATCTGTGGGTTCGGCCTTGCTGACATGGTCGGCAGAAGCGCCGCCATCTGCTCGGCCGTGAGTGCCTGGGCTTCGTCGAGGATGTTCAGGTCTCCGCTGAAGCCACGTCCGGACCCTCTACTGCGAGCGATGAAGCGTAGACGGCCGCCACCAGCCGATTTCTTCAGCTCGATTCCTTGCTCGCCGTTCGCTGACCAGTAGCGGTTGACGCGCTTGTCGAGGTCGGGTGTCTGCTCGATCAGGCCGCGGATCCGGAGGAACGCTTCCTGGGCAGTCTTGTACTCGTGGGCCGAGTGCAGGATGAGCTGTTCACCGAACAGGAACAGTCCACCCAGCTCGCGGGCCTCGATGATGCCGCCCTTGCCGTTCTGGCGCGGTACCCAGCAGGAGACCTTGAACGAGGCCCACTTGCCGTCGGCCTGTTCGCCGAGGCCATGTGTGAGTACGAGCTGCTGCCACGGGTCGAGGATCAGACCGGCGGAGGCCGCCAGGTCGATGACCTCCGACGCGGCACTCGATACATACTCAGGCCACCGGCCCACCCTGGGCGTCTGCGCGCCGAGCCGCACGTCTTGCAGCGAGATCGTCAACGGTCGACTCCTCTCGCCCATCAGGGAGGTTTTCGAGGTCCTCTAGGACCGAGCGGAGTTCCTTGGCGATCGGAGCCGTGTCTCGTGAGCCGGCGTTCTCTAGACGCTCGGCCAATCTGTCGCGTAGCGCTTCAAGCTGCGTGCGCCTGTCACCGGTCTTGATCGCATCTACAAACCCATCCGCCATGACCACCCCCGATGACGCCGAACTTGGGCTCTATGACGCGGAGAGAGACGCGGAAAGGGGGGGGCGTGGGGTCGTCCAGTGGCATGTATAAAAAACGAGACAGTAGCTGGGCGGCGTCCGGAGGACGACCCTTGGGATTACCAGCGGCAGCACTGCGCCTCGCCTCCGTCGATGCTGGATGTGCGATCGAAGTTAGCGATTTGATTACAACCACCTAGTAGCAGACATCGCTGCGATTCAATAGAGTGGTGGATCGTAGACGCAGACGGCGAAAAGTCATTCTATTGCTGCTCGCTGGGTTTCTGGTTTTCCAAGGCGTATATGTGTGGGCTGCAACTAGTCTGCCGTGGGGCTGGACTAGGACGATCGTTGCTGCTGCTGCCGCTTTTATCAGCATGTCGTTCAGCTACGTGTCTCTCGAATTCAGGCGTCGGGAACGACTCAAGCAGGCGGCTGATGCGCCAGATGTTCGACTTAAGCGGCGGATTGAATCTGTCAATGCGGCGTTCACCGAGGCTGCGAAGCTCATGGATGATCTACGACGGGATCTCGCAGCTCAACAAGCAGCTCGTGATGCAATCCTCGCCCAAGCGGCGGAGCAACATCAGCTCCTTGAGGTCAATCGGGAGCAGGCTGAGAAAATTCGGAAGATCCTCGTAGGGGAGACCAAAGCGACGATTCGGGCCGAGCGCCGTCGCGAGTGGGGGTTCTTCCTTGCTGGCTTGCTAGCGTCCGCTATGATTTCTATACCTATCGGTATATGGGTCAACCATATTAGCTAGTTATCGTCGGGCCGATTTTTGTGATCACCAGACACGCGATGTCCGCAGCGGTGTCGGTACCGACTTCTTGCCACGCTCCTGGTTGCAGCACCTCGGCCTGCCGTCCGTCGAGGGACACATCATGCAAGGTGTGCTTGATCCATGCGCCGGCCGCATGCCAAAGGGGCTGACGGGTTGATCGGCGTCGATCGCGACGGGAACCAGATGATCAGCCTCACCTGCTCCGCTATGTCCACATATGTGGCAAACGTCCCCGTACATCTGGAACATCTGACGACGTGCTCTTAGGTAGGGTCTTCCTGAGCGGTGCCGAGTCTCACTCACAATTCACCGCCAAGTTGTAACGATCATTTAATGCCTGACGATGATCCGTAGGGCGATCTGATTGCGATGCGCGGGAGTTGTGCCTTGGAAAGAGAGCGGATCTCGAAAGTTGGACCTACGTCTAGTGCCGCGAAGCACCATATGACTTATATATCAGCCCGGGAGTTACTTCCGCATGTCGCACGCCACTTAGAGATGCGCCGAGACGAGAGCGCGCTCGTCAGCATTCTTTTCGCGCTTCCGAATAGTCGCGTTATCGATGATCTTCGGACGAACCATGAGTATCTAGACCTGAGATCTGGCCCAAGATGGGACCTTTATATCGCCGGATACAATAGAAAGCGATCCGGAAAGCTAGGCTTTAGCCCCGAAGTCTTCTCGGCGTACCGTGACTGGGTCCAGAGTAATCATCGCCGGGAAGCCACGTTTGGGTCGAATTCTGAGGTTGAGCCTTGGCGATTTTCAGGTACCGCCGACCTCGTAAGCTTCATGGCCTACAGCGGTACCTCTGCGCTTGTCGACTGGGCATCATTGCGTTCTGTGCAACTTCTAGATGCCGATGGCAGCTATCGGACTCACAACCTCGGACAGGTGGTCGAAACTCTTACCGACTGGCGTGAATTTGATGGGCCGGACCTTCGAGACCTCGCTCCTGGGGAGCCTCCAGTCCCAGCGTCGCTGATCCCTATGGCGCCTGCGCTCGCCGGGATGGCGGCTGGACTCGCAGGTGGCCTCACCGTCAACGCGATCTACGACATGCTCAAGAAGGTCGCCGGCGTGGGATGAGACAAATGTTCTAGTCCGACACGCCGTATCCGACATGCCCGAAATCGGTGTGTCGGATCTACGATCCCGCTCTAGACAGGCCACAACGAGGTGGTCTCGGTAAGTGAGGGGGAACGAAGGTGCAGGTCAGCAACGACTGGTACCTCAATGAGGAGCTGGTGAAGCTCCGGCGTGAGTGGATCAAGGCAGAGGAGGCGGCCTCGGGGGCGGTCGAGGCGAGTGGGGGATCGTCTGAGGGGCTGTCCGCCGAGGGGCAGGAGCTGGTCCGCCGGGCGGTCGAGGCCCACGATGCCTACGTCGCTCTGTCCATCAAGCTCCGCGGGTACGCCAACGCGGAGTAGCGCATAATGAGAGCCCGGTCACTTGGTGGCCGGGCTTTCGGGCACAGATATCCCTATGCGTTTTATCTGTCACTAATGATCATACCACATTGGCCGATTTTCTATGGGCGCGCGATCGGCTACTCTCGCACGCGAAGACGTCACCCAGTCTGAAGAGCTTGTATCGGCCCCGCTTTTCCGCCGAATTCAGGTAACCGCGCCGGACCCAGTTGTAGATGGTCGCCGTCTCCACTCCGACTTCTGCTGCGGCCTCTTCGGCGGTGAACAGTTCCCCGCCCGTCATGCTGCGTCCCTCTCAGTCATGTAGTCGGAGAGGTCCTCCCACTGGCCGAAAAACCATCGGTGGCTCCGTGAGGGCTCTCCGTGGCACTGGCAGTCGTCGTCGTCGCACCTGCAGGCCGAATTTACGCACGCTACGATCTCCCGCTCCGGGAAGGCACGTAGGGAGAGGCAGTCGCAGATCGGGCAGCGCCCCTTCAGCCGATACACCGGCTCGGCGTCACCAAGCGCCCTTCTCGCTAGCCTGCCCATCCGAGCGACCTCGGTGAGCGCGTGATCGGCAAGTTCGGTGTCCATGACGATCCGGCTGATCAGGGAGATGATTCTCGTAACCCGTTCAGTCGTACGTGCGCTGGCCAGGGGGGTGAGTCCGAGCCGATCGCACACCGACTCCTCAAGGCCCTGTACCGAGGCATTCAGATCTACCTGAGTGTCCAGCACGTCGAGCCGGAGAGGTGCCTTGCCGTCGCCGAGAACCTTGATCCCCCGGGCCGCGTTCTCTGCGCGGTAGTACCTGTCGATGCGAGCCTCGGCGTCCTGCCGGAGCCGGCCAGCTTCCGTCAGTTCTCGCTCGGTCCAACGCTGCGGTGTGCCAGGTACAAGAGCCTCGGCAAGCAGAGGTACCAGCTTCCGTACCTCGGATAGCCCCTCATAGAGGCGTTCGCTGGTCGTCACTGGTCGGCCTCCTCAGCGTGCTTGTCGATGGAGCGGACCTTCTGTACAGCCTGCTCGGCACTTTCCAGAGCGGCTGACATACGCGTGTTGACGTCGTCCAATGCCAGCTTCGCCTGGTCGAGCAGTTCGCAGTTGTTGGGCTTGGCCCTGAAGGCGGGAGGTATGAGATTCATGATGTGTTTCCTCTCTCAGGCAGCCAGTGCCTGGTCACGCAGAGCCGAGAGGATCCTCGGGTGCAGGGGAGTGGAGGGCCGCTGCGGCTTGCCGCTAGTCCACTTGAGTTGAAAGCCGTTGTTCCGGTTCCGCGACGGCGGGAGCTGGATATGACCGCCATCGGCCTGGACGTGGACTCCCGGGCCGAGCAGGTTGGCGCCGGAAGGAACGAAGACGCCAGGGTGGGCGTACAGGAGGTAGCCGCCCCCTCCACCGGTCAGGATCGTCACGGTGTCGGGCAGCAGGCCGGCTCGGGCCAAAATTTCGGCGGTACGAAGTCCGGCAGGGCCGGAGATTTCGATGACCACTGTTCCCGAAGGAGCGCCCGTCCTAAGGCACAGCAGACCACGGGTGACTTCACCCAACGAGGTCTCGATCTGACCGATGAACGTCGTCGCCTCTTGCAGGCCGCCCTCGGTGTAGCTCTGGACGAAGAGCGGCCAGCCCAGCCGGATGCACGCTCTAGCAGCTCGAAGCATCAGCGTCCTGTACGAGGCCATTACGCAGCCGCCAGTCGAGCGGCGTCCCAAGCCTGCTTGTAGGCACGCTCACAACGGGTGCAGATACGGAACCCGCGCTTGGACACCTTGTCGTAGCGGTGCCCAGCCGGGCAGGTGGACTTCCGGCTGTTCACTGCGCTGGCACCTACGCCGCGGAGGGTGTTCTCCCTGGGAGTGACCGGCCTCAGATGCAAGGGGTTGCAGCACCGCGGACCGATGCAGCCCTCCTCCGGATACCGGTAGTGGTCTAGGACCAGGCCGTCAGTGACCGGGCCGTTGAGCATCTCCCAGATCCAACGATGCGTGACCCAGTATTTTCCATCGCGGTAGAAACGGCCGTAGTCGCCGCCCTTGTTCCTGTTATGGCTAGCGTTCCATCGCCAGCAGCCGTTTTCTAGGACGTCGATCTTGGCGAAAAATCTGTTGGCGTCAGCGACGCTCGCGGAGCCGTTCTCAACGAGGAAGTCGCGGACCTCATCGATAGAAATCTCGGCAGCGATCGTAATTGTGATAAAGTCGGTCATGCTCTTCTCCTAGGAGTTGGACTAGGAGGAAGGCCAAGCGCTCGGGAGTTACTGCTCTCGGGCGCTTTTGTGATCCGACTTATCTTCGAGTGGGCCGTCCTGTTTTCGTGCTACTTTTATTGGAGCACACTCCGGAACGAGAATGTTAGTGAGCGAACTGCTGGCGGCTCGGCTATTTACAGCACGCGAGTTGTTGCCCCGGAACGGGGCTGAGAGGCTCTGAGGCGGCCTGTAGATCGTTAGGGGATATGCCTAGACTGATTCGCGGTGATTGGGCCGGAGAATCGGCCTGAAGGCCACGCAGGATGGTTCGAGGCTGATGAGCTAGCAATCTGAAGCGTGATACGAAGGAAGCTCTCATTCGGCCTGTAGGCCGCTGTCAGATCCAAACCTATACTTCCCGTCGGATTCTTAGCCATAGAGCCTCAGAATCGATCTGAGAGCCTCGTAGAGGCATTCAGGGCTGTGTCGCTGGATTCTGGTCTGAGAAGTCGGCTAGGAGATCCTGTTGAGAGGCCGGCCGAAGGCCGATGAGCCTACTGAGTGACTACTAGGGAATCTAGGTAGGTTACTTGGCCGAAATTCCCTCGTAGTTGCCTCTCTTGCTCTTCGTATCTAAGCACTATATACAGAGACTATCTTGAAAGACTCTCTAGAAGACTCTCTTTATACAGGAACTGTGTGACCCCATCCGAGAGGAACTGGATGAGCCGATAGGAGGAACTGTATGAACCGATCGAGAGGAACTGGATGACCCCATTCCAATGTTTTCGCAGGTCAGAGGGGTCGCTAGGATCGGCCCACCACATCTCTCAGCTATCTGCCCGAAACGCTCGCCACGAGCTACTCATCGACTACAGAAAGTGGTGTCAACCCCGGCGGAATATCTCTGACGCCAGTAGTGTTGGCCAGCTTCGAACCAGGTACAGATTTGCCGGATATAAGCTCGCCTAGCCTTTCTGCTACTTTGGGTATACAGCCAAATAAAAAGGCCCGGCTCCTGTGCGAGAGGAACCGGACCGGTCGATGAAGGAAAGGACTTCATCTGATGACAAGAATAGCAGATGGCGACGTCAAAGACACATTCGCCCAGGTGCCAGAGCACTACGTCTTCTCGGACTTCATATCCGATCGAGGACTCCAGGTCATAGCCTTCCTGTTCTCCGTGAAGTACACCACGAAGACCGGAGAACTCCTCTGTAACGCAATGCCGGCAGAGACGATCGCCAAGGCACTTCACACCAGCGCTAGCAGTGTCAAGCGTGAGCTGGCCGATTTGAAGAAGCTCGGGATCATCAAAACAACCAAGACCAGGCAGGGGAACACCTTCCAGATCACCATCCTCCACATTGATGGTGACACGTTCCGTGGCAGGAACATGCGGCCCAGTCAAAGGTTCGCTCGCGTGCAGTACTCAGTGATCACCTCCGGGGTGTCCCCCGAGGCTCTGAGGCTGTGGATGATACTCGCGAGGATCGGCGGACCAAGGGCATGGTTCGGAGTTTTCCAGGAGACTCTCGCCGGGTATCTCAAGGTCTCGGATAGGCACATCAGGAACTTGATCAGCGAACTGAAGGCGCTCGGTCTTCTCGAATTCAAGCGTCACGATAAGTTCGGCTCTAACGACTACAAGCTGTACGAGCACCTTAACGGGTTTTTCCTAATCCATGGTTTTCCTGGAGAAGTCTACGAGCTATCTACCGAAACTTCTTGTGAAGATGCCGACCTGTCGGTGGACACCGAGCCGACCGCTGAGGTGATTCGTCACGCTGCTTGGGAAGCCGTCTCATGGTGGGTAAACGGCGTACTGGGTGGCGGTGCTTGGGTCTGGTCGAAGCAGAACAAGGACAGAGCAGAAAGGCTCACTGACTACGTATTCGGCCTCATGAAGAATTTCGGCGTAGAGAGAGTGACCGACACTGTAGAGCAGTTGAGCGAAGAGTATGGATCTGGTTGCGAGCCCGAATTTTTGTTCAAGCTTCTCGATGATCACTACGGACTAACCATCCCTCCGGATAATTTCGATTACGAGACTAAACAACAGCGGATGGTGCCGACAACCTTGCAGTCGCCTGGGTACATCCTGAACTTGAAAGCAGCGGGTCGGCTGCGTAGCACCTGACCTCCCCTCGTTGGGCCGTGGCCAGCAAGAACGGTCGGGGCTCTAGCCATGCCTGGATCATGCCTACCAGACATTCGGCGCAAATCTCCACAAAGGGAGTAACTCCTTGTAATTTCACTTTGGCTCACCATGAGCTTCTGTGCCATGGTCAACTAGTGGTGACGATGTGGATACAGATCGTTGAGGATGTCCAAATCAAGGCGATCACGGGGATGGCCGGCCATGAGATCACGTAAGCGTCGCCCCCACTGGGCATCGCGCAACAGTCCGGCCGCATGGTTGGCCGACCGACGTCCAGAGCGTGAGGCCGCAGCCGTCAAGGCAATGGAAGGGCTCCTGGGGCGTGGGCCGGAGAGCGAGGAAGCGGCACCATCACAGACGGTTGAGGAGCGGCTGAAGGGAATAGTCGAGCGCGCGTACGCGCGGAATGTTGCGCCGGAGCCATCTCGGGCCGTAGCGCCCGCGGGGACACCTTCTGCGCCTTCAGTGCCATCCGTGGCAGCGGTTGATCCGTTGTGGGATGTCAAGCAGATCGCTGACTTCCTGGGCAAGGGCGAGCAGTGGGTCTACCGTTCCGCCCGCGAGTACGGCCTGGACCTGTTCGACATCGGAGGCAACAACCTCCGGTCGCCGAGGTCCGAGGTGCTGCGCTTCGCCTTCCGGAACAGCGCCGACCCTCTGAGGCACATCAAGGCTTACCTGGACAAGGAGCGTTCGAAGAGGCGCTGAACCGTCAGCGAGGAACCAGGTCCAAGGCGCGGAGGAGCAGTTTGACGAGATACAAGCGTCCCGAAGAGATGACCGGCCAGGAGCGCTGGGATGCGTTCAGCGACCTCCTGGGCGTCGCTCTTGCCGAAGCCTGGCTCGAAGGTCGGTACGACCCAAAGGGTGCCTCGCCGGAGCCACTGGTCAGCAGTGATGGCGAGGTCGGGCAAGCGTCCCCGATGACGCTCTTCTAGCGCGCATACCAGACGACGTGCCGTAAATTCCACAAGGGGAGTTACTCCTTAAAGTGTGATGCTTCACACGCAGGGGGGTAACTCACACTTTCGCCCCGAATGTCCGTATTCTCTTGATCGTGACCGATGAAGAGAAGAGGGCTGAACCCGAACGCTTTGCGCGTGCGAACTGGTCTCCAGCAGTCAAGCGAGAAGCGGCGAAGATGATAGACGACCTTTTGGCGAGCCAGCCTCCCCTTACGCCGGAGGAGGCCACGCAAGTGGCGAGGCTCTTCGCTCGGACAGCCTACCGCCGCAGGGCTGCTTGACCCCTCGGCATGATCTGCACTCTAGAATGATCGAATCGACCGCGCACTGTCGTTGGGTGGATGATGACCATGTCGATGAACATGGCAGTCACCTTGCGTTTATGCTCGACCGGCATGTCTCTCCAACGCTTGTCCAAGTCGGTCATATCGATGCCGACTAGTGAAACAGCGCCGGTGATGATGGCAAGCCTGTCTCTGTTCTCCTGAATCCGGGCTTCCAGTCGCTTCACGGATTTGACGATGGTGGAGAGATCTTCCTCGTCGCCGTCCACTAGCTGATCTTGCAGTATGGTCAGGCGGCGCTCGTCCTTTTCTATCGCCTCGATTATGGCGTTGGACTCGCTTTCCGCCGACTCTTCAAGAGCGACTAGTTCCTTGAGTGCGTGTGGGTCCCTAGCTCGCCCGAAAACATAGTCCTCTACCAGTATTTCCAGGTCGGACATCATGATTACGCGACCGCCGCACCCGTCCTCGACCTTCGGCTGACATGCGTACTTCAGCTTGCCGTGACCGATGACGACCCGCATCTTCTTTGGTCTCTGCTCGTCGCATGAGCAGCGGACGATGCCAGTCAGGTAGTGCTTCCGTGGCCCATGACCGGGCTGTCGTCCCTTGCTGGCCAGCATCGATCGGAGCAGCTCGTGCTCCTCGGGGTCGATAATTTTCGGCCAAGATGCCGGTCCGATGACGACTCCGTTGTGCTCCTTCAGTCCGGCGATCCGACCGGACATCAGCATCGTCCTGAGACCTTGGATGGACCATGAGCCACCTGTGGTGGTCTTGATGCCACGTTGGTTGAGGCTGGCCACGATCGACCGCTTTGATTCGCCGGCAAGAGTGCGATCTACACACTCACGGACGATCGCCGCTTCCTCTTCGTTGATCTCGTCTCTAAGGATCTTCCGACGCGGGCCTTCGCCTGAGTAGATCCGGGTGTATCCGAAGGGACGTGGGCCACCGTTGTGGACCTTGCCCGCCTGCACCAGCTCGGCGATCTTTCCCTTGATGCGCTTAGCCTTATGGCCTGACTCCTGCTCGGCCCAGGCTCCATAGGTGATGGCCATGGCCCGGCCTGTAGGCGACGACAGGTCCAGCGAGCCGGCCTGCACGGTCTGCACCATGAACGGCCTGTCGGGATGCTGCTCGTCTCGCTCTTTGACGACGTCCAGGAAGTCCAGGAGCTGTCGTACGTTGCGGTGCAGGCGGTCGGTGTGCCAACAGAGCAAGGCGTCGATGTGCCTGGTCTCGATGGCGGCCACAAGCTGCTCGTAGCCTTCCCTGGTCTTGTTCTTGAAGGCGCTGAGGTCGTTGTCCACGAACACGGCCACAACGTCCCAGCCGAGCGACTCGGCCCTGCGTCGACAGTCGGCTTCCTGTCGGGCCACGCCCAGGCCGCTGCCTTCTCGGTCGTCGGAGATCCTGACGTAGATCGCGACCCTGATGCGATCGGCCATGGGCAGTCTCTCCTACCGGTCTCGACCTATGATGTGTTTTACTTAACTTACCGCACCACGGGTCGGCACGCCAAGATCCCGCCTTCCTCGCCGCCACGGGCGCCCGGGCGGCGTTGATCAGCGTCGGCGCGGACAACGACTACGGACACCCCGCGCCGGTGACGATGCGCCGCCTGCACGACCTCGGCATGCGCGTCTACCGCACCGACCAGCACGGCGACGTGGCGGTGATCTCCGACGCCGGACACCTGGCGATCGTCACCCACGGCCGTTGAGACGATCGTCTTTCGCTGTCGTTCAGACCCGATCGTCATCCGCGGCCGTTTGTCCGCGGCCATCTGAAGGTGGCGCGCCAGGCTTCTTCGCGGCCGGGCGCGGTGTCGGCGAGCGGAGCCTGGGTGGTCATCGGGCGTCTTCGACGACCGCTGCTGGAATGGCGGTCAGCGGAGTGCGGTGGTGTGTTCGGTGTGGAACTCGGTGTCGAGGTCGGCGGCATACACCGAACGACGGCAGGGAGCGCAGCGGTACAGGATGGGACCCTCGTCGAGCATCGCTCCGCAGCGAGGACAGCTGTGACGGCGCTTGTTCATGGTGGAATTCACCTCCTCTTCCGTTGTCCGTTGCTACCAACTTGCCCGACACTACCTGCAGTTGGATTGCTGATGACTTGCAGCGTTACCGGTGGTACAGCCGTGAGTCGTGGGATCCAGGCTTTGCCGGAACATGGGAAATCGCCGGTTGGACGTCTTGCTCGTGCGTGGTGGCCCACCCCTCCGGCGATCCTTCTCCCTATCGTGGGACCGGTGGCGCCGGTTCACGCCGATCGAGCAGGGCGTTACGCGGCCTTAGGCGTATTCCACATCGTGGGCGCCGGCGCCGGCTCGCGTCAGCTCGAGCAGGGCGTTACGCGGGCCGCGGCGTATTCCGCGTCGTGGGACCGGTGGCGTCGGCTCGTGTCAGTTCGAGCAAGGTGTTACGCGGGGTCAGGCGCATTTCGCGTCGTGGGACCGGTGGTGTCGGCTCGCATCAGTTCGAGGGGGGCGTTACGCCGGGCTCAGGCGTATTCCGCGCGCGGTGTCGGCTGCTGACTCCGCCTCAGCCGGGCCGCGCCGAGGACGTTCAGGCCCACGCCCCAGATCAGCAGGACCGCGACCCACTGCGTCCATGTCAGCGGGTTCATGTGGCCGGAGAGCAGGTTGCGAAGGGTGGCGTACGGGGTGAACGCCTGGGCGGGGCGGAGGAAGTCGACGGCGCCCAGCACCCACCACAGGCCCATCGGTGCGAGGGTGGCGAGGCAAGCGATCACGGGCGAGCGCACCAGCAGGCCCAGCCCGGTGCCCACCAGCTGGCCGACGATCTGCACCAGAACGCTCCCCGCGGTGACGGTGCCGGCGTTGAGCCACGGATCCGCGGCAGAACCGGACGAAGCGACCGCGAGCGCCAGGGCGCAGACCACCAGGCCGAACACACCGACGGCGGCGGCCAGCAGTGTCGCCGCCAGCAAGGACGGCAGGGGGCGGGCCGTACCAGGCGCCTTCCACAGGTCGCCGGCCAGCAGCACGCCGAGGAACGGCACCGTGACCGACATCAGGCTCTGCACCGGCTCGATGATCGTGGCGAACGTCCGATCCGCGGGAGGCAGTGTCATGCTCAGCCCCACGGCGGCCAGCAGGCCCACGACCAGGGTGATCGCGAGCAACCACCGTCGGGGCCGTGTTCCGGCGGAGCGCCGGAGCGCGGTGCCGATCGTCTCGCCTAAGCCGGTGTACGTACTCTCACCGTTCACGGACCGCCCTCCAAGGTTCGCCTTTCCTGGTCGTCTCTTTCACATGATTTCCTGCGTGATCGCTGAAGTCACTAGTTGACCCGGCGGGGCAGTGCAGCCTGAAGCTGAACTCGATGACGCACGCCGATTCTGTGCCGGCCGCTCCGATCGGCGCGGCGGACATTCCCGTCTGATCCTTCTTTTCCGCCGTTCGCAGACACTTGGACGGGCAGGTTTCCAGGCCGCCGTCATCGGCCGGAAGGTCTTGGTCCGGTCGCTCGTGCGGGGTCCGGCCGGGTGGACTCCGGTCGGTTGCCGCTGGGGCTCGCGGGCGTGGGATGCTGCTCGCATGGCGACGCAACCAGCACTCGTGACCCTCGTCGTCGGAGACGAGGAGCTGCTCGCCGACCGGGCCGTGGCGTCGGTCGTCGCGGCCGCGCGGGCGGACGACCCCGAGACCAAGGTCCACGACCTGTTCGGCGGCAAGGTCGAGCCGGGGGAGCTGACCAGGCTCACCTCCCCGTCCCTGTTCGGCGACCGGGCCGTCGTCGTGTTCCGATCCGCGCAGGATCTGGGCAAGGACGTCATCGCCGAGATCGTCACCTACGCCAAGAACCCGTCCGAGGACGCCGTGGTCGTCCTGGTGCATCCAGGCGGGGTGAAGGGGAAGGCCCTGGTCGAAGGGGTCAAGAAGGCCGGTGCGGCCGTCGTCACGGTCACCAAGATCACCAAGCCCGGCGAGCGGCTCGACTTCGTCAAGAACGAGATCAGGAACGCCGGACGCACCATCAGCGCCGACGCCGCCCAGGCGCTGCTCGACGCGGTGGGCAACGACCTGCGCGAGCTCGCCGCGGCCTGCGGGCAGCTCGCGTTCGACACCCCCGGCAAGGCGATCGACGAGGCGGCCGTCGCGCGGTACCACCGGGGGCGGGCCGAGGTCAGCGGTTTCACGGTCGCCGACAAGGCGGTCGAGGGGCGGCTGGGCGAGGCGTTGGAACAGCTTCGGTGGGCGCTCGCCACCGGAGTGGCCCCCGTGCTGATCGTCAGCGCGCTGGCCGGCGGGGTGCGGTCGCTGGCCAAGGTGGGCGGCGCTCCGCGCAACCTGCGCGGCGGGCAGCTGGCGAGCCATCTCGGCATGCCCCCCTGGAAGATCGACCGCGTGAAGCGCCAGCTCAACGGGTGGGGCCCGGAGGGGCTCGCCCGCGCCGTACAGGCCGTCGCCACCGCGGACGAACAGGTGAAAGGCGGCGGCACCGACCCCGCCTACGCGCTGGAGCGAACGGTGCAGCTCATCGTCGCCAGCCGCACCGGCCGCTGACCCACCACGGCCCCTGGGAGGTTCAGGCCGGGATGGGGGTGGGGGCGGTGAAGGCGCCGTCGTGGAGGTGGAGGACTCGGTCGGCGAGGGTGATGAGGGCCGGGTCGTGCGTGGCGACCAGAGCTGTCACTCCTTCGCTGCGGACCAGGGCGCGCAGCAGTTGCATGATCTGGCGGCCGGTCTGCGAGTCGAGCTGGCCGGTCGGCTCGTCGGCGATCAGCAGCTTGGGACGGTTCGCCAGCGCCCGCGCGATCGCCACGCGCTGCTGCTGACCGCCGGACAGCTCGTAGGGCCGCTGGTTCCGGTGCTTCTCGAGCCCGACCAGCGACAGCAGCATGCGCACCCGCTCGTCGCGTTCGGCGGCCGGGACGCGGGACAGCCGCATGGGCACGCCGACGTTCTCCGCCGCCGACAGGACGGGGATCAGGCCGAACGACTGGAACACGAAGCCGATGACGTCCCGGCGCAGCTCCAGCAGTCCTGGTTCGGCCAGTTCGGTGACGGTGCGCCCGGCGACGACGACGCGGCCGCCGTCGGGGCGGTCCAGGCCGCCGATCTGGTTGAGCAGAGTCGTCTTGCCCGATCCGGAGCGTCCCCTGATCGCGATCAGCTCGCCCGGGTAGGCCTCGAAGGAGACCTCGTCCAGGGCCACGACCTCCTTGGGGCCGCTGTTGTAGACCTTGCGCAGCCCTCGGACGAGGACGAGCGCCTCCCCCGTGCGGCCATCGGGCGCCGCCTCGCCCCTGCCGCCGCTCGGTGCCTCGTCCGTGCCGTGGCTCGCCGCCTCGTCCGTGCGGTTGCTGGGTGTCTCGCTCGGGTGGCCGTCGAGTGCTTCGCCCGTGTGGCCGCTGGGCGGGTGGTCTGTGTGGGGGGCGGTGTGCTGGGCCGGTGGCGCCTCGGCGGCGGGGGCGGGTTCGGCGGCGGGTTCCGGCGAGGTGTGGTCGCCGCTGCCGTGGGCGCCGGACTCGTGGAGGGGCGCGCCGCCTTCGTGGAGGGGTGCGCCCGTGTCGTGGCGGGGGGCCCGGCCGCCGGGGGTGGCGTCGTGGGGGGTGGGGTCGTTCGGCTGGGTGGTCATTCGGAGTCCCCCGGTTGTGGCTTGTCCGGCCATACGCCGATGTGGTCGCGTTCGAGTTCCAGGCGTACGCGGCGCTCCATGTCCAGGGCGTTGGTGAAGTCCCTGGGGAGCTGCAGGCGCCCCACCCGGTCGAGCACCGCGTACTCCTCGGCGATGATCTTTCCGTCCGAGGAGGCGCGGCGGAGCGTCTCGCTGCTGGTCCGCCCGTCGCGGATGCCCACCGTCCGGTCGACCTGCTCCGACACCAGCGCGTCGTGGGTGACGATGACGGCGGTGACGCCGAGCTCCCGGTTGGCCCGGCGCAGCGCGGCGAAGACCTGTTCGGAGTTCTCGGTGTCCAGCTCGCCGGTAGGTTCGTCGGCCAGGATGACCTGCGGGGAGTTGGACAGGGCGACGGCGATGGCCACCCGCTGCTGCTCTCCTCCGGACATCTCCGTCGGCTTGCGGTCGGCGCAGTAGGCCACGCCGAGCAGTTCGAGCAGTTCGTCGGCGCGCGCCGCGCCCGCGCGCCTGCCGGCCAGCCGCATGGGCAGCCGCACGTTCTCCCGGGCGGTCAGGTAGGGCAGCAGGTTGCGCGCCGTCTGCTGCCAGATGAAGCCGACGATCTCTCGCCGGTAGCGCAGGCGGTCCTTGGCGGTCATGGACAGCAGGTCGGTGCCGGCGACCCGTGCGACGCCCGCGGTGGGGACGTCCAGCCCGGACAGCACGTTGAGCAGCGTGGACTTGCCCGAGCCGGACGCGCCCACGATGGCGATCAGCTCGCCCTGCTCGATGAGCAGGTCGAGCCCCTGCAGGGCGACCACCTCGACGCCCTCGGTCTTGTAGATGCGCACGAGGTTGTCGCACAGGATGTGCGCGTGCTCGCCGAACGCGGGGCCGGCCTTGCCGGCCTGTTCCTCCAGCTCCGACAGCGTCGGGGTGTCCATCGTGCCGGCGCTGTCCATGCTGCCGGTGTTCACTGCGCCCGGTGTGTTCACTGTGCCTCCCCGGTGGGCGGTGTCGGTGTGGCGGTCATTCGCCCACTCGCAGGGCCGAGCCGAGGGAGCGGTGGGCGCCGAACCTCGCGTGCAGGAACGCGCCCAGCACGGACACGGCGGCCAGTCCGGCGGCGAGCAGGACGGGTGTGGTGGGGCTGAGCCGGTAGTCGCCGACGGTCAGGGCGCCGGCGTAGGCGCTGAGGTCGATGGCCGGCCCGAGCGCGGAGGGCAGCGCGAGGCCGAGCAGCAGCCCGGCGCATGCGGTGAGCAGGATCAACGGGGTGATCTCCAGGACGGTCAGGGCGGACGCCTGGCGTTCGGACAGGCCGAGGGTGCGCAGGTAGGAAAGGGCGCGGGCCCGCTCGGCGGCGCCGATCACCAGCGCGATGATGACGGTGAGCAGCGCGTACACGGCCAGGGCGGCGGTCACGACGCGGAAGCTGGTCATGATCGTGCCGGCGAGCGGCGTCGCGGTGACCTTGCGCAGCGACTCGTCGAAGGTGGACACCAGGATGTCGCGACGGTTGCCCGTGGCCGCTTTCAGCTTGGCGCCGTCGATGTCCTGGCCGGCGATGAGCAGCATGGTGGTGAAGGTGCGGAACCCGGCCCGCTTCGAGGCGTCGTAGGGCACCACGATCAGGTTGTTCACCGTGAAGCTCACGCCGGGGAGCCCTTCGCGGATGACGCCCGCCTTGGTGAGCTTCATGCGGACATGCCAGCCGATCTCGAAGGAGCTCATGCCGGCCAGGTCGGGTGAGACGAGGGCGGGGATGGTGGCGCCGGGCAGGCCGGGCGCGGCGTGCGGGGGGTCCAGCGGGCTCCCGGCCAGGATGCGCCGGTAGGCGTCGAGGTCGACGGCCACGACGGTCGCCGTCCTGCCGCCGAGGCCGACCTGGGCGATGCCCTTGTCCGCGGGGAGGATCTCCTTAACGCCGGGCACGCGGCGGACCCGTTCGACGACGTCGGCGGGCAGTTCGGCGGACGCCTCCACCCGGGCGGCGGCCCCGGTGGCCTGCCAGGCGGCCAGCCGCTGCGTCTGCTCCAGCGCGCCGCCGACGACCGCTCCGTACACCGAGACGGTCAGCGCGGGCAGCAGGATCAGCACGGGCAGCGAGGTGACCGATCTGGCGCGGGCCGCCAGGGTCAGCCCGACGAACGGGACGGCGGAGCGCGCGCGGGCGGCGGCCCAGACGATCAGCCGTAGTGGGTAGGGGTAGCAGCGCAGCGTGATGAGGGCGGCGGCGACGGTGAGCGCGGCGGGCACGAGCATGAGGAACGGGTCGGCGCCCTGCCGCAGCGTCTGGGTGGTGAGCCCGCGGGTGCGCAGCAGGTAGGCGCCGGCCAGGGCGAGCACGACCACCACGACCTCGAGGGCGATCCGGCGCGGGGACGGGCGGCGCGCGACCACGTCGTCGCGGCGGTCCTCGATCGGACTGCGGTGGCCGGCGGCCAGGCGGGCGGCGGTGAACGCGATCGTGACCAGGGTGATCAGCAGCGGGCCGAGGTGCACGATCGGCGTGGCGGGACCGGGGAAGGCGAACGTCAGGCAGTAGCCGGCCAGCACCGAGGGGACCAGCGCCAGGCTGACGGCGCCGGTGCCGGTGAGGACGATCTGGCGCAGCGACGCGCCGCGGGCCCGGGCCAGGGTGAGGCCGCTCCGCATGCGTTCGGCCAGCAGTTGCACGGCCAGGGCCAGAACGCCGACGGCCACCGTGATCAGGCCGCCCAGGATGAGGAACATGAGCGTCTGCGCGGTGCTGAGCCGGTCGAGGAACTTTCCGAGGACCTGCGGCAGCGCAGTGTCCAGGTCGTAGGGGGCGATGCGGATCTGCGGGTCGTAGGCGATGGGCCCGTTGGCGTCGGTGACGATCGTCCGCAGGTACGCGCCGATGCCGTCGATCACCGGAGCGGCGTTGCGGGCGGTGAGCGCCCTGTTCTGGACGCCGAGGACCCACAGGTACCTCAGCGCCCGGGCCTCGCCGCTCAGCTTGGCCAGCGACTGCGGGCTGGTCAGGCCGGTGATGTAGAGCTCTTCGGCGTCCAAGTTGGGCTGGCGCAGGACGGTCACGGTCAGCAGGTCGTTGTTGTGCTGCCAGTAGCGGTCGCGGGGGTTCAGGGCCTGGTACAGCCCGGTGACCCGTGCCAGCGAGGGACGGCTGTTGCCCAGGATGAGCGTGGCGCCGATCGGGATGCCCATCTTGTCGGAGGCCTGCTTGGACAGGGCGATCTCGAAGAGCGTGACGTCGGTGAGCTCCGGGCGGCCGGGGACGCGGGCGAGGGTGACCGGGGCCCCGGGCGGCGCGCCCGCCACGTACCGGATCCGCCGGTCGGCGCCGGACAGCCAGGCCATGTCGACGTACTGGTACGGGCGTGCACCGCCTTCGAGGCGGCCCGCGACCGGGGTGCCGATGGTCTTGGCCCCGTAGTGGCTGTCGGCGCCGGGCCCGTGGTCCATGACCTGCGCCACCGGGGCGGGCAGCAGGCCGCGGAAGTGCCGGTCGCCCGCGGCGAAGGCGTTTTCGGTGCCGAGCGCGCTGGTGCTGGGCGCCCGCACCTCGACGGTGACGTCGGTGAGGCTGGCCGCGGTGTCGTCCAGGACGCCGTGCAGGGCGTCGTCGTAGGACCGCTCGAACGCCCGGGGCAGCGCGCACACCAGCAGCGTCGCGCTCAGCGCCAGCAGCGCCAGTACGGTCGCGGCGCCCCGGTGGACCCTGAGGAGAAGCAGCGGGTTCATCGGTCCTCTCCGATCCGCAGTGCCCGGCCGAGACCCTGCCGGCGGAGCGAGCGGGCGAGACCGCCCACGATGGCGAACAGCAGCGCGGCGACCACGGCGAGCAGGGCGGCGGTGGCCGGCCAGGGGATGTCGAGCAGCACCGACGGGGTCACCGAGACCGCCTGCCCGGTCAGCACGATGTGCGGGACGACCAGGCTCGCGACGGCGATGGCCAGCACCGTGCCGCCCGCGAGCGACAGCCCGATGAGGAAGGTCTGCTCGACGGCCAGCAGGCCGAAGATCTGCCGGAAGCTCATGCCGAGGGCGCGCAGGATCGCGAACTCGGCCGTCCGCTCCCGCGCCGCCACGGCGGCGTTGACCAGGAAGCCGAGCACGGCGAAGATCAGCGCGGCGACGAAGCCGAGGATGAGGGCGCCTTGCAGGCCGCTGGCGAGCGGGTCGTCCCTCAGCCGCTGGGTCAGCGAGCCGAGGTCCACCACGGTCTGGTCCCATTCGGGGTGGTGGGCCAGTTGGGTCGCCGCCGCGGCGGTGTCGCCGTCTCGGGTGGCCATCCACCACTCTCCGGCCGCGCGCGGCACCCGGGCGGCGAAGACGTCCCTGGTGAGCATGGTCGGCAGGTCGGCGAGGATGGCGGGCGTCCCCGCCGGCGTGCCCGGCATCGACGCGACGATGGCCGCCACCTGGACCTTCAGCTGCTCGCCCTCCATGTTGATGGTGGCGGTCCTGCCTTCGGTGAGGTTCTGGGCGGAGGCGAGGTCGGCGGTGAGCACGACCGGGACCGGCCGGAAGATCGCTCCTGCGGAGCCGTCCAGGTGCGGGGCCAGGTCGGCGGCGGGTAGCGCGGCGGGCGCGGCGACGACGGCCAGGTGCTCGGGGTCGCTCTGCCGGGGTGGCTTCTGCGCCTTGGGCGCGGGGACGGCGAGCGAGAGCAGCGCCGGGCCGCCGGTGGCGGTGATCTTGGAGGCGTCGACGTGGCCTTCCCCGCGTAGGACGGGGCCCCACCGCAGCGCCTCGGGCAGGATCACCGGGGCGCCGGTGTCGGTCCGCGCGCCCGAGAGCGTCAGCGTGAGCCCGCTGCCGCTTGCGGGCACCGGCACGTCCATGAGGAAACCGCGCAGGTGCAGCGGGTAACTGAGAGCGCCCGTCCGCCCGGCCAGGGCGGCGAGGTCGACGGTGACGGGGTGGGAACGGCCGTCGGCGGGCAGCGGCCCGATCTGGACCTCGCGGTGGGCGCCGAGCGCGTCCGACAGCAGCACCTGGATCCGCAGCCCGTCGTACCCGGCCCGGTCGGCGGGCACGTCCACGCCGAACCGCGCGGTCATCGACAGGCTTTTGGGCGTGCCGGGCAGCGGCAGGCCGGGCGCCGCGGGCCGTCCGGCGGTCAGGCGCGCGGCGATCGTCCGTACGGAGGCGGAGGACAGGTCGGGACGCAGCATGAGCAGGCGTTCCAGCTTGGCCGCGTCGGCGGCGAGCAGCGTGGGGTTGGCGCCGGAGAAGGAGGTGACCCCCCGGTACACCGGGCTGATGGCCCTCACCCCGGCCAGCCCGCCGTAGGTGGCCCCGCGGCCGAGCGGCCCGAGCTCGGGGGCCTCCACCGGGCCGGACACGCGCAGGTCCGCGGCGGCCTGGTGGCGGGCCTGGTCCCGCTGGGAGGTCCGCCAGGTGGCGGCGGTGGCCATCGAGACCACGCCGATCGCCACCGCCATGGTCAGCAGCAGGGCGGGCCCGGAGTAGCGCAGCGGACGGCGGCTCACCTGCCAGGCGCCGAGCGCGGGCGCCAGACCGGGACGCCGCGAGGTGAACCGTTCGGCGAGCCGGGAGACGCGCGGCACCAGCCGCAGGCCGAGCATCCCGCCGCACAGCAGGGCCAGCGCCGGGCCGGTGACGATCAGCGGGTCGATGCCGAGGTCGCCGCCGGTGGTGGCGGTCACCGGGGCGCCGTAGTGCTGGAGCTGCCAGATCGCGAGCGCGGCGATCGCGAGCAGCGCGATGTCGCCGCCGGCCCGCTCCAGCAGTCCCTGCCGCTCGCCCCGGCCGCGTACCGCCTGCTCCTCGACGTAGGTCCGGCGGGCGCCGCGCAGTGCGGGAAGGGCGAGCAGCACGGCGCAGGCCAGCGCGACGCCGGCCGCGATCGCGAAGGTGGCGGCGTCCGGCCGGGGGGTGATGCGCACCCCGGCCGCCTGGATCCACGGGATCGCGTTGACCAGGCTCAGCAGCGCGGGCGCGAGGAACGGCGCGACGACGGCGCAGGGGACGGCGACCAGCAGTGCCTCGGCGCCGGTGAGGACGGTCAGGCGCAGGCTGCCCGCGCCGCGCGAGCGCAGCAGCGCCATCTCCATGCGCCGGTGGTCGGCCAGCAGCCGCGCGGTCAGCACCAGCGCGTACGCGGCGAGCAGGAGCAGTTGCAGCACCGGCACGAGCATGGTCGAGCGGGCGACCAGCGCGGCCTGGTCGAGCTGGGTGAGCATGTCGGGCAGCCGGGTGAAGGTCGTGCAGGCCCGGCAGTCCCGCTGGAGGTCCTCGCCGACGGCGGACACCGAGGCGGCGAACGGCCGCAGGCGCTCGGGCGGCAGCCGGCGCAGGTCGGGCACCGAGGTCCAGGTGGCGGCGATGCTGGTGGCGGTGAACCTGGCCAGGAAGGTCGCACGCGGGACCATCAGGGGGCCGTAGGTCGTGTAGTTGCCCCGGTCGGTGCCCTTGCGGAGCAGGTCCTCGCCGTTCCAGCGGTCGGAGTAGGGGTCCTGGAGCTGGAAGACCCCGGTCACCTTCGCGCGCACGGGCTTGTGGTCCAGCCGGCCGACGACGGTGAACCCGCTTCCGGCGGTCAGGTTCATCGCCTGGGCGGCGGGCTCGGACAGCGCGACCTCCACCGTCCCGGTCTCCGAGGGACGAGGCCAGGCGCCGGTGACCAGCCGGGCGGACCGTTCGATGCCGTCGTAGACGCCGAACCGGGTCAGATCGGGCTGCCGGCGCCGCTCCTGCCCGGGCATGGCGTAGGAGTCGGAGCGGGCGCTGAAGGTCAGGCGCTGCGGGACCTCGGCGCCGCCGTCCCGCACGCGCGCGGCCAGCCGGTCGCGCACCGACCGGTCGATCCGCTGGTAGGTCGCCTGCTGGACGGGCGCGGTGACGCGGATCGCGGTGAGGTCAGGGGAGGCCGTCTCCATCGCCCGGCGCACGCCGACCTGCGCGATGGAGGAGGCGTACATGGTGAGCGCGACCAGCGTGGTGGTGGCCAGCAGGATCGAGCCGAACGCCGCCAGCAACAGGAGCGGCTCACTGAAGGCACGCCGCAGCACCAAAGGTGTCCGCCCCCGCATGAAGCCCGCCTTCCACCTGCGCCGTTCGCGTCTTATGCACCTTACGAGCGGTTTTGTGGGGTAAGGGCTATGGGGAAGGGAAGGTGACGGACCCGATATCACCTGGCAACGGCCGTGTTATACCGAAATCGGGACAATCCCAGGTGTAACGCTGGCGGACGGCGGTTGGCCCGTGCCGCGGGCGGCGTACACCTAGGAGGTACACGCACGGCGGAGGGCGGGCATGCCAAAACGCCGCGTCCTATCTGGACACGGCGTTGTGGGATGCCCGTACGTGCGGGACTGCCTGATCGCTCGGGCGGACGCCCGAGCGGATCACTCGGCGGTCTGCAGAGCGGCGACGCGCTTGGCGATGGCGGACTTGCGGTTGGCCGCCTGGTTCTTGTGGATGACGCCCTTGCTGACAGCCTTGTCGAGCTGACGCGAGGCGGCGCGCATGAGGACGAGCGCGTCCTCGGCTTTGCCCTGCTCGGCGGCCTCGCGGAACTTGCGGACCGCCGTCTTCAGGGAGGACTTGACGGCCTTGTTGCGCAGCCGGGCCTTCTCGTTCTGCCGGTTGCGCTTGATCTGGGACTTGATGTTCGCCACGAAGAAGCCTCGGTGAAAGTCGGTGGATGGGGCGCGCGGGCAGAGAGGGCGCGCCACACGCAGGTGAACAGGTTACCAACATGCCGTGGCCGCCCTCAAATCGACAGACCATGGCATACGCCTGCGCCGTCATCCTAGCGCAGTGACGAGCTCGACGGTCTTGGTGCCCGGTAAACTGGAGGGCGAAGCGCGGCACCGACACGCCCGCGTGGCCGGCGGGCCCATTCGGCCGGCGGCTCCGGGCGTGTGTTGCCGCGCATCTGCTGTCCGGGTGACGCTGCCTGGGTGACCACCCGGGCGTGCCACCATGGGTGGCGGCTGGCCCGCCAGCCTCCCGATCCATCGTCAATCCTGCCGAAACGGACCCCGGTGCGCATCCACCCTGGCCAGACCGACCCCGCGTTGATCCGCAACTTCTGCATCATCGCGCACATCGACCATGGCAAGTCGACGCTTGCCGACCGGATGCTGCAGCTGACCGGTGTGGTCGACGCCCGGCAGATGCGCGCGCAGTACCTCGACCGCATGGACATCGAGCGCGAGCGCGGCATCACCATCAAGTCGCAGGCCGTCCGGCTGCCCTGGGACGGGCACGTGCTCAACATGATCGACACGCCCGGCCACGTCGACTTCACCTACGAGGTGTCGCGGTCGCTGGAGGCGTGCGAGGGGGCGGTGCTGCTGGTCGACGCCGCGCAGGGCATCGAGGCCCAGACGCTGGCCAACCTCTACCTGGCGATGAACGCCGACCTGCACATCATCCCGGTGCTCAACAAGATCGACCTGCCGGCCGCCCAGCCGGACAAGTACGCAGAGGAGCTGGCGGGCCTCATCGGCTGCGACCCCTCGGACGTGCTGCGGGTGTCGGGCAAGACCGGCGAGGGCGTCCGCGAGCTGCTCGACCACGTCGTCGCGCACGTGCCGGCCCCCGTCGGCGACGCCGCCGCCCCGGCCCGGGCGCTGATCTTCGACTCGGTGTACGACACCTACCGCGGCGTGGTCACCTACGTCCGGGTCATCGACGGGCAGCTCTCCAAGCGCGAGCGCACGATCATGATGTCCACCGGGGCGGCGCACGAGACGCTGGAGATCGGCGTCATCTCGCCCGAGCCGGTGCCCTCCACGTCGCTCGGCGTCGGCGAGGTCGGCTACCTGATCACCGGCGTGAAGGACGTCCGGCAGGCCCGCGTCGGCGACACCGTCACCACCACCGCGCGCCCGGCGCAGGAGGCCCTCGGCGGGTACGAGCACCCGAGGCCCATGGTGTACTCCGGTCTTTACCCCATCGACGGCGACGACTACCCCGAGCTGCGCGAGGCCCTGGACAAGCTGCGGCTCAACGACGCGGCGCTGGTGTACGAGCCCGAGACCTCCGCGGCCCTGGGCTTCGGGTTCCGCTGCGGCTTCCTCGGCCTGCTCCACATGGAGATCGTCCGCGAGCGGCTGGAGCGCGAGTTCAACCTCTCGCTGATCTCCACCGCCCCCAACGTCATCTACCGGGTGATCATGGAGGACGGCAAGGAGAACGTCGTCACCAACCCCTCCGAGTTCCCGGCCGGCAAGATCGCCGAGATCTACGAGCCGGTGGTGAAGGCCACGCTGCTCTCGCCCGCCGACCACATCGGCGCGATCATGGAGCTCTGCCAGAGCCGCCGCGGATCCCTGCTCGGCATGGACTACCTCTCGGAGGACCGCGTCGAGATCCGCTACACCCTGCCGCTCGGCGAGATCATCTTCGACTTCTTCGACCAGCTCAAGTCGCGCACCCGCGGATACGCCTCGCTCGACTACGAGCCCTCCGGCGAGCAGGAGGCCGACCTGGTCAAGGTCGACATCCTGCTCCAGGGCGAGGCGGTCGACGCCTTCAGCGCCATCGTCCACCGCGAGAAGGCCTACGCCTACGGCGTCGAGATGGCCAAGAAGCTCAAGGACCTCATCCCGCGCCAGCAGTTCGAGGTGCCCATCCAGGCCGCGATCGGCGCCCGCGTGATCGCCCGTGAGAACATCCGCGCCATCCGCAAGGACGTTCTCGCCAAGTGCTACGGCGGTGACATCAGCCGTAAGCGCAAGCTGCTGGAGAAGCAGAAGGAAGGCAAGAAGCGCATGAAGATGGTGGGCCGCGTCGAGGTCCCCCAGGAAGCGTTCGTCGCCGCCCTTTCCACCGAGAGCGGCAGCGCCGCCGACAAGGCCGCCAAGAAGTGACCTCCGCCCCGCCGCCCACCGCGAGGGGCGACGGGGCGGCCTTTTCCCAGAGCCCCGCGGTTGTCCACAGGCAGCGGCCGGCAGGCCGGACATCGGGGACATCTCCCCTGCGTCGTCCGTGACCTGTCCACAGGCGGTGCGGGGGCACGCCTCCGCGGGCGGCAGACTGGGGGCGTGCCTTCCGTACCTCTCGACGGCGACGCCGTTCCCACCTCGGGTGAGCTGCCCGCCGAAGCCCTGAAGGGCCTCGGCTCGCGGCCCTTCGGCTTCTACGTCCACGTGCCGTTCTGCGCCACCCGCTGCGGCTACTGCGACTTCAACACCTACACCGCGGCCGAGCTCGGCCCAGGGGCCTCGCGCGCCGACTACGCGGCCACCGCGATCGAGGAGATCCGGCTGGCCCGCAGGGTCCTGGGTGAGGCCGAGCTCGCGGTGGAGACCGTCTTCTTCGGCGGCGGCACGCCGACGTTGCTGCCCGCCCGCGATCTCACCGAGATCCTCCGGGTGATCGACGGCGAGTTCGGGCTGGCGCCGGGCGCCGAGGTCACCACCGAGGCCAACCCCGAGTCGGTCGATCCCGCCTCCCTCGAGCGGCTGCGCGCCGGCGGGTTCACCCGCGTCAGCTTCGGCATGCAGAGCGCGGCCGAGCACGTGCTCACCGTCCTGGACCGGCGGCACACCCCCGGCCGCCCGGCCCAGGCCGTGCGCGAGGCCCGCGACGCCGGGTTCGCGCACGTCAACCTCGACCTCATCTACAGCACGCCGGGCGAGAGCGACGACGACTGGCGCGCGTCCCTGGCCGCGGCCATCGAGGCGCGGCCCGACCACGTCTCGGCGTACTCGCTGATCGTCGAGGACGGCACCCGCCTGGCCGCGCGCATCCGCAGGGGCGAACTGCCCATGCCCGATGACGACGTGGCCGCCGACCGTTACGTCATCGCCGACGAGATGCTGTCGCAGGCCGGCTTCTCGTGGTACGAGGTGTCCAACTGGGCCGCTTCCGAGCAGGCGCGCTGCCGCCACAACCTCCTCTACTGGACCGGCGGCGACTGGTGGGGTGTGGGTCCCGGCGCGCATGGTCACGTGGGCGGCACGCGCTGGTGGAACGTCAAACACCCGGCGGCCTACGCCTCCCGGCTGGCGGCGGGCGCATCGCCGGGTCACGCGCGCGAGGTGCTGTCACAGGACGACCAGAAGGTCGAGCGGCTGATGCTCGAACTGCGCCTCGACTCCGGCTTCCCCCTCGCCGAGATCGCGCCGCCCGCCCGCCCGGCCGTCGCCCGCGCCCTGGCGGACGGCCTGCTGCAACCCGGGCCCTTCACCCGCGGCCGAGCCGTGCTCACCCTCAAGGGCCGCCTGCTGGCCGACGCCCTCATCCGAGACCTCACCTGACCGGCGAGGGGCAGGCATGTGCACTGAAGGGCGACTCGGGGCCCAGCGGGCGATCAGCGGTTCGGTAGGAGTCAGCTGATGAAGCGGATGTTGACGGGGTAACGGTAGTTCTCGCCGCGGTTGGCCGCCACCGCCGCCATGATCATCAAGATCAGCGAGCCGATGCCGACGACGATCATCAGCAGTATTCCGATGATCACCAGAACCAGGACGGCGGAGACCGCGTAGGCGATGAAGAGCGTGATCTGGAAGTTCAGCGCCTCGGCCGCCTGGTCGCGGACGTAGGGCGACTCATCCTTCTTGACCAGGTACAGAATGAGCGGGCCGAGGAAGGAGGTCAGCAGGCCGAGCAGGTGGGCGAGCATCGCCAGGGTCGTGTCGTCCGACCCCGGGCGCGGCCCGAACCTGCCAGGGACGTGCGGCCCGCCCGGGTACCCCGCCGGCCCGTACCCCGGCTGTCCGTAGCCGGGCTGTCCGTAGCCGGCCTGCCCGTAACCAGGCTGTCCGTAACCGGACTGTCCGTAGCCGTGTTGCTCGTAACCGGATTGCTCGTATGCCGGCGCCTGGTAGGGCGGGGGTGGCGCGTACCCGTGCTCGGCGGCGCCGGCGTCCCGGTGCTCCGCGCCGTACCCGGCGGGCTCGTCGCGAGGGCGGTCGGCCGGCGTGGCGGAGGACACGATTCCAGACTCCTGGACGGGCGTGGCGGGCGGTTCGAAGGTGGGGGCTTCGGCGGGGGCGCCGGGAGCTTCGGACTCGCGGTCCTTGGCCGGTGGGGCGGTGGAGGACACCTCGCCGGCCTGGTCGGCGGGGGGCTCGAAGCCGGGTTGCCGGGGCGCGTCGGCGTCCGACGGGGCATCGGCGTGCCGGACGGTGGGCGGCTCGGGGTCCGGGTGGGGGGCCGGGGTGGTGGGGAGTTCGGAGTCGAGGGGGTCGGCCGGTGTGGTGGGGGGATCGGAGCGGGGGTGAGGGGCGTTGGTCTCGGGGTCGTTCGGAGGGTGGCTCATGGCGTCTCCTCGGTCGACACGAAGTCGATCAGCTCCTCTACCCGGCCCAGAAGCTCCGGCTCGAGGTCAGTGTAAGTCCGGACAGCGCCGAGAATGCGGCGCCAGGCCTCCGCCGGTTCCAGCCGCCAGCCCAGGGCCTCGATCACGCCTTCCTTCCACGGGATCCCGCGCGGGACCTCCGGCCAGGCGCGGATGCCGACGGCGGACGGCTTGACGGCGGCCCAGATGTCCACGAAGGGGTGCCCGACGACGAGCACGTGCGGAGAGGAGACCTGGGCGGCGATGCGGCTCTCCTTGGACCCGGGGACCAGATGGTCGACCAGCACGCCGAGGCGCCGTCCCGGGCCGGGCTCGAACTCGGCCACGATGGCGGGCAGGTCGTCCACGCCCTCGAGGTACTCGACGACGACGCCCTCCACCCGCAGGTCGTGGCCCCAGATCTTCTCCACGAGGGACGCGTCGTGCACGCCTTCGACGTAGATGCGGCTCTCGCGGGCGACACGCGCCCGCAGCCCCTCGACGGCGATCGACCCGGACGCGCTGCGGCCGGGCCCCGTGGACGCGGCCTCCGGCGCCGGGCGCACCAGCGTCACCGGCCTGCCCTCCAGCAGGAACGCGGCGGGCGCCAGCGGGAACACCCGCCGCCGCCCGAAGCGGTCCTCCAGGGTGACGGCCTCCTTGTCACAGGCCACCACGGCGCCGCAGAAGCCCCCCTCGGCGTCCTCCACCACGAGGTCGAGCTCGGCCGGGACCTTGGGGATCTTGCCGCGCAGCGGCCTCCGCCAGTCTCCGGCCAGCACGTCCCGTCCGTAGTCCCGCATACCTGGGCACGCTAGCAAAGATCATGCCTGTGGCGGTGCGCCCTGCGGCCACGCGCCGCCGTAGGGGGCTGCGGCCGCCGCCCGCCGCTTGCGGTTCCGGCCGCGCCGCACCAGGACGACGATCGTGGTGACGACCGCGAGCAGGAACCCGGCCAGCGGGATCAGGAACAGCGAGGCCACGCCTCCGGCGAGGGCGCCGGTGTCGGCGGTCAGCGACTTGCCGACCCCGAACAGCACCTGCTTGCCGGCCTCGGCCTGGCAGCTCACCTTGTAGGTGCCCGCGGCGGGCACGCCGATGTCGAACACGGCCTCCCACACCCGGCCGTCGGCGGACACCGTCTGGGACGCCTTGGGCGAGGTGAGATCGACCTTCTTGCCGGCGCCGTCCACGGCGAGGCAGTTGATGTCGGTGGGCCCGGACGCGGAGGCGTACAGGATGGGCTTGTCCGCGGGGTCCATGGGGACCGACACGCTGCCGCCGCTCTGGAAGGTCTGCGTGGGCGCCGCGTCGGTGATGGTCTTGAACAGGCCGCCGGCGAAACCCACGATGCCCACGACGCCGCAGATCACCGCGACGAGCCAGGCGAGCACGATCCACAGCACCCGCGGCCGCACCGGTCCGGGCGCGGCGGGCGCGGGGGAGGCGTAGAGCGGGTGCGCCGCCTCGGACGCGGGCCCGCCATAGGAGGGGCCCCCGTACGAAGGCGAAGGCCCGCCATAGGACGTCCCGCCGTAGGGAGGCCCGCCATGGGAGGGCCCGCCGTGCGAAGGACCGCCGTGCGAGGGGCCGCCTGGGACGCCGTACGGCCCGCCGGCGGGCGCGCCGTGGGGCGATGAGCCGGCGGGCGCGCCGTAGGGTGAGGGCCCGGCGGGAGCGCCGTACGGCGGGCCGCCGGAGGCGGGGCCGTGCGGGCCGGGGCCCGAGCCGGGCGGAGCGCTCTGCGGCGGGGGAGGCGTGACCTGCGGACCCGAAGAGTCCGGACGCGGCGGTCGCCTCGTCGCGTCGGTCAGGCGGGGATCGTTCTCGCTCATGAACCGAGTCTGGATCAGATGACTTGCCGGCGAATAGCAACCCACTTGTCACCGCCCGGGCATCCGGCCGCCCGGGCACGTGCTCCATTCGTCCGGTGGTGGAAAGAAGTCGGCGGATGGGCGGAGTGGGGCCGATTCGCGGGAGAGTGGGGAGGGTGGTGCGGTCTGAGTTATCGCACCCTGAGGCCCGTGGCCGTACACTTGGCACTCGGGAACACTGAGTGCCAGACCAGGCGTTTACGCAGGCACGAACGCGAGGCAGGGAGGTGAGCACGTTGCTCGATGAACGCAAGCTGGCCGTTCTGCGCGCCGTTGTCGAGGATTTCGTGTCCACCAACGAGCCGGTCGGGTCGAAGGCATTGGCGGAGCGTCACAATCTGGGGGTCTCGCCCGCCACCGTGCGCAACGACATGGCCGTGCTCGAGGAGCAGGGCTACATCACACAACCCCACACCAGCGCGGGGCGGGTCCCCACCGACAAGGGCTACCGGTTGTTCGTCGACCGGCTGTCCCAGATCAAGCCGCTGTCGGCCGCCGAGCGCCGTGCGATCGAGACGTTCCTGGCGGGCGCCGTCGATCTCGACGACGTCGTGACCCGCACCGTGCGGCTGCTGGCGCAGCTGACCCGCCAGGTGGCCGTGGTGCAGTACCCGTCGCTCATCCGCTCGACGGTCCGGCACGTCGAGCTGGTGCCGCTGGCCGAGCGGCGCATCATGCTCGTGGTGATCACCAACACCGGCCGTGTCGAGCAGCGGGTCGTCGACCTGCCGGACGTGGTGGCCGACGACCAGGTCGCCCACCTGCGGGCGTTGCTGAACGCCTGCCTCGACGGGTGCAGGCTCGGCCGGGTGGCCGAGACGGTCGCCGACCTTCCCGAACGGCTGCCCGAGGGCGACCGGCCGATGGCGACGACGATCCTGTCGGTCCTGCTGGAGACCCTGGTCGAGCGGCACGACGAGAAGATCGTCTTCGCCGGCGCGGCGAATCTCGCGGGCGACTTCAGCGTCGGCCTGCGCGAGGTGCTCGAGGCGCTGGAGGAGCAGGTCGTGCTCATGCGCCTGCTCGGCGAGGCGAACGACCACTCCGCCCTGACCGTGCGCATCGGCTCGGAGAACCCCTACTCCGGGCTTCACGGCACCTCGATCGTCGCCGCCGGGTACGGTTCGGGCGACAATGAACTGGCCCGGCTCGGAGTGCTGGGCCCGACGCGAATGGACTACCCGGTGACGATGGGAGCGGTGCGCGCAGTGGCACGCTATGTCGGCCAGATCCTGGCGGGATCCTAAGTGGCCCGCGACTATTACGGCATCCTCGGGGTGCGCCGTGACGCCACTCAGGACGAGATCAAGAAGGCGTATCGCCGCCTCGCACGTGAGCTCCACCCTGACATCAACCCCGATCCCGAGACGCAGGAGCGCTTCAAGGAGATCAATCAGGCGTACGAGGTCCTGTCGGACCCGAGCAAGCGCCAGATGTTCGATCTCGGCGCCGATCCCTTCGGCGGCGCCGGAGCGGCCGGCCCCGGCGCGGCGGGCTTCGGCGCGGGGTTCCCGTTCAGCGACATCATGGACGCCTTCTTCGGCGGCGGAGGCGGCGCGCGCGGCCCCCGTTCGCGGGCCAGGCGCGGGCGCAACGCCACCATCCGGGTCGAGCTCGACCTGGCCGAGTCGGCGTTCGGCACCACGCGCGAGCTGGTCGTGGACACCGCCGTGCTGTGCGAGGTGTGCCAGGGGTCGGGCGCGGCGGCCGGCACCCATCCCGACACCTGCGACATGTGCCACGGCCGCGGCGAGATCTCCCAGGTCACCCGGTCGTTCCTCGGCCAGGTGATGACCGCCAGGCCCTGCCCCCAGTGCGGCGGGTTCGGCTCGGTCATCCACCACCCGTGCCAGGAGTGCTCCGGCGACGGGCGGGTGCGCACCCGGCGCACGATCAAGGTCCGCATCCCGGCCGGCGTCGAGGACGGCACCCACATCCAGCTCGCCGGCGAGGGCGAGGTCGGCCCCGGCGGCGGCCCGCCCGGCGACCTGTTCCTCGAGATCGTCGAGCGCCCGCACGACACGTTCGAGCGGCGCGGCGACGACCTGCACTGCACGGTGCAGATCCCGATGACCGCGGCGGCGCTCGGCACGATCCTCACCGTGCAGACGCTCGACGGGGCCGAAGAGCTGGACGTGCGCCCCGGCACCCAGTCGGGTCAGGTCATCCCGCTGTACGGGCGGGGCATCCAGCGGCTCAACGAGACCGGCAGGGGCGACCTGCTGATCCACGTGAACGTCGAGACCCCCACCAAGCTGGACGCCGCCCAGGAGGAGCTGCTCAAGGAGCTGTCCAAGCTGCGTGGCGAAGAGCGCCCGCCGGGCAAGTTCGCGCCCGGCCAGCAGGGCTTCTTCTCACGCCTCCGGGACGCTTTTAACGGCCGATGAGCGTCCCGGTTTTCCTGGCCGACGACCTGTCCGGTGACGAGATCGTCCTCGGCGGCCCCGAGGGGCGGCACGCCGCCACCGTGCGGCGGCTGAGGGCGGGTGAAAGGGTTGATCTGACCGACGGCGCGGGCGCGGTGGCCGAGTGCGCCGTGCGCGACGCCGGGAAGGACTTTCTGCGGCTGGAGGTCGTCGGCCGCCGCGTGGTGCCCGCGCCCGACCCGCGCCTGGTCGTCGTCCAGGGGCTGCCGAAGGGCGATCGGGGCGAGCTGGCGGTCGAGATGATGACCGAGGCGGGCGTGGACGTCATCGTCCCGTGGGCCGCTGCCCGGTGCGTCACCCAGTGGAAGGGCGAGCGCGCCGCCAAGTCGCTGGCGCGCTGGCGCTCCACGGCCCGCGAGGCCGCCAAGCAGGCCCGGCGGTTCCACCTGCCCGAGGTCGCCGAGCAGGCGAGCACGGCCGAGGTGGCGGCACTGCTGCGCGGCGCCGCCGCGGCGGCCGTCCTGCACGAGGAGGCCGTCGTGCCGCTGTCGCGCCTGGAGCCGCCGGCGAGCGGCGACATGGTGGTGGTGGTCGGCCCCGAGGGCGGCATCACCGACGAGGAGATCAAGCGGTTCCAGGAGGTCGGCGCCGCCCCTGCCCTGCTCGGCCCGACCGTGCTGCGCACCTCGACCGCCGGCGTCGCCGCCGCGGCCGTCCTGCTCACCCGCTCAGGCCGCTGGTGAACTCTCCCGGACGCCGCCCCCGCTGACACCGCCCCCGCCGGCGAGAAGCACCCGCCCACAGGCGGCGCGGGCTCATCGAAAGCCCGGCTCGTCGAAAGCCCGGCTCACCAGAAGAGCCCTGCTCGTGAGGGCGTCGGCCTTGGACCGGCGCCGGGCCGGGAGGAGCCGCCGTGCCCTGGTCGGGACGGCGGCTACTCCTGGGAGGTGTTCGTGCTGCTGTCGGCCTCGGTGGTCATCAAGGGGGTGGCCGTGGGCGCCGGGGGGTCGCTGGGGGCCTGGGAGGCGGTCGGGGTCGGCTGCTCCACCGTCGGCCTCGGAGACGGCTTGGGGGTGGCCGAGGCGGTCCGCGTGGGCGTGGGCGTCGTGCTCTGGCGGCTCGGCGTGGGCCGCGGCTCGGTCGTCCGGTCGGGCTGCGACTCGGTGGCCGTGGGCTCCGCACAGGGCTGCGGCGAGTCCGACGCGTCCGGCTCCACGGCGGTGGGCGCGGCGGTGGCGCAGTCGTTGCCCGGCGACGCCGTCACCGAGGGCGAGGGGACCGCCGGCGCCGTCCCGCTGGGCGAGGCGGCCGGCCGCGACGTCGGCGAGCCGACGACCGCCGACGACGAGTGGACGCCGTTCGGCGGGCGTTGCGTGCTCGACTCGTCGGGAGGTGAGGTGTCGTACTGCACCTGGATGATGTGCTGGCCGGTGCCGATCTGGACCTTCAGGCCCGGCACGAACATCACCACGGCGGCGGCCACCAGGACGGCGCCGAACGCCGAGGCGGCGGCTCGCCACCAAAAGATGCCCCGCACGCCGCGCTGCTCGATGCGGGTGCGGATGATCTGCAATCCTTCCGCGGAGGGCACGACAGAATCCGCCTCCGCGCGCAAGACACGGCGCAGGACCTCGCCGTACTCGTCGGGGGACTCGGTCATGACAATTGCTCCAGTGTCGTGCGTAGTGCGGCCATGCCGCGGGCGGTGTGGCTCTTCACCGCGCCCTTGCTGATGCCCATGGCGTGCGCGATCTCGGCCTCGGAGAGGTCGCCGTAGTAACGCAGCACCAAGGCCTCGCGCTGCCTGGTCGGAAGACCGCGCAGTGCCTCGATCACGGCGGACCGCTCGAGCTCTCCTATGGCTCCGTTCTCCGCGCTCGGCGCGTCGGGCAGCCCCTTGGGGGCGTACTTCTCCACGACGGCACGGTGGCGGAGCACTGAGCGCGATCGGTTGACGACCGACTGGCGCAGGTAGGCGAGTGCCTTGTCGGTGTCGCGCAGGCGGCGCCACGCCCCATGGAGGGCGACGAACGCGTCCTGCACGACTTCCTCCGCGGTCGCGGTATCGCGCACCAACAGCATGGCGAGACGCACAAGAGACCGATAGTGGGCGCTGTAAAGCGCCGTCACGGCCATGTCGGCGTCCCATCCGACGGGCACCGCCCCCAGCGACCTTTCGGCCACGAGGGTCTCGGTGGTCACATCTGTTGGACGCACGGCCTTTCCAGAGGGTTTACGCTCTGGCGATTCTTTAGGGGGCATGACCCAGTTGTGTCCTCGCCGATGGCCTGGCCGACACTGACCGCTGTCTGACGCTGAAGTGTCGCACACCAACCCTAGCCGCGCGGATCTTTCCGCGGGACCTCCTCGGTATTACCGATTGGCAACAGAGGTGACTACCATGCGGGCGTGACAGACTGCCTGTTCTGCAAGATCGTGGCCAAGGAGATCCCCGCCGCGGTCGTCCACGAGACCGAGCGCACGCTGGCCTTCAGGGACGTCAATCCCCAGGCGCCGACGCACGTCCTGGTGATCCCCAAGGGGCATTACGAGAACGCCGCGGCGCTGGCCGCCGCCGACGACGGCTTGGCCGACGCGGTGCTGAAGGCCGCGCACGACGTCGCCGTGCAGGAGGGCGTGGCCGACACCGGGTACCGCCTGGTGTTCAACACCGGGCCACAGGCCGGTCAGACGGTGTTCCACGTGCACGGACACGTGCTGGGCGGCCGCGGCCTCCAGTGGCCACCGGGCTGAGCCCGGCCCGGATACCATGGGGTAATCAACCGCGCGGTCGGGACGCAGCACCGGGCCGAAAGCCGCACGAGCGCGACCGACGACGCACAAGACCGGGAGGCGAGCAGGCCGCAAGGGCCGCCCATGTCCGAGTCATACGAACCCCGCAGCGCGCCCAACGGCGCGCGGACCACAAGCGAACCGCCTCGAACCAAGGGCCCGTCGCGCACGCAGGCCAAGGTGGTGATCCCCGACGAGCACCCGATGGTGACCATCCTCGGTTCCCGCGACGAGCTGCTGCGGGTCATCGAGGCCGCGTTCCGCGCGGACGTCCACGTCCGCGGCAACGAGATCACGATCAGCGGAAGCCCTGAGGAGAGCGGCCTGGTCGTCCGCCTCTTCGAGGAGCTGGTCGAGCTGGCGCGATCGGGAGCGCAGCTCACCGCCGACGCCGTCGAGCGCAGCATCGCCATGCTGCGCATGAGCTCCGGCCGCCCCGCCGACGTCCTGTCGCTGGACATCCTGTCCTCGCGCGGGCGCACGATCCGGCCGAAGACCGTGAACCAGAAGCGGTACGTCGACGCGATCGACAAGCACACCGTCGTGTTCGGCATCGGGCCCGCGGGCACCGGCAAGACCTATCTGGCCATGGCCAAAGCGGTGAAGGCGCTGCAGAACAAGGACGTCAACCGCATCATCCTCACCCGGCCGGCGGTCGAGGCGGGCGAGCGGCTGGGCTTCCTGCCGGGCACGCTCTACGAGAAGATCGACCCCTACCTGCGCCCGCTCTACGACGCGCTGCACGACATGCTCGACCCCGACTCCATCCCGCGCCTGATGGCCGCGGGCACGATCGAGGTCGCCCCGCTCGCCTACATGCGCGGGCGCACGCTCAACGACGCGTTCATCATCCTGGACGAGGCGCAGAACACCTCGCCGGAGCAGATGAAGATGTTCCTCACCCGCCTGGGCTTCGGCGCCAAGATCGTCGTCACCGGCGACGTCACGCAGATCGACCTGCCCGGCGGGCAACAGAGCGGCCTGAAGGTCGTCCAGGATATCCTCGAAGGTATCCCGGACATCCATTTCTGCAGGCTGACGAGCGCGGACGTCGTGCGGCACAAGCTGGTGAGCGACATCATCGACGCCTACAGCCGCTACGACGAGGCCACCGCCGAGCCGGCCGACATCAAGGGCGCCAAGCGCCCGCGGGGGAGATAACGAACACCATGAGTATCGAGGTGGCCAACGAGTCGGGCGTCGAGGTCGACGAGTCCTCGCTCGTCGAGCTGGCCGGTCACGTGCTCGGCCGCATGGGCATCCATCCGCTGGCCGAGCTGTCCATCCTGGTCGTGGACGAGGCGGCGATGTCGCAGCTCCACGAGCAGTGGATGGGAGAGCCCGGGCCGACGGACGTCCTGGCGTTCCCGATGGACGAGCTTCGGCCGAACCCCGGCGGCTCGCGTCAGGACGTCGACGCCCCGCTCGACCCGGCGCTGCTGGGCGACGTGGTGCTGTGCCCGCAGGTCGCGGCCAAGCAGGCCGCGGACGCCGGTCACAGCACCCGTGAGGAGCTCGAGCTGCTCTGCACGCACGGCATCCTGCACCTTCTCGGGTACGACCACGCCGAGCCCGAGGAGCACGCCGAGATGTTCGGGCTCCAGGGCGAGTTGCTCGACGCGTGGCGGGAGGTGCGGCGGGAGCCGTGAGTTCCCCCAGCGGATGGCTGTTGTCGGCCATCCTTCTGATCTTCCTCGGTGGCCTGCTGGCCAGCGCGGAGACCGCTCTGGCGCGCATCTCGCGGGTGCGCGCTGAAGAGTTCGCGCGCAAGGGCCGCCGGGGGGCGCAGCGCCTTCAGGCGATCGTCGCCGACCCGCCCCGCTACCTCAACCTGCTGCTGCTGCTCCGGCTGAGCTGCGAGCTGATCGCCACGGTGATCGTGACGCTGCTGTGCATCGACTGGCTCGGCGACAAGGGCCAGGCGTACGCCGTGGCGGCCGGGGTCATGATCGTGATCAGCTACGTCATCGTGGGCGTCTCGCCGCGCACCCTCGGCCGGCAGCACGCCGAGCCGGTGGCGCTGGCGAGCGCGCCGATCGTGTACGGGCTGACGCGCATCTTCGGGCCGCTGCCCAAACTGCTGATCATGCTGGGCAACGCCCTCACCCCCGGAAAGGGCTTCCGCGAGGGCCCGTTCACCTCCGAGGCCGAGCTGCGCGACCTGGTCGACCTGGCCGAGGAGCGCCGGGTGATCGAGCCGGACGAGCGCCAGATGATCCACTCGGTGTTCGAGCTGGGGGACACCCTGGTCCGCGAGGTGATGGTGCCGCGCACCGACATGGTGTTCATCGAGCGCGGCAAGACCCTCGGCCAGGCCCTGTCGCTGGCGCTGCGCAGCGGCTTCTCACGCATCCCGGTGGTCGGCGAGAACGAGGACGACGTCGTCGGCATCGCCTACCTCAAGGACGTCGTCCGGCGGGTGCACGAGGCTTCGGCGGACGGCGACGCCGAGGGCGAGAAGATCGGCTCGCTGATGCGCCCGGCGACCTACGTGCCCGAGAGCAAGCCGATCGACGAGCTGATGCGCGAGATGCAGGCGCGCCAGATCCACCTGGCCATCGTGATCGACGAGTACGGCGGCACGGCCGGCCTGGTCACCATCGAGGACGTCCTGGAGGAGATCGTCGGTGAGATCGCCGACGAGTACGACCAGGAGGCGCCCCGGGTGGAGTGGCTGGAGGACGGCAGCGCCCGGGTGACGGCGCGGCTGCCGGTGGACGAGCTCGGCGAGCTGTTCGACATCGAGCTGGAGGCCGAGGACGTCGACACGGTGGGCGGCCTGCTGGCCCACGCCCTGGGCCGGGTGCCCATCGCCGGTTCGCAGGCGACGGTGGACGGGTTGAGCCTGACCGCCGAGAGCACGGCCGGCCGCCGCAACCGCATCAGCACGGTGGTCGTGCGCCGCGTGGTCCCCGTCGAGGGGGACCAGCCCGTCCCGGCCTCCGCCGACCACGAGTCCTGACCCGCGGCCCCGGTACGGCGCGGGCGCCGTACCGGGGCCGCGCGGCGGCGCACCGTGACACGTCCCCGGCCGGGCTGCCGTCCCACCTACCCGGCAGGGCACGCGGGGCGTACCGCCCGAGACGCCGAGGACAAGCGCACGGCCCGGGTTCCAGCGGCGCGCCCTGGCACGCGTCCGGTGCGGCGCGTGCGCCGGCGTGGTCGGCGGGGGTCAGAGAGGGGCCTCGATGCTCTCCCAGAGCAGGGCGCTGAGGCGTGCGGCCTCCTTCTCGTCGCCGAGGTCGCGGTACTGCCGGCACGCGGCGATCAGGGTGCGGCGCGCGGCGGGCAGGTCGCCGTTCCTGGTGTAGGCCTCGCTGAGCGCCGCCGTCGTGCGCGCCTTGCCGTAGGCGTGCTGGAGGCGCTCCCAGAGCGCGGCGGCGGCGTGCAGCCGGTCGATGCCCTGATCAGGACGCCCTTCCGCGGTCTCCAGCCGGCCGAGCCCGTGCAGGGCGATCGCGCGGCCGAAGTCGTAGTGGCAGGCGGCGCTGCGGGCCAGGCCGCGTTCCAGCGTCGCGCGGGCGTCGGGATGGCCGTGGTCGGCGTACAGCTGCCCGAGGTGGGCGAGCACCATGGCCTCCAGCAACGGGTCCGCGGAGGCCTGCGCCTTGGCGACGGCGACGCGCAGCTGCTCGCCGCCCTCGGCGAACCGGCCGCACCGCTTGTGGATCACGCCGAGCAGCGCCCGGGCGACGGACTCGTCGCGGGGGCTGGCGAGCCGCCGCGCGATGGCCATGGCCTGCTCGGCATGGGCCCGCGCCTCCTCGAAGCGGCTGCGCTCGTTGTCGATGATGGCGAACTGCTGCAGCACGTGCAATTCGCCGAGGGGATAGCCGCAGGCCCGGGCGATGGCGAGGCTCTCGCGCAGCCGGGACAGGGCCAGGTCGTGGTCGCCGCGCATCCGGTGGGCGTCGCCGCAGAGGTACAGGGCGTCGGCCTCGCCGCGCCGCTCGCCGAGCTCCCGGAAGATCTCCGTGGCGGCGCCGGCCGATTCCAGCTTGTCGCCGGGGGCGGTTCCGGACTTGCCGGAGTGCAGGTCGGCGAGGTTGCGCAGCATGACGGCCTCGCCCAGGCGGTCCCCGGCCCGCCGGCAGGCGGCCAGCGCCAGCCGGTGCGTCCAGGTGCCCTCGGGGGTGTCGCGCAGCTCGTAGAACCCCTGGGCGGCCGCCGCCAGACCCCATGCGTACGGCGTCTCGCCGAGGGCGGCCGCCTGCCGCACCGCGGCGGCGATCGCCCGCCGCTCCGCCTCGAACCAGGTGAACGGATCGCCCACCATGGCCTCGACGCCGTCCGCGCCGTCAGGGCGATGGGCGTGATCCGCGCCGTCGAGGCGATGGACCCCGTGCGCGTGATCCGCGCCGTCGAGGTGATGGGCGCGGTCCGTGCCGTCCGCGCCGTCAGGGTGATCGAGGCGGCGCCCGCCGTCGCCGCCGTCGGGGTCGTCGGCCGCGTCCGGTCGCCAGCGGGACGCGGCCGGGCGTAACTCGGCCACCGTCCGCGCGGGAAGGCGCGAATCGGCCTCCTCGGCGAGCAGCAGCCAGCCGCCCAGTGCGCGCGTCAGTGCCGCGCGCCGGGTGGCGGCGTCGTCCTCGGTCTCGGCCCGGTGGCGGGCGAAGATGCGGATCAGGTCGTGCAGGCGGAAACGCGCCCGCCCGGCCGCGTCGGGGCCGACCTCGTCCACCAGCCGGGCCTCGGCCAGGGCGTACAGCCGGTCCTGCGCGAGCCGCTGCGGGGCGCCGGTCAGCGCGGCGGCGGCCCACTGGGGGAAGTCGGGGGCGTCGAGCAGCCCGAGCAGCCGGAACAACCGGCGGTGCGGCTCGTCCAGGCCCGCGTAGGAGGCGCCGATGGCCGCCTTGACGTCCAGATCACCCGCTTTGAGCCGGTCAAGCCGTGAGGTCTCGTCGCGGAGTTCGGCCGCGAACGCCGAGAGCGGCCAGGACGGGCGGGCCGTCGCGCGGGCGCCCGCGATGCGCACGGCGAGCGGCAGCCGGCCGCACAGCTCGGCGATCTCCAGCGCGGCGGCGGGCTCCCGCTGGACCCGGCCGTCGGTCACGATCTTGGAGAGCAGGTCCATGGCGGCGTCGGGGCCGAGGACGTCCAGGTCGACGAAGGACGCCGACGCGAGGCCCAGCAGCCGTCTGCGGCTGGTCGCCACGACCGCGCAGCCGGCCGACCCCGGCTGGAGCGCCCGGATCTGCGGCTCGGCGTCGGCGTTGTCCACCAGCACCAGGACCCGCCGGCCCGCGAGCAGGCTGCGGTAGAGCAGGACGCGCTCGTCGAGCGGCTCGGGGACCGACGGGCCGGGCACGCCGAGCGAACGCAGGATCTGCCCGAGGACGGTGACGGGCGCGACGTCGCCGGAGAAGTCCGCCCATAACTGGCCGTCGGGGTAGTCGTCCCTGAGCCGGTGCGCCAGGTGCACGGCCAGAGTCGTCTTCCCGACCCCCGCCCGGCCGGAGATCGCGAGGGTCCGCAGCGCCCGGGGGCCGTCCGCGGCCAGCGCCGCCGTCCAGCGTTCGACGAGCTCCTCGCGCCCGGTGAAGTCGGCAGGACAGGCCGGGGTCTGCATCGGAACCCCGGCCCCCTGCGGCCCCTCCCCGCTCACCGGCCCCTCGTCCCGCGGCGCGTCCGCCCCGCGGCCGGCGGGCGCGCCCGGGCGGGGCCGGGCGGTGCCGGGCACCGGCGGCCGTCCAGGGAGGCGGGGCCGTTCGTCGAGCAGGATCTCCTCGTGCGCCCGGCGCAGTTCGGGGCCGGGGCCGACGCCGAGATCCTCCCGCAGCCGCCGCTGGTGGCCGGCGAAGAAGCGCAGCGCCTCCGGACGCCGTCCCGACAGGTGCAGGGCGCGCATGAGCTGGACCGCGAGCCCTTCGCGGAACGGCTGCTCGGCCACCAGGCTCACCAGCTCCTCGACCAGGCCCTCGGCCCGGCCGCCGCGAAGATCGCCCTCGATGCGCCATTCGAGGGCCGTCAGCCGGCGTTCGCCCAGGATGTCGGCGTAGGTGGCCACCGACGAGGTGACCGGCACGTCCTCCATCACCGGGCCCCGCCACAGCGACAGAGCCTGCTCCACCACCTGGTGCGCCCGCCCGAGCTCGCCGCGGGCGCGCAGTCGCCCGGCCTCGTCGCACAGGTCCTCGAAGCAGGCCGCGTCGATGGCCTTGCGCCCGGCGTTGAGCCGGTAGCCGCCGTTGCGGTACTGGATGACCTCGGCGCCGCGGTCGCCGAGCAGCCGCCGGAGCGCGAGGACGTAGCCGCGGACCAGCGTGCGGCACGAGGCCGGGGGCGTGTCGCCCCACAGGTCCTGCACCAGGTGATCCGCCGGAGTATGCCGTCCCGCCCTGACGATCAGGGCGGCGAGCGCCGCCCGGGCCTTGCCGCCGCTCGGGGACGCCCAGCGTTCGCCGTCCCACACCTCCAGCGGCCCAAGGCAGCGAAACCTCATCGGCGCCAAGCGGATCTCCATCCGGACGTGGTCCTTGAACAGAATGTCTACGCCTCTTCTACTCCACCCCTACGGCGGCGCTCAACAATCGCTCGTGACCGTGAATTCGGTTTCGGTCTTCACAGAAGGGGTGAACGATCGTGAGAAAAATCGGTTCCCTGGCCGACCGGCTCCTGGGCGTCATGGTTCCCAAGGGTCGGGCGGAGGCCGCGTCCTGCTGGTACGAGCAGTGCGGCGGCCGGCACTCCCGATACTGCTGCTACTACCCCGACAGCAACGTGGTCATCTGTGACGCCTGCCTCTACCGCCCGTAGGTGTCCGACCCCGTCCTTCTCCGCTGATCCCTGCCCGTAGTCCGAGAATCCGCCTCCGCCGGCCGGGTCCGCCCGGCCGGCGGAACACCTTCAGAGAGGACCGGATGCAGTGCCCTATTTGACCGCGGTCGCGATCGTGCTGAGCATCCTCTGCGGGCTGAATCTTCTGATGACGCTCGCTTTGGTGCGGCGAATAAGGGAACACACGAAAAGGCTTGATGACTTGTCCGGAATGGGGCCCGCCGGACGGTTGCCCGCGCCGGGTTCGCCCATCGGAGATTTCACCGCCGGCACCGTCCACCATGAGCCGGTGTCCCGGGCCATGCTGGACGCCGGCGCGGTCGTCGGATTCTTCTCGCCCGGTTGCGAGCCGTGCCGCGCCGCCCTGCCGGGGTTCCTCGCCCACGCCGGGGCGCTGCGCGGCGGACGGGACCGGGTGCTGGCCGTGGTGGCCGGCGCCGAGGAGTCCGACCCCATGGTCCTCGCGCTCGCCGAGGTGACCCGCGTGGTCGTGGAGGACCACGAAGGACCGGTGGCCTCGGCCTTCGGAGTGCGGGCCTTCCCCACGTTCTGCCTGGTGGGCCCGGAGGCGTCCATCGCGGCGGCGCGCTTCGACCTGTCCGCCCTGACCGCGCCGATCACGGTATGACCGGCGGGGAGCAAGGCGTCCGGTCCCGCGCGCGAGAGCTCGGCGCGGCGCTGCGGCTGAGCTGGGAGGCCGGGCCGCTGCTGCTGACGGGCCACGTGGCCGTCTCCCTGCTCGCCGCGGCCGTCCCCGTCGCGGCCGCCTGGCTGACCAAGATCGTCCTGGACGGGCTCGCCGGCGACCGGTCCGCGGTGCTGCCCGCGGCCGTCGCCCTGGTGACCCTCGGGGCGCTGACGCTCACGCTGCCGCAGACCCGGCGGTACCTGCGCGACGAGCTGAAACGCTCCACCGCCCTGCGGGCGCAGGACCGGCTGTACACGAAGGTCAACGGGTTCACCGGGCTGGCCAGGTTCGAGGACCCGGTCTTCCTGGACCGGCTGCGCATGGCCGACCAGGCCGCCCGCCACACCTCCGGCCAGATCGCCGACGGGGCGCTCGGCATCGCGCAGGGCGCCGTGATGGTGCTCGGATTCGTCGTCTCTCTGGCGGTGATCAGTCCGGTCGCCACCGTGGCCGTCCTGGGCGCCGCCCTGCCCACGCTGATCGCGGAGCTGTCCCTCAGCCGCCGGCGCGCCCAGGTGATGTGGCAGATCAGCCCCATCGAACGCAGAGAGATGTTCTACGGGCGGCTGCTCACCGACGTGCAGGCCGCCAAGGAGATCAGGCTCTTCGGGCTCGGACCCTTCCTGCAGGGGCGGATGAGGACCGAGCGCGTGCGGGCGAACGCGGAGCACCGCAGGCTCGACCGCCGCGAACTGGTCACGCAGTCGGCGCTGAGCCTCGCCGGCGCGGTCGCGGCCGGTCTCGGGCTGATCCTGGCGATCAACGCGGCGCTGAACGGCGACGGCACGGTGGGCGACGTGTCCATGTTCGTGGTCGCGGTGGCCGCCGTGCAGACGGCGGTGGGCTCGCTGGCCGAGCAGGCCGCCTACACCCACCAGGAACTGCTCATGTTCGGCCACTATCTGACCCTGGAGCGGATGGGGCCCGACCTGCCCCGGCCGGCGCGTCCCAGGCCGGCCCCGAGGGGCGGCGACATCGAACTGCGCGACGTATGGTTCCGCTACAGCGACGACCATCCGTGGATCCTGCGCGGCGTGGACCTCACCATCCCGCACGGGTCGTGTGTGGCCCTGGTGGGTCTCAACGGCGCGGGCAAGAGCACGCTGGTGAAGCTGCTGTGCCGCTTCTACGAGCCGACGTCGGGCTCCATCCTCTGGGACGGCGTCGACCTGCGCGACATGGAGCCCGCGGACCTCAGGGAACGGCTGGGCGCGGTCTTCCAGGACTACATGTCCTGGGACTTCACCGCCGCCGAGAACATCGGGCTCGGCGACCTGCCCGCCATGGGGGACAGGGAACGCGTCGTGGCCGCCGCGGGCCGGGCGGGGGTGGACGAGGTCGTGCGCGACCTGCCGCGCGGCTACGACACCATGCTCAGCCGCTCCTTCTTCGGCGAGATGGACAAGGACGACCCCACAACCGGAGTGGTCCTGTCCGGCGGGCAGTGGCAGCGCCTGGCGCTCGCCCGGGCGCTGTTCCGCGAGGGCTGCGAGGTGATGATCCTGGACGAGCCGAGCGCGGGGCTGGACGCCCGGGCCGAGCACGAGATCCACCGGCGGCTGCGGAGCCTCCGGGCCGGCCGCACCAGCCTGCTCATCTCCCACCGGCTCGGCGCGGTGCGCGACGCCGACCTCATCGTGGTGCTGGAAGAGGGCCGGGTCGCCGAACGCGGCACCCACGAGGACCTGATGCTCGCCGGCGGCGCGTACGCCAAGCTCTTCACCCTCCAGGCCGAGGGCTACCGCGACGGGCTCCCCGTCCAGGCGGAGGGTCGTGCGGCGGCTTCGGCGCCCGAGGAACGCCGCGACGCGGCCCTCCTGGAGCTCGGGGAGTACCGCGACGCAGCCCCCGTCCAGCCGGAGGGTCACCACGACGCGGCCGCTCTCACCGGGAGGGAGTCGTGACGGGACTGATCTCGACGGCCGCACTGGTGGCGCTGGCGCTGGCCGCGATGTGGGCGTGGCTGCGGCGCCGCTTCCTGGTGGTGACGATCCACGGCCAGAGCATGGAGCCCACCTACCGGGCGGGCGAGCGCGTGCTGGTCCGCAGGACGCCGCTGTCCGCGGTGCGCCCGGGCCAGGTCGTGGTCATGACGGACCCGGTGCCGCCCGGACAGTGGATCATCAAGCGGGCGGTGGCCGTCCCCGGCGACCCGGTTCCCGAGGTGATGGACGCCTCCGCCGGTTTCGGCGCGCGGGTCCCCGAGGACTGCCTGGTGCTGCTGGGCGACAACCCCGCCGTCAGCGTCGACTCGCGCAGGTTCGGCTACTTCTCCGGCAGGCGGCTGCTGGGAGTGGTGTCGCGCCGCCTGCGGGCCTAGGAGCGCGCCGTGGACCACGCCGTCGTCGCGTGCGGGTCGCTGGTCGGGATCGTCTTCCCGGCGCGGTGCCGGGGGCCCGAGTCGTCTATGTGGTGCTTGGTGGCATATGTGTCAAGCGGGCTTTAAGTGACTTGCAAGCGGCGCGTGGAACCTTGATGCCAGGCGCCCAACGGCTCGGGGCGTCGGCAAGGGGAGGGCCGGTGTACCGGGGAGGGGTTCACGGGACACCGGCAGAGCCGGGGGGACACGTGGCGGCCCTGGCCGGGCGAACGGCCGGGGCACGGCACGCCGAAAAGGGTGCCCCCGCCCACGCTGGGCGGGCGGGGGCACCCTTTTCGACATCTCGACTTCGCATGGTGGGCGGTCGATGGGCCGCCCACCGGGGGGTGAGCGGGGTCAGCAGATGACGGTGGGGGCCACCTGCTGGTTGGTGCACCAGTCGTCTTCGTCGCCGGTGAGCCAGGTGGAGCGCTCGCGCTCCTGGTTCTCGCCGCCCGCGGGGGAGCCGCCCATCGGCATGAGCGGCATGCCGCCCATCCCGCCGGGGCCCGTGCCCACGCCCATGCCGCGCGCCGCGTTCTGGGCGGCTCCGAGCGCGGAGCCCGCCCCGTAGCCGGTGCCGCCGTTCAGTCCGGCGGCGCCGCCGACGCCGTTGACACCCGAGCCGATCGGGACGGACCCCACGCCCGTGGGGCTGGTGAAGGTCGTCCCGTTCACGCCGGTCGGGAGGTTCGTCCCGATTCCGTTGAGCCCCGGGTTGTTCAGCGCCGGGTTGTTGAGCGCGGGGTTGTTGAGGGCGGGATTGTTGAGCGGGTTGTTCAGCGCGGGGTTGGTGCGCGGGTCGAACCCGGCCAGGTTGGTGGTGCGGGGGTCGTTCGGGTTGGTGCCCGCGCCCCCGTTGCCCCCGGCGCCGTTCTGACCGGACGGGTCGTTGATGCCGCCCGGGAGGTTCGTCCCGTTGCCGTTCCCCGTGCCGTTGCCGTTCCCGGTGCCGTTCCCGTTGCCGTTGCCGTTCCCCGAGCCATTCCCGGTGCCGGTGCCTGTCCCGGTCCCGTCACCCGTGCCCGTGCCGTCGCCGGGGATGACGGTCGAGCCGTCGCCGGTGCCGTTCCCCGTGCCGGTCGGGTCGAAGCCGGACCCCGGGTAGGTCGTCGAGTTGGACCCCGGGTACTTGCCGTAGGGACCGCTGCCCCCGTTGTAGGGGTCGGTCCCGTCGTAGTTCACGGGGATGACCGGCGGCGTGATCGCGCCGGTCGGCGACGGGAGCACCGTCGTGACCGTCTCGGGCAGGCTCTGGTACACCGAGGTGATCTTGTTGTTGAGCTCCTCGATGTGCCGGCGGGCCTGCTCGTTCTCCGAGCCGTCCCCGCCGTTGGTCAGCCAGCCGTACCAGTCGTCGTCGAAGCTGAACATGCCGCTCTCGGGCAGGTCCGCCTTGGCCTTGGTGAGCTCTTCGGCGTAGGTGTTGTGGGCCGTGCCGACCTGGCGCGCCCGCTCCGCCACCTCGCGCGCCGAGCCGTGCAGGAGCTGCAGTGCCTTCTGCGCCTCGGCGGAGAAGGAGTCCTGCCAGTCCTTGGACAGCTTGTCGGCGGCCGTCCGGAGATTGGTGACCAGGCCGTCGAGCACCCCTGCGGCCAGGATGTAGGCGTTGCCCGCCTCCGACACCCCGCCGGGGTCGGTGTTGTTCAGCAGCTTCCTGACGTGCTCGACGCTGCCGTAGGAGTCCGCGTCCCCCTGGGGGGCGGCCGTGCCCGCCCGGACCGGCTGGATATCGCTGATGCGCGCCATTTGGACCCATCGCCTCGCTGTTTGACTAGACCAGCTTGACCTGGTCGACCGTACTGGCCGTCTCGGCGTTCTTGAGATTGCCGTACGCCGTCCTGATCGTCTCGATCGCCGCCTCGTACTGGGCGATGAGCTTCTCGTAGCTGGCGGTGACCGCCGTGTGCCCCTGGCCGAGGACGGTGCCGAGCTGCTGCGCCGCGTCCCACTCGCCGAGGTGCGTGGGGGAGACCTTCCCGAACGCCCGAAGATGGGACAGCGAGCCGGACTTGACGCCCTTCAGCTGCTCGACGTCCGTCAGAAGGTCTCTGAGGAGGTTCTCGACGTTGGTGTGGTGGACGTCGGTCTTACCCTTGGCGTCGGTTCCCGGCCAGTCACCGTCGAGGTGAAAATCCTGGTAGCCGTCGTTTCCGGCCATGTTTGCCCCCTAAGCCGTCAGGCCGCCCCGCGGACGCCGGCCGCGTCGCCAGGGCGGTCCGCTCCCGGAGTTACGGATTCGGTCCGCGGCGGCCGTCAACGGCCGTCGAACATCGCGACGTTGGCCTTCTCGGTGAGGTGGAAGTTCTCGTGACCCTGCTGGATGACCGCGCCGAGCTGCTGCAGCAGAGCCGCCATGCGGCCGGAGGCGGCGTCCCACTGCGCCCGCGCGGCCCAGTAAGCGGCGCGCGCGTCGCCCTCCCACTCGCCGAGCAGGCGGTCGAGGTTGCCCTCCAGCTCCTGCAGCGTGCCTTCCATCGCCTGCCACTGGCGGGCGAAGTCCTGGGCGCCGGTGGTCATCGACCCGAAGTTGACCAGCGTGCGGTCGATGTCGTTGTTGATACCAGCCATGATCTTCTCCGTTGTCCGGGGAGGGTGGGGTCAGGCGTTGATGTTGCCGCTGAGCGCGCCACCGATGACACGGTGCGCCGCCGCGGTCTGGTCGACTTCGGTGTTGCGGTAACGCGCCTCCACCTGGTGGAGCTTCACCGCGAGACCCTGGAGCTCGCCGAGCACCTTGGACAGCTCGCCGTTCCACTCGTTGTAGACGGCCTCGAACGCCATGCCCGACTGGCCGCCCCAGCCCGCGCGGAGCTCGGAGACGTGCCCCTGCAGCTGGGTCTGGATGCTGCCGATGAGGCCGTGGGCCGTCTCGGTCTTCTTCGCGGACTCGACGATCTGAGGAAGCTGTGCTGAGGTCTGCTGGCTCACGGATACCTCCAAGGAGTGTGGCCTGGCCGTGAACGCGTGATGGCCCACACTGCGAAACGCATCGTGTGCCCCCGCGATGCTGATCACTCAAACCCTAGGATCAATCACCACAACATGGCCATACGTCACATTGCGAGTCAGTAACGGTTTTTCGTACCAGTGGCTATGGCTGACATCACGGCTTCATGGCCGGGATCACGGCTTCACGGTCGTCGTCTGGGTGATCGGAACCGGTGTCCGGGCCGCCGCGGGGTCCAGCGCGGGCCCTTCGGGGATCAGGTGCCAGATGCCCGCCGGGAGCGGCGCCACCTCCGCGGCGTCGTACCCGAGGTTCGGCAGCAGATCGCCGGAGGACAGGGCGAACTTGCGCCCCTGGTCGGTGACGAGCGCGAAGTTCTGGATCGAGCCGAGCTGGCCCTCGCCCGGGAGCAGCCCGGCCAGCACCGCGCCGCCCGGCGGCAGCAGCACCTGGTCGAAGTGCTCCTGGTCGGCCCCCGCGTTCGGCGGAACCGGGATGCGCATGCGCCCGCCGATCGTCAGCCGCGCGCGGGTGGAGCCCCTGCCGGTGTCGGAGTAGACGGTGCACAGCGGGGACGCCGGATCGGGCGTCGCGACCTTCGGCATCGTCGCGGGCATTCCGGTCACGGCCATCGACGTCCTGGACTGCGGGAAGGCGTTCGCCCTGGCCGCGTCCACCTCGATCGGCCGCACCGGCAGCCGGCCGTAGGCCGCCTTGCTCGCCGGATCCTGCAGCAGCAGGGTGGCCTGCGTCTGGGAGATGGTCGCGAGGCCGTCGCCGAGCAGCACGTACCAGCGGACCTCGCCGCCCGCCATCGCCGGCACGGTGTAGACCCGGCCCACGGCGGAGGCGCGGCCGTCCGGGCCGCGCAGCCGGTGCCCCAGACCGGCGATGCGAGGGCCGCGGAAGTCAGGGCCGATGGGCAGGGCGTTGAGCCAGGTCGCCGGGATCTGACGAGGCGCGGCGGCCGACAGCGCGCGCGCTCCGGCGTCGGAGACCCGCATGCGGCGGTCGGCGAGGATGACCCAGGACTGCTGGCCGTCGTCGGCGATCATGGCCTCGGAGCCGAACGGCCGGCCCCCGACGTCCATGCCGCCCACCAGCGAGACGTACGGCCGGCGCGTGCCGCCCGGGTCCACGGTCTCGGCCACGCACGCCGACCAGGGGCCGCGCACCAGCTTCTCGCGCGCGGGCAGCGACTCCGGCGCGCCGGGGATGCCCACCAGGGTGCCGCGGGTGAAGCCGGCGAGCGACGCCGACGACACCGTGCGCACCGTCACCTGCGGGGTGTCGAGGATCAGGCGGGCCGAGGTGTAGTTGGCGACCGGGATGAGCCGGGCCTCCTGCTGGCTGTAGACGAAGGTGGCTCCGGTCTCCTGTTCGACGATCAGCGTGCCGGGCGCGGTCAGCGAGGTGGCGCCGCCGGGCTTGAGCAGGCCGTAGATGCCGAAGCAGGCCGCCACGAGCACCGCCACCAGCACACCGCAGAACATGGCGACGTTGTGCCTGCGCATGGGCGACTCGGGGATGTCCGGCTCGCCCTGCAGCAGGGCCATGCCCAGGCGCTGCATCATCAGCCGGTGGGCCTGGTAAAGATCACGACGGGTCTGCATGCCACCTCAGCCTTGCCTGGCGGGTCGTCGCCGACAGCATAGAAGCGCGCCCGCGAACCGGGATGCTCGTGTCGAGATGGATATGTGCCGTGCTATGACCGGCTGAGCGCTTTCTGTACGGTCCGGCGGGCACTGGGTTAGTCTGCCGTCTCACAGGCTGATCAAGACCCTGGCGGCCGGAGACGGGGGGACGCAAGGTGAGCGAGCAACGCGGTTTCGACGCCCTGCTGAACGCGGGAGGCCCATCCTCGGCCGCGCCGGGTGGCGCCGGCGAGGCGATGCAGGGCGGCTCGGTCGCGGGCGGGCCGTACACGGTCTCGGGCGGCGGGCCCGGGGACGGGCAGAGCGGCGGGTCCGACGGCTCCGCCTTCGTCCACCAGAACTTCGCCGGGCCGGGAGGGCAGGACGCCCAGGGCGGCGCCGGGCAGCCGTTCACCTCGGGTGACCCGATGGGCGCGAACCCCATCTCCACGGGCGACCCCGGTCAGCCGTTCAGCGTGAATTCCATGGGCAACGGCGACCCGGGTCAGCCGTTCAGCGTGAACTCCATAGGCGGCGGCGATCCGGGTCAGCCGTTCAGCGTGAATCCGGTGGGGCCGGGGGACCCCGGCCAGTTGTTCTCACCGGGGCAGCCGTTCGGCGCCGATCCGGTGGGCGGTGGTGACCCCGGTCAGCCGTTCAGCGTGAACCCGGTGGGGTCAGGCGACCCGGGACAGCCGTTCTCGCCCGGTAACCCCTTCGGCGCCGATCCGGTGGGCACGGGCGATCCCGGTCAGCCGTTCAGCGTGAACCCGCTGGGGAGCGGTGACCCCGGTCAGCCGTTCAGTGTGAACCCGATCGGTACGGGTGACCCCGGTCAGCCGTTCTCGCCGGGGAACCCGTTCACCGCCGATCCGGTGGGAACCGGGGATCCCGTGGGAACCGGTGATCCAGGGCAGCCGTTCACGGTGGACCCGATCGGCACGGGTGACCCTGGTCAGCCGTTCTCGCCCGGCGATCCGACCACCTCGGTGCCGCTCGACCCGGTCAACACCGGCCCCGGCGACCCCACCAACTCCCTCCCGGGCATCCCGCCGATCCCCGACCAGGGAATTCCCGGCCTGCCCAACGTGAACGATCCCGTCGGTCAGAACCCGGGCGACCCCAACGGGCAGGACCCGGGCATCCCGGCCATCCCGAACGTGCCGGTGGGGCAGAACCCGAGCCTCACCGACCCCCTCGGGACCGGAACGGGGCCGGCGGGCGACCCCACCGGCGGTCTGAACCTGCCCGGAGGGCCGGGCGGCGGCCCCGGAGGCAACGGCACGGGCGGCGGCGGCATGCCGCAGATCCCCGGCCTGCCGGACACCGGGGGTGGCGGTGGCTTTCCCCGCATGCCCAACACAACCGGGAACGGATACACAGGCACGGCCCCCGCCAATGCGTCGCAGACGCGCAAGGTGAAGCACCAGGCGGTCATCGACCTCGGCAAGAACATCGAAAGGGACGTCGGCGGCCGCGCGGACGAGGTCAAGCGCAAGCCGCAGGACAACCACATCGGCTGGATGGACTGCGGCATGGTCGGTATGCCCATCTCCGGCAAGCACGGCGAGATGGCCCACACCTCGGTGACCTACATCGAGACGGTCCGCAAGCAGATGGAACTCTGGCGGGACGACCTGAAGCTGTCCGGTGACCGGTGGCGGCTCCAGGAGGAGGACATGGCCGCGCAGGCCGAGGCGCTCAAAAAGGGGATGAACCAATGAGCTACGAGGGCTGGGAGTACGGGTACGTCGCCGGAGTCGCCGGCGCCCTGCTCTACTGTGTGGTGAACCCGGTCCGCGGGCAGATGATCGGCCTGGCCATCGGCGGGGTGGCCTCCAAGCCGAGCAGCCTGCACGGCGCGGGCGACAAGTGGGCCGAGACGGGCAACGGCATCCAGAACATGAGCAACGACCTCAGCAAGCACGTGAAGGACGTGCCCCCGGAGCACTGGACCGCCGAGGACTACAGCGCCGTCCAGGGCGCCGCGCGCCTCATGACCACCAACTTCACCGACGCCAAGAGCGCGCACGACGACGCCGCGAAGATCATGCACGGCATGGGGAAGCTCTCCTTCTACGGCGCGCTGGCGTCGGGCACGGCGGGAGCGGTGCTCACGGCGCTGACGATCTACACGCTGGCCACGCGCGGCATCCCGGGCGTCAACGTGGCGACGCAGGCGTCGTCGGAGGTGGCGGCGACCGGCACGCAGGCGGTCATCACCAGGCTGGTCTCCAAGTACGGCATGGCCGCGACCGCCGGCATGGTGGCGTTCTCGATGGTCACGAGCAAGCAGGCGCAGCTCGAGGGCCAGATCGCGGCCATGAACGCGCAGAAGGACGGCGCCAAGCAGGTGCGCATCCCGCTGACCAACCTCTCCGACGTCGGGACGACGGGATACACCGGGACGGGCTACACCGGGCAGAACGGCGCCAACCCCAACGGCACCGGGCTGCCGCCCACCACCAGTATCTGACCTTCGGCCGATGACGCCGGTGCTCCCGGCGTCATCGAACGGCGTCACGGCCGAGGCGGCGTCCGGGCGACCGCCGGCGGGGCGCCGATCGCGGGTGCGCGGCCGCCCGGCCGTCACTGCAGGCGGCGGCGGATCTGGTCCAGGTCGGCCATGACCTCTTCGAACGTGCGGTCGTAGGCGGCCTCGGCCTGCTTGACCTGCGCGAGCGCGGCCTCGGGGTCGCGCAGGAGCCGCATGGGGTTGTCCTCCGCGCCGAACAGCTCTTCCATCAACTCGTTGGTCTGGCGCTCCAGGTCACGCCCGGCGTCGTGGACCACCGTCTTGATGAGCGCGGCCAGGTCGGCGGAGGGCAGGCGCATCGCGCGCGGGTTGAGTTCGAGCTCCTGCAGCCCCTGTCCGGTGTACTCGACGGTCACGTGGCCGTCCTTGTCCGTGGCGCGGCCGACCAGCTCGGCGGTGCGCCGCTGGAGCTCCTCTACCTGGGCGAGCTGCCGCTGCGCCCCGGTCAGCAGCTTGTCGATGTCGATGCTCGCGAAGTCGCCGAACTCGGTCACGTGCCCTCCATCCTTCCTCGCCCGTACCGGCATGGCCCGGCCCGAGGCACCCTACAGCCGCCGCCGTCCCGTCGTGGGGGCGTGAACAGTGATCATCGTCGATGTTTCCATCGTCTACGACTGGATGAACAAATGTGACAGGGCGCCCGATTGATCCAGAACTGCTGATAGACATCATCCGCGACATTCGGATCATGGAGGCGGCATGGTGCAGGAAAGGTACGTCACCTCGGAGGCGATCCAGAGCATCATCAACGAGATCAACGAAGACGTGATCCCGGCCATCAAGGAATGGCGCGCGATGGTGGACAGCACCGAGATCGGCTTCCCCGGCTGGGGGGCGCTCGGCGAGGTGGTGATCGGCCTGCGCTACGACCACCTCCAGGACGACGTGCGCGCCAAGCTCTCCGAGGCGGTCTCCGTCCTTGAGACCTGGACCCACCAACTGGACACCGCGCGGAGCAACTGGCGTACCGCCGAGGAGCGCTCCACAGCCGTGTACGTGTGACACCAGCCGTCCACGTGTGACGACAGCCGTCCATGTGTGACAACCGAGCGACGCGAAGGAGCTCCGCACCATGCCCGCTGGGTCGTACGCGCCGTCCTTCAGGCTCGCGGGCGGCAGCGCGCTCTCGGTCCTGAACGATCTGCGCAAGGCCGCCCTGTTGTCCCGGCCGCTGGTCGTGGGCAGCGCCATCGCCGCCACCGCGGTCGCGAACGTGCCCGGCATGGCCGACGCCTACAACAACTGGGAGTCGATCCACTCCCGCCTGGACACGGCGATCAAGAGCTACATCCGCAACCTCGGCGACAAGGGCAAGGACGGCTGGATCGCCCTGGACCACGACGCGTACGTGGACGCCGTCGAGCGCTTCCAGGAGGCCATGGAGAGCCTGCGCGGGTACGTGAAGAACATCGCGGGCATCGTGGACGAACTGGGTGACGCCTACCGGGCCTACTGGGTGTCCCTGGGCCGGGTCGTGGTGGTGCTCGGCGCGGCCCTGCCGATCGCCGCCGCGATGCTCGCGACGCCGTACGCGGCCGCCGGGTACGCACGGCTGGAGGCGTTGGGGGCCATGGCCACCAGCACCATCGCGATGGCGACCAGCCTGCTGGCCAAGGTGGTCTCCTCGGTGGCGGGCGGCATGTCGGTGTACTTCGCCGGCAAGGCGCTGGCCCAGATGTTCAACCTGGAGCCCACGGGAGCCGCGAAGATCGACTTCAGGAAGGCGGTCATCGACACCCACGGCCTGCCGCCGTTCCAGCAGCCGCCGGCGGCGCCCGCCGGGCAGCCGGCGCAGCTGCCCCCCTCCGCCGGGTTCGAGTGGCGCGAGCCCAAGCAGAACCGGCCCGAGCCCTACCACCCCTGACCCGTCGCCCCCCACCCGGACCGCACCACCCCGAGCAGTACCCGCACCCCGCACCACCCCCCCGCCGTACCTCCGAGCCCCCAAGGGTTCGCGAACCCAGCGAAGGAGCTGTGCCGTGTTCCGACCGGACGACTTCCGGCTCGAGGACCTCGAACGCGTCACGCGGCAGAGCGAGGAGGCCGTCCAGCGCCTCAGCGGCGTGTTCGGCGAGCTGCGGGCCGTCAAGGGCGAGGGCGCGGCGGCCGGCGGGCTGGTCGCGGCCGTGGTGGACGGCGGCGGCCAGATCGTGGAGGTGACACTGGACCCCCGCGTCATGCGGCTGGACAGCGCCTCGATCGCGCAGGCCGTGACCGAAGCGGTGCGCGGCGCCCAGGCCGACGCGCACCGCAAGAACGCCGAACTGCTGCGCGAGGCCACCGGAGGCGAGCCGCCTTCCCTGGACCCGGCCGACGTCGACACCTGGCTACGAGACGTGGCCAACGCCATGGGCGCCCCCTGGCCCGACGACCACGCCTGAGTTTGCCCCTTGACCGATAGGTTGGGGGTGTATTGTCGATCATGTCGGTTGGTGCGACTCGAACATGTGTGCCATTCGGTCGGTAGTGTTGGACCGGCGGCGCGTGGCTGGCCGCCCATCACGACACGGGGGCGTCATGTCGCATCAACCTCTCGAAGACCCGGTGCCGGGGCCGCCCGGAGGGCCGGGGCAGGTGCTGGACGTGTCCCCGTCGGGGCTCGGGGACATCGGCAGGCTCTTCGGCGGCCAGGGTGAGGACATCGCCGGCGCGGTCCGCGAGGCGACGCGCCGGCTGATGGACATCGGCGACTTCTGGGGCCGCGACGACGCCGGGCGCGCCTTCCACGACGGCGGGGACGGCAAGGCCGGGTACGGCGCCCGCGCCGCCGACCTGGAGCACGAGCTGCACGCGCTGGCCACGGTCTACGCCGTCATCGGCGACAGGCTGGTCCTGATGGGAAGGAACGTCGCCGTCGCCGACTGGGCCTCGGTCGCCCGCCTGCTGGAGGGCGACAGGTGAGCCCGTCCCGCTGGATGCTCTATCCCGCCGGCGGGGCGGGCATCGTCGGGTTCGTCGCCTGGACGATCCTGTCCGAGTGGCCCGAAGGGGACCCGGACGGGGCGCGGGAGGCGGCCACGGTGTGGCGTTCGCTCGCCGGCAAGATCGATGCCAACACCACCGTGACCGGCGGTCTGGCCCAGAGGGTGTGGACGCAGCACCCGAGCCAGGGGTCGGAGGCCTTCCGCGCGTTCTGGACCCAGGCCGGGACGGTCAAGACGCCGGGCGGCGTCGCGGCCGTCCCACCGGCGATGTCGGCCTACTGCCGCCGCATGGCCGAGGCGTGCGAGGGGTACGCCGAGGCGCTGGAGAAGACGCGCGACGCCCTGCGGGTGATGGCGCTGACCAGTTACGCCCAGCTCATGCTCGCCGCCTCCTGGCCGTGGGTCGGCGCGCAGGCGGCGGCGTTGTCGCGGTGGCTGATCGACCGGCTGTACAAGAAGGTCCAGGCGCAGGTCCTGCTGAAGCTCCTGGAGCACGCGATCATGAAGGTCGCCGTCGAGAAGCTCGTGGGGTACTCCGTCGGCAGCGCCGTCTTCGCGCTCGGAGACGAGGCGCTGGCGCTCGGCGCGCGGGCGGCCTTCGGCCAGGATCTCGGCTCCTTCTCCGACAACTCCATGGCCACGCTGAAGGACTTCGCCGCCTGCCTGGCCTTCTTCGGCGTGTGGGACCTCACCAAGCTGGGGCCGATGGGCAAGGTGTTCCGGAACAACGACGCGGGCGACTTCGCCTCCTTCTACGTCGGGTCGAGCGCCTACACCGTCGCCTACAACCTGGAGGACGGCAAGTCGGGCGCCGGCGTGCTGCCGACGCCGAGCCAGCTGATCGCCAAGCTGCTCATCGGCACCTCGCAGCGCGGCAAGGACCCCGGCTATTCGGCCGCCCCCTAGCCGGCGCGCTGTCCGTGACCGTTCACCGGCTCGGGCGCCGTAGCAGGCGCCGGCATCGCCGTACCACGACCCGCCGACCCGGCGCCGATCACTGCGGCACGTGGCCGGGGATGGAGAGCCGCGCCCGGTGAACGTACGTGGTCACCGCACTGACCGGGCGGCCGCTCGCGCCGTAGCGGGGCCGGAATGCCCCCCGCGTGGTGGGGGTCGGGGTGCGGCTCGCGCCGTAGCGGGGCCGGAATGCCCCCCGCGTGGTGGGGGTCGGGGTGCGGCTCGTGCCGTGGTGGGGCCGGATTCTGCCCGCCGTGTGGTGGGGGTCGGGGTGCGGCTCGTGCCGTGGTGGGGCCGGATTCTGCCCGCCGTGTGGTGGGGGTCGGGGTGCGGCTCGTGCCGTGGTGGGGCCGGATTCTGCCCGCCGTGTGGTGGGGGTCGGGGTGCGGCTCGTGCTGTAGTGGGGCCGGCACCTTCCCGCGCCGGTGTGGGCGGCCGGTGTTCCGGCCGGCGGCAGGGTCAGCCGGCCAGGCCGCGGATCCAGGTGTAGACGTCGAGGACGCCCAGGGCCAGTGGGAACAGCGCGGTGATCAGGGCGAACTCCAGCATGTCGCCGGCCCTGCCCCAGAAGGGGGTGGGGCGGCGCTGCGGGAGGAACAGGCCCATGCCGGCGGCGACCGCGGCCACGCCCAGCAGGCCGGGGACGACGAGCAGGGCGGTGCCCGGTCTGGTGAGCGCGGCCCCCACCAGGACGGTGAGCAGCCCGGCGGCGCCGGTGCCGGTCAGCCACACGCGCTGGCCGACGCCGTGGAAGACGCGGGCGCGGAGCATCAGCGCCAGGGCGAGCACGACCAGCATGGCCCTGCCCGTCCAGCCGCCGGTGCCGAGCAGCAGGAGCTCGGCGCTCAGCGCGACCAGGGCGACGCCCGCGGCGAGGCCGGTGGCGAACCGTTCGGCCTCCACGGCGCGGCGCTTGACGTCCGGGCCGTCCAGTTCCTGGTTGTCGGCGCGCAGTTCCTCGGCGTTCTTCGGCGCGGCGGGCAGGGGGAGCCGGGCCAGGCGGAAGGACAGGGTGGGGATCAGCGGCGTGCAGGCCAGCACGATGGCGACCAGCAGCGCGGCCACGCCGGGGGCGGGCGGATGCCAGACCATGACGATGGCGGCGCCGGCGGCGCCGGCCATCGAGGCGACCATGACGCCGAAGAAGTTGGGCAGCCCTTCGGCGATCGCCCAGCCCGCGACGGTGGCCGTCAGCGCGGTCATGGCGAAGGCCGCGAGCAGGTTGGGCGCGCCGAACCACAGCATGCCGACGTCCTTGGCGGGGGCGAGCAGCCCGGCCAGGAAGGCGTACGGCAGGGCGGTGTACCCGATGACCGCGCCGGCCGCGCTGTCGCCGAGGGCGCGGGACAGCGCGGCGCCCGCCCCGACGAGCAGGAAGGCCAGCAGGCCCGTGACGACCGTCGGGAGCGTCCAGGGAGGCCCCGACACGGTGAGCGCGAGGGCGCCGGAGACGAGGAAGGCGACGGCGACGCCGAGGCCGGTGGCGCGCGTGTGCCGCGGCAGCCATCGCCCCGACCGTTCCTTGATGCCGGTGGCGATGGTGTCGGCCACGTCGTCGAAGACGGCCTCGGGCAGCTCGGACGGGCGGGGCAGCAGGTAGAGGACCTCGCCGTCGCGCACGCCGAGGGCGGTCATGCTGGCGTCCAGCGGAAGGGCCCGGCCGCCGACCCGCTGGATCACCCATCCGGTGGTCGACAGCACGCTCTCGTCGCCGTTCTCGCCGACGACGCCCAGCAGGTTGGGCAGGACGTGCGCGAGGGGCAGGTCGGAGGGGATGGCGAGGTCGATCCGTTTGCGCGGCGTCACGATCGTGACGCGGGTCATCGCGACGGCCGATCCCGGCGCCCGCAGGACGGCCGGCTTGGGCTGGCCGTTCATGACGTCCAGGGCGCCGGGCGTCCCAGGCCCGCCGGGGCCGCCCGGGACGCGCAGGGGAGGGCCGCCCGTCGGGTTGAGCGTCACACCGACTCCATTGAGATCACGCGAATACCGTATCGGGCTGCCATGCGGCGCGAGGGCGGACATATGCATGTTTTGCGGGATGCGCCAGGTTTGCCGGTCGGGGGCGGCCCGGTGATCGGAGTTCGCTACCGTTGGCTCCGGTACGACCCATCCCTGCCCTCACGGGGCGCGCGGCCCTCCGGTACGCCGGCTCCCCGGGGCAGGTCCATCCGAACATGGAGCGACGTGGGCATAGTCGTCATCCGGCGACCCGAGCGCCGTCCGCCTCCGGCACCGCCGCGAGGCGAGATCCTGCTGGAGTCGCCGCCGGAGATCCCCGAGACCATGTCCGGCGGGTTCATGCAGATCCTCACCTTCCTGCCGATGGCCGCCGGCGGCGCCGCCATGGCGCTGATGTTCACCGGGGGCGGCGGCGGGAGCCCCATCATGTACGTCGCCAGCGGCATGTTCGCCCTGTCCATGGTGGGCATGAGCATGAGCCAGCTCGGCCGCGCCTCCGGCGAGCGCAAGATGCGGCTGAACGGCCTGCGGCGCGACTACTTCCGCTACCTGTCGCAGACCCGCGCCAAGGTGCGCAGGGCCGTGCGCCAGCAGCGCGAGGCGCTCGACTGGAACGGCCCCGAGCCCGGCACGCTGTGGGCGGTCGCCATGGGACCGCGCCTGTGGGAGCGGCGGCCCCGCGACGGCGACTTCGCCGCCGTCCGGGTCGGCACCGGCACCCAGCGCCTCGCGGTGCAGCTCATCGCGCCGGACGCCAAGCCGGTGGAGGACCTCGACGCCATGTCGGCCGGGGCGCTGCGCCGCTTCATCAGGGCCCACTCCACCGTGGACGACCTGCCGATCGCGATGGCGCTGCACTCCTTCGCCCGCATCCTGCCCGCCGGCGACCCCGCCGCCGTCCGCGACCTGGTGCGCTCGCTGATCGCGCAGCTCGCGGTGTTCCACTCCCCGGACGACATGCGGGTGGCCGTGTGCGCCAGCAAGGAGTGGATGGCCCAGTGGGAGTGGGTCAAGTGGCTGCCGCACGCCCTGCACCCGGAGGAGTTCGACGCCGCGGGGCCGGTCAGGCTCATGGCCGACGACCTGCGCGAGCTCGACCGGCTGCTCGGCGGCGAGCTGAAGGACCGCGGCCGGTTCAAGCAGGGCCTGTCGCCGGAGTCGCTGCCCTACCACGTGGTGATCGTCGACGGCGGGCACATCCCGCAGGACTCCCAGCTCGGCGCGGACGCCATCCAGGGCGTCACCGTCATCGACCTGAGCGGCTCCACCTCGCTGGTCGAGGAGGGGGTCACCCTGCGCCTTGAGGTGCTGGCCGACCGCTTCAACCGCGTCCAGCTCGACCACGCGGGCAAGGAGATCGTCACCGGGCTCGGCCGCCCCGACCGGCTGTCGTTCCTGCAGGCCGACGGGCTGGCCCGCCAGCTCGCGCCGCTGCGCGTCTCCACGGCCAAGAGCGGCGACAGCCAGGACGTCCTGTCCTCCAACATGACCCTCGCCGACCTGCTCGGCGTGGCCGACCCGCGCCGGCTGGACATCGCGACGCTGTGGCGGCCCCGGGCGCCCCGCAACCGCTTCCGGGTGCCGATCGGGCTCGGCGCCGACGGCCGCATGGTCGAGCTGGACATCAAGGAGTCGGCCCAGGGCGGCATGGGGCCGCACGGGCTGGTCATCGGCGCGACCGGCTCGGGCAAGAGCGAACTGGTGCGCACCCTGGTGCTCGGGCTGGCCTCGACCCACTCCTCCGAGATCCTCAACTTCGTCCTGGTCGACTTCAAGGGCGGCGCCACCTTCCTCGGCATGGAGTCGCTGCCGCACGTCTCCGCGGTGATCACCAACCTGGAGGACGAGCTTCCGCTGGTCGACCGCATGTACGACGCCCTGCACGGCGAGATGGTGCGCCGCCAGGAACTGCTGCGCTCGGCGGGCAACTACGCCTCCCTGCGCGACTACGAGCGCGCCAGGGAACAGGGCGTCGACCTGCGGCCGCTGCCCACGCTGTTCGTCGTGCTGGACGAGTTCAGCGAGCTGCTCTCGGCCAAGCCCGACTTCATCGACCTGTTCGTCATGATCGGCCGGCTCGGCCGTTCGCTCGGCGTGCACCTGCTGCTCGCCTCGCAGCGGCTGGAGGAGGGCCGGCTGCGCGGCCTGGACACCCACCTGTCCTACCGCATCGGCCTGCGCACCTTCTCGGCCATGGAGAGCCGGGTCGTGCTGGGCGTCGCCGACGCCTACGAGCTGCCCTCGGCGCCGGGCAACGGGTACCTGAAGTTCGACACCACCGGCATGACCCGCTTCAAGGCCGCCTACGTGTCCGGCCCCTACGCCGAGGAGGCGCGCCAGGAGCGGCGCGGCGCCGCCGAGCAGCGGCAGGTGGTGCTGTACGGCCCGGCCTACATCCCGCCGCCCGTCGCCCCCGCGCAGCCCGAGCCCGAGCCGGAGCCCTCCGTCGTCGGCAGGGACAGCCTGCTGGACATCATGGTCCGCCAGTTCGACGGGTACGGGCCGCCGGCGCACCGCATCTGGCTGCCGCCGCTGGCCGAGCCGCTGACGCTGAGCCACCTGCTCCCGCCGCTGAGCATCACCCCCGACTACGGCCTGACCACCGCCGGATGGGCCGGCCGCGGCAGGCTGCGCGCCGTGCTCGGCATCGTGGACCGGCCGTTCGAGCAGCGGCGCGACCCGCTCGCCGTCGACCTGGCCGGCGCGGCCGGCCACCTGGCCGTCGTCGGCTCGCCGCAGAGCGGCAAGAGCACGATCCTGCGCACGCTGATCGCCGGGCTGTCGCTCACCCACACCCCGCGCGAGGTGCAGTTCTACTGCCTGGACTTCGGCGGCGGCACGCTGGGCTCGCTGGAGGGGCTGCCGCACGTGGGCGGCGTCGCCAACCGCCTCGACGGCGACCGGGTGCGCCGCACCGTCGCCGAGGTCACCGGCCTGCTGCAACAGCGCGAGCGCGAGTTCGCCGAGCGGGGCATCGACTCGATCGCCACCTACCGGCGCCAGATCGCCGAGGGCCAGATCGCCGACAACGAGTTCGGCGATGTGTTCCTCGTCGTGGACGGCTGGCTCACCGTGCGGCAGGAGTTCGACTCGCTGGAGCCGACCATCACCGACCTGGCCGCCCGGGGCCTCGGCTACGGCATCCACATCGTCGCCGCCACCAACAAGTGGTCGGAGTTCCGGCCCGGCATCCGCGACCTGTTCGGCTCCCGGCTGGAGCTCAAGCTCGGCGACGCCTACGAGTCGGAGGTCAACCGCAAGACCGCGCTCGCGGTGCCCGAGGGGGTGCCCGGCCGCGGCCTGACCCGCGACGGCCTGCACTTCCTCAGCGCGCTGCCGCGCATCGACGGCGTGCGTACGGCCGACGACCTGACCGTGGGCGTCCGCGCCCTGGTGGACGGCGTCCGGGAGGCCTGGCGCGGCCGGCCGGCCCCGCGCGTGCGGCTGCTGCCGTCGGTGCTGCCGGTGGAGGCGCTGCCGAGCGTCGAGGAGACCGGGGCGCGCATCCCCCTCGGCATCGACGAGGCCACGCTGTCGCCGGTGCTGGCGGAGTTCGACGTCGACCCGCACCTGACGGTGATCGGCGACACCGAGAGCGGCAAGTCCAACCTGCTGCGGCTGGTCGCCGAGGGCATCGTCGCCCGGCACGCCCCCGCCGGGGCGCGGCTCATCGTCATCGACTACCGCCGCTCGCTGCTGGACGCCGCCTACACCGAGCACCGCATCGGGTACGCGGCCTCCAGCACCACGGCCGCCGACATGGTCGCCGAGGCGCGCGAGGCGCTGGTCAAGCGGCTGCCGCCCGCCGACCTCACCCCCGACCAGCTCCGCGCGCGCAACTGGTGGAAGGGCGCCGACCTGTACTTCGTCGTGGACGACTACGACCTGGTGGCCACCGGCGCCAACCCGCTCGCGCCGCTGCTGGACCTGCTGCCGCAGGCCAGGGACATCGGCCTGCACCTGGTGCTGTCCCGCGCGATGGGCGGGGCGGGGCGCGGCATGTTCGACCCGGTCATGCAGCGCCTGAAGGACATGGCGAGCCCGGCGGTGATCCTGTCGGGCGACAAGGACGAGGGCGTGCTGTTCGGCGTGCGCCCGCACCCGCTGCCGCCGGGCCGCGCCTACTACGTGGACCGCCGGTACGGCTCCCGGCTGATCCAGACCGCCTTCCTGCCGCCGTCCGCGCCGACGACGCCGACGACGAGGGAATGACCTTTTCGGGGTGATTCATGGCCCATGATCGCCCTAGCCGGATATGATCGCTCGTTGGCGGTTCCGGGCGCACGGTGGGCGTCCTGCCCGGGACCGAGCCGCTGGATGGTCCTGGCCGACGACGGAGGGAGCCGGCCCCGGTGAGTCTCGACGTGAACTACGACGCGCTGGCCAAGCTCCGCGTCGCCGTCAACACCCAGGCAGGCAAGCTCGCCTCCATCGGCGACGACTTCCCCGCCAAGAACGCCGCCACCTCCTCGATGTTCGGCACGCTGACCGGGGCCGCCGAGCTGGTGACGGCCATCGGCTCGGTGGAGAGCCACGCGGACGAGGAGCTCGGCACGGTCAAGACCCGCCTCGACGGGGTCGAACGCGCGCTGGACACCGTCGAGACCAACGTCAAGAGCGCCGAGCACGGCACCGAGAAGAATCTGCCGAAGGTATGACGGACGCCGACGCGGTGGCCGCGCTGCCCGAAGGCCAGGAACTGGCCGCTCTGCTGAAGAAGACCGACGGCGACCCCGCGGCGGTCGAGGCGATCGCCAAGCGCTGGCGCACGGCGGCCTCCGGCTCGGTCGAGAAGCTGCGCGCCCTCGGCACGGCGCTGCGGACCATGGACGACGCTTGGGAGGGCGACTCGGCCGACGCCTTCGTCGCCTACATGAACCGCTACGGCCGCGCGGGGGACTCCCTGCGCGAGGTGCTGGTGAACTGCGCGGGCTGCCTGGACTCGGCGGCGGGCGCGGTGCGCACGGCCAGGAAGAACGTCGTCCAGACGTGCGACGACCTGCTGGCGTGGGTCGCCGAGTACCGCCGCCTCAACCCGCACGCCACCGAGGACCAGCTCAAGCCGGGCATCACCCGCGAGGTGCGGCTCGCCGTCCACAAGGCGAAGGAGCAGGTCGAGACGGCCGAGACGGCGCTGTCCACCGCGCGCACCGACATCGGCAAGCACGTCGGGCAGGCGTACCCCACCTTCGCCTCCATCCCGGCGGCCGACCGGCAGGCGTTCGTCCCCGGGCCGGGTCACACCACCGAGTGGCGGCCGACGCCGCTGGACCCCAAGCGCACCACCACGCTCGCCGGCACCGACACGCCGCCCGGCGCCACACCGGTCACCTACGGCGGCGATTCGGGGGGCGGTTCCGGCGGCGGACAGGGTGGTGGGCAGGGCGGGGGCGCGGTGCCGCGTGCCATCCCGTTCGAGGTGACCGGCAACGGCACCGGCGCCGACATCGTGGCCGCCGCCCGCAGCCACCTGGGCAAGCCCTACGTCTGGGGCGCGGACGGGCCGGACGCCTTCGACTGCAGCGGGCTGGTGCACGCCTCACTGAACGAGGCGGGCATCAAGATCGGCGATGCCACCGCCGCCGGCTACTGGGCCAGCGGCAAGCCGATCACCGGGCCGCCGCAGCCGGGCGACATCGTGTTCTTCGGCGAGCCGCCGACCCACTGCGCCGTCTACATGGGCGACGGCAAGATGATCGCCGCGCCGCACTCCGGGGACGTCGTCAAGATCCAGGACGTCGCCGGCCGGCAGCCCATCTCCTTCCGGCGGTTCACGTGAGCGTCGGGGAGAAGGACCCGCGACGTTGACGGACATCGACGCCGTGGCGGGGTTGCCGGGCGGCCAGGAGCTGGCCGCGCTGGCGCGCAAGGTGCAGGGCGACCCGGCGGCGATCCGGGAGCTCGCCAAGCGCTGGCGCACGGCGGGCGGCCACACCGTCGAGCGGCTCAACACGCTCGGGAAGGCCCTGTCCCGGGTGGACGCCGCCTGGAAGGGCGCCTCGGCCGACGCGTTCGTGACCTACATGGCCCGGTACGGGCGCGCGGGCGACTCCCTGCACGGCGCGCTCGCGTCCTGCGCCGACTGCCTGGACACGGTGGCGGGCGCGGTGGAGACCGCGAAGCGCAACGTCAACGGCGCGTGCGACGACCTGCTGGCCTGGACCGCCGAGTACCGCCGGCTGAACCCGCACGCCACCGAGGACGACCTCAAGGCGGGCATCACCAAGGAGGCCGGACAGTACACCGCCCTGGCGCGGACCTACGTCGGCACGGCCGAGAGCGCGCTGACCACCGCCCGCGGCGACATCGCCAAGCACCTCAAGGAGGCGACGCCCGCGTTCGCCGACATCCCCGCCGCCGGGGACCAGTCGTTCGTCCCGGGGCCCGGCCGCGTCACCGAGTGGGTTCCGGTGCCGAAGAGCGAGTACGACCAGTACTTCGGCCGCGGATCCTACGGCGACTCCGGGGGCGGGAGCGGGGGGTTCGGCGGGTACGGTTCCAGCGGCCCGCCGCCGCCGGGGGGCGGGCCCGCGCCCAAGGGCCAGGTGGCCGAGTGGATCCAGCAGGCGATCGAGATCCTGCGCGCCGCCGGCTACCCCGTGGACAAGATGAACCCGAGCGACATCTGGATGATCATCCAGCACGAGTCGGGCGGCAACCCGAACGCGATCAACAACTGGGACTCCAACGCGGCGGCGGGCACTCCGTCCAAAGGCCTGATGCAGACCATCGACCCGACCTTCGACCGGTGGTCGCTTCCCGGGCACCGCGACATCTACAACCCGGTGGACAACATCATCGCCGGCGTGCGGTACGCCATCGAGCGGTACGGATCGGTCTCCAACGTCCCCGGAGTGGTCGGCACGAAGAACGGCACGGGCTACCGCGGCTACTGACGGCCGCCGCCGCGCCATTCCGCGCTGACTCGCCCAGGTCGCGGAGCCGGTGGTTCGCGACACGGCCGGTGCGCCGCGCGAGGGCGATTTCCACGGTGTGTCGTGGTGCTCACTTCGGCGACATCCGGGAAGATCGGCTTCTGCAAATATGGCGAAACCCGGCTTTTCTACCATTCTGGGAGGTCGGGTGATCACAGGATGCGGAGGCGCCGGTGGCGGGAACGGACGTGTACGGGGACGGCCGGCCGGGCGTCGTGACGGACGTCGTGCCCGCCGTCCTGACCCGGCGCCAGGACGACTTCCACCTCCAGCGCGACCACCTGGGCACGGCGCTCAAGGCCGCGATGGCCGCACTCTCGGGGCTCGGCCACTTCTGGGGCGACGACGAGCACGGTCACGTCTTCTACGAGGGCGCCGAGGGGCGCAAGGGCTTCCGGGCGGCCACCGAGGAGATCGCCCGGCACGCCGGGAACATCACGGCCGCCTACGACCGCATCGGCGACAACCTCGCGCAGGCCGGAGCCAACCTCGAGACCGCCGACTGGGCCACCGTGGGCCGGCTCGCGCAGGCGGTCGACGCCCAGGGGTTCGCCGTCCCGGTCACCAAGGCGGAGGTGAGGTGAGCCCGTCCTTCGCCATGCTCAGAGCGCCGCTGGCGGCCTTCGGCAGGACGGCCGGAAAGCATCCCGCCGGCACCACCCTCACCGTCGCCACGGCGGCGCACGGGGCGTTCGTCTCGGCGATGCTGGGCGTCCAGTGGCCCGAGGGCGACCCCGACGGCCTGCGGACCGCCGCCGGCACCCTGGAGGGGCTGGCCAAGAGCATCGACGACGAGATCATCGCCGCCGACGAGGCGGCCAGGCAGGTGTGGACCGGCAACTCCGGGCCGGGCGTCGAGGCGTTCAGGTCCATGTGGCAGGGCTCGCCGACGCCGCTGACCGCCTTCCGGCCGGACGGTTTCTCCGGGTACCCGCCCGACGTCGCGGACTACTGCCGCCGGGCCGCCGCGGCGTGCCGCGCCTACGCCCAGTACATCGACACCACGCGGCACCTGCTGGTCGTCATGGCGGTGCAGGCGTGGGCGAACATGCTGTTCACCACCATGTACGCCTGGCCGACCGCGGGGATGGCGAGGTTCGCCGAGCAGGCGGTGCAGAAGTACTTCACCTCGCTGGCGCGCAGCCAGCTGAAGATCTTCAACATCGGCGTCTCCAAGATCGTCCAGAACGCCTTCTACTACACGATCGACAGCGTCGCCTACGCCGGGGGCCAGCAGGTGATCCAGGCCGGCATCTACGCCGCCTCGGGAGTGCGCAAGGACGCCGACGGCCGCGACGTGCTGTCGCTGCGCACCAACGCCGTCGAGTTCGGCCAGGCGTTCGTGGCGAACCTCGCCTTCGACGCCGCCGCCGACTCGGTCGCGCTGGTGCCCTTCCTCCCGGGCGGGCGCTGGGGGAGCTTCGCCGCCCGGATGACCGGCTCGGCGACCTACAGCATCGTGGGCAACCTGGAGCAGGACCCGACCTCCAACCCCGTCCCGACCGACTGGGAGACATGGGTCACCAAGCTCCTCATCCACGGCACCCGCTCGATCAAACCGGCCTGACCGCGCCCCCGTGAGCCGCGCCCCCGTGAGCCGCGCTCCTGTTGAGTGGCGCCTCCTTGAGCCTGCTTGAGCCGCGTCCGTCGGGAGGGAGAAGGGTGTGCCGGTCCTGTAAAGCACGTCCTTTCCTTGTCTCGAGGGTCACAGGGTGGGACGAGCCACGGCCTTACGATCGCGGCGTTTCGGACTTTCGCCGGCCGGTGAGCCTGTCGTCGTGAGCGTCAGGCGTCGCGGCCGGTGTTGGTCACGATGAAGTCGTCCAGGGTCTCCTGGTAGGCGGCGATGTCGTCCTCCAGGGACGCGCGGGTGAAGCGCTGCGGCGCCTCGCGGTGGATCGCCGCGCCGTGGCCGGTCCAGAACGCCGAGGCGGGCACTGCGGCGGCGCCCGGCGGCAGGAACCTGGCCGCCTCGGCGGTCGCGTCGCGGGCCCACTCCCAGGCGCGCACCACGCCCTGAAAGCGCTCAGGGTCATCGGGGGAGGCGGCGAACAGCAGGTCCTCGCGCATGGCCCGCCGCGCGTAGGCGGCGCCGAGCACCCGCCACTGGCCGGCGTCGATCAGCTCCGAGCGCCCGGACCCGAAACGCAGCCGGTCGCGGCGGGCCTCGGCCTCCGCCTCGTACGGCACCACGACCTCGACGCCCAGTGCCAGGCCGAGCGCCTGCCCGTCGAACCGCAACGTCCACCCGTCCCGGCCCTCGGTCAGCGTCGTGTGAGCCTCGTAGTCGCGCTCGGGCTCGGCGGCGCGGCCGGGGTCGTCCCGGCTCGCGGTGAGCGTGATGTAGAGGTGCGCCTCGGTGAGCGTTCTGGCGCGAAGCGGTGACATGCCGTCCCTTCCTCTGCGGCCGGCCCGGGGCCTTCGACCATATCGGCAGCGGGGCGAGCGCCGGTGGCGGTCGTCCTGTCGTCACCCGGCGAGGCGGCGGTAGGCGTCGCGCACGACGAGCAGGCGGTCTACTTGGAACCGGCCGGGCTCCGCGCCGCGCACCTGCCGGCCGAGGTCGGTCCAGAACGCCCGCTCGGGCACCTGCTCCTCGCCCGGCGGCACGAACTTCACCACCTCCTCGACCGCCGCCACCGCGATGGCGAGCGCCTGCCGCGCCGCGTCCGGGTCATCGGCCGGGACGTTGCCCGCCGTCAGGTCGGCCACCCACAGCCACTCGCCGGCGTCCAGGAGCTGCGAGGGCTCGGAGCCGCCGAACGTGGGGAACGGCCCGGCGCCCACCTCGCGCTCCGGCAGCCCGAACAGGTGCCGTCGCTCGGCGCCGCAGCCCGCGCACGCGCCGGCGTAGCGCGCCGCCAGGCCCTCCGGCGCGGCGACCAGCGCGTGCTCCCACGTCGTCTCGACCGACCCGCACCGCTCGCACGGGTGCAGGTCCAGGTACAGGTGGGCCTCGTCCCTGGTGCGGGCCACTGGGAGCGTCATACCTTGCTTCCTCGTTTCGGCGGCGTCAGCGTCTGCCCGGGCGTCAGCAGGTCGGGGTCGTCCCCGATCAGGTCCCGGTTCGCCTGGTACCAGTCCCGTGCAGCCAGCGCCACCTCGCCGTTGGTGGCGCCCGGCCCGAGCCAGCGGCGCGCGATGGTCGTCAGAGTGTCGTCGTGCCGTACCTTGACCGGCCGCCCCGCCGGTTCGCCCAGCTCGGCGGCCGAGGCGAACGGCGACGGCGGCCGTGCCGGGGCCGAGGCCGAGGCCGGGCCCGAGGGCGTCGGTGCCGGTCGCCGAAGGGAGTCCTCCTCCGGCGGGATCCAGCCGGTGGTGTTGCTCATACGCCGCATCCGCGCCCAGAACTCCTGCCGCGACTCGCCCGCCGCCGGTGTCCCGCCGCCCACCGGGCCGTTCCCCGCGCCGTTGCCCGCGGAAGGCGTCGCGGCGGTCCCGTTTCCTGCGGGAGGCCCTGCGGTGGTGCCGTTTCCTGCGGGAGGCCCTGCGGTGGTGCCGTTCCCCGCGGGAGGCCCTGCGGTGGTGCCGTTCCCCGCGGAAGGGCCTGCGGTGGTGCCGCTCCCCATGGAGGGCGCTCCAGAGGTCGCGCTACCGGCGGGTGGTGCTCCACTGGTCGCGTTCGCGGTGGGTGGTGCTCCGGTGGTGGCGTTCGCGGTGGGTGATGCACCGGTCGTGCCGTTCGCGGCGGGAAGCGGTCCGGTGGTGCCGTTCGCCGGGGCATTGGCGGGGCCGGTGGCCGCGGGAGGAGGGCCGGCGGCGGGACCGGGGGGCGTGGAGGCGTTGAGCAGGCTGCCGATGCTCGGCCGCTGGCGCGGCACCGACGGCGGGGGGCCCGACCACGGCGGCGTCGGGGGAGTGAGCCCGCGGCCCTCCACCAGCCGGGCCAGCCCTTCGATCTGCGCGCGCAGCCCCGGCCGCCGGTCCGCCGGAGCCTGCGTCCACTTGCGTGAAAGGTAGCGGTACTCGTCCACCCGCGCCTCGGCGCACGCGTCGGTCGTCGGCACGGGCGCGCCCGCCGGGCTCGCCGCGGCCAGGGACGGCCGCAGCACGCCCTGCGGGGCGCCGCCCGCGCGCGCGGCCAGCTCGCGGATCGCGTGGCCCACCTCGTGGACCAGCGTCCGCGCGACCAGGTGGGCCGGGGTGTCAGGGTCGATGCGCACGACGTACGGGGAGCCGGAGTCCAGGTCCGTGCTCGCCATCCGGTCGGCCGGGACCCCGGCCACCTCGGGGCGGAAGCGCACCTCGCCGAGCGGCCCCCCGGTGGTGACGGTCAGCACCGGGTCGCCGTCCGGCCACGCCGAGGCGCGGACGTCCACGCCGAGGTCGTCGGCCTGGACGTCCTGCCAGGCGGTGCGCAGCTCGGCCTCGTCGAGCGGCCCGGACTCCGGCGCCCTGCCCCTGACGAAGCCCGACCCCGGGTCCACCGGGGCGCGGACGCCCAGGCTGCCCAGCATGGTGTTGGCGCTCTCCTCCGGGCCCGGACCCCACAGCGGGCGCGGGAAGATCGGCGCCGGGCGCTGGGGCACGCTCGCCCCGAGGGTTTCGAGCTCGGCGGTGACCTGTTCGGCGAAGTCGCCGCGCACGGCGGTCCGGTTGAACAGCGGGCGCAGGTCCAGCCCGTGGGCCACCGCCGTGGCGGCCACCTCGGCCGGCAGCGTGGCGAGCGCCGCCGCGAACCCGCCGTCGGGGATGTCGGCCGCCAACCGGCCCTTCGCGTCCGACGTGTAGCCGCGGACCAGCCCGCCGGGCTCCTGGACGTCGATGCGCACGTCGGTGCGCAGCTCGCGGGCGAGCAGCCGCGCCCAGGCGAGCGGGATGGGCAGGTCGGCCGGTCGCGCGGAGGTGCTGAGGGTCAGCGTCTCGCCCGAGCCGGGACGCGGCAGGCGTCCGCGCAGTTCCTCGGCCACCGCGCGGATCGGGGCGGTGGCGAACTCCGGCCGGCTCCGCGCCGCGTCCACCACCTGGTCCAGCGTCGCGGGCCCGCGCCCGGCGGAGGTCCACGGCGCGCGTGCGGCGAGCGGGCGCCGGCGGCGCGGACGGCGCTCGGCGGAGGAGCCGTCCTCGTCGAACGACCAGCCCCTGCCCGGCTCGTGCCGCCGGCGCCGCAGCATGGCCTCGTAGTCGCGGGTGGCCATCATCACCACGGCGTGCCCGGTGACCGACCCGGGCAGCTCGACCACCCTGCCCGGGCGCTCGCCGCCGTCGTTCCGCACGGTGGACACCCTGAAGGACACCGCCAGGTCCAGGCGGGTGCTCAGCGTCACCGCCGGGCCCTTCTCGAAGCCGCTCTTCTCCTTGCGCGCGCCGCCGGAGGAGGAGACCCGCTGGCCCGCCTGGTCGCCGGTGGACACGCCCTGGCCGGTGCCCCAGCCGTCCTGCGCGCCCTCCACGCCGCGGCTCGCCGGCGACAGACGATTGCGCTCCGAGGCCGTCCCGTACGTCTCCTGGCGGCGCTTGACCTGGCGGTTCTCGATGTTCTCCCGCTCGCCGACGACCATCTCCTCCTCGGAGGGCGTGGCGTGGATCCACACGTCCACCACCTTGTTCCCGTGCAGGGGGACGCGCAGGACGGGGTGGCCGTCGGGTGAGGTGATCAACTCCAGGTTGGCGTTCAGCGCCATCCGCGACAGCGCGTGGGCGATGCGGGTCCACTGCTCCTGCACGCCCACCGGCCCGAGCAGGTCCGGGCGCGCGAGCCGGGCGCGCACCGCGTCGATGAGCCCGTCGGCGACCGTCTCCACCGGGAAGATCGCCTCCGGCAGCTCCAGCGGGCGCGGGTCGGGGACGCGCGGCGTCGGCGCCGGCACCTGGTCGGCCGGCACGGTGAGGCCGTCCTCCACCAGCCGCATGGCCGTGCCGGTCAGCACCAGCGGCGCGGGATCGGCCAGGATCGGCGCCACCGGCCGCACCCAGGGCAGCACTCCGGCCACCGCCCGCGCGCCCCGCGCGACGCCCCGGTACACCGCGCTTCCGGTGCGCTGGAACAACGAGCGCACCGGCTGGGTCAGCCGGTTGCCGGACCGCCCCGGGGGCATCGGCACCACTTTCGCGCTGACGGCGACGGTCACGGGGTGGCTGACCAGGTCGCCGCCGTCGAAGGAGGCCACGCCGTACAGCTGGGTGAGCTGCACGCCCCTGGAGGTGGACCGCGTGTGGCCGCGATGGCTGCCGGCCGTCGCCTTCCCGCCGTTGCCGCCTCCCGACACGCCGCCGTTCACGCCTGCGCCGAACGACGATCCGGCCGAGGCCGACTCCTCGACGCTCTCGTAGCCGTACTTCTGGCGGATGAAGACCTTGGCGTCGTTGCGCCCCTCGCGCTCGACCGTGTCGCCGTCGAACCCGCTCCGCAGGGTGATTCGCACGAGCTTGGTCTTGTGCCGGCCGACCCGCACCGGCATCTCCCACTCGAAGCCGTGCGGCGACAGCTGGTTCTCGATGGTGCCCCACCAGTTGTCGCCGGCGAACATGCCGACCAGGGCGCGGATCATCACCGGGTCGGTGAGCCGGGCGTCCGGGACCGCGGCCAGGACCTGGTCGACCACCGCGTCCAGCATCTCCACCGCACGGCCGTCGGCCGTGCGCAGCCTGATCGACTGGACGGCCGTCGTGCCCAGCCGGTCGCGGGAGTACGCGGGCATCGCCACCTTGACCTTCTGGGCGGTGCGCGCCGGGTCGAGCAGATCGTCGAGGTCGGCGGCCGGCTTGTTCAGCTCCTTGAGCAGGCGGGCGCTGATGCCCTCGAACAGCGCCTCGGGGGTGTGCTTGGCCAGCAGCGGGATGTCCGGCGGGTTCGGGTCGGCCAGAGCGGCCTGCCGGTCCTTGACGTACTGACGGGCCAGCCGCATCGCCATGGGCGCGTCGAACTTCAGGTGGCCGTTGAGGAAGCGCTCCATCGCGTCGGCCACCGCGTGCAGCGGCAGCGGCATCTCGCCGTGCCCGTACAGCGTGAGGGCGTCCTGTTCCGGCAGGTCGTACATGATGCTGCCGTTCGGGACCACCTCGGGCGGCCGCGTCTCCGAGCCCTCCATGCCCCCGGTCACGTAGACCGTCACCGGGACGCGGTAGCCGTACTGCTTGCCGGTGTCCACGATGATCGGCTCGTCGCCGGCGATGAGGGTGCGGCCGGTGGAGTGACCGGCGTTCCTGGTCGCCGACCCGTTGACGCCGCCGCCCAGATCGGCCGCCAGGCGCCCCGCCGCGCCGGCCGAGGCGTTCACCGCGTTGCTGTGGGAGCCGCCGGAGTTCGCCGAGGTGCTGCTCAGCGCGAGGTGGATGTCGGCGGTGGTCAGGTTGTTGACCGCCACCCACTCCGACTCGCCCAGCTCCACGCGCACGGCCACCCAGCCGCGCCGCGGCCGGGCGCCCTCCGCCCGCACGAGGAAGTCGGCGCGCTGCTCGCCGCCCAGCCACGAGGTGTCGGAGATGATCGTGCGGACGTTGGCCAGCGCCGCCAGCATGTGCCGGGTCTCCGCGTCCGCGCGCGCCGCCTCGGGGACGACGTTGAGCATCGCGGGCAGGACGTCGCGCAGGTCCATGTTCAGCAGGATCGAGCGCCGGATGAGCTCCGGGGTGGTCGGGTGCGGCGCCACCGGGCTGCTCACCGCCTGCCGCTGGGCGAGCAGGTCGGCCGGTACCAGCATCCGCGCGGACACCGGCGCGGCCAGCGACTCCGGCGACAGCAGCGAGCGGGTCCGCCCCTTCTCCACCAGGTCGGCCCGCATCGTGTAGGCGCGCCGGAACTCCGCCACCGGCGTTCCCTCGATCAGCGTCACCTCGTTCAGGGTGTAGCCGGAGCCCCAGCCGGTGGAGCGGCTCATGCCGCCCTCCCAGCCGAACTCGGCGCCGGTCCAGTGCTTGCCGAGCTTCGCGGCCAGCTTGACCAGCGGCTTGAAGGCGAAGGACAGGGAGGCGATCCATGTCTTGGACCTGCTCCTGGACCGCACGGTGGTGTTGGAGCTGATGTTCAGCGCCACGTGGCCCTCGGCCTCCGACCACCCCGCGTAGTCCGAGCGGCCGGTGTCGACCAGGCTCACCCGCAGCGTGTAGTGCCGGATGCTCTCTCCCAGGCGCGCGCGCACCAGGTCCAGGTGGACGCCGTCCTGCGCGGCCTGGTCGATGCGGGTCTGCAGGGCGTTCACCGAGAACTGCTCGGTCACCTCGCGCAGGTTGGCGAGTTGGGCGTCCCGCTCCAGGGGGTCCACCGACGGCTTGGGCAGCCCGTCCGGCCCGATCCCGGGCAGCAGGCCGGCCGCGCGCAGGTTCCGCATGACCTCATCGCGCCTGCGGTGCACCTCGGCCGCGTCCAGGTACACCGTGGACGGACCGGCGCCGCGCATCTGGTCCGCGTTGCTCCCCATCCAAACCGGGGCGTCGGTGGTCCGGCCCGGCGGCGGCGCGGGATCGGGGTCGTCGCGGAACCTCGGCGAGCCGTCGGCGTTCGCGCGCTGCTCGCCCGCCTCGTCCCTGGACGGGGCGTCCGCGTCGACCGCCCACCCCGCGCGGCCCGCGTCCGGCTCGGGCACCTGCAGCAGCATCCGCGTGTCGCCGGAGACCTCCGGCCGGGGGCCGCCCTCGTCGAAGAAGTAGACCGTGACGTCGTGGCGCAGCGTCACGTCCTGCAGGTTGGTGCGCCCCATCCAGCGGCGCACGAGCGGGTAGATGGACACCCCGCCGGCCGACACGCCGTCCGAGCGCGACCACGCCCGCCGGAAGCCGGCGTTCAGCCGCACCCCCAGGCCGTGCCACCCGTTCGAGGGGGCGGTGTCGTCGGTGAGCCCGACGCCTCCGGTCGTGCCGAGCCCCGAGGAACGACCGGCCGACATGGCGCCGGTGGCGCCGGAGAAGCTGACGCCGAGCCACTCCTGGAACTGCTTCCATCCCGGGCGGGACGCCATCGACTCCGACACCACCCGCGACCTCACGCGCAGCACGCCGCTGCGCCCGCCGTCGGTGATGATCCGGACGAACCCCTGCTCGTCGTCGACCGCCTCGGTGAGATGGCCCGGGAGCTCCTGGGTGATGATCGCGCGCACCTGGTCGCGGGTCGCGCGCCGCAGCGGCCTGCCGTCCGTGCCCTCCGTGGCCACCGCCCGGTCGGCCAGCCCCTCCAGACCCTCGGTATGCAAGGGGACGTACCGGGGGAACCGGGCGTCGCCTACCTGGTCTGCGGGCAACCTGAACGGCGCGTCGGGCGGGTGCTCGGTGTGGGCGTGCGAGAGCCACAGGTCAAGGCCGGTCTTGTCGTTGCCCGCGCCCTCGGTGACCCGGGCCGCCGCCGTCCACTCCGGGCTCCCGCCGCGACCGCCCGGGACGCGCGCGTCGACCGTGTAGGCGACCGGTACGTGGAACAGCGTGGCGTCGCCCCGGTTGTCGGCGACCTGACCGGGCAGGACGTACTCGGCGTGCGACCCCGTCGTGCTGGAGGAGCGGCCGACGTTGTGGCGCACGCTCAGCCCGACGTACTTGGCCAGGCCGCCGAGCAGGCCCACCAGCCCGCCGCCGGGCGTCGCCAGCGCGGCGACCGTCGCCAGGTTCAGGCCGAAGGACGCGCTGAGCATGCGCACCACGGTCGCCGCCATCCAGCTCCCGCCCTGGGGCAGCAGGCCCTGCATCATCTCCGAGGACACGCGGCCGGGGTCGGGCACCTCGACCGGCTCGCCCATCTCCAGACGGATCCGCACCTCGCCCGCCGTCCCGTGCCCGACGCGCAGCACCACGCCGTCGGGCGAGGCGAGCTGCTGGAAGTCCGCGCGCAGCGTCCACACCAGCTCGGCAGGGCGGACCCTCTCGTCGACGCCCCGGTCGGCGAGCACCTGGTTCACCGCGTTCGTCAGCCGCGTCAGGTACGGCAGCCGGCCGCTCGGGATGCCCACCGGCAGCACGGCGTCCGGAGGCCGGGCGGCCTTCACCGCCTCCCGGTAGCGCTCGAACGCGGCGTCGGCCTCCCGGACCTGCTCCGCGACCCGCGCGACCAGCTCAGAAACGGAAGAGGCCGACGCCTGCGCGGAAGAGGCCGACGCGTGGGTTGGAGAGGCCGATGGCTGTGCGGGAGTGGCCGAGGTCTGAGTGGGAGAGGTCGATGCCTGTGCCGGAGAGGTCGACGCGTGGGTTGGAGAGGCCGACGTCTGGGTGGGAGTGGTCGATGCCTGGGCCGGGGATGCCGATGTCTGGGTGGCGGCGAGCCGCTCCAGCGTCTCCGCCACCCTCGCGTAGGCGGCGGCCACCTCCTGCGCCCGGACGGCGGCCTCGCCGTAGGCGTCGGCGATGCGGCCGTAGTGCTTGGCGGCGATCTCCTCCAGTCGCTTGGTGGAGCGGGCGTCGCGTGCCCGGTCGACGTGCCAGGCGTCCTCCTCGGCGTCGGCCTTCTCCGCGTTGTCGTGGGCCGTGCCGGCCCGCTCGGCGGCGTCATCGGCCCTCTTCCGGTTCGCGGCCTCCCGCGCCCGCTGCCCGTCCTCGACCTGCCGAAGCGACTCGCGCATCCGCTCGACCCGCGCCACCAGTTCGACCAGCGGCCCCGGCAGCGCCACCCCCGCCTGCGTCCCCTGAGCCGGGGTTGCCGAGGGCTGCGTCCCCTGCGTTTGGGTTCCCTGGGCTGGGGTTGCCGAGGGCTGCGTCCCCTGCGCCTGGGTTCCTTGGGCCGGGTTTCCCTGAGACAGGGCCCCCTGGCCTTGGCTCCCCGCCGGCGTCCCCTGGGCCGGGGTCGCCTGGGTCAGGGTCGCCTGGACCGGCTGGGTCTGGGCGATCGTGGTGGGGACGACGGTGTGAAGGCGCCCGGTGTCCCACGGCGGCACCGGCGCGGGGCGTCCTTGGTCCGACAGCCGGGTGATGAGCGTCCTGATCTGGCGTTCGTAGTGGTCTCGCTGATCGGGCGCGGCGTGCGACCAGCGCTCGGCCAGGTGCCGGTACTCCGCGTACCGCGCCTCCACGTCCGGTGCCAGAGCCCCGCCCCTCGACGGGAACGGGTTCAGCGCGGCCCCCAGGAACCGCCGGACGACCCCTTGCGCGGGCCGCGTCTCCCCGCCGCCTGGGACGACCTGCCCCAGGTTCGCGTTCGGCCGGGCCTGCGCGGTCGTGGACGGCCCGCCGGTCGTCGCGACGGCGGACGGGGCGTTCGTCCCGGCCGCAGCGGGAGCCGCCTGCGGACCGGTGCTCGTCCCGGTCGTCCCGGTCGACGCGGGAGCGGCTTGCGAACCGGTAGGGGTGCTCGTACCTGTGGGCGCAGCGGCGGATCGCGTGGCGGGGGCGACGGGGGTCGGGGCGGTGCCCGCCGGGGCCGGGGTGGCCTGCGTGGTCGTGCCGGTGCCCGCACCTGTTCCCGTGGGGGTGGTCTGCGCGGCGGTGGCGGCGGCTGGGGCGGCGAGGTCGTCGGCGAGGGTCGCGGCGCGCTCGGAGACGGCCTTCCGCTGCTCGTCCAGCGGACCGGTGCGCATCACGTCGTAGTCCGACGACTCCTCCGGCAGGCCGCCGTTCGCCTCCTTCACCACCCGGTGCGCGGCCTCGGTGAGGTCGGTGGCGCGCAGACGGCCCCAGCGGTCGCCGACGACCTCGCGGGCCACGTCGGCGAGGACGTCCAGCGCGCCGGGGGAGGCGTCGGCGAGCCGGCCGAGCGCGTTCAGCGAGCCCGCCATCGGCGGCAGGCCGGCGGACCGCGATATGGCCGCGCCGAGCCGGGCCGCCGCCTCGGCCCGCAGTCGCTGGTCCTGGACGCCGTCCATGACCCGCACGCCCAGATTCCGGGTGATGCGGCGGACGGCATCGGCGCGGACCAGGTGGGGTCGCCCGTCGGGGCCCGTCACCCGGAGGGAACCGTCGTCCAGCGGCAGCGCGTCCGGGTCGACCAGCGGCAGCATGTCGCTGAGCACGGCGGTGACGGTGTGCGCCGGGTCGGGCGAGGCGGCGCCGGCGGCGGAAGTGCCCCCGCCCGAGACGGGCGGCACCCCACCCGCCCCGACCTGGGGCGGCGTCCCGGCGGGCGTGGTCTGCACGGACGGGGCCGCGCCCGGCGCGACCTGGGGAGGCGTCCCGGCGGGGGTCGTCCGCACGGACGGGGCTCCGCCGGCCGCGGCCTGGGGAGCCGTCCCGGCGGGGGGCGTCCGGGGCGGCATTCCGGAAGGGGTGACGTGGGAAGGCGTTGCCGCGGGTGTCACCTGGACGGAGGGCATGCCTGGCATGAACAGCGGCGCCGGACCCGCGGCGGCCACGACCGGACCGGGGCCGCCCGCCGGAACCACCCCCGTGGCCGGAACTACCCCCGTGGCCGGAACTACCCCCGTGGCCGGGGCCACTCCTGCGGCCGGGGTGGCGCCCGAGGTCGCGGGCACGCCCGTTCCCGCCGGAGCGGGCGACGGTGACCCCTGCGGCGCCGACGCGTTCGGCGCGCCGGGGACGGGAGCGGAAGCGTTCGGCGTGCCGGGACCGGGAACGTTCGGGGTGCCGGGGACGGGGCCGGCGGCGCTCGTCCCCGCGCCGGGCGGTGTCGTGCCGGACGCCGCGGCCGTGGTGGGCGGGGGCGCCTGCTGGGGGGACGCCTGGGCATGCGGATCGGGCCCCTGAGGCGAGGGCGCCGAGGTGGCCGGCCCACCGCCGGACGGAGCACCCGTAGACGTGGACGACTGCCCACCTCCGGCACCGGTGGGGCCGGTTCCGGGCGTGCCGGTGCCGGCCGGGTCGGTGCCCGGAGCGGCGGGGCCGCCGGTCGTGGAGGACGCGGTCTGTCCGGTGCCGGGTGGCGGGGGGCTGCCTGGTCCGGTCTGGTTGGACTGGCTCGCGGCGCTGCTCTGGGTGGAGTGACCAGTGCCCCCGGTCTGGTTGGGCTGGCCTGTCCCTCCGGTCTGGTTGGGCTGGCCCGTGCCGCCGGACTGCGTGGCCTGGCCTGTTCCTCCGGTTTGGGCAGGCTGGCCCGTCCCTCCGGTTTGGGTGGATTGGCCGGTGCCGCTGGTCTGGGCGGGCTGGGCTGTGCCGGACGGAGGGGGGCTGCCGGTGGAGAGGGTGGCCGGAGGGGCGGCGCCGCCGGGGGGTGCGGGGCTCTGGCCGGAGGATCCCGTGAGGGGCTGGCCGGTGCCGGTGCCGGTGCCGGTGGAGCCTGCGGGGCCGGAGTTGGAGGAGGCCGCGGGGCCGGAGGATGCGGGGTTGGAGGCCGCGGGGTTCGAGACGGAGGGCGGGGCGGCGCCGGGGGCGGGGGAGGGATTGGTCGCCGGGCCGGTGCTGGAGAGGGTGGTGGCGCGGGCCTGGGCGTCGGCCGTGGTGGCGGCGTGCAGGGTCTGCGCCGGGTGGGTGACCGCGTGGAAGACGTCCGGGTTGAACGGGCTGATCGTCCGCGTGCGGCCGGCGCCGCCCATGAAGGCGCCCGCGAGGGCGTCGGGGCCGAGCGCGGTGAGCGGGTTCCACTCGTTGTAGACCACCCCGTTGGCCAGGAAGCTGCCGGCGGGCGAGGCGACCATGTTGTTCAGCCCGGTCTGCATGGCGTCGCGCCCGAACCCGGCCAGCCTGCTGGAGGCACCCGACCCGTTGCGCGCCAGGTCGTCCAGCCGGTTCAGCACCGGGACGCGCCCGCCGTACCGCGACAGCAGCGGGGCGGCCACCTTCATGCCGGCCACCGCGCCGCCGCCCGCGCCGATCGCCGAGGCGGAGGTCTTGCTCCAGTCCCAGCTCGTGCGGGTGCCCATCTCCATCTGCTTGTGCTGGCTGTAGGCGTCGATGAAGACCTCTTCGCCGATCTCCTCGATGATCTCCCGTCCGAGGTGGCTGGCGAGCATCGTGCGGGCGAGGCCGTGGGCGCCGGTCTGGGCCAGCCGGCCCGCCGCGAGCCGCGCGGTGACGCCGGCGCCGAGGTCGCGCCCGGCGACCGCCGCGAGCCGCTGGAGGATCCGCCAGATGGCCGCGCGGGTGGAGGCGGCGATCGGGCCGAGCAGCGGCACGCCGGCGCCCATGCTGAGCAGCGCGATGGCGGCGGCCGTGACCCCCACCCAGAAGGCCACGTTGATCGAGATCTTGGAGTACTGCGTCTCGCGCGCGAAGTCGTCGACCTGCAGCGCCTTGGCCTGGTGCGCGAGCGCCAGCCCCAGCACGCCTCCGTCGCCCTTGAGCACCTGGTTGGCCTGCTCGACGTACAGCGGAGTGGCGGGCACCTGCCATCCGGCAAGGACGGCCCTGCCGGCGGCGATGCCGGGGTCCACCGACTCCTGCAGCCCGCCGCCGAGCGCCTGGTGCTCCTTGGCGAGCTCCCACAGCAGGCTCTCGCTCGCCTTGGGCCAGCTCTGCCCCGCCGCGATCATGGCGATGAAGGTGTCCACCCAGCCGGGGAGCGACTCGCCCCAGGCGGGGGTGACGTCGGTGGAGGAGGTGCCGCCGATGCCGGGGGACGCCTGCCCGCCGGGGGTGTTGGGGTTGACGTTGGGGTTGCCGCCGTGCGCCACGTCATTCCCGTCCGGTCGCCGGGGTCAAATGCTCAGGGTGGTGCCGGCCTGGGCCTTGTCCGTGCGGCGCGTGTTACCGACGGCCGTGCGGACCTTGCCGCCCACCTCCTCGACGTCCTGCATGACCATCTCGCCGATGCGGGCGAGCATCTCGGGACTGGCGTCCTTGATGTAGGCCGTGTGGAACGACGCGCCGGCGGAGTCGTCGCCCCAGGGCGCCGCCGCGACGAGCCGCTGGATGCGCGCCTGGCCCTCCTTCAACGCGCGGGTGATGCCGCTGGTGGCGGCGTCCCACTGGGCCAGCGCCTGGACGGCGGTGGGGGCGTGGACGTCGACGTTCTCCGGCATCGCGGGTCACCGCCTTCCGAGCATCTGCTGGGCCATCTGCTCCAGCACGCTGTCGAGGTCTCCGTCGAGGTGGGCTCTCATCTGCTCGCGGGGGACCAGCGGCGCGAACAGCTCGATGACCTCCGCCTGCGCCTTCGCGGCGGCCCGCCGCACCGTCGCGGTGATGGAGTCGGCGAGCTCGCGGGAGTCGGGCCGCCGGTAGATACGCGGGTCGATGTCGAGGCGGATGAGGTCGCCGCGCGCTCCGACCGTGGCGGCGATCAGCCCGTCCTCGGACTTCTCCGTGACCTGTACGGCGCGGGCCCTGCGGTGCGTCTCGGGCGCCTGTTCCTGAAGGCGCATGAAGGCGGCGCGGAGCTCCTCGGCATAAGCCCGCATCTCGGCCGCGTCCCCACCGGCGAATCCCTCCACATGACCTCCCCGAGCACCTGTCCCCACGGTGCCAGGTGCTTAACGGCACCGTAACCGTGCCCTAACTCCAGGGAAACAGTCGCTTGATCGGACATTGTGACATTCCAGGATTTAACTCGGCAAGCGTTGTGCGTCGAATCCGGCTTTTCTTCCGCATTGCCGGTTATGCGAGTATTCCGGTCTGCCGTATGACCAGAAAACGGACACGGCGTTCCCCCGCCGCCGCCGAGGTCACAGGTCCAGGAGAACGGCCTGCTCATGAAGGTCGGCGACCTCGTCCCGGGACACCCAGGCCCGGTGCACGCCCCGCTCGACCCGCTCGAACCCGAGCGCCCGCGCCACCGGCAGCAGCCCCCCGGTGTACTCGACCAGCAGCTCGCCCTCGCGCTCGGCGCGCACCTGGCAGGGCGCCCCGCGCCACAGGCAGGCCGTCGTCACGAAGACGACCTGCTCGCACTCGCCCGCCGGCACCGGCCGCACGTGACGACCGGGAGCGACCGGCTCGAAGCCGTCCACCGGCCCGGCGGCGCGCAGCCGCATCCACAGCCCGTCCGGACGCGGGTCGGGGGCGGCCTCGTACTCCTCACCCCGCCAGTGGACGCGGTAGCCGTGCCACCTCACCGCGCCCGCCCCTCGCCGGGACCGCCGGGACCACCGGGACCACGGGGAGCGCCGGGAGCGCTCCACTCCTCCTCCGGCAGGCCTTCTTCCTCCCTGGGAAGGCTCTCCTCCTCAGCGAGGAGGCCCCACTCCTCGCCTGGAGGGGCGGCGGTCGGCGGCGCGGCCTGGACCAGCAGCCAGCGCTCCAGGTCGCCGTCGTACACCGCGCGGCGGTGCTGCACCCCGGCGTCGGTCAGCTCCCAGATCTCGGCCCCGTGCGGCAGGCCGACGCCGTCCACCTTGTACTCGCGGATCACCTGGTCGACGTTCGGCGCCAGCCCGAGGCCGACGAACGGCGGCTCCTCGATGAGCAGGCCCTCCACGGCCGCCCTGCTCTCCTCGTCCACGCCGCCGTAGGGCGTGCGGTAGAGGTTCAGCCCCACGGCCGCCCACCGCAGCAGGTTCACCGAGCCCTCGTCGGTGAGCACCCCGTCCACCTCGGCCATGCCGAGCGCGTCGGCCAGCACGGCGGGGGTCGCGATGTGCGCCACGTCCAGCGCGCGGTGGCAGTACCCCGACACCCGGGTCTCCCCTTCGGCCAGGTACGCGTACAGGTCGCGGGGCGTCAGCGGCTTCTGCACGACCGGCAGGCCCGCGCCGGGGTCGGCGAGGCGCTCCTCGGCCAGGGAGGGGACGGCGAGCCTGGCCACCGTGCCGGACCGCAGGAAGAAGTGCACGGGGAGCCCGGGGTTGACCGCCAGCCCCCAGCGCGGGTCGGGCCAGCCCGCTGCCAGCTCGGGCAGCGTGACGACGCGGTGGTGCGCGGTGACCTCGCCGATGCCGGCCCGCATGGCCCGCGCGGAGGTGTAGGCGAGGATCCAGGTGCCCTCGGCGTCCGACGCGGTGGGCCAGGCCACCGGCTCGAGCCCGGCGGCGGCCGCCGGGCTGACCGGCAGGGCGAGCTGTGCCAGGCGGAGCAGGCCGAGGCACAGGGCCAGGTCTCCGGCCGCGAACGCCGAGCCGAGGCCCTCTTCGAACGCACCCGCCGGCTTCCACCCCTCCACGGCGATCACTCTAGTGCGGCGCGCGTCCCCGGGATCAGTCGTGCGGCAGAGCGCCCGCGGGCGGGGGCTCCGCGACCAGGGGGGCCATCAGCGACTCGGCCCGGTCGGCGGCGTCGGCCTCGGCTCGCCTGGCGGCCACCAGGATCGCCTCGGCCAGCGCCTCGGACCCGAGCCGCATGGCGCGCGGGTCGATGCGCAGGGCCACCAGGGAACCGCCGGGAAGCGCCTCCACGATCACGCGGCCGTCCTCGGCCTCGCCCCGTCCGCGCGTCTCCGACAGCCGGCGCCCGACCGCCTCGAACCTCGCCGACTGCGCCGCGAGCGCCTCCAGCACCTCGTCCACCTCGGGGTCGCCGGTGGGGGAGTACGGTCCGCCGTTGGTCGTCATACGCGCATCCTTCGCTTCGCGGTACGAGACGAGGCCCGGCCGCCGGTGCGGGCCGAGCCTCGTCGGGGATGGACGATCGGGGTGGGTCAGCCGCAGTTGCCGAACGGCGCCGCGGTGGAGCCGCTGCCCGCGCTGCCGCTGAAGCGCACGCACTTGCCCTTGCCCTGCATGACCACCGGCCCGGCGTAGTACTTGAACGACCCGCTCTCGCTGACCGGGGCGGAGCCCTGCACCTCCAGCGTCGCCGACACCGGGCTGAGCACGCCGATGTTCTGCGTCTTCATGGTGACCACGCAGTTGAAGCCGGTGGCGAGGTTGTAGAGCTGGTAGGTGACACCGCCGGTGAACGCGCTCTGCCGCTGGACGGCGAAGCCGGTGCCCTTGCCCGACCCGTTGCACACCTGCTGCGGGGTGAAGGGGTTGGTGGCCGGCTTGGGAGCCGGCGTCGCCGTGGCGGTACGGGTGACGGTCGGCCTCGGGGCCGGCGTCCGGGTGCCCGTCGGCCTGGCCGACACGCTGGGCCGCGGGCTCCACACGTGCGGGGGCCGCGGCGTGAACGACCTGGACACGCTCGGCGTGGGCCGCGGCGACGGGGAGCTCGGGTGCGGGGACGCCGGGCCGGAGGTGGTGGGCGTCGGGCTCGGCGTGGGCGTGGGTGTGGGCACCAGGCTCAGTGGCCCGCTCGGCGACGGCGAAGGCGTCGGGCTGCCCGGGCCCGAGGGGTCCGGGGTGGGGGTGACCGACGGCTGCGGCGACTGGTCGGGCCCGGACGGGCTGGGCGTGGGGGTCGGCTCCGCGGACGGGCTGACCACCGGGCTCGGCGTCATGGTGACGGTGACCGTCGGGACCGGGGTCGGCGACGACCGTGTGGGCGTCGGCGGGGCCGACGGGATCGGCGGCGGGGTGAACTGCGGGCCGGGCGAGAAGTTCGGGATGTTCGCCGCGGGGCTCGACGTCGTCAGCTGCATCGGATAGACGCCGGTCTGCTGCGGAGCGGGGGAGCCGGCCCACGGCACGGTGACCTGCGGGCGCGGCGCGGTGCTCTCGCCGACGCCGGCGACGTCGCCCAGGCCGCCGGACGGCTCGGGGACGTTCGTGCCGCCGGCCTGTCCCTCGGCCGCGACCCGGCCGATCTGCTGGCTGCTGCCCGCGTAGTGGCCGGCGCCCCACAGACCGAGGCCGGACAGGCCGATCACGACGCCGACGCCCGCGGCCAGGCCGACGGGGAAGTGGGCGCCGGTCCTCTTACGCACCGGCGCGGCGGGCGGCGCCTCGCCTCCGGCGGCGGCCGGCAACTCGGGCCGCGCGGGCTCCTCCGACGGGAGGGCGGGAGCGCCCCACACCGGCGGGGCCGGCGGCTGCGGCTCGGCCGCGTACACCGTCGGGGGCAGACTCTCCGTGCCCTGCGGGACGACGGCCGGAGGCGGCGCGACCGAGCCGCCCGCCTCCATCAACGTGTGCTGCGGCGGGTCACCGGCGGGTCCCGCCGGACCGGGCCGACCCGCGGGCCCGGCCTGGCCGGCCGGGACGGTCGGCGTGCTGGAGGAGGACGCGCCGGGGACGCCCGGGACGGGGATGCCGACCAGGGGCGCGCCGGGGACGGGCGCGGCCGGGATCGCCGGGGCGGGCGGGGCCGCCTTCTCCTCGCCGAGCAGCCACAGCATCGCGCCCTGGGCGGTGGGCCGCTCGGCGGGCACCTTGGCCAGGCAGGAGCCCACGACGTCACGCAGCGGCGCGGGAAGGCCGCCGAGGTCGGCGCGGGCCGTGGCGATCGCCTCGGCGTCCTCGCCGAACGGCTCGGCGCCGGTCGCGGCGAACACCATCGTGCTCGCCCAGGCGAACAGGTCGGCGGCGGGGCCGGTGGGCTCGCCGCGCACCTGCTCGGGGGAGCGGTAGGCCGTCTCGCCGAGGCCGAAGTCGCAGACGCGGGGCCCGTCGGCGGACAGCAGGACGTTGTCGGGGGTGAGGCCGCGGTGGGCGATGCCGGCCAGGTGGACGGCGGTGAGCGCCGTCAGCGTGCCGACGGCGACGCGCTCGAGGGCGTCGCCGGTCAGCGGGCCGTCCAGTTCGACGGCCTCGCGGAGCGAGCGGCCTTCGACGTGCTCGCGGACCACGTAGGCGCGGTCGTCGATCCAGCCGGCGTCGACGCTGCGCACCGCGTAGGCGCTGGACACGCGCTGGGCGGCGGACAGGTCGTCGACCACCCGCGCGCGGGCCTCGTCGCCGGCCTCCGGCCACGGGGGCAGCAGCTTGACGACGAACAGCCGGCCGGGCTCGCCCGTGGCGGGGGAGGGGGCGGACTCGGCGGGCGTTCCGGTCGCGGCGGCGCTCTCGCCCTGGGTGCCGGCCTCGGCGGGGGCCTCGGCCTCGGCGGCCGTGGGCGCTGCGATCGGCGCTTCACCGGAGAGGCGGCCAAGGTAGACGACGCCCCGGGTTCCCTCACCCAGTCGCCCGAGAAGCGTGTACGCGCCCACCTGCTTGGGGTCATCCGGCAGCAACGACTGCATGTCCTTTATCGCCTTCCCCTGTGGATCATCTCAAGCCCCTGGAGATCTCAAGCATCATGACACCACATGTTTGAGTCGCACTTAACGTAATTTGTCACGTCTGCATCACATGTTACGGTTTCGTTGATCTTGGGGGCGGGGAAACGGATAGGGCGATTCATCTCATCCCGTACAAGCGCTTCCGTCCCGCCACTTCACCCGGGCTTTCCACCCCTCGCGCCGTGTCGCCCGCCTCTCGCGCCGGGTCACGCCGCTCACTCGCCGGATCGCCGCTCACTCGCCGGGCCGGACGCTCACTCGCCCGGGGTCACCGCGCGGCCCGGCCGCCATCCGCGGCGGCGTCCCATGGGGATGACGACGCCCACGGCCGCCACCAGCCCCGCCGCGAGCACCGCGATCACCGCCACCGCGGCGGAGACGTTGATCGCCTCCTGGTCCGGAGGCCGCGGCCTGGTCACGATCGTCGAGGGAAGCGCCTGGGCCGGGCGGGGCGCGATGGCCACCACCTCGGACGGCAGGATCTCCGACACCGCCATCAGCGGGTTCACCATGCCCGCGCCGGTCCCCGTGCCCGACGCGCCGTCGGCGGTGATCTCGATGCGCCGCCGCACCCGCACGTTGTCCAGTTCCGGATGCCGCGCGCGCACCAGGGCCGCCACCCCGGCCACGTACGGCGCGGCGTAGCTGGTGCCCTCCAGGTCCTGGCGGTAGGCGCCGCCCGGCCAGGTGCTGGTGATGTCCTGACCCGGCGCGATCACCGAGACCGGCGTCACGGAGTTGGAGAAGTCGTTGCGCCTGCCGTCCGGGCCGGCCGAGCCGACCGACAGCACGCCCGGGTAGGAGGCCGGGTAGACGGCGGCGGGGGTGCCGTCCTCCTTCCTGATGTTCCCGGCGGCGGCCACGATGACGACGTCCTTGGCCAGCGCGTACTCGACGGCCGCCTTCAGGTCGGGCTGGTCGCTGGTCTGGACGGAGATGTTGATGACCTGGGCGCCCAGGTCGGCCGCCTGCTTGATGCCCTGGGCCAGCAGCGCCACGTCCCCGCGCTCGCTGTTGGTCTGCTTGATGGAGATGAGCCGCGCCTTGGGCGCCACGCCCGCGAACGGGATCTCCTTCATGTCGGCTCCGGCGATGATCCCGGCCACCGCCGTGCCGTGGCCGACGCAGTCGAGCGGGCCGGTGCCGGTCAGGTCGACCGACCGGGCGACCCGGACCTGAGGATGGCGCGTGTCCACCCCGCTGTCGATCAGCGCCACGGTCACGCCCTCGCCCTTGGTGAGCGGCCAGACCCCGGTGAACGCCAGCCGGCGCTGCGCCCACGACTCGCCGACCTGGGTGCCGCCGTGCGGCGGCGAGCACTGCTCCGGCGCGCGCAGGGCCATCGTGGGCGCCGTGAGCGCCGACGCCGCCGCGTCCGGTCCGGTGGCGAGCGCGAGCGCCAGCGCGCCGGCGAGGATCCCCCGAGCGACCATGCATCAGCTCCATCTCCCGGCGAGGCGACCCCGGCCGCCTCCCGCGGGGCGACCGCCGGCGTCCGGCGCGCCTGTCCGAGTACGACGGAGAAGCCTAGCCAATGGCAGGTCACCGATTGCCGGATATATCGAGCGACGACCGCTTTTCCGGCCTTGATCACCCTGCGCACAGGAAAGGTGTCCTTGCGTATTGAATGGACCGTGCTAATCACCGGAAATGCCATTTCCCGGCCTGCCCTGGCCCTGCCTGGGCCAAGAGGCCAGGGGGTGGGGGCGCCCGACCGGAGAAGGAGCGATCGCGACGCATGACGGACCCGTACCACGGGCCGGTGACCGCGGAGCCGCCCAGTAGCCTGATGCCCGTGACCGACACCATCCTCGGCGCCGAGGACAGCAAGATCATCACATTGGCCCGCGCCGCCCGCGCCCGCAACGGGACGGCCCAGGGCGCCGCCGTCCGCGACGAGACCGGGCGCACCTACACCGCGACCAACGTGGACCTGCCCTCGCTGCGGCTGTCCGCCATCCAGGTCGCCGTGGCCATGGCCGCCTCCAGCGGAGCGGTCTCCCTGGAGGCCGCCGCCCTGGTCACCGACGAGGAGGAGCCCGGCGACCAGGACATGGCGGTCGTCCAGGACCTCGGCGACGCCATCCTCTTCCTCGCCGCCCCCGACGGCGCCCTCAAGGGCCGCTACCGCTGACCCGCCCGGCCCGGCTCGCGAGGGGGCCCGCCCGGCCCGTGAGGGGGACCCGCCCGCCCGGTGAAGGGCCCCGCCCGGCCCGTGACGGGGCCCGTCGTCCCGGTGGCGGGGAGGGGCGGTCGCTCTGATCGGGGACAATGGGTGGCGTGAGTTCCTCAGCCGCTGAGTTCCGTGCCGGGTTCGCCTGCTTCGTCGGCAGGCCCAACGTCGGCAAGTCGACGCTGATGAATGCGCTGGTCGGCGCGAAGGTGGCGATCACCTCCTCCAAGCCGCAGACGACCCGCCGCGCCATCCGCGGCATCGTCAACCGGCCCGCCGCCCAGCTCGTCATCGTCGACACGCCGGGCCTGCACCGGCCCCGCACCCTGCTCGGCGAGCGGCTCGACAGCCTCGTGCTGTCCACCCTGACCGAGGTCGACGTCATCGGCTTCTGCGTGCCCGCCAACGAGGAGATCGGCAAGGGCGACCGGTTCATCGCCGAGAAGCTCGCGGCCGTCAAGAAGACCCCCGTGGTCGCCGTGGTCACCAAGTGCGACCTGGCCTCCCGCGAGCAGGTCGCCTCCCGTCTGCTCGACGTCTCGCGCCTGGCGGACTTCGCCGAGATCGTCCCGGTGTCCGCCCGGTCGGGGGAGCAGCTCGACGTGCTGGGCGACCTGCTGATCGAGCGCCTCCCGCACTCCCCGCCGCTCTACATGGACGGTCAGCTGACCGACGAGCCCGAGCAGGTGCTGGTCGGCGAGCTGATCCGCGAGGCGGCTCTCGAAGGCGTCCGCGACGAGCTTCCCCACTCGATCGCCGTCGTCGTCGAGGAGATGACTCCGCGGGAGGGCCGCGACGACCTGCTCGACGTGTACGCCCACATGTTCGTCGAGCGCCCGTCCCAGAAGGCCATCGTCATCGGCCCCAAGGGCGCCCGGCTCAAGGACGTCGGCACCCGCGCCCGCAAGCAGATCGAAGCGCTCCTCGGCACCCACGTCTACCTCGACCTGCGCATCAAGGTGGCCAAAGACTGGCAACGCGACCCCAAACAGCTCCGCCGCCTGGGCTTCTACGACTGATCCTCGCCCAAGACGCCCGATGTCCCTTCCCGGGGCCCGGGGCCCGGGGCCTGGTCGGACGCGTCCGTCAGTCACCGTCCTCGAAGGGCGCGGTCGCCTGCGCGGCGCCCCAGGTGAGGCGGGAGCGCAGGGTGGGGGCGTCGGGGGCGAGGGCGGAGATCAGCGTCCCGGGCCCGGCGAGGGGGAGGACGGCGCAGCCTTCGGCGAGCACGGCGCCGCTCCGCTCCGCGCCGGACGAGGACGAGGCCGCACCGGCGGCCGGCGGGGTGAGGGCCGGTTCGCCCGGCCGCGAGGCGGTCGCGGCCTGCGGGCGGGCGAAGGCCGGGCCGGTGAGCAGGACGTTGCCGACGCAGCGGGCGTCGCCGTACACCGCGGGGCTGCCGTCCGCGGCGGGGTCCCCGACCACGAAGTCCTGACGGAGCAGAGGCACGCCGTCGATGGTCGCGTCGAAGCGGGCGTGGCAGCGGCCCGGCGGCTCGCCGTACCGGCCGAAGGCGATCTCCTCGCGCCACGACACCGACGCGCCCTCCGCCAGGGTCAGGCGGACGATCATGCGATGGTCGCATCCGGCCGCCAGGACCGTCGGTTCCGGGGCGTACACCAGCGTCGCCCCCGCGCCGACCCGGGCCCGCACCACCATGACCGACTCTCCGTCCCCCGGCAGGACGAGCGTGCTCGCCACCGAGGCGATGGTGAGGCGCGTTCCCGGGGCGACGTCGATCTCCAGCGTGAGACGGTCGCCGCCGAGCGGCCCGGCGGCGGTCGAGACCAGGTGAACCGTGTCCGGCCCGGTCTGCCGCAGGGTCAGCGGCGGGTCCGAGCGCAGCGTCCCGAGCACGGTGCGCCCACCGGAGGACTCGGTGCCCACCGCCGCCCGCGCCTCGAACCCGCGCCGCCCGGCGGTCGCCCGGGCGCCGGGCGGCCGCCGGTGACCGGTGACCGGCGGCCGCGCGTCCTGCTCCGGCCGATCGGCGGCCGGTGGCCGCGCGTCCGGTCCTGGCCGGTCGGCGGCCGGGGTCGGCGGCGCGGGCCGCTGCCGCCCGGCGTCGGGTGGCCGGGCGCCCGGGTCGTGGTGGCCGGTGCCCGGGGGCTGTGGGCGCAGGACGGGGTGGGTGGTCTCGTGCATGGGCGGGTGGGTCAGGCGTTCGGAGCGGGGACGGCGGGGCCGTGGGGGTGGGAGCGGGCGTGCGACCACGACTGGACCACCCCGTGCACCCATTCGGCCACGGCGTACACCTCCGGCACCTCCCTGATCGAGGTGAACAGCACCGGTTTGCCGTCGCGGACGGCCGCCGCGTCCCTGGACATCACGGTCAGATCGGCTCCCACGTGTTTCGCCAGGTCGGTCTTGTTGACCACCAGCAGGTCGGCCGAGGTGACGCCGGGGCCGCCTTTGCGCGGCACCTTGTCCCCGCCCGACACGTCGAGCACGAAGATCTGCTGGTCGGCGAGTCCCCGGCTGAAGGTGGCGGTCAGATTGTCGCCGCCGCTCTCGACGATCACCAGGTCCAGCGGTCCGTGGCGTTCCTCCAGGGTCTCGACGGCGTCGATGTTGGCGGCGATGTCGTCGCGGATCGCGGTGTGCGGGCAGCAGCCGGTCTGCACGGCCACGATGCGCTCGGGGTCCAGGACGCCGGCCCTGCGCAGGAAGTCGGCGTCCTCGGTGGTGTAGATGTCGTTGGTGACCACGCCCAGCCGCAGCACCGGGCCGAGCGTGCGGCACAGCGCGGCGACCAGCGCCGTCTTGCCGCTTCCTACCGGGCCGCCGACGCCGAGGCGCAGCGCCCTTCCGTGGGGGTCAGAGGACGGGTGACGGTCCTCGTGGTTAGCTGACAAAGAGCCGTACCTCCGTGCGTAGGTGCTGTTCGGCCAGCAGGTCGAGTGCGGGAGCGGCGTGCGCGGGAAGGCCTTCCCACGCGGTGCGGGAGACGGCCTCGCCGGCCGGGCCCGGGGCGTGCGCCGGGGCCGCCTGTGCGGCGGCCGTGCGGGCGACGCCGGACAGGTCCGGCACGAGGCCGGCGAGCACCCGGTGCACGACGACGGGGTCGAGCCCGAGCAGCCGGACGGCCGCGGTGGCCGGTCCGGTGATCGAGGTGTACGCGGCGGCCAGCGCCGCGTCGTGGGGCGAGCAGCCGGCGGCGGCGGCCACCGCGCCGAGCGCGATCGGGTGGTGGGCGCCGTCGGGGACGGCGCGCGCGAGGGTGTCCAGGACGGCGGAGGGCCAGATGCGGCGGGCGCTTCGCAGCAGCAGCCTGCCCTGGGTGCGCGCCGCGTTGCGCTGCGCGGGCGAGGCCGTACGGGCGTCGGCCTCCGCGTCCAGCTCCCGCCACGCCCGCTCGTCGTCGGCGACGTCGGTCGGGGTCGCGAGGGCGCAGGCGGCGGCGGAGAGAGCGGCGGCCACCAGGCCCGAGGTGGCGAGCCGGCCACGGAGGAACCGCGCCAGTTCCTCCGGGCCGGTGATCGCCCCGATACGTACCGCCTGCTCCGCGCCCCCGGAGTGGCCGTGGCCACCGGCCGGGAGCCGGGAGTCGGCGAGAAGCAGCAGCGCCGCGTCCATGACCAGAGCCCGGTCAGAACAGGAAGTAGCGCTGGGCCATGGGAAGCTCCACGGCCGGGGCCGGCTCGATGAGCTCCCCCTCGACGCGGACCGCGAAGGTGTCGGGGTCCACCTCGATGTCGGGGAGCGCGTCGTTCAGCGGCATGGACTCCTTTCGGCGCGTGCGCACGTCGGCGACCGGCGCCAGCCGCCGGTTCACCCGCAGCCGGTCCGCCAGGCCGCCCTCGATGGCGAGCGGCGCGACGAAGTGCAGGGACGTGGCCGCGGCGGTGACCGGTGCGGCGCCGAACATCGGCCGCGGCATGACGGGCTGGGGGGTGGGGATGGAGGCGTTGGCGTCGCCCATCTGCGCGTAGGCGATGACGCCGCCCTTGACGACGAGCTGCGGCTTGACCCCGAAGAACGCCGGCTCCCACAGCACCAGGTCGGCGAGCTTGCCGACCTCGACCGAGCCGACGTGCGCGTCCAGCCCGTGGGCGATGGCCGGGCAGATCGTATATTTCGCCACATAGCGCTGAGCGCGCAGGTTGTCGGCACGGCCGTCGCCGGGCAGCGGCCCCCTGCGCCGCTTCATCACGTGCGCGGTCTGCCAGGTACGGATGATCGTCTCGCCCACCCGTCCCATCGCCTGCGAGTCGGACCCGATCATGGAGATGGCCCCGATGTCGTGCAGGACGTCCTCGGCGGCCATCGTCGTCGGCCGGATGCGCGACTCGGCGAAGGCAAGGTCCTCCGGCACGGACGGGTTGAGATGGTGGCAGACCATGAGCATGTCGAGGTGCTCGTCGAGGGTGTTGACGGTGTGCGGGCGCGTCGGGTTCGTCGAGGACGGCAGCACGTTCGCGTGCGCCGCGACGCGGATGATGTCGGGCGCGTGCCCGCCGCCCGCGCCCTCGGTGTGGTAGGCGTGGATCCCGCGGCCGCCGATCGCGCCCAGCGTCGACTCCACGAACCCGGCCTCGTTCAGCGTGTCGGTGTGGATGGCGACCTGCACGCCGGTGGCGTCCGCGACCCGCAGGCACGCGTCGATGGCCGACGGCGTCGTCCCCCAGTCTTCGTGCAGCTTGAACCCCGAGGCGCCGGCCCTGAGCTGTTCCAGCAGCCCTTCCTCGCTGACGGTGTTGCCCTTGCCGAGCAGCGCCACGTTGACCGGCATGCCGTCCATCGACTCCAGCATCCGGGCCAGGTACCACGTGCCGGTGACGGTGGTCGCCTTGGTGCCCTCGGCCGGACCGGTGCCGCCGCCGATGACGGTGGTCACCCCGGCGGCGAGCGCCTCGTCCACGATCTGCGGGCAGATGAGGTGGACGTGCGAGTCGACCGCCCCGGCGGTGATGATCCTGCCGTTGCCCGCCAGGATCTCGGTGGAGGGGCCGATCACCAGGTCGGGGTGGACGCCGTCCATGGTGTCGGGGTTCCCCGCCTTGCCGATGGCGACGATGCGCCCGTCCCTGACCCCGATGTCGGCCTTGACCACGCCCCAGTGGTCCAGGATGACCGCCCCGGTGATCACCAGGTCGGGGGCGCCCTCGGCGCGTGTCGTCCTGGCCTGGCCCATGGACTCGCGGATCACCTTGCCGCCGCCGAAGACCACCTCGTCGCCGGCGCCCTGGCGTCCCTGGGACAGGTCGTCGGAGATCTCGACGAACAGGTCGGTGTCCGCCAGCCGGATGCGGTCGCCGGTCGTCGGGCCGTACAGCGCGGAGTACCGGGAGCGCTCGATTGAGGGCCGCGGCTCAGTCATCGGACTCTCCCTCGCTCGTGCGGGCGCCCGGCTCGGACGGGCCTTGGCGGCCCGTGCCGGCGTCCGGGTGCGCCGTGCGGGCGTCCAGCGGGCCGGCCCACTCGGGGCGCAGACCCGGGACGACGCGCCGCCCGGCGATCGGCACGAGCGTCACGTCCCGCTCGATGCCCGGCTCGAACCTGACCGCGGTGCCGGCGGGCACGTCCAGCCGCATCCCCCAGGCCGCCTCCCGGTCGAAGCCGAGACCGGGGTTGGCGGCGGCGAAGTGGTAGTGCGACCCCACCTGGACCGGCCGGTCGGCGGTGTTCACCACGCGCAGCACCAGACGCTCGCGCCCGGGGTTGAGCGGGATGGGCTCCTCGGCGTGGACGATCTCTCCGGGCGTCATCTCTCCGGGCGTCATCGGGCCGGGCGTCACAGGATCGGCCGGTGGACGGTGACGAGCTTGGTGCCGTCGGGGAAGGTCGCCTCGATCTGGACCGATTCGAGCATCTCGGGGATCCCTTCCATGACGTCCTCGCGGCGCAGCACCTTGCGGCCCGCATCCATCAGGTCGGCGACGGTGCGGCCGTCCCGCGCGCCCTCGAGCAGGAACGAGGCGATGATCGCGGTGGCCTCGGGATGGTTCAGGCGCAGACCCCGGGCCTGACGGTCGCGCGCGACGCCCGCCGCGACGTGGATGAGCAGGCGTTCCTGTTCGTGTGGGGTGAGCCGCATGGCCGGACCCTAGGCAACCGTCGTTTCGGTGACGTGTCGCCCGCATTTCCGGTCCGTGTCGGACGCGACGGCGCCCGCGTATTCACCCGTCCGGCGATTCAGAAGCCCATTTCACGGCGAAGAGGGTCGGCCACGGCGTACCCATCCGACCCTAAACGGCCGGCACCGGAACGGCCAATACGGCCGCGCCTTACAGTCCCTTCGCGTTGACCCGGTGAAGAGCCGGTAAACGGCAATTAACAATCGCGACGTTCACGGGAAACGTGACTCGATCACCTTGGCGGCAGACGGGTCGGTGCGGGGGCCGGTATCGGCAAGGAGGAGTAATTGCGGAATTCAGCTTGGCGCATCGGGGCCGCCGCGGCGGTCCTGGCAACCGGGCTCGCGGCCTGCGGTGGTCAGCCATCGACGACCACGGGCGGCACCGCCGCGTCGGGCGGGAGCGACACCATCAAGGTGGGCCTCCTGCACTCGCTCAGCGGCACCATGGCGATCAGCGAGGTCACCGTCCGTGACTCCGAGCTGCTGGCCGTCGAGGAGATCAACAAGGCCGGCGGCGTACTGGGCAAGCAGTTGGTGCCCGTCGTCGAGGACGGCGCGTCCGACTGGCCGACCTTCGCCGAGAAGGCCACCAAGCTGATCGCGCAGGACAAGGTCGCCACCGTGTTCGGCGGCTGGACCTCGGCCAGCCGCAAGGCCATGCTCCCCGTTTTCGAAAAGCGCAAGGCCCTGCTGTGGTATCCCGTGCAGTACGAGGGGCTGGAGAGCTCGCCGTACATCTTCTACACCGGCGCCACCACCAACCAGCAGATCGTCCCGGGCCTTGACTACCTCAAGGAAAAGGGAAAGAAGAAGATCTTCCTGGTCGGCAGCGACTACGTTTTCCCGCGCACCGCGAACAAGATTATCAAGGCGTACGCGGCGGCGAACGGAATGCAGGTCCTCGGCGAGGAGTACACCCCGCTTGGGCACACCGAATACAGCACGCTCGTGAACAAGGTCGTCCAGGCGAAGCCGGACGCGGTGTTCAACACGCTGAACGGCGACAGCAACGTCGCCTTCTTCAAGCAGCTGAAGAGCGCCGGGGTGGGCGCCGACGCCATGCCCGTCATGTCGGTCAGCGTCGCCGAGGAGGAGGTCAAGGGCATCGGCGTGGACAACATCGCCGGCCACCTCGTCGCCTGGAACTACTACCAGACCACCGACAACCCGGCCAACGCCAAGTTCGTGGCGGCGTTCAAGGCCAAGTACGGCGCCGACCGGGTGACCTCCGACCCGATGGAGGCCGGCTACAACTCGGTCTACCTGTGGGCCGAGGCGGTCAAGAAGGCCGGGACGACCGAGGTCGAGGCCGTGAAGAAGGCCGCGGGCGGCATCACGCTGGACCGGCCCGAGGGCGCGGTCACCATCGACGGCGAGAACCAGCACATGTACAAGACGGCGCGCATCGGCGTCGTGGAGCCGGACGGCCAGATCAAGGAGGTCTGGAACTCCGGCAAGCCGATCAAGCCCGACCCGTATCTGAAGACCTACTCCTGGGCCGGCGGCCTCACCTGATCGCCATGGACGGCACGGCCGGGCGGGGAGCGGTCCCCGCCCGGCCCCCGACGGGACACCGGGCCAGGTGCCCGTGACCGGACACGCCAAGGACACGGCTGTGCGAGGAGCACCCATCAGTGACAGCGAGACGGCCGCTCGGCGGCACGCGGAACCGGCGGGGAAGGCAAGGGAGGTGAGCCCCGGATGGAGGCCATAGTCAACCAGCTGCCCATCGGCCTGTCGATCGCGGCCGTGCTGCTGCTCATCGCACTCGGCCTGACGTTCACGTTCGGCCAGATGGGCGTCATCAACATGGCGCACGGCGAGTTCATCATGGCGGGCGCGTACACCGCCTACCTTCTGCAGGACTGGGCGGGACGGCAGGCGGTGCTGGTCGCGCTGCCGGTCGCGTTCGCCGTGGCCGGGGTCATGGGCCTGATCCTGGAGCGGCTGGCCATCAGGCACTTCTACGGCCGCCCCCTGGACACCCTGCTGCTGACCTGGGGCGTCAGCCTGGTCCTGCAGCAGCTCGCCCGCGACCTGTTCGGCGCGCCCAACGTCCAGGTGCAGGCGCCGGCGTGGCTGCAGGGCGGCATCGGCATCCTGCCCTACAACCGGCTGTTCATCTTCGCCCTGGCCGTCGGCAGCGTCGTGGCGATCTGGGCGTACATGAACCGCACCTCGCAGGGGCGGCGCATGCAGGCGGTCATGCAGAACCGGCAGCTCGCCGCGGTGAGCGGCATCAACACCGGGCGGGTGGACCAGCGCACGTTCTTCATCGGCTCCGGCCTGGCGGGCATCGCCGGGGTGGCGCTCACGCTGATCGGCCCGGTCGGCCCGGCGCTCGGGACCTACTACATCGTGGACGCGTTCCTCGTCGTGGTCGCCGGCGGCCTCGGGCAGCTGCGCGGCGCGGTGATCGCGGCCGTCGCCCTGGGCCTGCTGAACTCCTACGCCGAGTTCTGGACCAACGCGAGCCTGGCCAAGGTCATCGTCCTGGTGGTGATCATCGGGTTCCTGCAGGTGCGCCCGCAGGGACTGTTCGTGCTGAGAGCGAGGGCGCTCACATGACGGCTGCCACCCCGCGCAGACCAGGGACGTCCCCCCGGACGGGCGTCCGGCGGATTCGGAGGGCGCTCACATGACGGCGACCGCGCGGAACGTCGTGCCGCTCGCGCCGCCCGGCCGCGGCGGGTCGTGGCGCGACCGGCTCCGGGGCCCGGCGGTGTTCACGCTGGTCGCCGTGCTGGCCCTGGTGGTCGCTCCGATGCTGCTGGAGCCGTTCCGCTTGGGGCTGCTGGCCAAGTACCTCTGCTTCGGCATCGTCGCGCTCGGCATCGGCCTGGCCTGGGGGCAGGGCGGCATGCTCACCCTGGGCCAGGGGGTGTTCTTCGGGCTCGGCGGCTACGCGATGGGCATGTACCTCAAGCTGCACGACGCGGGCGGCGACCTGCCGGACTTCATGGTGTGGAGCGGGGTGGAGAAGCTGCCCGCGTTGTGGGCGCCGTTCGAGAACCCGCTGTTCGCCATCGCCTTCGCCGTCGCCGGGCCGGTGCTGCTGGCCGTGCTGCTCGGCGCGCTGGTGTTCCGGCAGCGGGTCCGCGGCGCCTACTTCGCGATCCTGACGCAGGCGCTGGCCGCCGCCACGGTGATCCTGCTGGTCGGGCAGCAGGGGCTGACCGGCGGCACCAACGGCCTGACCAACTTCTTCGACCTGTTCGGCCAGGACCTGGCGGCCGACCAGACGCAGCGCGGGCTGTACCTGGTGGTGGCGGCGGTCCTCGGCGTGCTGTACCTGCTGGCCTGGCAACTCGTGCGCAGCCGGTTCGGCCGGCTGCTGGTCGCGGTCAGGGACGGCGAGGACCGCGTGCGGTTCCTCGGCTACAACCCCGCCACCGTCAAGACCGTCACCTTCGCGGTGTCGGCGGGCATGGCGGGGCTGGCCGGGGCGCTGTTCGTGCCGGTCGTCGGCATCATCTCGCCCGCCCTGCTCGGCGTGGTGCCCTCGCTGGAGCTGGTGGTCGCCGTGGCGGTCGGCGGCCGGTTCTCCCTGGCCGGGGCGGTGCTGGGCGCGGTGCTGATGGGATACGCCAAGACGGCCTTCAGCGAGGAGTTCGCCGACGGCTGGCTCTACCTGCAGGGAGCGCTGTTCATCCTGGTGATCAGCCTGGCGCCCAAGGGCGTGTTCGGCCTGGCCGCCTCCGCGCGGACCCTGCTGGCCGCCCGGTTGCCGCGCCGGACCGTGCCGGACGGCGGCCCGCCGGGCGCGACCGCCGCGAAACACGACGTCAGCACGCCGTTGATCGAGGTACCGGAGCCGAGGGCATGAGCGGGGCACTGCTGGAGGTGCGCGGGCTGTCGGTGGTCTTCGACGGGTTCCGCGCGCTGGACGGGGTCGACCTGACCGTCGAGCAGGGGGAGCTGCGCTTCCTCATCGGCCCGAACGGGGCGGGCAAGACCACGCTGGTCGACGTCATCACCGGCCTGACCAGGCCCGCCTCGGGCTCGGTGCGGTTCGAGGGCGCCGACCTGGTCGGCCGCAAGGAGCACGAGATCGTCCGGTCGGGCGTCGGGCGCACCTTCCAGACCTCGGTGGTGTTCGAGGAGCTGACGGTGGTGGAGAACCTCGACCTGGCGGCGTCGTTCCGCAGGCCGCTGTGGTCGCTGGCCCGCCGCAGGCGCGGGGTGAGCGAGGCGGTGGCCGCGGCGATGGAGACCACCGGGCTCGACCTGCTCGCCGACCGCCCCGCCGGGGTGCTGTCGCACGGCCAGCGGCAGTGGCTGGAGATCGGCATGCTCATCGCCCAGCGGCCCCGGCTGCTGCTGCTGGACGAGCCGGTCGCCGGCATGTCGGCGGAGGAGCGCCTGCGCACCGGCGAGCTGCTCACCGAGATCGCCAGGGACCACACGGTGGTCGTGATCGAGCACGACATGGACTTCCTGCGGCGGTACGCCTCCCAGGTGACCGTCCTGCACGAGGGCAAGGTGCTCGTCGAGGGCTCGGTCGACCAGGTGAGGGCCGATCCCCGTGTACAGGAGGTCTATCTGGGCAGGGCCGAGGAGAGATCCACGGGCGCGGCCGCCGCCACCGCCGGAGAGGTGAAGTGATGCTGTCGGTACAGGGCTTGTCAGCGGGCTACGGCAGGGCGCGGGTGCTGTTCGAGGTGTCCTTCGAGGTGGAGCCCGGCCGCCTGGTGTGCGTCATGGGCCGCAACGGGGTGGGCAAGACCACCCTGCTCAACACCGTCATGGGCGTTCTGCCCGCCACCGCGGGGACGGTCACCTTCGAGGGGCGGGACGTCACCCGGCTGCGGCCGGACGAGCGGGTGCGGCTCGGCCTCGGTTACGTCCCGCAGGGGCACGAGACCTTCCCGCAGCTCAGCGTGCTGGGCAACCTGATGGTGACGGTGGAGGCGTCCACGCACAGGGACCCGGGGGCGATCGAGGAGGCCCTCGAGGTCTTCCCCCGGTTGAAGCCGTTGCTGAAGAAGCGGGCGGGCTTCCTGTCCGGCGGCCAGCAGCAGCAGCTCGCGATGGCGCGGGCGCTGGTGACCCGGCCCAAGCTGCTGATCCTGGACGAGCCGACCGAGGGCATCCAGCCGTCCATCATCCTGGAGATCGAGGAGGCCATCGAGGGGCTGCACCGGTCGGGGCTGGCGGTGCTGCTCGTCGAGCAGTACCTGGACCTCGCGCTGCGGCTGGCCGACCGCTTCCTCATCCTGGACGCCGGGCACGTCGTGCGCGCGGGGACGGCCGAGGAGCTCCGCGAGGAGGAGGTGCACCGCCTCCTGGCCGTGTGAGCCGTGTGAGCCGTGGGCCGGGTGAGGGCCGCTCACTCCTGCGATCGGCCCGCCCGCTGGATCTTCAGCGGCAGGTGGGAGTAGTGGATGTCGAACGCCGGGCGTTCGGAGCGTATCGGCGGGATGCTGGTGAAGTTGTGCCGCGGCGGCGGGCAGGAGGTCGCCCACTCCAGCGAGTTGCCGAAGCCCCACGGGTCATCGACGGTGACCTTCTCGCCGTGCCGCCAGGTGTACCAGATGTTGAACAGGAAGGGCAGCGTCGAGGCGCCCAGCAGGAACGCGCCGAGCGAGGAGATCATGTTGCCCACCTCGAAGCCCTCGGTCCTGGCGTAGTCGGCGTACCGGCGCGGCATGCCCTGCGCGCCGAGCCAGTGCTGCACGAGGAAGGTGGTGTGGAAGCCGATGAACAGCGTCCAGAAGTGCCACTTGCCGAGGGTGTCGTTGAGCATCCTCCCGGTGAACTTCGGCCACCAGAAGTAGAACCCGGCGAACATCGCGAAGACCACCGTGCCGAAGACCACGTAGTGGAAGTGGGCGACCACGAAGTAGGTGTCGCTCACCTGGAAGTCCAGCGGGGGTGAGGCGAGGATGACCCCGGTCAGGCCGCCGAACAGGAATGTCACCAGGAATCCGACGGCGAACATCATCGGCGTCGGGAAGGTGAGATGGCCGCGCCACATCGTGCCCACCCAGTTGAAGAACTTCACGCCGGTCGGCACCGCGATGAGGAAGCTCATGAACGAGAAGAACGGCAGCAGGACGCGGCCGGTGACGAACATGTGGTGCGCCCACACCGTCATCGACAGGCCCGCGATGGCGATGGTCGCCCCGACCAGGCCGATATAGCCGAACACCGGCTTGCGGCTGAACACCGGCAGCACCTCGGTGATGATGCCGAAGAACGGCAGCGCGATGATGTACACCTCGGGATGGCCGAAGAACCAGAACAGGTGCTGCCACAGCAGCACGCCGCCGGTCTCGGGGTCGAAGATGTGACTGCCCAGACTGCGGTCGGCCTCCAGGGCCAGCAGCGCGGCGGCCAGCACCGGGAAGGCCATCAGCACCAGCATGCTGGTCAGCAGGGTGTTCCAGGTGAAGATCGGCATCCGGAACATGGTCATGCCGGGGGCGCGCATGCAGATGATGGTGGTGATGAAGTTGACCGCGCCGAGGATGGTCCCGAGGCCGGACATCACCAGCCCCATCACCCACAGGTCCTTGCCCACGTCGGGCGAGTAGGTCGAGCGCGACAGCGGCGTGTAGGCCGTCCAGCCGAAGTCCGCCGCGCCGCTCGCGGTGAAGAACCCGGCGGTCACGATCAGCCCGCCGAACAGGAACAGCCAGAAGCTGAACATGTTGAGCCGGGGGAAGGCCACGTCCGGCGCGCCGATCTGCAGCGGCATGACGGCGTTGGCGAAGCCGGCGAACAGGGGAGTGGCGAACAGCAGCAGCATCAGCGTGCCGTGCATCGTGAACATCTCGTTGTACTGCTTGTTGGTGACGAACTGCATGCCGGGCCGGGCCAGCTCGGCCCGGATGACCATGGCCATGATCCCGGCGAGGACGAAGAACCCGAACGACGCGATGAGGTACATGTTGCCGATCACCTTGTGATCGGTGGAGGTGGCCCAGCCGAGAAGCAGCCGGCCCTTGCGGGCCACCTTGCTCGCCGGAGCCGGGGCTTCCCGTGTGTAGATCACCAGCCCGCCTCCTCGCCGCACGGTCCCTGCGATCGTCCTTCCGAAGTCGTCCCGTAGTCCGATTACAGCGTGCAAAAGGGACTCAGTGTCGAAAATGCGAGCAAAAAGCCCCGAGGCTACGACCAGGCTTTCTTTGCCGACCTCGGCGCCGGCCGTACGCACGCCGACCGGCGGCCGTACCCGCCTGTGGTGAGTCGGGCCGTCGCACGCGCCCACGAGAAGCGGGCCGTGCGCGCCCAAGGGCCGGCGCGCGGCCGCCACGAGATGAGACCGTGGCGGCGCGCTCACGGCCGGGCTACTGCTGGTAGTTCTCCACCTCGCTGACCGGGCGCGGGCTGGAGAAGTCCGGGTCCTCGCCGAACTCCCTGCGCGCCTTGCGCTGGCGCAGCAGGTCCCAGCACTGGTCCAGGGCCGCCTCAAGCTCGCGGACCCGGCCGTGCTCCTCGTCGGAGGAGACCTCTCCGGTGCTCACCCGCGAGCGCAGATCGTGCTCCTCCGCGATAAGACCCTTGATCTTCGCGAGGATCTCGCCATCCTGCATCTTCTGTTCCTCCTGTCGTCACCAGCGAGCTTACGGCGACGGCGCGGACGACCTGCCGGCGAGCAGGCTCACACCGAGCGGCGTGAGGGCGTGGATGACGGCCTGGTGGTGGCGCCGCGTGGTGATCAGGCCGGCGTCGCGGAGGATGGCCGCCTGGCGGCTGGCGGTGGGCGGCGGCATGCGCAGGCGCAGGGCCAGTTCGGTGGTCGTGCACTCGCCCTCGGCCACGGCCCGCAGCACGCCGGCCCTGGTGCGCCCGAGCAGTGCGGGCAGAGCGAGATCACGCGCGGGCTCGAGGCCGCCGCCCGCCCAGCCGAGCTGGTGCTCGATCGGGTACACCAGCCGCGGCGGCAGGCTGGTGTCCAGCAGGGTCGTGGGGGGTCCCCAGCAGAAGAACGCCGGTTGCAGCAGCAGCCCGCGCCCGCCCAGGTGGATGTCGTGGTCGGCGGGGAAGTCCAGTTCGAGCACCGGGTAGCTCCAGCGCGCCGACGGATGCAGCGTGGCGAAGACCGACTCCCAGCCTTCCGCGGCCAGCGTGCGCGACCTGCGGACGCGGTCGTGGTCGACCTGGGCCCGGACGTGCGCCCAGTACGGGCCGAGGGAGACCTCGAAGTACCGGTCGATGGCGTCGGCCACCCTGGCGAGCTCCCCGGCCGCGCCGTCCGCCAGCCCCTTCATCCACGCGCGCAAGGGACGCCCCGGGTGGCGCCGGGCCAGTTCGGCGATGTCGTCGCGTAATCGGGCGCGCGGGGTGCTCCGCACCGCCTCCACGCCGTCCCTGATGGAGGTCATGTGCCGGGTGGGGGTCATGAAATCGGCGGAGTACCCCTTCGGGGGCGCCAGGTCGGACAGCAGATGGGTCGAGGCGGGAAGGTTCGGCCGCACCTGCCTGCGCCATTCCGAGAAGAACACCCCGCCGCCGGAGTTGCGCAACCGGTAAAGGCTGAGCAGCGCCTCCCACAAGGGGTCGGGGCCCGGCGCGATCGTCGTGCGAGCCAGGTCCTCGCTGGTGAAATGGATCCTCAGCACTCGCGCCACCTCCGCTTTTCCAGGCAGATGGAAAGGTGGTTCTCCAGCCGCCGGAACCCGAGGACACTCGGAGGCCGACGGGGGGCCTGATCATCACCGGCGTCTCTCCGTCGGTGATGCGCGCACCGGGGACGGCCGTCTCCTGTGCGTTCATTCGTGAAACGAATTCGGCAGCCGATCATAACCGGCTCGGTGCCGCCTCTCCGAGACGGCACCCCCTTGTTTTTCAGAGCTTCCTGTGAACGCGGTCAAGGCGATTGTCTGGAGACTTGATGCGCCGCTTCCCCCACGCGATCGTCCTGGCCGTGGCCGTGTCGCTGACGACCGGATCGCTGGTGGCCGGCGGAGCCGTCCACGCCGCGGCGCCCGCGGCGGCGGCCACCGCCGACCCGCCCGCCTGGACCGAGCAGGACGCGCTGACGCGGGCGCGGAGCGACGGCAGGCGCGTCGAGGCGCTCGCCGCGCGCACGGAGACCCGCCAGGTTTTCGCCAACCCGGACGGCACGTTCACCTCCGAGACCTCGGCCCTGCCCGAGCGGGTACGCCGGGGCGGAGGCTGGGCGGAGGTCGACACGACCTTGACCTTCGCCGCCGACGGCACCGTGCGCACCACGGCGACCCCGCTGGACCTGGCCTTCTCCGGTGGCGGGACGGCTCCGCTGGCCTCCATCGGCCAGGACGGCCGCTCGGTCGCCATGACCTGGCCGGGGAGGTTACCGAAGCCGGTGCTCCAGGGGGACACCGCGACGTACGGCTCCGTGCTCCCCGGCGTGGACCTGAAGGTCACCGCGTCGGTGCTGGGGTTCTCCGAGGTCCTGGTGGTCAAGAACAGGGAGGCCGCGGCCGACCCGGGTCTGGCCAAGATCGCCTTCGGGATGCGGGCGAAGGGCCTGGCGGTGCGCGGGACCGCGAGCGGCGGCCTCAGCGCCGTGACCGACGCGGGCACGGAGGTCTTCCACTCGCCCGCGCCGCGGATGTGGGACTCCTCGGGCGCGACCCTGCGGCCGACGCTCGCGCTGGGGCCGGAACGCCAGAACAGGCAGGCCGTGATGGGCGTCGAGGTCGCCGCGGACCGCGTCGCCCTCACACCGGACCGCGCCCTGCTGACCGGCCCCGGCACGACCTACCCGGTGTACATCGACCCGCAGTGGTCGGGCGGCAAGCAGCACTGGACCTACGTCGACAAGTCCTACCCGTCCCAGTCGTACTGGGACTCCACCCACAGCCCGGAGGTCGGCTACTACGGCAGCGGGGTCAAGCGGTCGTTCTTCCGGATGGACTCCGACAACGTCAACGGCAAGCACATCCTGAAGGGGACCTTCCGCATCACCCAGAACAAGTCGTGGGGATGCACCTCCGATCCCCAGGTCGTGCAGTTGTGGCTGACCGGCTCGATCTCCACGTCCACGACGTGGAGCCACCAGCCGTCCTGGAAGGACCACCTGGGCAGCGTGGCCTCCGACGCCGGCTACAGCTCCTCCTGCCCGGACAAGGGCATCGAGTTCGACGTCACGAGCACGGTCGTCGCGGCGGCCAAGGGCGGCTGGGCGAACACCACGTTCGGGCTGAGGGACTACGACGACGGCGCCGGCAGCGTGTGGGGCTGGAAGGGCTTCAGCGCCTCGCCGAAGCTGGTCATCGACTACAACACCCCGCCGTCCGTGCCCACGGGAGTGAGCACCTACCCCGCCGCGCCGTGCGTCACGGGGGCGAGCCGCCCCTACCTCAACGGCGGCGACCCCCAGCACCCGATCAAGCTCATCGCGAGGATCTACGACCCGGACAAGGCCAACGACGGCGTCCGCGCCGAGTTCGAGATGAACCACTACAACTCCGGGACCGCGGCCTGGGAGAGCATCACCGCCTCGCTGCCCGGCGGCGGCAGGACCGCCTACGCCTACACCACGCAGGCGACCGACCACTCGGTCGTCCTCACCGGCCTGGCCGACGGCGAGACCTACTCCTACAAGGTGCGGGCCTACGACGGCACGGACGGCAGCGCGTGGAGCCCCTGGTGCGAGTTCACGGTCGACAACGTGCGGCCCGAGCAGTTGCCGAAGGTCACCTCGGCCGACTACCCGGCCGGCACCACCGACGACTGGCGGGGCGGGGTCGGCCTGGCGGGCGCCTTCACCTTCGCGCCCGGCGACGGCGAGACCGACGTGAGCGGCTTCCGGTACGCCCTGGACGACGCGAGCACCGGCACCGCCGCGACCCAGGTCAACCTGCCGGCCGGGCAGACCTCGGTGCAGGTGTCCATCGCCCCCCGGCACAACTGGGTGAACACCCTGTGGGTGTGGCCGGTGGACAAGGCCGGCAACGTCGGCACCACTCCGGCCGCCTACACCTTCTACGTCAACGCGGGCGCGGACTCCGTCGGGCGGTGGGCCCTGGACGAGACCTCCGGCGCCACGGCCGCCGACTCCGGCACCGCCCCGCACGGGGTGGCTCTGGGCGGCGGCGCCGGCTGGACGGGCGGCCGGGTGCGGGGAGCCCTGCGCCTCGACGGGACGAGCGGCTACGGCGCGACGAGCGGGCCCGTGGTGCGCACCGACCGGGGATTCAGCGTCTCGGCGTGGGCCCGCCTGACCTCCACCGCCAAGAACGCCACGGTGGTGAGCCAGTCCGGCCTGCGCGCCTCCGGTTTCTCGCTCTACTACTCCTCCTCCTACAAGCGGTGGATCTTCAACAGGCACGACACCGACGGGGACGATCCCACGATCACCCGGGCCGTCGGTGACGCCGAGCCGCAACTGGGCGTCTGGACCCACCTCGTCGGGGTGTACGACGCTCCGGCCAGGCAGCTCCGGCTGTACGTCAACGGCACCCGCCAGTCCGCCCCCGGCGCGTACACCGCGACGCCGTGGGACGCCGGCGGCCCGCTGCAGATCGGGCGGGTGAAGTGGAACGGCAACCTCACCGAGTACTTCCCCGGCGACCTCGACGAGGTGCGCGTCTGGGACCGCATCCTGTCCGACGACCCGCAGACCGCCACCGACCTCGACCTCGGCAACGAGATCGCCGCCATGGCCAAGCGGCCCCCGGTCGAGGCGGGCCGGTGGAACCTCGACGAGGGGACCGGCGCCACGGCCGCCGACGCCTCCGGCAACGGCAGGACCGCGACGCTCAAGGGCGGCGCCGGCTGGTCCGACGACGGACTCGACGGCTCGGCCGTGCTGAGCCTCAACGGCACCACCGCGTACGCCTCCACCGCCTCGGCCCCCGTGCGCACCGACCACGGCTTCACCGTGGCGGCCCGGGTGCGCCTCAACGGCGACGACACCTGCGCGATGCCCGACCACGTCATGACCGCCGTCGGCCAGGACGGCAGCAGGAACAGCGCCTTCTACCTCAGCTACCGCGTCTACACCGAGAACGGCGTCCAGGTGCCCCGGTGGGGGTTCTCCACCCCGAGCGACGACACCGACGGCGAGAAGATGACGGTCGCCAAGTCCGCCGACCCGGTCGACTGCTCGGCGACCAACTCCTGGACGCATCTGACCGGGGTGTACGACGAGGTCGCCAAGCAGATCCGGCTCTACGTCAACGGGTACCTGTCCGACTTCCGGCCCTCGACCGGCTGGCACGCCGGCGGCGGGCTGCAGATCGGCCGGGTCAAGTACAAGGGCGCCTACGTCGACTACTTCACCGGCGACATCGACGACGTCCGCGTCTACACCGGAGTGCTCACCGGCGCCGAGATCGCCGACCTCGCCCAGGGCCCGCCCGAGGACGGCTGAGCGGCCCGCCCGTCCCCGTGAGCGGCCTGCCCGTTCCCTGACGGCTTGCCCGTCCCCTGAGCGGCCTGCCCGTGCTCGTCCATCGACGTTCACCACGTTCCTCCGGAGGTAGTCGTGCTCGCTGAGTGGCGAGGCTGGGTTCGGGTCGCAGGAGTGCTCGCGGTCGTGGTGCCCGCCACGCTGGCCGTCGCCGCGCCGGACGTGCGGGCGGCCGGCGGCCCGGGGTGGCACCAGGCCCAGGAGCAGTCACCGGTGCCCGGCCGTGAGGGCAAGGCCAGGCCCGCACACGCCGACCCCGGCGCGCGTTACGACCTCAAGGACGCCCCGCCGGTGTCCTGGCCCCGGCCGGGCACGGCGGTGGCCGACCCGGCACGGGCGACCACCGCCGTGGACCGGGCCGCGAACCAGCCCACGGACCAGCCCACGGACCAGGACAGGAGCCGGGCCACGGCGGCGCCGGCCAAGGTGCGGGCCGGGACGCTTCCGGTCTGGATCGGCCCACCGGCCTCCGCCGGCGCCCCGGCCGCGCCCGACGGCCTCTCCGCGGACAAGTCCGACGGCACGTCCGCGCAGAGGTCCGACGGCACGTCCGGGGAGAAGCCCGACGCGGCCGCCGCCGGGAGCGGGAAGCCGTCGCCCACGCCGTCCGCCGGTTCAATCCCCGCCGTCCAGGTGCGGGTGCTGGACGCCCAGGCCGCCGCCCGGTCCCAGATCACCGGCCTGGGCCTGCGACTGACCCCCCAGGCCGCGCCCGCCGGCCGGTCCCGCATGGCGGTGGAGGTCGACTACTCGGGCTTCCGGTACGCCTACGGCGGCGACTGGGGTTCGCGGCTGCGCCTGGTACGCCTGCCCGACTGCGCCGCCACCACCCCCGACCGTCCCGAGTGCCAGACCCGGACGCCGCTGCCGACCCGCAACGACGTCACGACGGGCCGGCTGGCCGCCGACGTGGACCTCTCCTCGGCCTCGACGATGACGCTCGCGGCGGTGGCCGCGCCGTCGGGCTCGGCGGGCACCTACGAGGCGACCTCGCTGTCGCCGTCGGCGACGTGGGACGTCAGCGAGCAGAGCGGCGCGTTCGCCTGGAGCTACCCCCTGCGCCTGCCCCCGACGCCCGGCGGGCCGACCCCGAACCTCGCCTTCGCCTACTCCTCGGGCGGCATCGACGGGCGCACCGTCGCCACCAACAACCAGGCGTCCTGGATCGGCGAGGGCTTCGACTACTGGCCCGGCTTCGTCGAGCGCCGGTACAAGCCGTGCGCCGACGACGGCGTCACGCCCAAGCGCAACGACCAGTGCTGGGGCGACCACAACGCCACCCTGTCGCTGAACGGCCAGGCCACCGAACTCGTCCTGGACGACGCGACCGGAACCTGGCAGCCCAAGGACGACGACGGCACCAAGGTCCAGCGGCTCACCGGCGCCGACAACGGCGACAACGACGGCGAGCACTGGAAGGTCACCACCCCCGACGGCACGCGGTACTACTTCGGCCTGAACCATCTGCCCGGCTGGAGCACCGGCAAGACCGAGACCGACTCGACCTGGACCGTGCCGGTCTACGGCGACGACGACGGCGAGCCCTGCCACAAGGACGGCGGTTTCTCCGACTCCTGGTGCCGCCAGGCATGGCGGTGGAACCTGGACTACGTCGTGGACCCGCACGGCACGGTCAGCACCTTCTGGTACGGCAAGGAGGGCAACTACTACCGGCGCGACGTCACCACGCTCACCGACGGCGTGCCCAACGGCACCCCGACCTCCTACGACCGCGGCGGCTACCTCAGCCGCATCGACTACGGCCAGCGCGCCGACGCGATCTTCTCCTCCTCGGCGCCCGCGCGGGTCTCGTTCAAGGTCGATGAGCGATGCGTCCCGACGTCGACCTTCGACTGCGCGGCCGCCAAGTTCACCAAGGACAACGCCAAGTACTGGCCGGACGTCCCCTACGACCAGAAGTGCGACTCCGGCGAGAAGTGCCTGGACGACTACTCGCCGACCTTCTGGTCGCGCAAGCGGCTGACCTCGGTGACCACGCAGGTCCTGGTCTCGGGCAGCACCTACAAGGACGTCGACGTCTGGACGCTGGACCAGGAGATGCGCCCCCCGGGGGACGGCACCGCCCCCACCCTGTGGCTGGCCGGCATCGAGCACACCGGCAAGGTCGGCGGCTCGGCCGCGCTCCCGTCGGTGCGGTTCGAGGGCGTCCAGAAGCCCAACCGCGTGGACGCCCTCGAGGGACGCCCGCCGCTGACCAAGTGGCGCGTCTCGGCGATCGACAACGAGACGGGCGGCTCCCTGTCGATCGCCTACTCCGACGAGGACTGCGTCGCGAGCGACAAACCCGACATCGGGACCAACACCCGGCGGTGCTACCCCCAGTACTGGTCGCCGGAGGGCGCCACCACTCCCAAGCTCGACTGGTTCCACAAGTACGTCGTCACCCAGGTGCGCGCGATCGACCGCACCGGCGGAGCACCCGACGAGGTGACGAGCTACGAGTACCTCGGCGGCGGCGCCTGGCACCACGATGACGACGACGGCCTCACCAAGGAGAAGTACAAGACCTGGTCGCAGTGGCGCGGCTACGGCAAGGTGCGCGTCACCCACGGCGAGGCCCCCGAACAGCTCTCGCAGTCGGAGACCACCTACTTCCGCGGCATGGACGGCGACGAGCTGCCCGGCGGCGGCACCCGCGACGTGAAGGTCACCGCCTCCGAGGGCCCGCCGCTGGACGACGCTGACGCCCTGCAGGGACGGGTCCGCGAGGAGATCCACTACGACGGCCCCGGCGGCCCCGCCATGAGCGGCACCGTCACCGGCTACTGGGTGAAGCAGACCGCCAAGCGGGTGCGCTCCTGGGGGACGACGACCGCGACCATGGTGCGCGAGAACCAGGAACGCGTCCGCACGGCGCTGGCGTCCGGCGGCTGGCGGTACACCTCGACCGGCACCGCCTACAACGCCGACGGCCTGCCCACCCAGGTGGACGACCTGGGCGATGAGTCCACCGCGGGCGACGACCAGTGCACCCGCACCACCTACACCGCCCGCGACGACGCCAATTGGCTGATCTCCTACGCGTCCCGCGTGGAGTCCGTCGCCAAAGCGTGCGGCGCGACGCCCGACCGGCCCGGCGACGTGCTCTCCGACGTGCGCAAGTACTACGACGGCAAGGCGCTCGGCGCCACGCCCGCCAAGGGCGACGTCACAAGGACCGAGAAGCTCGGCTCCTGGAACGGCGGGCCGCAGTACGTCACCGTCGGCACCAGCACCTTCGACGTCTACGGCCGGCCGCTGGTGGTCACCGACGCCTCCGGCGGCACCACGACCACCGCCTACACCCCGGCGACGGGCCTGGTCACCGTCAAGCAGGAGACCGACCCGGCTCGCCACGTCACCAGGACCGACCTCGAGCCGGCCTGGGGCCTGCCCGTGGCCACCGTCGACGTCAACGGCAAGCGCACCGACCTGGCCTACGACCCGCTGGGCCGGCTCACCGGCGTGTGGCTGCCCGGCCGCGCCCGGTCCTCCTACGCGGCCACCCCGAACATGAGGTTCGGCTACCTGATCCGCACGGACGGGCCGACCTCGGTGTCCACCTCGACCCTCCGCAACGACGGCGCGACCTACACCACCGGCTACGCCCTCTACGACGGCCTGCTGCGCCACCGGCAGACCCAGCAGCCCGCGCCGGGCGGCGGCCGGGTCGTCGAGGACACCCTCTACGACACCCGCGGCCTGGTCGGCAAGAGCAACCACGAGTACTACGCCGAAGGCTCGCCCGGCACCACCCTGTGGACCCCGGCCAGTGACAACGACGTCCCCGGGCAGGACGTCACGCTCTACAACGGCATGGAGTGGCCCACCGCGCAGATCTTCCGCAAGCGCGGCGCCGAGCAGTGGCGCACCACGACCACCTACGGCGGAGACCGGGTGAGCGTCGACCCGCCCAAGGGGTCCACGCCGATCACCCGGATCACCGACGCCGACGGCCGGCTGGTCGAGCTGCGGCAGTACAAGGGAGACGGCCCCAGCGGGGACTACGACGCCACCCGCTACACCTACACCCCGACCGGGCAGCCCGCGACCGTCAAGGACGCCGAAGGCAACACCTGGAGCTACCACTACGACCTGCTCGGCCGCCTCGTCCAGCTCGACGACCCCGACAAGGGCCCCTCCACGCTGGCCTACGACGACCGGACCGACTGGCTGCGAAGCGTCACCGACGCCCGCGGCAAGAGCCTGTCCTTCACCTACGACGCCCTCGGCCGCAAGACCGCCGAGTACGAGGGCACCTCGGCGAGCGGAACCAAGCTCGCCGAGTGGAAGTACGACACTCTGCCGGACGGCACCGTCGTCAAGGGCCAGCCGACGTCCTCGACCCGGTACGTCAAGAACGCCACCACGGGCGCGACGGACCTCTACACCACGGCCGTCACCCGCTTGGACGACGCCTACCGGCCGCTGGAGACCCAGACGACCATCCCCGCAGCCGAGGGCGCCCTGGCCGGCACCTACACCGCCACCAGCGACTACAACCTCGACGGCACCGTCCACCGCACGACGCTGCCCGCGGCCGGCGGGCTGCCCGGGGAGACGATGCTCTACGACTACGACGAGCTCGGCAACCCCACCACCACGCGCGGCCTGACCCCGTACGTCACCGCCAGCACCTATTCCAAGCTCGGCGACCTGCTGGACCTGACGCTGTCCAGCGGCGGCAAGCGGCTGAAGGAGACCAACTTCTACGAGGAGGGCACCGGGCGGCTCACCCGTTCGCTGTTCGAGCGCGAGACCTCCCCGATCTCGGTGGCCGACACCAACTACAAGTACGACGAGTCCGGCAACATCACCAAGATCGCCGACACCCCGTCCGGTCAGACGCCCGACGTGCAGTGCTTCATCCAGGACCACCTGCAGCGCCTGACCGAGGCCTGGACCCAGGCCGGCGACTGCGCGGCGGCGCCGTCGGCCGACGTGATCGGCGGACCCGCTCCGTACTGGCAGTCCTTCGCCTACGACCGGCTCGGCCAGCGCACCAAGGAGGTCGACCACCGGACCGGCGGCGACCTCACCAAGACCTACACCTACGCCGGGACCGGCAAGCCCCGGCCGCACACCCTGACCTCGGTCGCCTACCAGGGCGGGGAACGCGACGGCCAGAGCGACGCCTACGCCTACGACGCCGCCGGCAACACCACCGAACGCGGCTCCGGCCGCACCCTCGAATGGGACGTCGAAGGTTCCCTGGCCAAGTCCATCGACCCGTCGGGCGTCAGCACCTACGTCTACGACGCCGACGGCGAACGGCTGATCCGCCGCGACCCGGCCGCGACCACCCTCTACCTCGGAGACACCGAGATCCGGCTGGACAGGACCACCGGATCCAAGAGCGCGACCCGCTACTACAGCCACGGCGGCCAGGTCGTCGCCGCCCGCACCAACGGCAAGGGCCTCACCTGGCTCGCCGGCGACCACCACGGCACCACCGACGTCTCGGTCTCCGACGACGCCGCCCAGACGCCCACGCGCCGGCGCTTCGACCCCTTCGGCCGCCAGCGCGGCACGCCGCCGTCGTACTGGCCCGGCCAGCGGGGCTTCGTCGGCGGCATCATCGACGAGGCCACCGACCTCACCCACCTCGGCGCCCGCGAGTACGACGCCGAGACCGGCCGGTTCATCTCCGTCGACCCGGTCTTCGACAGCGGCGATCCGCAAAGCTGGAACGGCTACGCCTACGCGGGCAACAACCCCGTCACGATCAGCGACCCCACCGGCCTCGACGGCCCGCTGACCGGAAACCAGGACTGCTACTACGCCGGGAAGAACTGCGGCGGTGGCGGTGGCAAGAGGGATAGCGGCGGTCCGCCGCCGCCGGCACCGAGTGCCCCGCGCCACTGCGGCACCTTCAGCTTCGGCTGCAAGGCGAAGAACTTCTGGGACCAGCACAAGGCCACGATCGTCAACGTCGCCGTCACGGTCGTCGTCACCGTCGGCTGCGAGGTCGCCACGGGCGGGGTCGGGAGCGTCGGCTGCGCGGCCGCGGGCGGAGCCGCGGGAAACCTGGCCGGCTACCTGGTCTCGACCCCCCGGGACCAGTGGAGCGCGGGCGGCGCCTTCAAGGCCGCGGCCGTCGGCGCCATCAGCGGAGCGGCCGGTGGCTTCGCGGGCAAGGCCGCCTCGGCGGCCCTGGGCAAGCTGGCCACCACCGCCGCGGGCAAGGTCGTCGCCGGAGCGGTCGGCAAGGCGGCCGGCAAGGCCCGAGCCGCCCTCGGCAAGGCCGGCGGCGCCGGTGCGGACGCCGCCGAGGGCGCGGCGGGCAAGGCGGCGGCCAAGGCGGGAGGCAGGCCGCGCGCCGGATCCGGATCTCCGCGCGGGTGCAACAGCTTCGTCGCCGGCACGATGGTCAAGCTCGCCGACGGCTCCGCCAAGGCCATCGAGAAGATCAAGCCCGGCGAGAAGGTCCTGGCCACCGACCCGCTGACCGGCAAGACGGCCCACCAGCCCGTCCTGGCCGCCTTCTCCGGCGTCGCCTACCTCGCCCTCGTCCAGATCACCGTCGACACCGACGGCAAGAAGGGCGACCACACCGCCGTCATCCTCGCCACCGAACACCACCTCTTCTGGGACACCAAGGACCAAACCTGGGTCCGCGCCGAAGACCTCACCCCCGCCGACCACCTCAGAACCCCCACCGGCAAGCCTCTGGCCGTCGTCGCCGCCACCCCCCTGCCGACCCACCCCACCGTCCACGACCTCACCATCGCCAACACCCACACGTACTATGTGCTCGCCGGCACCACACCGGTGCTGGTCCATAACTGTGGTGGATACGACCTGAGAGGGAAGGATCCGATGAGCATCGTTCCCGACGATGCTCATATGCGGGAACTGACGCCGCATTCCAACGGTGGGTCACAGTATGGCCTTGAGTTCAAGTGGACGAATGATGCAGGTAAGACGGTTCGTCTTCGGATTCACGGTCCGGACGGAACGGCACCACCTGGATCCAACTCGGCAATGGGCGAGACGTACAGGATACGCATCGGGCATCAGTTTCAGGACGAGGCCGGCAACTTGTTTCATCATCAGGTGCACAATCCGAACAGCCCGAACTTCAATCCGGCCGCGGCGAATGCAACGCACATCCCATGGCCTATAGAGTTCCCGGGGTTGTGATGGCTGTCGGCGCCGAGCACCTTGTCGGGCTGGCCAGGCGAATCTTGGCCGAAGCCCTTGATGAACGAGAGGCCGGCGCTGATAATGCAAGCGACTGGGCGCGTCTCTTCGATCAGGAAGAGGCTGATACGGTCGTTCGATTGCTCGCGATCATGGCTTCGGTCGAGCCGGATGGGCGAGTCCGTGAGGCTCAGCTCAACGCAATTCTCGAAATCTCTGAGTCGGTGGTAGTGGGCATGGAACTGCTTCATCCGTTGCGGCGGTTGACGCCGGAGCTGTTGGATGCCGAACAATTGGGATATCTCGACGCACTCGGCATCGAATTCGAGTGATGAGGGAAGAGGCGTGGGCGACTTGACGAGCTGAAACTCTCTCGGAGCCGAGAGGGCTATGACCCCTTGGGGCCCCTGATCGGGTGATCGTGTTACGGGGATGGGGCGGGGTCTGCTACCGTCGTTCGTATGCTGCGCGGGCTGCTTCTTAGCTGCCGCGGCGAGGGCCTGTAAGAGGCCGGCTCCCTCGCCGCGGAGCGAGCCATGCGCGTCGGCCGCTATGAGGGTTCACCCCGGTGGCGACCACTTTCTGAGGTTTCAGACCAGTTCAGGCGTTGTGTCCTGACGTGTGCCGCCCCGGTTCCGACACGACCAGGAGCACGCATGTATCCCCAGCAGCAGTCCAGCGCCATGCCCGTCAAGCGCTACCAGTCCTTCACGCCCGTACGCCTCACCGACCGCACCTGGCCCGACAAGGTCATCGACCGGGCCCCCCAATGGTGCGCGGTCGACCTGCGCGACGGTAATCAGGCGCTGATCGACCCGATGGACTCCCACCGCAAGCTGCAGATGTTCGACCTGCTGGTCCGCATGGGCTACAAGGAGATCGAGGTCGGGTTCCCCGCCGCCTCGCAGACCGACTTCGACTTCGTCCGGCAGATCATCGAGGAGGGCCGCGTCCCCGACGACGTGGTCATCCAGGTGCTGACCCAGGCCCGTCCCGAGCTGATCGAGCGCACCTTCGAGTCGCTGCACGGCGCGAAGCAGGCCATCGTCCACCTGTACAACTCCACCTCCACGCTGCAGCGTCGCGTCGTGTTCGGCCAGGACAAGGACGGCATCACGGCCATCGCGGTCGAGGGCGCCAAGCTGTGCAAGAAGCTCGCCGAGACCATGGGCGACACCGAGATCTACTTCCAGTACTCGCCGGAGTCCTTCACCGGCACCGAGCTGGAGTACGCCAAGGAGGTCTGCGACGCCGTCAACGACGTCTGGCAGCCCACCCCCGACCGCAAGGTCATCATCAACCTGCCGGCCACCGTCGAGATGGCCACCCCCAACGTCTACGCCGACCAGATCGAGTGGATGCACCGCAACCTGGCCTACCGCGACTCGATCGTCCTGTCCCTGCACCCGCACAACGACCGCGGCACGGCCGTCGCCGCCGCCGAGCTGGGCTACCAGGCCGGCGCCGACCGCATCGAGGGCTGCCTGTTCGGCAACGGCGAGCGCACCGGCAACGTCTGCCTGGTCACCCTGGGCCTGAACCTGTTCTCCCAGGGCATCGACCCGCAGATCGACTTCGGCGACATCGACGAGATCCGCCGCGTCGTCGAATACTGCAACCAGCTCCCGGTCCACCCCCGCCACCCCTACGGCGGCGAGCTGGTCTACACGGCCTTCTCCGGCTCCCACCAGGACGCGATCAAGAAGGGCCTGGAGGCCCTCGAGCGCGACGCCGTGGCCGCAGGGGTTCCGGTCGACGACTTCGCCTGGGCCGTCCCCTACCTGCCGATCGACCCCAAGGACGTCGGCCGGTCCTACGAGGCGGTCATCCGGGTCAACAGCCAGTCCGGCAAGGGCGGCGTCGCCTACATCATGAAGGCCGAGCACGGCTTCGACCTGCCGCGCCGCCTGCAGATCGAGTTCTCCGGCGTCATCCAGTCCCACACCGACGACGAGGGCGGCGAGGTCACCCCGGCGCAGATGTGGGAGGTCTTCAGCGACGAGTTCCTGCCCAACGCCACCAAGCCGTGGGGGCGCTACGGGCTGCTCGCCCACCGCAACGTCTCCCAGGTCGACGAGAAGGACGCCATCAGCGCCGACATCCGCGTCGGCGACGAGATCCGCGAGGTGGAGGGCGTCGGCAACGGCCCCATCTCCGCCTTCGTCGACGCCCTCGGCCGCATCGGGGTCGAGGTCCGCGTCCTGGACTACACCGAGCACGCGATGAGCGCGGGCTCCGACGCCCGGGCCGCCGCCTACGTCGAGTGCCAGATGGGCGACCGCGTCCTGTGGGGCGTCGGCGTCGACGGCAACACCGTCACCGCCTCCCTCAAGGCCATCCTCAGCGCCGTCAACCGCGCCCTGCGCTGACGCTGACGCGCCGCGGGCCCGTCCGGCGGTCGATCCGCCGGACGGGACCCCCGTCCGACAGTGTCCGCCGGACGGGGCCTCGCACCCCGCCTACGCGTCCACCCCGCAGCCCCGCCTGCGCGTACGCTCCGCTGACCAACACCGTGTCGGCTCCGCCTGCCGCGTCCGCCGGGAGTCTCAGGTGTGCGCGGAGCGGTGCAGGAGCATCACGCCGAGCATCAACGGGAGCATGGCCAGGTGCGCGAGCACCATGAGGGCGCCGCCGTCGATCACGCCCAGCCAGAGCAGCGGGAACAGCGGGACGGCCGGGGCGAACATCGCCGCGCACATCTCCAGCGTGTGCCGCCAGGAGTGGCGGCGCATCCGCATCCACACGGCCATGCCGACCGACATGTCGAAGGCCATCAGCAGGTAGCCGAGGTCGGGGTGCCGAGTGTGGGAGACGTCCAGCCCCGCCGCCGACCGCAGGAATCCCAGGACGGCCATTCCGGCGGCCATCGCGATGATCATCTCGACGTAGTGCAGGGTGAACCGGAGCCATCCGCCGCGCGCGTCCGCGGAGGTCGATGTCGTCGTTGTCTGCGTCATGGTCCGACTATGTGAGCCGGGCGCGCCGCGCCCAAGGGACGCCGACGGTGAGGTCCGGAATCTTGGGCATCCGGTCCTTCCGGCCTACAGTCGGGGGATGGACGCGCGAGACTTCGTGATCGTCGGCTACGACGCCGCCGAGTTGCTCGACATCGCCTGCGTCGTGGCGGCCCTCGAATGCGCCAACTGGTACGGCGCGGCCCCCTACTACAAGGTCCGCCTGGCCACCCCGGGCGCGCGGCCCATCGACTGCGGCCCGACCGTGACGCTGCAGCCAGGCGAGATACTCGAACGCATCACCGGCCCGATCGACACGCTGCTCGTGTCCGGCGGGAGCGGCAGCCAGGACGCCGCGGGCAACCGGCTGATCCTCGGGCACGTCCGGCGGCTCGCGGCGGAGAGCCGGCGGGTGGCGTCGGTGTGCACCGGAACGTGGATCCTGGCCGCCGCCGGGCTCCTGAACGGCCGCCGGACCACGACCCACTGGCGCTGGGCGGCCGAGCTGGCCGCCGCCCATCCGGAGGTCCGCGTGGACGCCGATCCCATCTTCATCCGGGACGGCAACGTCTACACCTCCGCCGGCGTGACCAGCGCCCTGGACCTGACGCTCGCCCTCATCGAGGAGGACAACGGCCCCGAGCTGGCGCGCGTCGTGGCCCGGCAGCTCGTCACCTACCTGCAACGCCCGGGCAACCAGGCGCAGATGAGCGTGTTCACCGCCCCGGCGCCCCCCTCCGACGGCCTGGTCAGAAAGGTGGTCGACCACATCACCGCCCACCTTTCCGCCGACCTGGCCGTCGCGACGCTCGCCGCCCACGCGGGCGTGAGCGAGCGTCATCTGACCCGGCTGTTCCTGCGGCACCTGGGGCAGCCGCCGGGCAGGTTCGTGCGGCAGGCCCGCGTGGAGGCCGCGGCCCACCTGCTGACCTCCACCACCCTGCCCATGGCCGCCGTGGCCGGTCGCTGCGGCCTGGGCACCGCCGAGTCCCTCCGCCAAGCGTTCCTCGACCGCTACGGCGTCTCCCCCTCCCACTACCGCCGCACCCAGTCCCGCGCAGCGCCACGGCAACCCGCCCGCCCACCCACCCCCCGAACAAGCCCAAGGCCCTAATCTGGATCCCTCGGTTCCGTTACCCGGTCAGGGGAGCTTGCCGAGGGTGCGGGCGAGGATGGTGGCGGTGTCGGCGACGACCTTGCTGTTGTAGGTCGCCTGGGCGGCCCTGGCGTTGGTGTAGATCGCCATGACGAGCGGCGCGGCCGACGGCGAGGTGCGGATCACGGCGATGTCGTTGGCGCCCCCGTAGGTGCCGGTGCTGCCCGTCTTGTCGCCGATGATCCAATTCTTGGGGAGGCCGGCGCGGATGCGCTCCCCGCCGGTCGTGTTCGCCAGCAGCCAGGCGTTCAGCCGCGCCTCGTCCCGGTCGTCGAGCGCGGAGCCCACCGCCACCCTGCGCAGGTCGCGGGCGATGGACACCGGCGTGGTCGTGTCCCGCCGCTCCTTGGGGCTCCACAGGTTCAGCTCGGTCTCCCAGCGGTCCAGCCGGGAGACCGGGTCCTTCAACGTGCGGAAGTACCGCGTCAGGCCCTTCGGCCCGCCGATCTGCTTGAGGATCATGTTGCCCGCGGTGTTGTCGCTGTAGATGATCGCCGCCCGGCACAGTTCGGAGACGGTCATCCCGTCGTCCACGTGCTTCTCGGTCTCCGGCGAGTTGTCCTTCAGCTCCTCCTTCGTCCAGTGGACGACCCGGTTCATCAGGCCCGGGTCCGACGTGCGCGCCTTCTTCAGCACGGCGGCGCAGGCCATCGCCTTGAAGGTGGAGAGCAGCGGGAAGCGCTCGCCGGACCGGTAGCCGAACGCCTTCCCGGTCGCGGTGTCGACCACGTACGCGCCGATGCGCACGTCGGACGCCTTCTCCAGCTCGCGTAGCTTCCGTCGCGCCTCGGCCGGGGACACATTGCCGGCCGCGTCCGCGCGGGCCGACGGCGTCAGCACCGCCGTCGCCGCGGCGGCCGTGCCGGTCCCGTACCCGCTGACGCCTGCCATGACCGAGACCGCCAGAACACCTGCGCCCGCCGTCGTCCCGACGAACCGGCGCACCCCGAACTTTCGCATTCTCATCCTCACTCGCAGATCGGATCGGAACCGCGAGCAAAGCAGACCTGTTCCGCTGTCGTCCAATATCGAGATCGATGCCGAATCCATCCGCCGATGGATATCGGACCAGCTCAGGACGCCTGCCGCCCGATCACGCACGCCGCGCCGCTCACCCGGCGCAAGCCGTATCCGGTCATGGCCGCGAGGCCACATGGCGCGAGACGGGAGGAGCCGGAGGCAATGCCGCGGATCAAGCATTTACCCACGTGTCGGCGTGGGGCTCGGCGGGACCGGGGACTTTCCGATCACACGCAGGTGCGTGCGGTGAAACCTGAGAACCGGGCAAAACGGAGATATTGTGGAAGATCATCACTCGCTGGCGGTGAGCCGTCGTGACCTGCTGGGCCTGTCCACCGTCGCCCTGGCCGGCGCGGTGCCCCTCGCCGTCTTTCCCGGAGCCGACATCCCGGCGCTCGCGGCGGCGTCCCCGTCGCAGGCCCACGGGCACAAGCCGGGGGTGACGCCTCCGGAGGACCTCATGCGTGAGCACGGGGTGCTGAAGAGGGTCCTGCTGGTGTACCGGGAGGGGATCCGGCGGATCCAGCGCGGCGAGCAGGTGCCCGCCCAGCAGTTGCACGCCGCGGCCCGGATCATCCGCGACTTCATCGAGCGCTACCACGAGTACCTGGAAGAGAAGTACGTCTTCCCGCATCTCCGCGAAGCCGGCAGACTCCGCCACACGGTCGCCGTTCTGTGTCAGCAGCACAGGCGCGGACGCGAGGTGACCGCCCGCATCCTGGCCGCCACCCACCATTCCAGGCTCTCGGCCCACCAGCGCCATGCCTTGGTCTCCGACATGGCCGCCTTCATCCGCATGTACGAGCCTCACGAGGCCCGGGAGGACACTGTGGTCTTCCCCGTCTTCCGCAAGGTGACGCCCGCCAGGGAGTTCGCCCGCCTGGGTGAGGTCTTCGAGGCCGAGGAGCACCGCCGGTTCGGGCAGCGCGGCTTCACCGCCGTGGTCCACCGGGTCACCGACATTGAAAAGGCCCTGCGCATCCACGACCTCTCGCAGTTCACCCCCCGGAAGTCACACCCCCACCCCCAACACGGCCGATCCTCGGCCCGCTGACCGCGGGCATCCTGTCCCGCACCGTCATCGCCCGGCGACCATTGTTCCCGCACGAGAGCGACCGACGTGTCAGCGAAGATGCGACGGATGCGTCAGGCAAACTGCGACGATCGTGTCACAGTGGTGCCGTCCAACATGTCAGCAGGCCGTCCTCTGTGGAATGCTGAGCTCGCTGCCCTTCGGCGAGCGCATGCGCGCCATGCCGGTGAGCGCACTGTGGGAAGCGGCCATCACCTGATGGCGAGCGGGCTCCCCGTGGGCGCCGGCACGGCCGTGACCGGGTCGCCGAAGAGGCGGGTCAGGCGGGCGGCGTCCAGGTAGGTGGTGATGCCGCTGACCAGGCCCTCGGACACGTCGAGCAGGACCAGGGCGAAGGGGACGTGCGCACCGTCGGTACCAGGCCTGGTCTGCCAGAAGGCCGGCGAGCCGTTCGCCGCGACCGGGATGAGGCGCGCCCCCGCGCAGGACGCGTCCGGGTCCAGCAACGCCCGCCTGATCTGGTCGCGGCCGCGGAGCCACCAGGTGAAGGGAGGCATCGACATCGTCGCGTCCTCGCGTAGCAGGGCGACGAGCGCGGTGACGTCATGGCGCTCGAACGCCGTGCAATAGCGGGTGAGCAGCTCACGCTGAGCGGGGTCGGACGGGCGGAAGGGCTCGCCGGACACGACGTCGATCGCCTTCAGCGTCGACCGCGCCCGCTGCAACGCGCTGGTCACCGACGCGGCGGTGGTATCCAGCAGGGTCGCGACCTCCTCGGTCTTCCATCGCAACACCTCGCGCAGGATCAGCACCACTCTCTGCCGGGGCGGCAGGTGCTGCAGCGCGGCGACGAAGGCCAGGCGGATCGTCTCACGCTGCACGGCCAGCTCCTGCGGATCGCCGTCCGCCGGCAGCACCGACGCGTCCGGAACGGGCTGGACGAAGAGCCGCTCCGGCGCCGGCGCACCGACGTTCGGCCCGGGTGTCCCCACCGGGCTGAGATCCATCGCCAGCGCCCGGCGTTGCGGGCTGCGCAGCATGTCGAGGCAGACGTTGGTGGCGATGCTGTAGAGCCAGGTGCGCAGCGAGGCCCGCTGCTCGTCATAGCGGCCGAACGACCGCCAGGCACGCAGCAGCGTCTCCTGCACGGCGTCCTCGGCCTCGAAGCCGGAGCCGAGCAGCCGGTAGCAGTAGCCGGTCAGTTCGGCCCGGAACGGCTCAAGACGGGAGTCTGCGCCGGTCAGCGTCTCCACCATCCCCCGACCATATGCGCCGTCACCGACACATCGCGCGGGCCGTACCGATGACTTTCCGGCGCCGCTCTCGTACCCCCACTGGAACCGACCACGAACGCATGCGCCGGACAGTGCGCACCTGCATGGATAGGAGATCGTGATGACCGAAGACAGCGTTCGGGACGCGGTGGCGGCGGAACGTCGCGAACAGGCCGACCTGCTCGCCGCTCTGCGACCGGAACAGTGGGACGCGCCCACGTTGTGCGACGGCTGGAGGGTACGCGAGGTCGTCGCCCACACGACGATGCCCTTCCGCGCCTCACTCGGCAGGACGATGGTGGAGTTGCTCAAGGCGCGCGGGAACTTCAACCGCATGGCCGACCGCTGCGCGCGCCGCGACGCCGCCGAACTGCCGTCGGAGGCGCTGCTCGCCTCGCTGCGGGCCAACGTCACCCACCCGTGGACGCCCCCCGGCGGCGGCGCCGCCGGAGCGCTCGCGCACGACGTCATCCACGGGCTGGACATCACCGTGGGCCTCGGCCTCGACCGCCGGGTCCCGCCGGAACGAGTCGCCATGGTGCTGGCCGGGATGCGGCCGAAGAACATCGCGTTCTTCGGAACCGACCTCACAGGCGTCAGCCTGCGGGCGACCGACCTCGCCTGGAGCCACGGCACAGGAGAACCGGTCCGGGGTCTGGCCCAGGACCTCCTCCTCGCCATCTGCGGCCGCCGCCTACCCCCCGGCCGCCTCACAGGCGAGCCGGTGAAACGCTTCTCCCGATAACTCGGGGCGAACCACTCTCACGGCCCTTACACCAGGAAGATGCAGTGACCCCAGGCCTGCGTAAATGTCGAGGACACCGGCCAGATGCGGTGCCTGGGGGTCAGCCGCGCTCTTGCCCGTGAGGGTGTCCGCCGGCCTCGGTCAGCAGTGGGCGGGGACGCCGGGGGCGGCGCGGCCGAACTCGACGCGGAGGGCGGCGTCGTCGGCGATCGCGATCACCTTGCGGTCGGCCGGGGTCCAGCCGTCGGGGAGCAAGAAGTACTTGCCGCCGGACCTCTGGAGCAGGCGCAGGCCCGTGTAGCAGAACCCGTAGGCCGAGTTCTCGCCGTCGAACGCCGTGACCTTGACGCCGGGCGCGTGGATCTGCAGGTCCTTGGGGCTGTAGATGGTGACTGAGATGCGGTTGCCGAGGTTACCCGCCACCCGGTCCGCCAGCCCGCGCCCGACCACGCCGGCGTACGCCGACACCTCCCAGAACAGGGCGACGACGACCATCACGCCGACCAGCGCGGTATGCAGCGCCGAGTTCGGCGCCGTGGCGCGCGGACGGCCGTCCTCACGGGCCAGCAGGGCGCGCAGGCGGGCGGCGTACGTCGTGAGCAGGACGCCGAGCGCGACGCCCAAGGGGAACACCAGGTCGTGCAGCTGCGGGACCGCCCACTCGACCAGCAGGGCGGCGAGCGGCACCACCAGCCAGCCGGACGACAGCAGACGGGCCCAGACCCGCAGCCGTGGCCGCCGCTCCCGCACGGCCGCCATCGTCACGGTGCGATGGTGCAGGTGGATGCCCGCCAGGAGCACCGCCGCCCCCACTCCCAGCGGCAGGTACAGCGAGGAGATGCTCCGCATCATGTACTCCTGGACGGACATGTCCAGCGAGGTGGTGTCGATGCCGAGTTCCTGCGCCTGGACCTCGCTGCGCGCCCAGCCGAAGTAGAACAGCAGCGCGGTGGCGACGGTGACCGGCGGCAGGAACTCCGCCGTGGTCTTGAGCACCTGGCCGACGCGTCCCTCCTCGGCCGGAGCGGTGGAGGGCGCGGTGGCGGGGGTCTCCGGCGCGGTGGCAGGTGTGTCCGGGGGCGCCGGAGCAGGGGAGGCCCCGGCGGGTGGCCGGCTCGGGCGGACGATCGGGCGGGCGGGCGCGAGCGGGATCCCGCGGTTCGCGGAACGGCGCGATCTCCTCACGGTCCGGCGACCGTGTCCGAGGCGGTTTCATCCGAGGCGGGCGGGTCGGAGGCCGTCTGGTCCGTCGTCTCGTCCGAAGGTGGCGGGTCGGAGCCGGCGTCGTCCATGGGGGATGCCTCGGAGGTGGCCTCCGCCGACGGGGACGGGTCCGCGCCGGTGTCGTCGGTGGAGGGCGAGTCCGACGCCTCGGGCGATGGCCCGGCCGGCGTGGGGTTGGGGAAGGTCTTGCAGCTTTGGGCGTTGTCGTTGACGACGCAGACCTTCAGCTGCGATGCCTGGGCGGCGGCCCGCAGGTCGACCGTCAGGTACCCGTCCCAGGCGCGTCCGTCGGGCCCGGACAGGTACCCCGCGCTGAGCGGTTCGCCGTTCACCGTGACCCTGGAGTCCTTGACCCACAGACCGGTGCCGTGGATCAGCAGCGTGTGCGCCTCCGGGTCCTCCGCGTCCGAGTCGGCCTCGATGGACGTGACGCCGAAGGGACACGCCTGGCCGCTGCCGCGTACCACCGGGGGAGCGGTCGAGGGCTCGGCGTCGTGGGCGGCCAGCGCCGCGGAGATGAACCGCCGCACGGCCTGGACCAGACACGGGGGAGCGCTGTCACTGGGCTCCGCGCCGAGGTGGTCCTGGTACTTGCGCCGCGCCGCCTCCCAGTGCTCGGCGGCGTTGCCGGTCAGCGCGGTGCACACCTCGGCCGCGCTCTCGAACAGGCTGAAGAAACTCGGCCGGCTCTCTTCGTCGCCGAGGAGGGACGCGCAGTCATGCCGATACAGCGAGCCGTACTTCTTGACCGGGTTCAGCGGGCTCTGAGGATCGGCAGGGCCGAAGGGCACCCACTTCAGCGGCTGCCGTCCGCCACCCCCGTTGCCGGATCCGGACGTCGGCCTCGAGCCGGAACCGGATCCCGAACCCGAACCTGACCCGGAACCGGACCCCGAGCCGTTGCCCAGCCCACCGCCTGAGCCGTCGTTCTTGGTGGCCGGCCCATTCCCGGGGCTGGAACGTTCCTGCGAGCCGCCGGCGCCGCCGTGCCCCTCGGAGGTCGTCAGGTCGTCGGGAAAGGACAGATCGTCGGCCGGGGACGAACAGGCCGGCGCGACCGCCAGGACGAGCGTGGCGACGGCGAGGGCGACGCGCGACCGGCCTGGACGCCGTGAGGCCGCCTTGCGTGGTACCGGTAATCGGATGTGCACAGGAGACCTCCCGGGAACCGTCGGACGCGCGGTACGGCACCCGACCCCCCAGGTGGCGTGCCGGCCGTGGGCCGCTCACCCGTACATCGTTCCAAAGGCCGGGAACCTTACAAGGTCACGATGGCTCTCGCGTCCGGTCAGGTGACGACGGTGATCGCATCCGGTGTGTCTCGGCCGACCGGCGAGTGGGCGTCATCCATCGCGCGGCCGTCCGCATCCGCTCCCCTCTACTACGTGCTTCCGTGGCCGCGTGGTTCCGGCTCCCGGCGGGGGTCAGTTCGGTGCCGGGGCCAGGCCCATGATGTGGGCCTGGGTGAGGGCGGTGTGGTCGAAGGCGGCGGCGCGGTCGCCTTCGATGACGTTTCTGTACATGCCGTACAGCTCGAAGCTGACGTAGCCGTAGATGGAGGTCCAGGCGGCGAGCGCGCGCGCGATGACGTCGTCGGACAGATCGACGAACAGAGCCTCGCGAAGCCCCTGCGCGTCGGAGGCGAAGGACGCGGGGGCGGGCGGCAGGCCCGGCAACGGGGACAGCTCGCCCGCCTCGTGGGCGTCGCGCAGGATGCGCGCCATGACGATGCCGTCGCGCGCGGCGGCCACCGCGGTGTCCTCCGGGGCCACGTAGCCGGGCACGGGGGAGCCGTGGATGAGCGCGTACTCGTGCGGGTGGGCCAGAGCCCAGGTGCGCACGGCCCGGCAGGAGGCCATCCATCGATCGAGGTGGCGGTCGCGGGGGCAGGCGGCCTCGGCCTCCTCGACGGCCGCGCCGACCGCGTCGAACGCCTCGATGATGAGCGCGGTGAGCAGGTCGTCGCGGCTCGGGAAGTAGCGGTAGATGGCCGAGGACACCATGCCCAGCTCTCGGGCGACGGCGCGCAGCGACAGCCCCGCTGCCCCCTGCTCGGCGAGCTGACGCCGCGCGACCTGCTTGATCTCGCCGATCAGCTCGGCTCTGACCCGCTCACGGGCGGTGCGGCTGGCGTTCACCCCGTCGACTGTACCAGAGCACCGCCACGCGCAGAGAGCAGCGCTCTGAACCTGAGCGGTCCTATGCGCCGACGGCGAGGTCGTCCGATGTCCGCTGTGGGCCGGCCGGAGACGGTCAGGGGACCGAGACGGGCACCGTCTTCGCCTGACCGCCTGACCGCCTGACCGCCTGACCGCCTGACCGCCTGACGTCTCACCCGTGTCGTGTGGGCTGCGGACCGGACGGTGCCGCCGGGCGCACGGCCTCGGATGGCGCCGGCGAGGGCCGCGGTCTCGCCGGCGCGGTCCTCCCCGGCGTCGGCCGAGGCTCGCGGTGTGGATGGATCAGGCTTGAGGTGCGACGATGTCGACCATCCAGGAGATGCCGAACCGGTCCACGCAGGCGCCGAACTCGTCGCCCCACACCTGCTTTTCGAGGGGAACGGTCACGGTGCCGCCGTCGCTGAGCGCCTTCCAGTAGGCGCGCAGGTCCTCGGCGTCGTCTCCGCTGAGGCTGATCGAGATGTTGTCCCCCGGGTTGTGCGGCATCCCGGGCGGGGTGTCGGAGGCCATGAGCGTGAAGCCGCTGTCGGTCCTCAGCATGGCGTGCATGATCTGGTCAGGGTCGCCGCCGTGCTGCGCGATCGGCTCGCCGAAGGTGTTCAGCGTCAGGGTGCCGCCGAAGACGCTCTTGTAGAACTCCATGGCCTCCCGCGCCTGGCCGGTGAAGCTGATGTAAGGGTTGAGAACTGAGGTCACAGTAGGCTCCTGGATCGTGACGGAGGGAGGATCTTCCCAGGTCGGATAGATGTCGAGCTCCGACCGTACCCTCCGTCGACGACATTTCCGGCTCGATCCCCAGGGCACTTCAGGAAGCCCCTCGGGGTTTCAGCTTGGGGTGCGGCCGAGCAGGGCGAGGATCTGGTGGAAGCGGGACGCGTCCGCCGGCGCGGGCAGGGCGGGGGTGAACGCGGCGCCCGGGGCCAGGCGCTCCTTCCCGTTGGGGACGGCCAGGGCGATGGGCCAGGCGGCCTCCACCAGGTCCGGCTCGGGGGTGAACGGCCTGCCGAGGGTGCGGGCGACGTCCCAGGCGTGCACCACGTAGTCGATGAAGTGGAACGACATGGCCATAGCGGCGGGGAAACGCGCGTCCGGCCCGAATTCGGGCAGCGAGAACGTGCGGCCCGGCACGTCCTCGCCGGCGAAGGCGGCGATCACCCGCTCGGCCGCCTCGGCGTAGCGGGGGACGGCGTCTTCGCCGGCCGGGTGGACCTTCCAGGCGGTCAGGTCGTCGCCGTTCCCCTCGGCCGCGGCGGCGAAGCCGTGGTGCTGGGCGGTCATGTGGGCGAGCAGGTCGGACAGCGCCCAGCCGGCGCACGGGGTCGGGCGGCGCAGGTCGGCGGGGGTCACCGCGGCCACCACGTCGACGCTCGCGCGCACCGCGCGCCGATCGAGCTCACGTATGTCCATGACGGCTCTCCTTCGAGTGATTCGTAAGCACTAGTAGATAGTATGCAAGTGCTTATGGTCTACGTAGGCATATTATCTGTCAACCCGTATAGTGCTGGCGTGCCCGACCGCCCCGACCTGGCTGCGATGATGAGCCCACTGACCCGGGCGCTGATCGACGCCGAGCTGCCCGTCCTGCGCGAGCACGGCCTGTCCATGTGGGAGTACTCCGTCCTGCTGGCCCTCGGTGAGCGGCCGCTGCGCACCCAGGCCGCGCTCGCCGAGTCCATCGGCGCCGACAAGACGCGCATCATCGGAGTGCTGGACCGCCTCCAGCGAGCAGGACTCATCGAGCGCACTCCCGACCCCGGCGACCGGCGCGCCCGCCTGCTGTCGGTGACCGCTGAGGGCCGCCGCGTACGCGACGCCGCGCAGGCCGCCATCCGGCGTAACGAGGAACGCCTCCTGGCCCGGCTTCCCGAGCAGGACCGCGACGCCTTTCTCCGTGGACTACGCACTCTCGCGGCGCTTCCGCGCGACGAGATCATCGGTACCTAGCACTCCAGCGACGCTTTGGGTTCGGTTCCGCGAACCGGCGCCCCGGGCGGTCGTGGGCGCGCGGCGCCGCAATTGGGAGCATGTGCTCTTATCCTGGACGGAGAAGCTCTGGAGGACACGATGGATCCCGCGCCGGCGAAGCACTACGACTCGTGCAACAACCTGGCATTGCGCAAGGCGGCCCGCTATCTCGGCGCGACCTATGACAAGGCCCTGGCCTCGGCCGGTCTCCGCGCGACGCAGTTCAGCATCCTGCAGAAGCTCAGCGTCCACGGCGAGACGACGATCACCGGGCTGGCCGAAATGATCGCCATGGACCGCACGACGCTGGCCTCGAACCTCAAGCCACTCGTCCGGGAGGGGCTGGTGGCCGTCGAGTCGTCGCCGTCGGACCGTCGTGCGCGGGTCGTCACGATCACACCTGAGGGGCTCTCCCGGCTGGAGGCCGCGCTGCCTCTGTGGCGGGACGTGCAGGCCCGGTTCGAGGAGACCTTCGGAACCGGCGAGGCGGCCCGGCTGCGCGCCTCCCTCGGAGCCGTCCTCCACACCGGCTTCCAGCCCTGGGCCGAGTGAGGCGCGGCTCTGGGAACGCCACCCAGAGCAGCCGGTTCCCGCGGCCACGTACCCCCGCGGCCACGAGTCCCCGGCCACGAGCCCTGTAGGCCCGTGGCGCGGTCGCTCGGGCGGTGTCAGCCCAGGTAGAAGTCCCTCCGGGCGGTCACGAAGGCCTCGATCGTCTGGGCGGGCGCGCCGGTCACGCGTTCGAGGTCGCCGGACGTGCGGTCGTAGCGGTTCTCCCGGTGCAGCCTGGCCATGGTGGCGATGTGCTGTTCGGTGTGCGGCGGCAGGCCCGCCTTCGCGAGCACCTCGGCCCGCCACCGGTCCAAAGGAACGTCGACGTAGGAGACCGGACGTCCCAACGCCCGCGAGAACTCCTCGGCCATCTCGTTCATGTCCACCGCGCGGGGCCCGGTCAGCTCGTAGACGTGCCCGATGTGCGGGGCCGGGTCGCGCAGTACGGTGGCGGCCGCCCGCGCGACGTCCTCCGCCGCGATCGGAGAGGTGCGCCCAGTGCCGAACGGCAGTTCGATGGTGCCGCTCGCCCGGATCGACCGCGCCGCCAGCGTGGTGAACAGCGGGTTGTCCAGGAACGACGTCGGACGGAGGTGCACGACCGGCAGGCCCGACCAGTTCAGCACCTGCTCCGCCAGCCAGTGCAGCCGTTGCTGGTGCGACTCCGCGGTGCTGGTCGCGGTCATCTGCGACACCGTCATCTGGGACAGCCCCACCAGGCCGCTGAGTGCACCGTGCTCTCTCGCCACGGTGGCCACCACGGTCGCCGCCAGCAGGTGGTCCGGCGACACGGGCATCGCGAAGTACATCCGCCCCACGCCCTCCAGCGCGGCCGCCACGGTCTCGGGCCGGGTCAGATCGCCGACGACGACCTCCGCGCCGAGCCCGCGCATCTCGGCGGCACGATCATCGTCGCGGCGGACCATCGCCCGCACCGGCACATCTTGTGCGCGCAACCGGTCGAGGACCATACGGCCCACGCCGCCGGCCCCGGCGATGAGTACAAGGTCACTGGCGACCATCGGTCGATCTCCTTGTCGGTGACCGCATCTGAGTGCGGGTGTGGTCAGGCATGCCATGCCGCGTGAAGGAACGGCGGACCCGCCGCCGAGTCGGCGGAGGGTCGTACCCACAGGACGCCGCGTGGTGTGACGCGACAGTGCGCCCAAGCGCGGGCACAGGACACGGCCGTTCCGGGCCGGGTGCCTGTGTACTGCGATAAGAGCATATGCTCGTATATGAGGGACGGCAAAGCGGCGCGCAGCGTGGCGGCATGCCCGACCGACACGTCCGGCCCTCATCGAAGCCGGAGACGTCGTGCACCGCGCCGCGGGGCAGGGGGCGACCACTCGGCGAGACGGTGGCGTGCGGCGGGTGGAACCGGTGGCATGGGTCAGGGCCGGTTGATGAGCCGGGCGTAGGCGGCAGGGGGCATGCCGACGGCGGCGGTGAAGTCGCGGGTCAGGTGGGCCTGGTCGGTGTATCCGAGTTCGACGGCCAGCGTGGCGAGGTCCAGGCCGTCGTTGATGCGCTCGGCGGCCTCGTGCAACCGGAAGCGGCGGATGACCCACTTGGGGCCGATGCCGACATAGTCCCGGAACAGCCGCTGGAGCGAGCGGACCGACCGTCCTGATCTGGTGGCCAGCTCGTCCACCCTGGTCACGGACACGTCGCTCTCCACCATGCCCACCAGCGCCGCGACCTCCTCGGCGACGGGATCCCGCACCGGCTTGAGGCTCGACAGGAAGGTCTCGATGAGTGCGATGGCGGCCGCGGTGTCGCGCTCGGCCAGGACGTCCTCGACCAAAGCTGCGCCGGCCGGGCCGTACATCTCTCCGATCTCCACGAAACGGCCGGTCAGCTGGGACACCGGGCCGTCGAGGAACGGACGGAAGCCGCCGGGCCGGAAACGGACGCCGAGCACGCGACCGTCGCCTCGCATCGTGTAGGAGAACCCGCCCTTGATGACCCCTGCGATCCGGTGGAAGTCCCGGGTGATCGTCATGTTGACGGTCGGGTGGGAGACGATGCGCTGCTCGTACGGCTCCGCGAGGCCGGTCCAGGTCACCACCCAGAAGTGGTCCACATAGGCCGAGATGTCGGATGACGGCGTCTGGCGGGCGAAGTCGAACGCGGCGAGCCCCGCGTACGGGTTCACCCAGCCGCGCTGTCGCGTTTCTACAAGCCGCGCCTCGGGGGAGCGCGGCAGGATGGCAGCCATGGACGACATGATGCCGGTGATGAGGCGTGCCACCGAACAGACCGCGAACTTGGTGCGCGGAGTACGGGACGAGCAGCTCGGCCTCCCGACGCCATGCGAGAAGTTCGACGTCAAGGACCTGATCAGCCACATCGAGTGGGTGGCGGAGATGTTCGAGTCGCTGGCGCGCAAGGGGCCGAGAACCGTGCAGGGCCCGTACGCCGGCGACTTCCCCGAACGGGCGGAGCGCATGCTGGCCGCCTGGTCGAAGCCCGAGGCGTGGGAGGGCACCAGCGACATGGGCCTGCCGATGGCCACGCTGCCCGAACTGTGGCTCGTCGACATGGTCGTGCATGGTTGGGACCTGGCCACAGCCACTGGCCAGGAGTACGAACCGGACGCCGAGGCCGTCGCGCGGGCGAAGCGCTTCAGCGACCAGATGGTCGAGATGGGCAGGCAACGCGGCGCCTTCGGCCCCCCGGTGGCCGTACCGGACGACGCCCCGCCCTTCGCCCGCCTCCTCGGCCTCATCGGCCGCGACCCGGCCTGGACCCCGTGACCCACCCTCTTCGTTGCGAAGGGTGACGGCAGACCGCCGTCACCCTGGGCTCTGTCGACCGAGACCGCCGTGCTCTCCGGCTTTCAGCAGCTCTCGCGGACGTTGATGATGGCGGGCACGGCCTGGGTCACCGTCCCGTCCGAGGCCCACACCTCTGCGGTGTAGGTTCCGACGGGGGTCGGCGCCACCGTCAGCTGGACGAATCCGCGTATCGTCGAGTCGTACTCCGATCCGGGCAGGATCGGTGTGCCGCCGACGCTGGTCGAACCGGGGGGCAGGTTCCGCAGTCCGGTCGTGAGGGTCGTCGACCAGGTGCCGTAGACCGGAACCAAGAAGTACGTGCCGGGGTGACCGTATTGCGACGTGACGCAGATGCTTTGCCCAATGTCGCGCAGTTCCCACGTCGCCGTCGTGGCGACCGAGGAGGAACTCGCGGCGGTCTTCGTGGCGGCGTCCGTGGCCGCCGTCGTCGCCGAGGCCGGTAAGGCGCCGGACACCGTCAGCGCCAGCCCGATTGTCACGCCGAGCGCCGGCCTGAGGGCACGAAGGGTCGTTCTCACTGGTACCTCCTGGACGTCGAGGTGCAGATGATTACTACCGCGCTGCCATTATTGACTGTTTCAACCACTTTGAGAAGACACGCCTGTTGAGTCTCGACAGACACAGATTTCATCGCTCTGACCGCCGCCGGACACGGCTCTGTCCTCTATGCGGAGGCGCACGTCCGGGGAGGGCATCGACGCCAGAAAAGGCCGCTCGTGGCGGGCTCACGTGCCGATATGGACGCGGTGGCTGAGCAGGGCGGCCTCGGGGATGGGGGTGTCGGAAAGGGTGACGCAGCGGGCGTATGGATGCGCGGCCCGTGCGAAGCCGGCCAGGACGTGCCCCGGCGGTGTCTGGATGAACAATGCCGTGCCGAGTTCGCCGAGCAGCGCGTTCGCGTCACGCCATCTCACCGTCGTGGCGATGCCGTGGGCGAGGTCGGCAAGGACGGTGTCGGTGTCGCGGAGCAGCCGGCCCGCGCCGCCGATGAACGGGACCGTGAGCCGGCGCCGGGGGATCGCGGCCAGATGGTCGGCCATGACCTCGGCGACATGGCCGAGGAGTGGGCAGTGTGAGGGCACGCCGATGTCGAGACGCTGGACGCGGCGGGCGCCGGCGCGGGACGACTCGGCGGACAGGCGCTCCAGCGCGCGGAGGCCACCGGAGACCACGACCATCTGGTCGGTGTCGATGACGGCGACGTAGAGGGGGTCCGCGTCGGTGGCGGCCGACGCGACCACGCGCCGCACCTGCGCGACGCCCAACCCGAGTACGGCCGCCATGCCATACCCGCACGGATAGGCGTCGCGCATCAGTTCGCCGCGGTGGCGCACGGCGATGAGCGCCTCGGCGAAGGTGAGGGCCCCGGCGGCGACGGCGGCGGCGAACGCGCCCGCCGAGTGCCCGGCCACGACGTCCGGAGTCGCGCCCTCCGCGGCGAGTGCCCGGGTCACGGCGACCCCGGCGACGCACAGGGCGACCTGCGTGGTGACGGTGGACCGCAACGCGGGTGCGGAGTCCTGCCGCGACCCGGGCAGGATCCGCTCCGCCTCGGCGAGGGTCGCTATGACGGCCGGGTGATCGGGCAGGTCATGGAGCATCCCCGGTCGCTGGGTCCCCTGGCCCGGATACAGGTACGCGACCCTGAGACGGTCGGCCGTCCATGGGAACGGCCGCTTCACGGCGACGGACGCCGGATCAGGCGCGGGGTTGGGAGAGGCCGTGCCGCCGGATCGTGGGCGGGGCGGGTGGCCGGCGGTCATGCGAGCGCCCAGGGGTCGTCCACCAGTTCCGGGCCGTGGTCGGTTCGCACCATGACCGGGCCGTCCGGGCGTGCCCAGTCGGCGAGGGCGATCCCGCCGAGGGGAGTGTCCAACTGGCAGTCCACCCGGGCGGGCAGGGCGGCGAAGGCGGTCTCCAGGCGCGCGGCCCACGCCCGATCCAGCCGGTTCGGGGTTCGGACCAGCAGGTCCAGGTCGCTTCCGGAATGGGTGACGACGTGCCCGGTGGCCAGTTCGAAGCCGACCGCTCCGGTGGGCCCCCACACCAGGCCGCCGTCTCCGGGTCGTCCTCCCGGTTCGTCTGCGAGCAGTGAGGCGACGGCGGACAGGGTGACGGCGAGCCGGCGATCGGCGGGGCGCCGAGCCCGCAGGTCCTCGGGCGACACGGTGCGGGTGACCGCGTGGGAGGGGACAAGGACGGCATGACGCTGCCACCGGCCGGGGCCGCGTACGCCGATCGGGATGAGGCCGGACGGATGCGGCGCCCGCCGCACGACGCCCCAAGGGCAGACGGCCAGCGAGGCCGAGGCCCACTCCGGCAGCGCCTCTTCCAGCCGGGGTCGGACGGGCAATGCGGGCTGGTTCGGATTGAACGGTGCGTCTTGGAGCGCGGCGCGGGACCAGTCAGGCAGCGCGTCAGCGATCTCCGCGATGTCGGTGATCCGCACCAGGTCGTGCGGGCGCCACCGTTGTCGCCCGGTCATCGCCACTGGGCCGTGAGCGCTTCGTGGATGCGGCGTGAGGCGGCCCGGGTGCGCAGGGCGGCGGGTGAGGTGAGGCGGTCGCTCAGGTCGCGAGGTCCGTGGCGGGCTCGGCCGACGACCGCGGTCAGCGCGGCCCGCACCCGCCCCACGTCCTCGCCGGTCGGCTCGTCGGCATCGCCGACGTCCAGCAGTTCGTCGCACAGGCCGAGCTTCGCCCAGTCGGCGACGTCGTAGGACAGCGGAGGGATGCGCTGGGCCAGTTCCTCCAGCTCGGCGACGGTCCGCCGGGTCACCCGCGCGGCGGCCTGTTCGTGCATGGCGTGGATCACCACCTTCGGGTCATCCAGCGCCAGCATCCGGCCGGCCTGCGAACCGTGGGCGAGGAATCCGCCGGACAGCGCCGTTCCGACGATGAGCGCGATCACGGGATGCCCGGCGGTGCGGGCCGAGGCGTAGGCGTCCACGGCGGTGGCCAGCGCGTGGTGGATGCCCAGCAGTTCCTCGACCCGTCCGTACGCCTGACTGGGGACGTCGACGACCGCGACGATGGGACGGCGTCGCTCCTCGGGCAGCCCGGCGTCCGTGGTGACGACCTCGGTCACCGCCTCGGCGAGCGCCGGCCCCTCGCGGAGCCCGACCTCGCCCGCACGGGCACGGTGGTAGGGGCTGCCCGGGTCGGGCACGACGGCGAGCAGGCGGGCCGAATCGTTCCCGAGGCTCATGTCCGCCGTCACCACAGACGGGACCACGGACCCCACTTCCCCTCCGGCCAGCGCGCGTATCCAGGCCAGTCCCCGCGACGCCGGCGCCGCGTCCCTCGTCCTCATCGGGCGCCCCCCTTCCCCGGGTGCGGCGTTCGCGGGTACTGCGCTTTCCCCAGGTGCGGCGTTCGCGGGCACCGCGGATTCGCCGGGTGCGGTGTTGGCCGGTACTGCCGGTTCGCCGGGTGCGGCGTTCGTCCGTACGGCGCTGCCGACAGGTGCGGCGTTAACCCGTAGGGCGGGCAGGTCGGCCGGGTCCGGAGGGTGCGCCGGGTCGACGGCCTCCAGGAGCGCTCGCAGCTCGCCGATTCGCTGGGAGCGGTGCTCGTCCGGCACGCCGCGTCCCAGGGCCTCGCGTACGGCGGATCGCACCTCCGCCACGTCGTCGGATACGAGCACGTTCGCCAGACCGGTCGCGGTGCGCTGCGTGCCACCATGGATCGACCAGATCAGCGTGTGGTCCGAGGCGTCGAACTCGGCGACGCCCGCCTCGGACTCGATCACTTCGGGACCGTTGAGCCCGAGACGCCCCTCCCTCGTCATGATCAGCTCGGTGCAGAGCGCGGCGGCGATGCTCATGCCGCCGAAACAGCCCAGCGCTCCTGCGATGACGCCGATGACGGGGCTCAGCGCCCGCAGTTCCAGGACCGCCGAGCACACCTCGGCGACCGTGGCCAGGCCGAGGTTCGCCTCCTGGAGGCGTACCCCGCCGGTCTCCAGCAGCAGTATCGCGGCGGTCGGGACGCCGTGCCGATTGTCCTGGGCGGCCAGGGACAGCGCGGCGGTGATCTTGGCCCCGGAGACCTCTCCGATGCCGCCGCCCTGGAACGCCTGCTCGATGGCGACCACGACCACCGGTCGCCGGCCGAGTTCCCCCTTGACCACCACGACGCCGTCGTCGGACTGCGGGACCACCTCCTGGGCCGCCAGCCAGGGGGACTCGATGCGGTCGAAGGGGCCGCACAGCTCGCGGGCGGTGCCGTCGTCGAGCAGCGCGGTGGCGCGCGCCCGGGCGTGCAACTCGATGAAGCTGTCGCGGGCGAGCGGCACCACCCGGTCCGTGGCCGCCGGGTCCGTGGCCGCCGGGTCCGGGGGCGGCTGGTCGGGGGGCGGCTGTCCAGGGAGCGGCCCAGAGGTCATATGCCGCCCTCCTGGATCACCTGCCGCAGGCGCAGGGTGACCACGCCCGGCGTCGCCCCGAAGTCGTTGAGCTCGAAGCTTCCGGCGACACGGTGACGCGCGAAGAACCGCTCCAGCACGGTGCGCCACACCGTGTCGAACCCGTCGACGCTGGTGCGCACGCGTACGCGAGCGCCGCCGGACGCCTCCGGGGTCATGAGGATCTCCAGATCCCCCGACCCCACCACCCCGACGTGCGCCCGCCGGGCGGGCTCCCGATCGGCGGGGAACTCGTAGTTCAGCGTCTGCATGCGGGACGCCTCCCTTGACGTCGGCACGGCCGTGCGTCGGCGGGCGACGGCCACGGGACAGAGTGGAGGAAGAAAGCCGCGGCCAGCAGATCGGCGCTACCGCCGGGCGACAGCCGCCGGGCGGTGAGCCGCTCGTCCAGTTCCAGGAGCGCGTCACGTCCACGCCGCGTACCGGCGCCGCCCTCGGCCAGGACGCGCTCGGCGCCCGACCGCACGACGCGCAGCCCCTCCCGCCCTCCCCGGTACAGGACGCAGGTGTCCTCCAGCAGGCTCATCACCGCCAGCAGGGCGTCCAACCGGGCCGCGTCCTGCTGGAGCCCGGCCGCTCCGGCCAGGCGTAGCCGCGGGAGCGCGACGCCGATGACGTGCGGAAAGGCCGCCACGGCCTGGCCGCGCGCCCCGCTCACCCCGTACCGGCGCCGCGCCCGCTCGCCATGGGAGATCGCCCCCGCCGGGACGTTCCGGTCGGGAAGGCCGGCGAGCCGCGCCGCCACGCGAGCGGCCTCGCGGTCGGTGGCGGCGCCGATGGCGGCGGCGGCGACCAGCAGTCCGAGGGTCCACAGCGCGCCGCGGTGCGTGTTCACCCCTCCGGTGACCCGTGACATGGCCGCCTCACCCGCGCGGCCGATCCGTCCCAGTTCCTCGCGAAGCACGAGCAGCCGTCGAGGTTCGTACTCGTCGCGCGGCCCGAGTCCCCGGCGGCGTTGGAGTTCCTCGCGCAGGTCGAGTTCCCCGCGAGGTCCGGCGCCGGTTGCCGTCCGCCGGGCCGCGTCGGCGAGCGACCGGAACGCGGGCCGCAGCGCCTCGGCGGAGGCCAGCAGGAGCGCCAGGTCCATGTCCCCGTGCGCGCCGGCGCCGCGCCCGTCGACCAGGCCTGGCTTGGGGCTCAACCGCGCCTCCTCGCACAGCGCTCGGACGGCCAGGTTGGCGAGCACGTCCGCCGAGGGCCTCGGTGCTCGTGCCGGACTCCGCTCGCGCGTCGTGGACATCGGCCCTCACCAGGTCCGGAACCGGGCCGGTGGATCGTAGAGGCCGCCCGACCAGGCGACGAGATCCTCGACGCTGCGCGCCGCCAGCAGGCGTCGTTGCGCCTTGCGGACGTCGACCCCGAGGTCTTCGGGCAGGGCGACCAGGCCGTCGCGGCGCAGCTCCTCCACGCGCCGCTCGTCCATGTCGCGGCCGACCGGGGTGGCGCCCGCGACGGCCGCGACCGCCTCGCGCCGTTCGGCCATGCTGGTGGCCTTGAAGAGGTAGGCCACCCCCTCTTCGGTGACCACGTGGCTGATGTCGTCGCCGTAGATCATGATCGGGGGTATGGGCATGCCCGTCTCCTCGCCGACCAGGACGGCGTCCAGGGACTCGACGAACGCCGGAGTGCCGCCGGAACGGAAGGTCTGGGTGACCTGCGCGACGAGCTTGCGTCCTCGGAGCGCGGGGGCTTCACCGGTCAGCAGGCTCAGCCACGCGGGCGAGGCGTGCCTGCGGCCGTGCGGATCGTGTCCCATGTTGGGCGCTCCGCCGAAACCGGCCAGGCGCCCCTCGGTGACCGTCGAGGAGTTCGCGCAGGCGTCGATCTGGAGTGACGAACCGATGAACAGGTCGACGGCGTACTGGCCCGCGAGCTGGCAGAGCACTCTGTTCGACCGCAGCGAGCCGTCGGCGCCGGTGAAGAAGACGTCGGGGCGGGCGGCCACGTAGCGTTCGGTGCCGGGTTCCCCGCCGAAGCAGTGCACCGATTCCACCCAGCCGCTCTCGATGGCGGGGATGAGCGTCGGATGCGGGTTGAGCGTCCAGTGCTTGCAGATCTTGCCGCGCAGGCCGAGCTCCTCACCGTAGGTCGGCAGGATGAGCTCGATCGCGGCGGTGTCGTAGCCGATGCCGTGGTTCAGCGTGGTCACCGAGTGCCGCTCGTAGATGCCGCGCAGCGCCAGCATGGCCATCAGGATCTCCACCTGGCCGATGTGGCGCGGGTCGCGGGTGAACAGCGGCTCCAGCGCGAACGGCCGGGGGCTCCGCACGACCAGGTCCACCCAGCCGCCGGGGATGTCCACCCGGGGGACCTCGTCCACCACTTCGTTGACCTGGACCAGCACCACGCCGTCGTGGAAGGCCGCCGCCTCGGCGATGGTCGGGGTGTCCTCGGTGTTGGCGCCGGTGTACAGGTTGCCCTCGCGGTCCGCCTGCTCGGCGCAGAGCAGTACGACGTCCGGCGCGAGGTCGACGAACATCCGCGCGTACAGCTCGACGTAGGTGTGGATCGCCCCCACCTCGACCTTGCCGTCGGCGAGAAGCTGCGCCATGCGGACGCTCTGCGGGCCCGCGTAGGCGAAGTCGAGGCGGCGGGCCACGCCCCGCTCGAACACGTCCAGATGCTCGCGCAGGCTGATGGAGGAGATCAGCAGATGCAGGTCGTGCACCATGCCCGGATCGCAGCCGGCCAGCGCTTCGGCGAGGAAGTCCGCCTGCTTCTGATTGTCCCCTTCGAGGGCCACCCGGTCGCCAGGGCGGAGCAGCGCCTCCAGGGCCTCGCGCACGTGTCCGGCGTCCAGCACCCGTCCGGAGGCGAATGGCCGCACGGCTTCCAGGCGCTCATGTTTGACGCCCCGCCGCCGCGCCCAGTCTCGGACGCCCGTCTCCCTGAGTCCCACCGTCCAGCCCCCGGTCGCGAACATGGGTGCTGCTCACCATGCCTCCGAACAAGGAGCAACTAACCCATACCCCCGCAAAATGTCCTCCTGGCTCCCTCCTTCAAGCCGTCGATGAACATCTCCCACGCTGACCCTTCGCACACCAGGACAGGCCCGAGGGGGTTCTTGCTGTCGCGCACGCCTCGTCGTCCTCCGGAAAACTGGGCCACTTCGACGCAATTGCCTCCGTCGGGCCCCGACCAGGAGGACTTCCGCCAGGTGACCTCTTCCAGCTCCCGGGTCATTCCGACCTCCGCCTCACCCCATCTTCGATCAGCCCGTGCTTCAGCCCGCGGATGAACGCGTTCCAGGCCGGCCCGTTGCACATCAGGATCGGCCCGAAAGGGCTTTTACTGTCGCGTACGCCACGATGGCTTCCGGAAAGACGCGCGATCTCGACGCAGTTGCCGCCATTGCTTCCTGAGTGGGTCGATTTGATCCACTCGACCTTCCGTAACTCGCGGATCAGCTCGTCCATCGCTGCACCGTCTCCTTGATCAGCTCCAGGGAATCGCGCTGTGACAATGCTTCGGAGCGAATTCCCTCGTATCTGAATGCTAGGGTCCGCACGGTCTCTGTCCAGTCGGTCACTTGGGCATTCGAGGCCGCCTCTACATATGCGGTGTCGGGGGTGCCTTGAGCTTGGGCGATGGCGAAGCCGCCCAGGAGGCCCGTCGTGGAGTAGGCGCGGAAGGGGAGGACCTGGATGATGATCCTCGGGCTCCGGCCTGCTTCGAGGAGGTAGGTGAGCTGCTCCGCCATCACGGCCGGACTGCCGATGCGCCGGTGCAGCACTCCCTCGTCGATGACGACCCAGAGCATGGGGGGTTTGGGGCGTCCGAGGATGGCCTGTCGTTCCATTCGCGCCGACAGGTGTTCCTCGACCTCCTCCGGGCTGACGCCGGGTTCTCCGCTCAACATGGCCTGTGCGTAGCTCTTGGTCTGGAGAAGACCGGGAACGAGGAGAGGTTCCCAGGTCCGAAGGGACTCGGCCGTGGTCTCCACGTCCAGCCAGGGGCGGAACCAGGGGGGAGCGGTGGGGCGGCTGACCATGGGCCAGAGGCGCATGAGGGCGCCTTCGGCTTGTAGTGCCTCGTCGCAGCGGCGGGCGAAGTCCTCGGACGGGGAGCGCCGTGCCGTCTCGATCATGCTGATCGTGCCCACCGAGTAGGGGATCGCGCGGGCGAGGCGGATCTGCGACCATCCGCGGTCTTTCCGGTGTCGTCGCAGCTCGAAACCGAACAGGGCGGTCGGGGATTCGGACGGGTTGAGCTCGCTTTCCTTTGGCATGGGGGGCTCCGGGTGGCCTTTCCTCAGCGTTTCACCGAGGGTTTCAGTCGATGCGTTGATAACTCGTTGAAGTCGATCAAGCACTAAGCGTAGTTGGATTCTGGCACCGTCGGAAGTCCTGCGGATCGGATTTCGGAAACGGACGGTGAAACGATGGAGCCTGCGAATCCGCGGCCGAATGTTCTGGGGAGGGCGGCCCTGCCGGGGGTCCGCGAATCAGTGCCGCTCGCGCGTCGTCAGGTGCGCCGATGGCTGGGCACCGACCACCCGGCGGCCGACGACGTCGTTCTCGCCGTCTCGGAGCTGGTGACCAACGCGATCACGCACGCCGGATGCGGGCGCGACGATTTCATCGCACTGACGCTCGTGGAGGACGACGGCGCGATCTACGTGGAAGTGAACGACCCTGGGGCCCTGCACGGCGCACCGGTGGTGCGCGAGGAACCGGACGCGGAGAACGGCCGAGGGCTGCTGATCATCCGCGAACTGGCCGAGGAGTGGGGCACCCACGCTTCCGGCCCCGGCCTCGGCCGCACCGTCTGGTGCTCCATCCGCTTCGCGCCACCCCTGGTCAGTCCGGCGCGTCACGAGGCGAGAGCGGCCCCTTGACCCGGCCCTTGGCGCCGGCCACGCGGGCGAGGGCCTCGGCCGCGCGGAATCTCGTCCCGCTGTCGGACGAGGAGTCGACCACGAGATCATGCAGGGCGGCCATGGCGGCCTGCCGATACGGCGTCCCCAGTTCGGTGAGATCCCGAGCGATCGTCAGCCGCCGGTCGGCCGGCAAGCCGGGATCGTCCAGCAGTGCTCGGGCGCGGTCACCGGCGGACCTCCGGTACGACGGCCGAAGCTCAGCGAGGGCCATGGCCATGACGGCTCGCTCGTACGGGCTCGCGAGCGGGTCGGTGCTGGACTCCTTCAGGAGCCGGACAGCGGCCTCCCGGCCGCCCGGCCCCGTTCCGGCCAATGCCTGGGCGGCCAGGAGCCGTTCCTCGGGTTCCGCCGAGTCCTCTGTGGCGATCTCGTGGAGGAGTTCGGCGGCCTTGCCCTGGTGTACCAGGTGACGGCGGGTCAGCGCCTCGGCGGCCAGACGACGGAGCGGCGCCGGGGTGGAGGCGTCGGCCCCCTCCCGCGCCAGCGCTTCACCGGCCTCTTCCTGGACGGACGCGTCCGAGGTCATGGCGGCCAGGGAGCCCAGCGCCAGGGCCCGGTGGACGCCCGCGACGGTCATGTCGGCGGACAGGTTCCTGAGCGCCTCGGCCGCCTCACGACGTCGCTCGTCGCCGAGCATCGCCAGCGCGTCCGCCGCCGCTCGCCGCACGCCCGCATCGGCGCTCGTTTCGCCTGCGAGTTCGTGGAGGGTTCGGGCCAGCAGGTCGCGGTCCTCCTCCTGTTCCACCAGGACGGCCAACGCTTCCCATCGTTCGTCGTCTCCGGCTCTCCGGTCGCCGGCCATCGACTGGAGCGCCTTGATGCCCGCGGCACGCGCCTCAGGCCCCAGGCCGAGGAGCATGCCGATGGCGTGACGGCGCTGGTCGCCGGAGACGCCTTGGCCCAGCGCGATGCGCCGCAGGTGGGCGATCGCGCGTTCGCGCTTGTCGGCGGACAGCTCGGCGAGGGCCATCGCGGCTTCCGCCCGCTCCCAGGGGTCGGTGGAGACGTCGTCGGCGATGGCGTCGAGCAGGTCGACGGCCCGCGCACGGCAAGCAGGCCCGTAACGGGCAAGGGCTTCGGCGGCCTGGCGGCGTTCCCATGCTCGGACCGCAGGGTCTTCTGCGATCAGTCCGAGCAGGCGGGTGCCCCGCTTCGCATGAAGGTCGCTGATCTCCAGGAGACCTGTGGCGGCCTGGAGTCGTTCACGACCCGGGCGTGAGGTGTCCTCGGCCAGCCGGGTGAGCAGGTCCACCGCGTCGAAGTGGCAGGCCTCGCTCACGTCCGCCATCGCCGCGACCGCGAGCGCTCGCGGCAGGTCGCCGTCCGGCCCGTCCGCCTCCCCACGGAACGCCCGCACCGCCTCGAAGGCGAGCCGCCGCGCGTCCGGGCCGAGCTTCGCCAGGGACTCGACGGCCCACAGCCGGTTCCAGGGATCCACGTCACCGTCTGCGGCCAGGCGGTGGAGGCCCGCCACGGCGGTCTCCAGCGCTTGCGGGGACAGTAGCCCGCCCAGGAACTCCGCCGCCCAGCGGCGGACCGTGACGTCGGCGCCGGTGTCCGTCGTCAACTCGCCGAGGAGGACCAGGGCGCGGGACTGGGCGACGGGTCCGAGCGTGACGAGCTCTCGCGCTGCTCGCAGGCGCTCCTCCGGATCGTCGGCGAGCTCGACGACCAGCCGGTGCAGGAGCTCCGCGCCCTCGTCGCGCTCGTCGCCGCCCAGACCGGCGAGATCCTGCGCCGCCGCGAGACGTACCGCGGCATCGGCCGACGCATCCGCCGCGAGCCGGCGCAACACCTCGGCTCCTTGGGCCCGTCGCTCGCCGCCCAGCCTGGCGAGGTCCCGGGCGGCCAGGCGGCGATCGTCCAGGTCCGGCTCGCCTGTGTCGGTGGCCAGCCGGTACAGCAGGTCCACCCCGGTGTTCTCCTCCTGTTCACCCAGCTTGATCAGCGAGCCGGCCGCCCTCCGCCGCACCTGTGCGTCGAGGAGGACGTCGAGGCTCATCCGCTTGAGGATCTCCGCGCCGCGCTCGCGCTGTTCGTCACCGAGTCCGGCGAGTTCGGCAGCGGCCTCGCGGGCCGAGTCCGGGAAGACGAGTGGGTCGGTGGCATGCCGGTACAGCGACTCGGCGACGCGCTCGCGCTGGGAGGCGTCGAACTTCGCGATGTCGGCCAGGATCGCCGGCCGATGCCAGACATGGGCGCCTGAAACCTCGGCCATCCGATCGAGGATCGCGCCGCACCGCGCACGATGATCCGGACCGAGGGATGCCAACTCCTGTACGGAGTTCAGGCGAGCCGTCGTAGTGGCGGCCGGATCCGTCACGAGCTGGTGCAAAAGGGCTACGGCCCGACGGTGCCGGTCGGTGCCGTCGCCGTGCACCTGGCGGACGGCGTATCTCCTCTCATCGTGATCGACGATGACGTCGGCGGCAATGCGGTCATAGACGTCGGCACCTAATGAAGGAGACAGGTAGTGGCATTCAAGAAGAAGAAGGGTCTTCTCTCTTGCGTCAATGGAGGGGTCGTCGGTGAGGTCCCGGAAAGCCGCGCTCGCTTCCTCGCGATATCGGGCACCCAGCTCGAGCAGGCGCTCCACCGCGTCTCGGCGGGCTCCGATCGGTGCCGCGTGGTCGTACGCCAGGCGCTTCCACACGTCCGCCGCCTGGTCGAGGTGCCCGGCCCCCAGGTCCACCAGTACCCGGGCGCTGTGCAACCGGGTCTCGGCGGAGGTCGTCGCGGTCATCGCCAGCCGATGGATCAGTGTGGCGGCCAACGGTGTCTCGCCAGGCTTGAGCGTCGTCTGTGTCGCCAACGCCAGGGTGCGTTCGGCCGACGAGGAGAAGGGATGACGGAAGAGCTCGTCGGCGAAGTGCAGGACGTCCGACAGGAAACGCGTCCCTAGATTGGCCAGCGTGCTCGCGGCCCGGAGGCGGCGGGTGAACAGGAGAGTCGGTCCAGCAACCAGCTTCAGCAGAAGGTCGGCGGCCTGCGTCCTATGGCGGTCGTCCAGTTGGGCGAGCTGGACGGCCGTCATGTGGAGCTGCCCGGCCGGAACGGCGGCGTCGAGGCCGATCGCGTAGAAGGCTTCCGCGCCGCTCGGCTGGTGGTCGGTGCCGAGTTTGGTCAGCTCCTCCGCCGCTCTGTAGCGGCTGCCTATCAGGCTCCCGGCATCGGGTCGGCTGGCGAGGTCGAACAGGACCCGCGCAGCGGTCGACCGATGCGCTCCGCCGAGCTCCGCCAGTTCGCCGGCAGCGATGACTCTTGCCCCTCCGCTGAGGCGGAGGTTGACGATCACCCGCAGGAGCGCTTCGACGGCCTCTGGACGACGGGATGGTTCGATCTTCACAAGTGCGGTCAAAGTCAGAGCGTGGTCCAACCGATCACGGCGAAGATCGTGTGCCAGTCGCCCCAGCAGGTGAACGCTCTCATGAACGTGTCGGCCTCCCAGCTTGTGCAGCTTGACGGCGGCCGATTGTCGCTCTGAACTCAAAACAGACCGGTCTATGGCCAGATCGTGCAAGATCTTGGCGGCGCGCGGCCGCTGCTCGTGACCGCATTTGGCCAGTTCCTCGGCCATTTCCACGCGGTGCCAGACATACACCGCCGGGTCGGTGGCCAAACGGTGGAGCAGGTCGGCCGCGTGCGCCCGGTGCCGGCCGCCCAGCCGCGCCAGGCTCTGGGCGGCCGAAAAACGATCGGTGATCTCCGTGTCGCCATCCTGAGCAAGGGCGACGAGCAACCGCGCGGCATCGTCGCGGTGATCGCCACCGAACCTGGACAGGACGGTCGCCGCCTTGCAGCGGATTCCCGCCTCATGCTCGGCGGTGGCGAAAGCTTGCAATAGCGCCGGTCCGTCGCGACGTACTCCGCTCGATCGCTCCCGGAGCAGGTCGATGATGGAAATTCTGGTCGCGGCGCCGAGGGACGCGTCTGCCAGCAGTCCTTCGAGCCGTTCGCGGACGGGGGCGTGGCGGGTGAGGGCGATCACCTCCTCCAGGTCCGTCACCGAACCCGTTCCCACCAAGTTCTCCAGCCGGGACAGGTAGGCCGTGAGCTGGGCGTCCGAGACGGGGGCGCCCTTCTCGACCAGGCCGTCCGCGGCACCACGTTGATTGAGAGTCCCGTGCTGGAGAGTGTCCAGGAGCGCCGCGCCCGGTCCCACGAGGTGCAGGTAGTGCAGGACCACGAGGCCGGCCGCGTCGTCGCCGAGCAGGAGGTCGCTCACCAGCTTCTCCCATGGCGGTTCGCCAGGGTGGAACTTGCCGGGAAGGGTCTTGGCGCGGGCGGTGGCGGCCAGGTGCTCGGCGAAGGTCTGGTGCAGGAACCGCAGGCGGGTGCGGCTCCTCGACAGCACCCCCGTCTGGGACAGCCACTCGGCGAGGGCGCTCTCCCAGTCCAGGGGCATGCGGGCGGGCATCGGGGCATGGTCGGCCAGGAAGCGCCGCGCGACGTCCATGAGCGGGGTCTCGGTGGTGGTGTAGGCGGTGGCCAGCGCTTCCATCAGCGCGACCCGGTGCTCGTACAACCACTCCGCCAGCCGCGGACCGCCCGGGACCTCGTCCAGGGTGGCCAGTGACGAGGCTCCCGCCTCGATCCGGGCCTGGGCGTACCGTCCGATGTACTCCTCGTACAGCTCGTACCGTCCGGCCGGCAACGGGCGGTCGCGGCGGGACTGGTGAAGGTGGGCGGCCACGGTGGCCAGGAGGGGCACGACGAGCACCTCCTCAAGGCCGGCCAGCCGCACCTGCCGCAGGAACTCCTCCGCCGCCGCGTTTCCCGCAGGTGTGTCGTCCGGGTCGAACCAGTTCCGGGTGAACTGCACCAGAGCGTCCTCGTCGAACGGCTGCAGCTCGTAGAAGCCGACCCCCGGACCGCGCAGGCGGTCGATCTCGCCGGGGGACAGCGGACGGGTGGTGACCAGGAACCCGGCCGGGCCGTCGTCGCCCGGGAACCGGGACGCGAGCGCGGTCAGCAGCCGCTCGCGGTCGTCCTGGTCGGGGATCTCGTCCAGGGCGTCCACCACGACCAGCCACCGACGCCCGCTCACCTTCCCGGTGAACAGGGACGCCGCCACTTCGCCGTCGGGCGGCCCGTACTCCGCGGTGACCGAGGCCCGCAGCGCCTCGGGCCAGCCGCCGCGGAGATGAAGGGCCAGCACGCGGGCCGGCAGCATCACGGGTACCAGCAGTGCTTCGCCCTCCTGGGCCTTGCCGTCAAGCAGGGCCTTCGCGAAGTGCCGGACGAGCATCCTGCCGAGGGTGGTCTTGCCGAGACCGGCCGCGCCTTCGATCACCAGGTGGTCGTGCTGCTCGAAGACCTGCTCGAACGGCTGCGCCAGGCCCGCGGACGGCCGCCGGTCCTCCTCCGGGAACTCCTCGCCGTCCTCCTCCCACGGTCTGCGCGGTTCGGGAGCGGCGGCGACGCTCTGCCGTACGTACACCTCCGACAGGGGGAAGCGTCCATGAGCGCCGCGCAGCGGATAGGGCAGGTCATCGGATACCTGGCACATCTGGCGGAGAACGCCGGTGAGCTCCGGGGGGACCGGTGTCATCTCCGAGCGGGCCGACCCGTCCGAGTGAGTAGGCCCGCAGGAGGCGGCTAGGCGCGGCCAGCGGCGGAGCAGGGCCGAGACGGGGAGCATCCAGGCGACCTTGGCGCCGTCGTCGCCGTCCTCGGTGACGGCGATGCCGACGACCTGGCCGGTGTCGTCGCGTTCCACGGCGGCGCCGCTGAACCCGCGCTGGATACGCCTGCCGACGGCGCGTGTGGCGTCGAGTTGGACCCATTCGGGACCGCCGGGGTCGCCGACCTCGTACGACACCGCCCACACGCCCGTGTCGAGTCCTGGGGGATAGCCGTAGGCGCGCACGGCCGTGCCGCGTTCGGCGCGCTCGGTCAGTTCGGCGGGGGCGGTGCCGTCGGGCGGCGTGATGCGGAGCTCCAGGATGGCCACGTCACCGCGTTCGTCGTCCTCGATGGGGAACCAGCCGTCGTCGGTGACCCATGCCCGGAACCGTGCACCGCCTGCGGCGATCGGGAAGTCGAGTTCGACCGGTTCGGCCGGGCGGGACCGTTCGGTGGCATGCCGACCAAGAGCGGCGTTGACCACGTGGGCGCAGGTCAGGACGTGCCGGTCGTCGATCAGCACGCCGGCGCCGCACGTCCCCGAGCCCGCGCGGACGCGAACCGACCAGCGACGCATGTCAGGACTCCGCGACGCGGCGCCAGGTGAGTTTGACGGTCAGGTGTCCTTCGAGGGCGGACTTGGCGATGACGGCGCCTGCCTCGGCGTTGAGCTTGACGCCCAGCTCGATCTCGACCTCGTCCGGACCGGACTTGCGGAAGGTGTCCAGGGCGGCCTCCGCCGCCTCCCTGATCGGCTGAAGGGCCGACTGTAGGGAGTCCACGGCGGCTTCGATCTTGTCCCCGGTGCGTGAAGCCCGCCGGACCGCCGGCTCGTTGTCCGCGATCTCCACGACGACCTGGCCGCCGTCGGCCAGGGGCATGCGCATCAGCTCGCTCACATCGACTCCGGGGGCATGGGAGGACGGAAACCTCCGTAAGGGCTTCAGTAGATCGTATACGCGCGTAATCGGTCGAACACGGAGACTGTGCCGACCGGTCGCCGCCCTCCTGAATGAGACTTCCGCCGGACTCGGCAGGAGGACCTGCCGCGATGATCTAGCAGGACGCGCGACCCTCGGGGACGCGCCGAGCATCGTGGAGGGCGTCCATGGGAGGCCCTCGAAGGCAGATGTCCTGATATGCGGCTTATGTCGGGAAAGTTAACGAAAGGGCAAACTATAGGAAGAAAGTAGTAACTTCAAGTCCTTTACAGGGCCTTGCCAGGGGTGATCGGATTCGTCCGGTTCATCGACTCTGGAGGCTAAGTGAGGCCCTGTTCCCCCCGGAGGGCCGCGGCGTCCGTCGCCGCGGCCCTCGCCGCCGTTGTGATCACCCCAGCGGTGGCGCACAGTGCTTCGCCCGCGGAATCGCCAACGGGAGCGCCGCCCGCGAGCGGCGGCGTGCCCGGCGCGACCACCACGGTGACGCTGATCACCGGCGACAAGGTGAAAGTGACCAAGCGGACCGGCGCCGCCTCCTCTGTGGACGTCGAGCGCGCGCCGGGAGCCACGGGCTCTGTTCGCATCTCCACCGAGAGCGGGGACACCTACGTGTACCCCGACCCGGCCGTCGCCTACATCGCGGCCGGCCGGCTCGACAAGCAGCTCTTCGACGTGACCCGGTTGATCGCGCAGGGCTACGACGACGCGCACAGCAGCGAACTCCCCCTGATCGTCACCCGGGCGCAGGATTCCGCCGCCCGTAAGTCCGGTGCAACGGACGCCCCGGACGGCACCGCGCTGCCGGGTGCCAGGACCACGCTCGGCCTTCCCTCCATCGGCGGTGAGGCGGTCCGGGCCCGCCGGTCGCAGGCCACGGCCTTCTGGTCGGCCCTCACCGGCGCAGCGCAGGAGAACGGGCGTTCGGCGAAGCGGTCCGACGGCACGCCGGACGACCAGGCGGCGCCCCCGTTCGCCGCCGGCATCGACAAGGTCTGGCTGGACGGCAAGGCGAAGGCGGCCCTCGCCGACACCACCGCGCAGATCGGCGCCCCCGCGGCCTGGGCCGCGGGAGGCACGGGCGCGGGCGTCCGGGTCGCCGTCCTGGACACCGGAGTGGACGCCACCCATCCGGACCTCGCCGGCCGCGTCGCGGCGTCCAAGAGCTTCATCCCGGGCCAGGAGGTCACCGACCGCAACGGGCACGGCACCCACACCTCCTCCACCGTGGCCGGGACGGGCGCCGCGTCCGGCGGCAAGGAGCGGGGCGTCGCCCCCGGCGCCGACCTGCTGATCGGCAAGGTGCTCGACGACAACAACTCCGGGCCGATCTCGAGCGTCATCGCGGGCATGGAGTGGGCCACCCGGACCGAGCACGCCAAGGTGGTCAGCATGAGCCTGGGCGTCAGCGGCTGGCACACCCAGGACGATCCGCTGAGCCAGGCGCTGAACCGGCTGAGCGCCGAGACCGGCGCGCTCTTCGTCGTCGCCGCGGGCAACGACGGGCCCGGCGCCTACAGCGTCGCCTCGCCGGGCACCGCGGACGCCGCGCTCACCGTCGGCGCGGTGGACGGCTCCGACCATCTCGCCGACTTCTCCAGCGCCGGGCCGCGCCTGAACGACGACGCGCTCAAGCCGGACCTGACCGCTCCCGGCGTGGACGTGCTGGCGGCGCGCTCGCAGTACATGGAGTGGGGCGAGGGCTACTACCGGACCGACAGCGGCACCTCCATGGCGACGCCGCACGTCGCCGGGGCGGCGGTGCTGCTGGCCCAGAAGCACCCGGAGTGGACGGCGCGGCAGATCAAGGACGCCTTGATGAGCACCAGCGTGCCGACGCCGGACTACAGCCCCTACCAGGCCGGCGCCGGCCGGTTGGACGTGGGCGCCGCCTACGTGAAGGACCAGGTCGTCGCGAGCGGATCGGTGGACGCCGGGCTGTCCCAGTGGTCGTCCGGCGGGCAGTCGCGGCAGCCGATCAAGAAGAAGATCACCTACACCAACACCACGGACGCCCCCGTCACGCTGGACCTGTCCGTCGACCGTGGCGGCTCGCCCGAGAAGGCGTTCACGATCGCCGCCGACCACCTCACCGTGCCCGCGCGCGGGACCTCGGCGGTCGACGTCACGGTGAACCCCGATGGGCTCGCGCCCGGCCGGTACACCGCCCAGGTCAGGGCGCGGCACGCGGCCGGTGAGGTGCACACGGTCGTGGGCGTCTCGGTGGAATCCGAGAAGTACGCCCTCACCGTCCACCTGAAGGACCGCGCCGGCCGGCCCCTGAGCGGCGATGTCGAGATCAAGGGCGCCGACGGCGGCAGCACCTTCATGTGGGTCCCGGACGGCACGCTCACCAGCCGGTGGGCCCCCGGCTCCTACACGGTCCTCGCCATCCCGGACGTGGAAGGCCTGCACGGTTCCAACTCCCTCGGGCTCGCGATGCTGATCGCTCCCGAGGTCGACCTGACGGCCGACCGCAGCGTGGAGCTCGACGCCTCGCGGGCACGCCAGGTGAAGGTGGTCACGCCCAAGCCGACCGCCGTGGTCGACAGCAGGGTCGACATCTTCCGCTCCTTCACCTCCAGCAAGCCCGCGCCCGGCGACAGCGGCGCCCTGCACGAAGTGATCATGACTCCGCCCGCCTACGACAGCCTGTGGGCCCTGCCGAGCAAGAAGAAGGTGCAGAAGGGCAGCTTCGTCTTCACCACCCGGTTCCGCGCGAGGCAGACGCCGCTGAAGATCGGCTACCGGGGCCACGACCTCGATGACGTCCTCGTGCAGCCCGGCTCCGCGGCGATGCCCGATGGCGCCTCGCGCCTGGACGCCGCGTTCGCCGGCAACGGCGCGCAGGGGGACTACGCCGGCCTGTCCGTCCGCGGCAAGGCCGTGGTCGTACGCGCCGGCGCCGTGACCCCCGCCGACCAGGCCGCGGCGGCTCGTGCCGCCGGCGCGGCGATGCTCCTGGTGGTCAACAACGGGCCCGGCCGCAGGAGCGACTGGTACGGCGCCGCCGACGGCTTCTCGACCGGGCCGATCCCGGTCGCCTCGGTCACGCTGGACGAGGGGGAGGAGCTGATCAAGGAGATCGCCGCCGCGGGCAAGGAGGCGCTGCGGCTGGACGTCGAGGCCCACCCGGCGTCCGAGTACCTGTACGACCTGGTCGACTACCACCAGGGCGGGGTGCCCGAGGACCCCTCCGCCAGGACCGGCCCGCGCGACCTCGCCCGCGTCGATCTCCAGTTCACGCCGCACGGCAGGCAGGGCCTGGAGTTCCGGACCGACTACCCGCCATACGAGTGGTACTCGGCTCCCGCCTTCGCCCCGGAGCCGGTCGCCCAGGGAGCGCGCACCGATTGGGTCTCCGCCGGAGAGGGGGTCGTCTGGCAGCAGACCGCCGGTCTGGACGGCTGGGGAAGCGCGCAGACCGACCGGCTGTCCTACCGGCCGGGCAGCGTGCAGAAGGACCGCTGGTTCGGCCCCATCATCCGGCCGCGCATGATCAGCGCCGAAGGCCCGTTCCGCGGCGAGACCGGGCTCAGCGCCACCATCCAGGCGTTCGGTGACGCGGGAGCCGCGCACAGCGGCGGGTCCGGCGTGTCCGGCGTGAAGCAGACGATCACGATGTACCAGGGCGAGAAGCAACTGGCGCTGGTCGAAGGATGGCCCTACCTCAACGTCGGCGACCTGGCGGCGCAGAAGACGCCCTACCGGGTGGTCGTCGAGGCCGAGGTCGACCCCGCGCTCACCCCCTACTCCACCGCCACCCGGACCGAGTGGAGGTTCACCTCCGGCGCCCCGGTGGGGGCCGACGTGGCGACCATCCCCCTGGTCCAGCTCGATTACGGCACGGACCTGGACGCCGAAGGCCGGGCGCGGCGCGCGTCTGAGCTGTCCATCACACCGGTAGTGCTCAACGGTGACGCCATCAAGGATCCGGTCTCCGCGGTCACGCTGGCGGTCTCCTACGATGACGGCGCCACCTGGCAGCGGCAGGACCTGAAGGAGAAGAAGGGCACCTGGCGGGCGTCCCTGCGCGCGCCGCAGCGAGCCGGCTACGTGTCCCTCCGGGTCACCGCCGACCAGCGTGACGGCGGTGTCACCCAGACCATCACCCGGGCCTTCGGCCTGAAGTAGTCCTAGCAGACCGCGGTACCCGTCCGGTCTCCGCATGGGGAGACGGAGACCGGACGGGGAAGCGGTTCCTGCACCGGCACGGCGGAACGTGGCGAAATAGTCGGATCTTGACCTTCTTTGTGGCTCGAACATGCAGAGTCCTGCAACCCGCCTCACCAGCGTACGAGCGCTCAATAGGATCTAGGCGTGTCCAACTTCCCCCCAGAGGATCACTTCGCCCAGGCCGCCCGCCGCCACTATGAAGACGCGGTCTATTTGCACGACGACGAACGGTTGCCCAACGCCGACCATCACTACGGCTTCTCCGTAGAGTGCGCTCTGAAGAGCCTCCTGCTTCGGCACCTGAATGCGACCATGGCACCGTTGAAGCCCGGCGGTAAACCATCGGCCAAGCCGTGGACCCTCGATGCGAACGGCAAGCCTAGGACGCACGGACACCTGCCCGACCTGTGGTCCGACGTGGCGGCTCTCGCCCATGGCCGGTCGGGCGGCACACTGGCCGGTATGTTGAACTCCAGTGCGCCCTTCGCCACCTGGGATGTTACCGACCGCTACCACGGCGCCCCCTCGCTCAGCGCCACGACCATGAACGAACGCAAAGCCGCCGCTGCCCAGATTCTCACAATGCATCAGCAGACGCTCATCACAGGAACATTTCAGTGAATTCTTCCGCCGGTATTGTCCGATTCGACGAGGCGCGGCCCATTGCTCTCATCACCGCACGCGAGGCGGCGGCGAGGGGAATCGACAGTGTCCTGATCCGCGACGTTCTCGGGCGGTTCTGTCTGGCCCTTGATGACCGGCTTGGGGGAGTGCCGGAAGAGACCGTTGCCAAGTGGCGGACCGAGCTACAGAGACGTCTGGGCCCGTACGCTGCCCCCAACCCGGTGCTGCTGGCCGAAAGACTCTTCGCGGCGGAGGCCGTCTTCGATTCGCCACGCGTGGTCGAAGAGCAGGATTCGCGACCGACTCCCGGCCAAGGACGCATACGCTCGCTGGACAATACCGTGGTGGGTGAGGACTGGGCACGTGTCACCACACCATCGCCCGAGGTGGCCGGTGTCCGTACGGCGCGTGTAGCGCTGTACGGCTTTAAAGGCGGGGTCGGCCGGTCCACGGCAACCTTCATGCTCGGTAAACACCTCGCCGAGCAGGGTTGGTGTGTTCTTGTCGTCGACCTGGATCTGGAGTCCCCAGGCTCGGGCCCGCTTCTCCTCGCGGAGGAGGCCACTCCTCGGTACGGTCTGGTGGATCACCTGGTCGAGTCGGCCGTCGGCAATGCCGAAGGACTGGACCTGGTGGAGCGAGCCTCCGGCGTCTCGATTACCGGTAATGGTGAGCTGTGGGTCGCCCCCGCGCGGGGGCGAGGTCAAGATGGTGCGCCCTATGCTTATGTCGAAAAGCTCAACCGTATCTACGCGGATATCCCCGGCAGTACGCACCCTTCCTTCGCGGACCGGCTTGAGCGCGCTGTGTCAGCCTGTGAGAAGGCTGTCGAGGAAAGGAGTCGCCGGCCCGACGTGATCCTCCTTGACAGTCGAGCAGGGATTCACGATATAGCTGCCGTCGCGATATCGCGACTGTGCGATCTCGCCCTGCTCTTCGGCGCCGACAACATCCAGACGTGGCAGGGCTACAGCGATCTGTTTACGGCATGGAGTACGTCGAGCCAGGCCGAGGCGGTCCGCGAGAAACTCCGCATGGTCGCTTCGATGGTGCCCAACAATCGGCGTGCTGATTATCTGGAACTGTTCCGTGATCACGCGTGGACGTGTTTCTCAATGCTCTACGACGACCTGCCGCCAGATGACATGTCAGGGTTCAATCCGAGTCCTGAGGACACCTCGGCTCCGCATTCTCCCATCCCGATCCTGTTCGCCACGGATCTGGTCGGTCTCGATGGAGCGGCCAGCCCTGGTTGGAGCGACACTCCACTCGTACAGGCTGCGTATGATGAGTTCCTGAATACTGCCACGCGCCTTATCATCGAAGGACTGCAATGATCGGGGATCTCGGAGTCGAGGAACTCCGCACGCTGCTCGGAACCTCGCTTCCGAATGCTCAAGACGCGGACACTATTGTGCCGACCGTGAGCACACTCTTCACCCCGGACAGTCACCGTCTCGCACTGAATGTGGACGCGACCGTGGTCAAGGGCGGGCGGGGTGTCGGCAAGACCTTCTGGTTCCGGTCGCTGCTCGACGACCGGCTCAGGATGGTGGCGTCGCGCGAGTACCGCATCGATCGACTTACCCGGGTGACGGTCCATCCCGGATATGGAGCGGACAATGCCCCTGAACGCTATCCCGGACCTGCGGAGCTGCGCAGTCTCGTGGACGGTGGGGCTGCTCCATGGGATCTGTGGAACACCGTGCTGCTCACGGCGCTCGGTGTGCCGGACCTCGTGGGGATGTCGTCGTGGAAGACTCGCATCCAATGGGTGCGCGAACATCCTGCGGAGCGTGATCGGATTATCGCGGAAGCCGATCGCCGGGCCGGGGACCAAGAAACCCTGCTGCTGATACTTTTTGATGCGCTGGAGCATCTGCATCGCGACCGCCGGCAGGCCGACCAACTCGTCGCGGGCATCTTGCAGCTCGCCTTGGAGATGCGGCTCAGCACACGGAACATACGGTTCAAGATTTTCATCAGACCCGACATGTTCGATGGGGCGCTTCTGGCGTTCTCCGATGCGTCAAAGCTAACTGCGAACGCGGCCAACCTGAAATGGTCACCTAGCAATCTGTATGGGCTGCTCTTTCATTATCTCGGGAACAACGACTCTCCTTTTGCTGCACGATTTCGTGCGGAGACTCCCAGTTGGATCGAAGCCACGCCTGGAAGACACCTCCCCCCCCAACGTCTCCTCGGCGACGAACAGCAGCAGGCTGAACTGTTCACGGCGATCGCTGGTCCCTACATGGGGGCCAATTTCCGTAAGGGGCACACCTATACCTGGCTGCCCAACCACTTGATGGACGGTGCCGAGCAGGTCAGTCCTCGTAGTTTTCTCAGTGCCCTGACCAAAGCAGTGGAAGAGACCACGGCTCAGTATGCCGCCCACGACTACGCTATTCACCATGAAGGTATTCGGCGTGGGGTGCAAGCCGCATCGGCGACCCGCGTTGGAGAGATAAAGGAAGACCTACCGTGGGTCCAGGTGGCCATCGAGCCTCTAGCGGGTCAGCAGGTGCCGATTGAAGAGAGCCATGTGATCAGCCTGTGGTCTCAACATCATTTGACCGAGGCTCTGCAGCAGCAGGCATCGTATGTCGTCGAGGACGAGAAGGTGAGAACCGGTCCGCGTTACCCGGATCGGTATCCCGCTCTTATTGAGGAGCTCATAGAACTCGGTGTGATGCGGCGCCGTAGGGACGGTCGCATTGATCTACCCGACGTCTATCGCATCGCCTTCTCCATAGGGCGCAAGGGCGGCGTGCCGAAAGTCGTGTCGTGAAGGCCAGCGTCGAGGTTGAACACTGACCGGCGCGACGGGCTGTTTCGGGGCGCGACACAGGGCGCTGTTCGGCTCTATCGCTCCAGGTGTGCTGAGACCTTCGAATCGCTAGGGAAGGTTTCAGCCCTCTCATAGTCTCGCCTCCCCGTATTGGGTGACCACCGTACAAGTCGGCCAGGGAACGTGGTGGAGCGGGAGAATGAAGCGAGAGCGGTGCTCTTGACGGCGGCGCTCTCCATGCGAGAGCATTGCTCTCGAAAGAGAGCAATGTGTTCGTCGAGATGGGACCGTTCGATGCTGACCGTGATGAAAGGCGCCAACGCGGGCCTGATGTTCCTGCTGGAGCTGGGCGTCTACCTGGCGGTCGGATACTGGGGATTCACGTTCAGCCCGAACTGGGGGCTCAAGCTGCTGCTGGGTATCGGCGGGCCATTGCTGTTCGCGGTGGTCTGGGGGGTCTTCGGGGCGCCGAAGGCGAGCATCCCGGTGCACGGGCTGGGACGGGCGGCCCTTGAGGTCCTCTGGTTCGGCGGTGGCGTCGCGGCCGCGGCGGGGGCCGGCCTCGTCACCACCTCGGTGGTGTTCGCCGCGCTGTTCGTCGTCAACGCCGCGCTGCGGCTCCTCTGGCACCAGGTCTGAGACACCGCCGAAAGCGCGTCATCACAAGGAGGACGAACATGGGGAAGCACGTCATCGTCGGGGCCGGGCAGGTCGGCGGGCAACTCGGGGAGATGCTCGCGGGCTCGGGGCACGAGGTCGTCGTCGTCACCCGCTCGGGGTCGGGGCCGTCGGTTCCGGGGCTCACCCGGGTCGCCGCGGACGCGAGCGACGCCGACCGGCTCGCCGCCATCGCCAAGGGCGCCGACGCCCTCTACAACTGCGCGAACCCGCGCTACCACGAGTGGGCGCGCGACTGGCCGCCGATGGCGGCCGCGCTGCTGACGACGGCCGAGCGCAGCGGGGCGGTGCTGGTCGTCACCGGCAACCTTTACGGGTACGGGCCGGTGGACCGTCCGATGACCGAGGAGATGCCGCTCGCGGCCACCGGGACGAAGGGGAAGGTGCGCGCCACGATGTGGCGCGACGCGCTCGCCGCGCACGAGGCGGGCCGTGTGCGGGCGACCGAGGTGCGCGGCTCCGACTTCTTCGGGCCGGGGATGTCCGGCCAGGCCATCTTCAGCGACCGATTCCTCAAGCCGCTCATGGCGGGCAAGCCGATCCGGGTGCCCGCCGATCCCGACCAGCCGCACAGTCTCACCTACATTCCAGACGTGGTGCGGGCGCTGGCGACGGTCGCCGTGGACGAGCGGGCCTGGGGACGGCCCTGGCACGTGCCCACGCCGCCCGCGACGACCGTCCGGCACTTGGCCGAGCGGATGGCGGAGCTGGCCGGGGCGCCCGCGCCCCGCGTCTCGGCCATCCCGCACGTGGTCATGCGGGCCGCGGGCCTGTTCTCGCCGCTGCTGCGCGAGCTGGAGGAGACGCGCTACCAGTTCGTCCGGCCGTTCGTCGTCGACTCCTCGGCCTTCGAGGAAACGTTCGGCATCGCGCCCACCCCGACGGACGCCGCCCTGAAGCAGACCCTCGACTGGTGGCGCGCCCGGTAGACGCCGCTCACCCCTGGACGGCCTCGCCGCCGGTCGCGGCGTGGCGGCGTGGGTGATCCTTCAGCGCTGATGCGGCCCTGGATGCGATGGCCACGCCGCAGGCCAGGCTCGCCGCCAGGGCGCACAGGAATCGCGCCGACGATCCGGGGAGGCCGAGGACGATGAGCGCGGCACCGGGTAACCACGCCAGGACGATCATGCGGGCGGCGACCGCGCAGCCGATGCCCGCGATCCGCAGGGGCGGGAAGGGCCCCTTTCGCTCGCTCCAGCCGACGTGCACCGGGGCCAGGCACAATGCCAGCGCGATCGGCACGAAGAAGCCGCCGGTGACCGCGCTGCCCAGCGGGCCCATGGGATAGCCCAGGTCGAAGTGGCTCTCGCCGAAGTCGAAGTAGAGGAAGAACGCCATGGGCGGGCCCACGAAGAGTACGCACAGGAAGGTGAGCGGCCGCCGGGTGGCTATCGCTCCGACCAACAGGCAGACGAGCGACAGCGCCGTCAGCGCGGCCGCCGCGTCGAACAGCGTGCCTGCGGCACCGGCGAGCAGTGTGGCGACCTGCCCGTGGTCGGCCGCGGCCCGCCAGGCGGCGTCCAGGCTCTGAGCGTCGCGAATGCCCGGGTTCCACAGGTACACCAGCGCCACCGCGCAGATCGTCAGCACAAGGCCCGCGGGCACCCGTCGGCGTCGCCGGCCGCCGGGGATCAGGTCGCGATGGGCCCAGGCGTCCATGGCGCCTGCGCAGAGGTCGACGACCGTCCGCAGGCCGACCCGACGGGTCATGAGGAGGTCACGAACCTCCTCGTCGTAGCGCTCGCGCCAGAGCCGTGGATAGAGGCGCAGCGCCAGCAGCGCCGCCGCGCGGGCGTTCATGCCGTGCCCCATAACGGGCCAAGCCGCGTGGTCGCCGCTCCGGTGATGCGTCGCAGCGTCGCGAGTTGCTCGGCGAGCGCCTGCCTGCCCGCGTCGGTGATGCGGTAGGGCCTGCGCCGTGACTCGGCGTCGAGAGCCTCGATCCACCCGCGCTCTTCCAGGCGCATCAGCGCTCCGTAGAGCGTTCCCGGCTCCAGCGAGGTGCCGGAGAACTCCTCGATGTCGTGGATCATCCGGTAACCATGTTTGGCGCCGTCGGCAAGGCTGATCAGTACCAGTAGCGCCACATCGGTGAACCGTCCAACTTCCTGCTGACGACGGACCATCGCCACCATCTCCTTCTCCTCTCTATTCAGTTTCACTTACTAAGTTCTGCTGAGCAAGAGGGGGACGCCGATTGTTTCGCCCGGCGGTGCCCGTCCGGGACGGTCTCGTGGCCGGGAATGATTGGATGTCGGCCATGAGTCAGGGCGAAGCGACCTCCGCCGCGCGGCGGGCGGTGGTGGGGGACGCGGGGGCGTTGACGCGGCTGCGGGCTTTGATGCTGGCGGCGATGGGCACCTCCGTCGGTGGTGACGACGCCGAGTGGCGCAAGGCCGCGGAGGCGTGGTTCGCCGAGCGGCTCGCGGACACCGGCGCTTTCGCCGCGTTCGTGATGGAAGATCCGGAGCTGGGCGTGGTGTGCTCGGCGGTGGGCATGATCGAGCGGCGCGCGCCCGGGCCGTCCAACCTCACCGGCACGCAGGGCCGTGTCTTCAACGTCAGCACCGACCCCCGGCGACGACGGCGCGGGTACGCGCGGGCGTGCCTGACCGCGCTGCTGGCCTGGTTCCGCGACGAGACCGAGGCCAAGGTGATCGAACTCAACGCCACTGGAGAGGGCGCCGAGCTGTACCGGGCGGCGGGCTTCGCGGCCCCCCGCTTTCCGGCCCTGCAGCTGAGGATTGCCGAACCGCCGCCGACGCCCCACTGACCCCGTCCACCGACTCCGGCGCACCGACACGCCGGCCCCGAATCCCGCCCCGGCACACCGGCCGTGGATCCGGCGGCCTGAATCCGGTGGTCGGGGACGTGCGGACGCCGGGACGGCGCCCCGTAGTCTCTCGGCATGGATCGGACGCGCGTGGCGATGATCGGGCTCGGGGACATCGCGGAGAAGGCCTACCTGCCGGTGCTGTCGGCCACACCCGGCCTGGAACTGCTGCTGTGCACGCGTGACCGGGGCAGACTGGACCGGCTCGGTGACGCCTACCGCGTTCCGGCGCGGTTCACCTCGGTCGAGCAGGTGGTCGCGGAGGGCGTCGAGGCGGCGTTCGTCCATGCCGCGACCGAGGCGCACGTGGAGATCGTGGAGGCGTTGCTGCGGGCCGGGGCGCACGTGTACGTGGACAAGCCGATCGCGTACGACCTCGCCGGGGCCGAGAAGGTCGCGCGCCTGGCCGAGGAGCGCGGGCTCTCGCTCATGGTGGGGTTCAACCGCAGGTACGCGCCCGGGTACGCGGGGCTGCGGGACCTGCCGCGCGACCTGGTCGTCATGCAGAAGAACCGCACCGGCCTCGCGGACGACCCGCGCCGGGTCGTCTTCGACGACTTCATCCACGTGGTGGACACCCTGCGATTCCTGGCGCCGGGCGAGATCTCGGAAACGTCGGTGGACGTGCGCGTGCGGGACGGCCTGCTGGAGCACGTGGTCCTGCGCCTCACCGGGGACCGTCCGCCCATCGCGGCTCACGGTGGGGGAGGGTTCACGGCGATCGGAATGATGAGCCGGGTCAGCGGGGCGGTCGAGGAGACCTGCGAGGTGATCGGCGGTGGCGTCAAGCGCCGGGTGGTGAACCTCGGCGACGTCGTCGACTTCGACGGCGGAGAGACCCTCGCGCGCAGGCCCGACTGGACGCCGGTCGCCCGGCAACGCGGCATCGAGCAGGCGTGCCAGGACTTCCTCGCCGCCGTCCGCGAGGGACGCCTGATCACCGCCGACGACGCCCTGCGCACCCACGCCCTCTGCGAACAGATCGTCGCCGCCGCCACACTGTGACGTTCGCCAGGCCCGCGGCGCCGTGACGTTCGCCCGGTACGTGCTGCCGCGACGTTCGCCCGGTACACGAGGCGGCCTGGCGGTCACTCCTTCGCGCGGAGGCGCATCCGGGTGTCGTTCGGTTCGACGGTGTGGCGTTCGGCGATGGCGGTGAGCCGTTTGTTGGTCTCCTCGGGGTCCAGGTCGTGAGGCAGGTCGGGGACGTCGATGGTCCCGAGTTCCTCGCCGGGGGCCAATGCCATTCCCGGAACGGCCCCGCCTTCCGGGGCGGTGGCCATCGACTTGATGTTCCCGGCCGGGTCGTACACCACGACGACGCGCATTTCCGTCCCGCTTTCGGTCATGGGGATATCACGCTGGTGTGGACGTAGAAGCCGCCGACGGTTATGGGTCCGTTGTTGGTGACGACGATGTCCAGATAGAAGCGGCCCGCGTAGTCGCCCCGGGTCGCGAGCTGGGTCACCTCGAGATATCTCTCCGGCGCGTAGGTCGCCACGGCGGTGACGGTGACCGCGCCCCTGCCGAACAGGGGGCTCTCCAGCCAGAAGTAGACGTGGCCGTCCGGCCCGCGCGGCGGGATCGTCCAGGCGAAGTCATTGCGAAAAAGTGTCACGGTCGGCATCCGCCACCCCGTTCGCTCCGTTTTGGAGTATTTTGTCCGACGAGCGTGGCCGGAGGTCGGGCATGACGCGGTGGTCATCCGAGAACCGGTTGTTCGTCTGCTCCACTAATACAGCGGCCCGCCCGCCGGGAAAAGACGGCGGCCGGGTCCGTGGCCGCTCGGAAAGAGAAATGTTCCGTCGCGGCCACGCCCGGCCGAATAAGAGAAATGTATTCACATAATCGCGCGCCCCTCAGCGGGAGGCGAGGTACCGCTCGCCGAGGGTGCGGAGGCGGGAGTGGGCGCCTTCGTAGATGTCGGGGGTGCCGAGGTAGGCCTTGGGGAGCTTGGCGACCATCGTGTAGTTGGTGTCGCAGACGTTGCCGACCGGGGCCTCGCCGCCCTGGCTGACGAGCTGGTAGGCGTCGAGCAGGTCGAGGCCGGTGAGCGTGGAGGTCCAGGTCACCAGGTCGTGCTGGCTGATGCGGTAGGCGTCCTCCAGGGGTCGCGCCGACCCGGTGGACATCAGGTGGGCGTCGTCCTCCAGCCGGGGCCACGGCGTGGGCACGCCCTTGATCAGCTCGACGGCGACGACGGTGTTCATGGCGGCCTCCACCGCCGTGCCGCACACCTCGCCGTGCCCCTGCCGGCAGTGGCCGTCGCCGACGGCGAACAGCCCGCCCTCGACGTTGACGCCGAGGTACACGGTGACGCCGGCCCGCAGTTCGGGGGTGTCCATGTTGCCGCCGTGCGCGTCCGGGGTGATCGTCATGCGGGCCTCGGAGGCGCCCGGCGCGACGCCGACGGTGCCGTGCATCGGGTCGAGCGGCATCTCCACGGTGAAGTCGCCGCGCCGCGCCCGGTAGGTGACGGTGCGCCGCTCCTTGTCCACCTCGTACATCCACACGACCTCGTCCAGCGGCGGCTGGAGCATCGCCGTGGTGTGGGTGCCGGTCAGCGCCCCGAAGTGCGGGAACGTCGTGGAGACCGCCCAGTCGCGTGCCGGTTCGATGGAGATGAAGTGCAGGGCGAGCGTGTCGCCCGGCTCGGCGCCCCGGACGTGGAAGGGGCCGGTGACCGGGTTGAGGTAGGGGAACTCGCAGACCGCGGAGGGCAGGTCGTCCACGCCGCGCACACGTCCGCCGAAGCAGTCCTCGGTGTACAGCTCGAGGACGGTGCCGGGCTCGACCGTGCCGACGGCGGGGCGCCCGCCGAAGGTGTAGGACAGCTCGTCGGCGGCGGGACGGTAGGAGACGACGTTCACTCGGAGACCTCCGTGGTCATGGCGGGCAGGGTGGGACGCCGGCCCACGCGGTAGGAGTAGGCGAGGATCGCCAGGCCGACGAGCAGCCAGACGAACCCGAGCACCTGGGCGGCGATGTTGGCGTTGATGACGACGTAGAGCAGGATCAGGAAGCCGATGGCCGGGGCGATGACGTGGCGCCACCAGTCGCGGCTGCCCTGCCGGATCACGTAGTGGACGATGACCGACACGTGCAGGGCGAGGAAGGCCGTCATCGCGCCGAAGTTCACCAGCGAGGTGAGCACCTGGATGCCGTCGGCGAGCCGGCTCATGAAGATGCCGAAGACCAGCGAGACGGCGGCGACCACGAAGGTGGCGTTGACCGGGATCTTGTGCTTGGGGTGGATCCTGGCGAGGAACTTCGGGAGCTGCCCGTCGCGGGCCATCGCGAACAGCAGGCGGGAGGTGGCCGCCTGCGCGACCAGGGAGTTGGCGAAGCCCCAGGCCACGGCGGTGGCGACCGCGGTCAGCACGCTCAGCCAGTGGCCGCCCGCGTACGCGGCGGTGTCGTAGAAGGCGGTGCCGGCCGGGTCGCCCTTGGTGAGCAGGGTCGAACGGTCGGGGGTGAGCAGGGCGGCCACCCACGTCTGGACGACGAACAGCACGCCGGCGAGGGCGAGCGCGGCGACCATGGACCGGCCGAGCCTGCGGGTGTCCTCGCGGCTCTCCTCGGCGAGCATCGAGATGCCGTCGAAGCCGAGGAACGACAGCACCGCCACCGACACGGCCCCGAACACCAGCGGCCAGGAGAAGGTCGAGGAGTCGTACAGCGGGCTGAGCAGGTCGCCGTTGCCCTTGCCCTGCGCCAGGGCGGTGATCCCGATGACCAGGAAGATCGCCAGGACGATCAGCTCGGCCACCAGCATGATCTTGTTCATCCGCGCGGTCATCTCGATGCCGAGGTAGTTGACGGCCGTGTTGAGCACGATGAAGCCGATCAGCCACGCCCAGATCGGGATGGCGGGCACGAACGAGGCCATGGCGGCGCTGGCGATGAGGTACAGCAGGGCCGGCACGAGCACGTAGTCGAGCAGGATCACCCATCCGGCGAGGAAGCCGACCGGCGCGGCGATGCCCCGGCCGGCGTAGGTGTAGACCGAGCCGGCCATCGGGAACGCCTGGGCCATCTGCGCGTAGGACAACGCGGTGAAGGCCATGGCGATCATGCCGATGATGTACGCGAGCGCCACCATGCCGCCCGAGCCCTGGAAGACGCCGCCGAAGATGCCGAACGGGGCGATCGGCACCATGAAGATCAGGCCGTAGATCAGCAGGTCGGCGAAGCTCAGTGAGCGTTGCAGCTCCTGTTTGTAGCCGAAACGCTCGACGCCGGCGGCCGGGGTCGAATCGGACGCGCCGCCGAGCGGGGCGCCGGAGGGGGACGGCGACGTTCCGGACGGGGAGGACATGGACGGCTCCTTCACATGCGGGGGCAGAGCCGTACGATAGAGCTATTCCTTGAAAGTGAAAAGATTTCTATGGAAAGATTTACGACGGCCGCCACACCGTTACGCGCGCGTCACACGAGACGGCAGGTCGTCGAAGCCGGAACACCAGGCTGAGGGATCGGAGCGGGCGAAGGAGGCGGGCGCCGCACGAGCGAGTGTCGCGCTCCCGGCGCGGACCGGCGCGACTCACATGGAGGTCACGACATCTCACATGGAGGTCACGACATCGAAGTCCAGGCCATCGGCGCGTCCCACGTAGACGCGTTGCCGCGCGTGGCGGTCGTGCAGCGTGAGCCGGCCGCGGCCTCCGATGATCGAGGTGCCGTCGGCGACCGCCTCGCTGGCCGGCACGGCCGTCGAGCCGGCCCGCCGGATCAGCGCCGCCAGCATCAGCACGCCCTCGTAGCAGCCGTGCCCGTGCCCGTTCAGCAGCGGCGCCGCCGAGCCGAACCGGCGGGTGTAGCGCTCGGCCAGGGCGAGGTTGGCGTCGGTGGCCAGGCTGCCGAAGTACCCCATGGCGGCGTACAGCTCGCCCGAGACGTCGCCGCCGATGGCCAGCAGGCCGTGTTCCTCCAGCGCGCCGCACAGCCGCGCGCAGTCGAGCCCGCCGGCCCTGAACGCCCGGTTGAACGCCACCAGGTCGCTGCCGATGAGGTTCAGCAGCACCGCGTCGGGACGCGCCGCGGCCAGTTCCTCGATGAGCGGCCCGAAGGCGCGGGTGCCGGAGGGCAGCAGCCGCTCGCCGACGACGGTCGCCGACCGCCTTCGCAGGTGCCGGCGCGCCGAGGCGTGGACGAGGCGGGGCCACACGTAGTCGTTGCCGAGGAGGAACCACCGCCGGGCCCGCCTGTGCTCGACCAGCCAGTCGAGCCCGGGGCCCACCTGGCGGGAGGCGGGCTCGCCGAGGAAGTAGACGCCCGGGTGCCGGACGCCGCCCTCGTACGGCGGGGTGTACACCAGCGGGGCGGCGCCGCCCAGTGCGCGCTCGATCGCCGCCCGCACGTCGCTGGCGTGCGTGCCGACCAGCCCTTGGACGGCTCCGGCGTGCACCAGCCCGGCCACCTCACGGGCGACCTCGCGGGGTGGGCGGCCGCCGTCGACCAGCACCAGTTCGACCGGCCTGCCGAGCAGCCCGCCGGCCTCGTTGATCTCGGCCGCGGCCAGCACCGCGCAGTTGATGGCGCACGGCCCGAGCAGCCCGAGCACGCCGGAGACGGGCACCACCAGGCCGACGCGCAGGGCGTCCGCCCACAGCAGGTGGGCCTCGAGCGGGTCGATGACCAGGGCGACAGGTTCGGCCACGTGGAAGAGTATCCTCCTGGCGCGTTCGCGGACGAAGGGAGCCCTCAGTGGTGACGGCGGCAACCGCTCTGCCGGAGGACGGACGGACAGGCCCGTGGTGAGCGGCGCCGACGAGGGCGGGACGACCGCGAGGCCCGCCGTGCCGGCCCAGGCCCCGGCGGCCACGCGGGAGGTCCGGGACGCGGAGGCGGGGGGCGGGCTGGGGGCGTCGCTGGCGTACCTGCTCAGTCGCGCCGAGCGGAGCGTCAACCGGGGGTTGTCGGCGGCGCTCGCCGCCGAGGAGGTCACCGTCGAGCAGTGGCGCATCCTCCAGGCGCTCGCGGACGGGCGCGGCCACTCGATGGGCGATCTGGCCGGGGCGGCGCTGATGCCGCACCCGACGTTGACCAAGGCCGTGGACCGGCTCGTCGAGCGCGCCGTCGTCTACCGGGGGCACGATCCGGCCGATCGTCGCAAAGTGGCGGTATTCCTTGCAAACCGGGGCAGTGAGCTTCTCAGCCGGTTGGAGGCCGGCATCGCCGAGCACCACCGGGCGATCCTCGCGACGTACGGCGCCGTCCGCACAGAACGGCTCATGCGAGACCTGGAACACCTGGTGCGCTCGCTCGACGGCTGACCTCCGCGCGTTCGCCGAGGTGGACGCGGCGCGTGGCGACCGCTCCATGGGGGGGCATCCGCGCCGTGGCCGCTCGGCGGGCCCGGGTCATCGCCGTGCCATTTAGGCAGGCCGTCCTCCACCACCGGATGAGTTGAGCATATGGTTCATAACGCTGCTCAAAAGGGGAGGTAACGTGCCCGACTTGCTGGTAGGGCCGATGCTGCGCTACGTCGATGAGACGAGCGCGTCGATATGGGTGGAAACGAGCGATCCGTGCGAGGTCGCCATCGAGGTGGCGGGCGCCCGGGCCACCGAACGCACGTTCACCGTGCACGGCCACCACTACGCCATCGTGGACGTCGAGGAGACCGGCGCGTACTCCGTCGAGCTGGACGGGCGAAGGGTGTGGCCCCTGGAGGGCTACCCCGACAGCAAGATCTGCCCGCTGGCCGAGATGAACCGCGTGATGTTCGGGTCCTGCCGCACCAGCGTGCCGCACGACGCCGTGCACGAGCGCACGCACGGCAAGGACGTGCTGCGCGAGTTCGGCCTGCGCCTGCTGGACGGCGAGGACCTGCCGAGCCTGCTGATCTTCCTCGGCGACCAGGTGTACGCCGACGAGCCGTCCCAGGAGATGCTGGACTACATCCGCTCCCGCCGTCAGGACGGCCCCGACGAGATCGTGGACTTCGAGGAGTACGCCGAGCTGTACCGGCAGGCGTGGAGCGACCCTGTGGTCCGCTGGGTGCTGTCCACCGTCCCCACCGCGATGATCTTCGATGACCACGACGTGCGCGACGACTGGAACACCTCGATGGCCTGGCGGCGCACCATGGCCGAGGTGCCGTGGTGGCCGACGCGCGTGCTGTCCGCGCTCGGCGCCTACTGGGTGTACCAGCACCTGGGCAACCTCTCGCCGTCCGAGCGCAAGGCCGACCCGATGTACGCCGAGATCCGCGCGGGCGACGGGGACGGCGGAGCGGCGCTGGACGCCTTCGCCAAGAAGGCCGACGAGGACCCCTCCTCCATGCGGTGGAGCTATACCCGCGACGTCGGCCGCACGCGGCTGGTCATGCTGGACACGCGGTGCGCCCGCGAGCTGGAGCCCAGCCGCCGGCGCATGCTCGACGACGCCGAGTGGGAGTGGTTCACCGAGGTGGCCACCGGAGACGTCGACCACCTGCTCATCGGGTCCTCGGTCCCGGTGTTCCTGCCCAGCGGCATCTTCGACGTCGAGAGCTGGAACGAGGCCGTCGCCGGCGGGGCGTGGGGACCCCGCGGAGTGGTGTGGGGCGAGAAGATCCGCCAAGCACTCGACCTGGAGCACTGGGGGGCGTTCCGCCGGTCGTTCGAGGAGCTCGGACGCCTGCTGGTGGACGTCGCCGCGGGACGGCGCGGCAGGGCCCCGGCGACGATCGTGCTGCTGTCGGGGGACGTCCACTACTCCTACCTGGCGGCCGCCGGCCCGGCGTCGGCGGACCTCGAGTCCGCGCGCATCTACCAGGCGGTGTGCTCCCCGATCCGCAACCCCCTCAGCCGCAGCCTGCGACTGGCCAACGTGATCGGGTCGTTCGGCGTGGCCAGCCTGGTCGGCGGCATCCTGACCCGCACGGTGCGCCTGCCGCGGCGGGCGCTGCGGTGGAAGATCACCAACGGGCCGTGGTTCCCGAACGCGCTCGCCTCGCTCGACCTCGACGGCCGCTCCGCGAGCGTCCGCTGGCACACCGCCCGCCCGGACTTCCAGGAGATGACCCGCATCACGCTCGCCCCCTGAGCCCTCCGCCCGCACCCGGGCCGCCACCGTCGGTCACACGATGGGCGACCCGGGCGGCGCGGGAAGGGATCCCGGCGCGCCGGGAACTCCGGCGTCCTCGGAGCCGGCCCCTCTCAGGTCTCAGCGGCCGGAGAGCTCCGGCGTCCGCAGGGACGGTGCCTCGGGTCTCAGCGGCCGGAGAGCTCCGGGGTCCGCGGGGACGGAACCGGGGCCTGCTCCGCGGCCTCCGCGGGCGCGGCCGTGCCGGACAGCTCGTCCAGGACCTCGGTGAGCCGGTCGACGGCCCAGTTGAGGTCCTCCTCCGAGATCACCAGCGGCGGCGCGAGGCGGATGGTCGAGCCGTGGGTGTCCTTGGCCAGCACCCCGCGCCGCATGAGCGCCTCGCAGACCTCGCGCCCGGTGGCGATGGAGGGGTCGATGTCCACTCCGGCCCACAGTCCGCGTCCCCGCACCGCGACGACGCCGTGGCCGCCCTCGCCGGCGGGCCCGATGAGGGCGCGCAGCCGCTCGTGCAGGAGCGCGCCGAGCTCGCGCGCCCGAGCCTGGTACTCGCCGGTCTTCAGCAGGTCCAGGACGGCGCCGCCGACCGCGCAGGCCAGCGGGTTGCCGCCGAACGTCGAGCCGTGCTGCCCCGGCTTGATCACCCTGAGGACGGAGGCGTCCGCGACGACGGCGGACACCGGGACGACGCCGCCGCCGAGCGCCTTGCCCAGCACGTACATGTCCGGGACCACGCCCTCGTGCTCGCAGGCGAAGGTGTCGCCGGTGCGGCCGAGGCCCGACTGGATCTCGTCGGCGATGAACAGCACGTTGTTCTCGGTGCAGATCTCCCTGACGCGGGTGAGGTAGCCGGCCGGGGGCACCAGCACGCCCGCCTCGCCCTGGATGGGTTCGAGCAGCACCGCGACCGTGTCGGGGGTGATCGCCTCGCGGACCGCCTCGGCGGAGCCGTACTCCACGATCGTGAAGCCGGGCGTCGCGGGGCCGAAGCCGTCGCGCGCGTCGGGATCGGTCGAGAAGCTGACGATCGTCGTGGTGCGGCCGTGGAAGTTGCCGTCCATGACGATGATCTCGGCCCGGCCGGGGGCGACGCCCTTGACCTCGTACCCCCACTTGCGGGCGACCTTGACCGCGGTCTCGACGGCCTCGGCACCGGTGTTCATCGGCAGGACCATGTCCTTGCCGCACAGGTCGGCGAGGCCCGCGCAGAAGTCGGCGAACCGGTCGTGGAAGAAGGCGCGGCTGGTCAGTGTCACCCGCTGGAGCTGCTCCTGGGCGGCGTTGAGGATCGCCGGGTTGCCGTGGCCGAAGTTGAGGGAGGAGTAGCCGGCCAGGCAGTCGAGGTAGCGCCTGCCCTCCACGTCGGTCACCCACGCGCCGCGCGCCTCGCTGACCACGACGGGCAGCGGGTGGTAGTTGTGCGCGCTGTGCCGCTCGCTCAGCTCGATGATCTCGTCGGTGGTGCTCATACGCGGATCTCCAGGGTGCAGCACTTCGGACCGCCGCCGGCCTTGCGCAGTTCGCTGAGGTCGACGGGGATGACATTGAGGCCGCGGCGCTTCAACTCAAGGGCCAGTTCGCCCGCCTCGACGTTGATCACCACGTTGTGCCCGTCGCTGACGGCGTTGAGGCCGAGCACCGCCGCGTCCTCCGCCGAGGCGAGCACGGCGTCGGGGAACATGTGGCGGAGCACCTCGCGGCTGCCCGCCGAGAACGCCCCCGGGTAGTAGGCCACGTTGCGCCCGTCGATCGGGAACAGCGCCGTGTCCAGGTGGTAGTAGCGGGGGTCGACGAGCTGGAGGGTCACCACCGGGCGGCCGAGGAACTCCTGGGCCTGCTTGTGCGCGGTGATGGCGGTGCGGAAGCCGGTGCCGGCCAGGATCACCTCGTCGAGGGTGAGGAAGTCGCCCTCGCCCTCGTTGGTCTCGGTGGGCTCCATGGCCGTCGCGAAACCGTTGTCGGTGAACCAGCGCAGGTAGGCGGGGCCCTCGGCGGCGCGCTCGGCGTTCGCGAACCGCGCCCCGTACACCCGCCCGCCGACCACCAGGGCCCCGTTGGCGGCGAACACCATGTCCGGCAGGCCGTCGATCGGGTTGATCAGGCTGACCTTGTGCCCCAGTTCCTCATAGGCGTCCTTCAACCCCTCCCACTGGCGCACGGCGGTGGCGGCGTCGGCGCCGGCCTCCGGGTCCATCCAAGGGTTGATCGCGTACTCGACCGCGAAGTGGTCGGGACGACACATGAGGTAGTGCCGGCTGTGCGCCATCTATCACTCCGTCGGGAAAACGGCTGGTCAGGGATGGCATCAGCCTAGAAACGACGATCGCCGGGAACCAGGTGCGGAGCTTGCGCGCCCACGTGGATCGGTTGCGTGCTGGGCCCGGTTCGCGGCGATCCGTTGCGGCGATCCGCATGGTCTGTTTTAGATCTCCTCTCCGTCCCGCCCTCCGGGGCCCGCTATGTTTCGCCGCCGTTTCGGCATGGTGTCGACGGTGTGACGTCGCGCGGGCCGTCCTGGTGCCGCGGTCATGCCCGCGATCACCTGGCCGGCGGGCGGCGGTCCGCTGAGCGGACCGGGACGTCGCTCCGCCGCCCGGCCCTGACGAAGATGTGACGACGATAGGCAGGTAGGGGTGAATTCCGGACATCGGTGGGGGAAGCCTGATGCGTCGTCGATCTCGTATGCCCGTGTTCGCGGCCGGCCGTTCCGTCACGGTCAGCTTTCTGATCGTTCTCGTGTCGCTCTGCCTCCTGGCCACGTCATGTCCGGACGAGGACTCCGGCGGAGGCTCGAACGCCACGGAGACCGAGCAGGGGCAGGTCCACAAGCCGAAGCGGAGCAAGAAGCCCAAGGGGCCGGTCTGCCCGCAGCCGGGGCCGCTCACGCGCTCCCAGCTCCCCGGCTTCCCGTCGGCGGACGGGGTCAGTGTGATCACGCAGAACCCCTGCGTCAGCATCGCGGGCCTGGCCGAAGAGGTGGTCGGTTTCATCCCCGAAGGGGAGTCGGAGAAGTTCAGAGAGTTCCGGGGCGGGCTCGAACGGTTCATCTCGCGGGTGAACGCGGTCAACGACGCGGCGGAGTGCGCCTATGAGACCGACCACCTGGCGGTCGGGGTGTACCACCACGACGCCACCCCGTGGTCGATCGGCATGGTCGCGGTCGTCCGGGGGGACATCGACGCGCTGGTCGACAGCGGAGTCTGCTGGCTGCTGAAGAGGTTGCCGTTCGACGTCCCCACGCAGATCGCGCCCGAGGAGATGAGCCCCGCGTTCTGCGCCGAGGCCGTCACCAGGAGAGTCGGCGGTGAGCGCTTCACGATCCTGTGGATCGGCTCGTCGAACGTCATGTGCGGAAGCCTCGCCACCCTGTACACCGGCACGTCATAGGCACCGCGGGCGCCGGGCGACGGTCAGGAGGACTGCGGCATCGCGTCGCGGGCGTGCGGGGTGTCGATCAGGCGGGACAGCACGATCGCGCTCTTGGTCCGGATGACGAACGGCTCGGCGGCCACCCGTTCGATGACCTGCTCGACGTGCCGGACGTCCTTGGCGCGGATGTGCAGCAGGGCGTCGGCCTCGCCGGTGATCGTGCAGGCGGAGATCACCTCCGGGTGGCGGGAGACGGCCAGGCCGATCTCGGCGGGGGAGGTCTTGCCCCGGCAGAACAGCTCCACGTAGGCCTCGGTGGTCCAGCCCAGGGCGGACGGCTCGACGCGGGCGGTGAAGCCGGTGATGGCGCCGCTGCTCAGCAGCCGGTCGATGCGCCGCTTGACCGCGGGGGCCGAAAGACCGATCTGATGCCCGATTTCGGCATAGGTCGACCGGGCGTCCTCGACCAGGGCCCCCACGATCGCACGATCAAGCGCGTCCAACTCCACGGAGACCTGTATACAGCCGGACCGTATTCCGCACACAGTCCGGGGTCACTCCAATCTTTAAGTGACACCAATTTTGGTGTTACTGTGCTCGACATGATTCACGCCAGAGGTCTCCGCAGGACCTACACCTCCAAGGCCGCCACCGTGGACGCCGTGCGCGGCGTCGACCTCGACGTCTCCCCGGGCGAGATCGTCGGCTTCCTCGGCCCGAACGGCGCGGGCAAGACCACGACCCTCCGGATGCTCACCACGCTGCTGCGCCCCACCGGAGGCACGGCCACCGTCGCCGGCCGCGACCTGCTCGCCGAGCCCGCCGAGGTCAGAAGGCGCATCGGCTACGTGCCCCAGGGCGGCACCGTGGGCCCCGCCTCGCGGGTCGGCGACGAGCTGCGGCTTCAGGCACGGCTGTACGGGATGGACGCGGCGGCCGCCCGGTCACGGGTGGAGGCACTGCTCGGCCGGCTGGAACTGGCCGGCATGGACGCCCGTCCCGCCGCGTCGCTCTCGGGCGGTCAGCGGCGCCGCGTCGACATCGCGATGGGGCTCCTCCACGAGCCCGCGCTGCTGTTCCTGGACGAGCCGACCACCGGCCTGGACCCGCAGAGCAGGGCCGGCCTGTGGGAGCACGTCAGGCGGCTGCGCGCCGAGCACGGCCTGACGGTGTTCCTGTCCACCCACTACCTGGAGGAGGCGGACGCGCTGTGCGACCGCGTCCTGATCATCGACGGCGGGCGCATCGTCCGCGAGGGCGCGCCCGCGGCGCTGAAGGCCGAGATCGGCCCCGGGGCGACGCTCGACGAGGTCTTCCTCGCCGTCACCGGCCGCGAGCTGCGCGAACAGGGGGCCGCCGCGTGACCGGCCTCATCCTCGCCCGGCACTACGTGCGCGAGGTCATGCGCACCAAGCTCGCCCTGGTCTTCGGCGCGCTGCAGCCGGTGCTGTACCTGACGCTGTTCGGCCCGCTGTTCGCCCGCAGCGGCGTCGGCTCGTGGGAGGTGCTCGTCCCCGGCCTGCTGGTGCAGCTCGGGCTGCTGAGCGCCGGCATGAGCGGGTTCGGCGTGGTGTTCGACCAGCGCGCGGGGGTGCTCGAACGACTGCGCGTCACGCCCGCGAGCCGCATGTCGCTGCTGCTCGGCCGGGTGCTGAAAGACGTCCTGGTGCTGCTGGTGCAGGCCGTCGCGCTGGTCGCCCTCGGATGGGCCTTCGGGCTGCGCGCGCCGCTGCCGGGCGTGCTGCTCGGCCTGACGCTCATGCTGCTGCTCGCGGCCGGTCTGTCGGCGTTGTCGTACGCGCTCGCGCTGACGCTGCACCCCGACCTGTTCGCGCCCATCATGAGCACCGTCCTGGTGCCGCTGCTGCTGCTGTCAGGGGCGCTGCTGCCCATGTCGCTGGCGCCGGCGTGGCTGGACGCGCTGTCGCGGCTCACCCCGTTCCGCTACGCCGTGGAGGGGCTGCGCGCGTGCTTCGCCGGGTCCTACACCTCGGGCGCCGCGCTGCTCGGCGCGGGGGTGACGGCGCTGTTCACGGTCGGGTGCCTCATCGTCGGCACCCGGCGCTTCCAGGCCGAGAACGCCTGACCGCACCGCCCGATGCACGAGGGGCCGGGAACACCCGGCCCATGACCGGCGGGCGCCCGCCTCGTGGGGCGGGCGCCGTGCCGCTAGGCCTTCTCGGCCTCGCCGGTGGCCTGCTCCAGGGCGTCCTCGGGGGAGGCCTCCAGGTCGTCGGACGCCTGGGCGAGCGCCGTCTGCTTGTCCAGCCGCACCCAGCTCGTGATGCTCTCGATGGCGAACAGCACCCCGAGGTACACCGACATCACGGCGACCACCCAGGTGAGCACGCCGAGCGCGGCGCCCACGCCGAGCAGCAGCAGCCGGACCTCCCAGCCGAGCCCGGCCTGGAACACCCAGGGGGCCGGCCAGATGCTCTGCCGCGTCCGGTACACCGTGTCGTAGGTGTGGTAGCCGATCACGTAGATCAGCACGAACAGCAGCCACTTGGGCATGCCGGAGGCCAGGCCGAGGACGATGATCGCGAGGAACTCGGTGCCCCTGATCAGCGGCGGGACCAGCCAGTCGAAGCGCCCGAGGTGGTCGCGCGGGGCGGTGGGCACCATCAGCAGCACCATCACCAGCACCGGCAGCAGCATGATCGCGCCGCGGCCGGCGGACAGCACGCCCGTCGCGCCGATGGCCGCCACCGCCAGCAGCGTGGCCAGCCCGGCCGGGACCGGCGGCAGGCCGGGGCCGAGCTTGCCGCGCACCAGCGCGACCAGCGGCCCGTCGTCACGGTAGGCGAGCAGGCGGGCCGTCTGGATGCGGCGGCGCTCCTCGTCGGGGTCGGGGACGGGAACGGATGCGGCCTGCGGGTGGGTGATCATGCGAGCGACCTCATGAGACGTCCGGTGAGGGTGTAGGCGGCCGCCACGCAACCCCAGATCACGAGCGTGAGGAACGTGACCCGGGGCTCGAACAGAGCCGCGGTGATCGCGATGGCGGCGAACCGCTCACCGATGGGGAAGACGATCATCTTGCGGGCCCAGTGCACGGCGCGGAACCGCCCGGCCCTGGTCCACATCTTCAGCAGGCCGCGCACGCCGCCGGTGCGCGAGGCCTTGCGCTTCTCCAGCGCGTCGCGCAGCGGCCGGTCGTCGGGGACGGTCAGCGCCAGGGTCGGCAGCGGGTTCGGCGGCCTGCGCCTGCTGGCCGCGCCGTAGGAGAAGTCGAGCAGGTGCCGCACCGACTGCACCGACAGGGCGATCAGCGCCAGCGTCCACACGTCGCCCTGACCGGCCACGGCCGAGCCGACGGCCAGGCCGAAGAACACGACGTACTCCTTGGCGCGGTCGAAGGTGGCGTCCAGCCACGCGCCGAGCACGCCGAACTTGCGGGCGTACCGGGCGACCTGGCCGTCCACGCAGTCGAAGACGAAGGCGAAGTAGATGAGCAGGCCGCCCGTCACCGCGCCGGCCCGCGTGCCGGTGGCGAAGGCCACCGCCGACAGCACGCCGAGGGCGATCGAGATGAGCGTGACCTGGTTGGGCGTGAGGCCGCGCCGCGCCGCCCACCGGGCGATGAAGCGCGAGTACGTGCTGACGAAGTAGGTGGTGAAGAACCCGTCGGCGCCCTTGACCGCGTTGTTCAGGCGCGCGCGGTCCTCGTCGTAGGTCGCCATGACGGCCACGGCCTCGTCGGCCTCGGCCTGCGTGCCGACGCGGCTGAAGAACAGGTCTCTGCGGCCGCGGCTGCCGAGCGAGACGCCCTTGCGCACCAGGCCGAGCGCCAGCAGTTGGACCAGGTCGTCCTCGGGGCCGAACAGGTGGGCAAGGTCGGCCAGCTCGCGGGCCGCCTCGGCGAGCGTCGCCGCGTGGCGCTGGTGCAGGTGGAGCGGGCCGAGCAGCACCGAGTTGGGGCGGGTGACCGCGTGGTGGGCCGAGCCGACCGAGATGATCCGGGAGCGGCCGACGCGCGCGCGCACCGGCAGCCCCTCGTAGATGTGGTCGCCGATCTCGGGCTCGGCCTCCTCGATCGGGATCTCGTACCCGACGCGCTCGCCGTTCTCGTCCTCCGGGCGCGGCTCCCTGGCGATGAGCGCCAGCGCTCCGCGCTTGGCCTTGGTGATCTGGTAGATCAGCTCGTCGTGGATCACGACGCCGGCCGGGATGAGGAACAGGTTGTCGGTGGCCTGCTCGGCGGCGTCCGCCAGCGCGCGCAGGTCGGCCGCGAGGTCGGCGGACTCCACGACCTGGCCGGGGAAGCGGCGGTGGTCGCCGGCCTCCTCGGGGCGCACGATGGCGATCGGGTCGGGGTCCATCGCCGTGACCTGGCCGTACAGCCGGTCCAGGACGGTGGGCGAACCGGGCAGCGACGTCAGCGCCAGGCGACCGGGCGGGACGTGTGGTTCAGGGGAACCGATCGGGCCGGGCGAGGCGCCCAGCAGGACCACGCGGGTCATGTCACCCTTTCAGGCAGCGTGCAGGGGGCGGAGGCGATTTTCAGGGGGTGTCGCCAGGGGGCAAAGTTTAGTGACTGTTCTTCCTAAGGATGCCATCCAGGGTTGACCCGAGATCGATTCGTCGCTTCCGGGAGGCGCATCCGGATTTACGAGTCTCATGGGCGCTCGCCCGATTTGCCCGCGCGATGCGCCGCCTCCCGACCCGCGACCGTTCGGTTCCACCCTCCCACGCGCCGGCCGGCGGCCGGCGAGCGCGTCCGATTCGTCCATCGGAGGTGTCGCGTCGTCCCTAGACTGGGCGGGTGAACCTGTACCGCGACGAGGGCATCGTGCTGCGCACCCAGAAGCTGGGCGAGGCCGACCGCATCGTCACGGTCCTGACCAAGCGCACCGGCAAGGTCCGCGGGGTCGCCAAGGGCGTGCGGCGCACCAAGTCGAGGTTCGGCGCGCGGCTGGAGCCCTTCACCCACGTCGACCTCCAACTGCACACCGGGCGCTCGCTCGACGTGATCACCCAGGCCGAGACGCTCCGCCCGTACGGGGAGGGTCTGGTCTCCGACTATCCCCGCTACACCGCCGGCACCGCCATGCTCGAGACCGCTGACCGGCTCACCGTGGGGGAGAAGGAGCCCGCGCTGCGGCAGTTCCTGCTGCTGCTCGGCGGCCTGCGCACCCTGGTCGAGGGCGGCCACGAGGCCAGGCTCGTCCTGGACGCCTACTTCCTGCGCTCCCTGGCCGTGGCCGGATACGCGCCGGCCCTCGAGTCCTGCGCCCGCTGTTCGACCCCCGCGATCAGGGCCTTCGCCATCGCCGCGGGCGGCGTGGTGTGCGGCGGGTGCCGCCCGCCGGGCGCCGCCGTCCCGGCCGCCGAGACGATCGGCCTCATGATCGCGCTGACCCGCGGCGACTGGGCCTCCGCCGACGCCTCGGAGTCCCGCCACCGCGCCGAGTGCAGCGGGCTGGTCGCCGCCTATCTGCAATGGCACCTGGAACACGGAATACGCTCGCTACGGCACGTCGAACGCGTCTGAAGGCCGGCGCGCCCAGGCGCGCCGCCGCCGGACCGGGCACGACGGCCGGCTCCGCGGCCGCGCGCCTTTCCGACACACACCCACAGGAGAAGCAGACCGTGAGAGTCCGCCCGCCGACCCCGCACCCCTCAGGCGCCGTCCCGCCGCCGATCCCCCGCGATCTGGTCCCCCGGCACGTCGCCATCGTCATGGACGGCAACGGGCGCTGGGCCAAGGCGCGCGGGCTGCCGCGGACCGAGGGGCACAAGGCGGGCGAGGCGTCGCTGTTCGACGTGATCGAGGGCGCGATCGAGCTCGGCGTCCCCAACCTCTCCGCCTACGCCTTCTCCACCGAGAACTGGCGGCGCTCGCCCGACGAGGTCCGCTTCCTCATGGGGTTCAACCGGGACGTCATCCGCCGCCGCCGCGACGAGCTGCACGCCATGGGCGTGCGGGTGCGCTGGGCCGGCCGTCCCGGGCGGCTGTGGAAGAGCGTCATCAAGGAACTGCAGGACGCCGAGGAGATGACGCGGGACAACCGCACGCTGACCCTGCAGTTCTGCGTCAACTACGGCGGCCGGGCCGAGATCGTCGACGCCGCCGTGCGGCTGGCCCAGGACATCGCCGCCGGCCGGGTCAGGCCCGACAAGGTCTCCGAGCGCACCTTCGCCCGCTACCTCGACGAGCCCGAGATCCCCGACGTCGACCTGTTCCTGCGCTCCTCCGGCGAGCAGCGCACCTCCAACTTCCTGCTCTGGCAGTCGGCCTACGCCGAGATGGTGTTCCTCAACCAGCTCTGGCCCGACTTCGACCGCCGCGACCTGTGGCAGGCCTGCGAGATCTACGCCAAGCGCGACCGCCGCTACGGCGGCGCCCTCCCTAACCAGGTCTGACCTCCCCAACCAGGTCTGACCTCCCCAACCAGGTCTGACCTTCCCAATCAGGTCCGACCTTCCCCAACCGGGTCTGGCCGCCTCCAACCGGGTCTGGCCGTGCCGCCCGGGCCCGCCGCGATCAGGCCCGGCGGCGGGCCCGGTAGGCGGCGACGTGCATGCGGTTTCCGCAGGTGCGGCTGTCGCAGTAGACGCGCGAGCGGTTGCGTGACTCGTCCACGAAGACCCGCTCGCAGTCGGGGGCCGCGCAGGTGCGCAGCCGCTCCCACTCGCCGTCGACCAGCAGGTGGGCCAGGGCCACCCCGAGCTCGGCGGCCAGGTGCTCGGCCACCGGCGCCCCCTTGGCGAAGTAGTGCACGTGGAGGGGGTAGTCGTCGTGCTCGGTCAGGTGGGCGGTGATGCGCGTGCGCTCGAGCAGCACGTTCAGCAGCGCCACCGCCGAGGCGGAGTCGGGAGCGGCGAAGATCGCGAGGAAGGTGGCGCGCAGGGCGCGGACCTCCCGCAGGTCGCCGTCGCCGACGCCTTCGACGCCGCTCAGCTCGTTGCGCCGGACGTAGGCGTCCAGCTCCGCGACGCTCGTGAGCCCGTCGAGCCCGCCCGTCTCGGGAGCGGTGTTGACCAGGTCGGCCACGGCGGCCAGCGAGCACACCATGTCATGGCTGAACGGCATGTCGTCTCCTGCCGGGCCGGTCGTGGACAGGGCGCGGGTCACCGGGGCGCGGCGCGGACGGCATCACATCCCGGTCTCCACCGCCAGGGAAGCGTATCCCGTGACCCGCCGCCACGGGGACACTCCCTACGCGCGGGGTGGGTGGACGCGCGAAGGTGGCGGACGGTTTTGACAACGGTTTTCATTTTGCGCGATACTCGGCAGTGTGATGCCCTTTTCGTCCAGTTACGATCACTGTGCACGATCGACATATCCCCGCCGCCCCACCACCTTCCTGAGCGTCCTCGCCGCCCTGGCGGCCCTACTCGCCGCCGCCGCGTGCGCTCCCGCCGACTCCGCCTCCACGCGGAGCGCGGGCCCTTCCGGCGGCCCCAAGGTGCTCGCCGCCTTCTATCCCCTCGAATGGCTGGCGACGCGCGTCGGCGGGCCGGACGCCGCGGTCACCGGCCTCACGCGGCCCGGCGTCGAGCCGCACGACCTGGAGCTGACCCCGCGCCAGATCGCCGACATCCAGCGGGCCGACCTGGTCGTCTACATCAAGGGCGTCCAGCCGGCCGTCGACGAGGCCGTCCAGCAGCAGGCGCCGGACAAGGCGTTCGACGCCGCCTCCCTGGTTCCCGTCCTCACCGGCACCGGTGAGCAGGAGCACCAGGAGCAGGCCGGGGGAGGCGAGGCGCACGAGCCGGTGCCCTACGACCCCCACCTCTGGCTCGACCCCGACCGCCTGGCCACGGTGGCCGCCGACCTCGGCAAGAGGCTCGGGCAGGCGGACGGCGCGCACGCCTCCGCGTACACCGGCAGGGCGAACACCACCGCGGGGGAGCTCAGGGCTCTGGACGAGGAGTTCCGCGAGGGGCTCGCCACCTGCGCCGGCCGCACGATCGTCACCTCGCACGCCGCGTTCGGCTACCTGTCGAACCGGTACGGCCTGAAGCAGGTGGGCATCAGCGGCCTCGACCCCGAGGCCGAACCCTCCCCGGCGCGCATCGCCGAGGTGGCCGCGGCGGCCCGGCGGGAGAAGGTGACCACCATCTTCACCGAGGAACTCCTCAGCCCCAAGGTCTCCGCGGTCCTCGCCAAGGAGGTCGGCGCCACGACCGCGGTCCTCAACCCCATCGAGAGCCGCCCGGCGTCGGGGGACTACCTGTCCGCCGCCCGCCAGAACCTCTCCGTCCTCCGCACCGCGCTTGGATGCTCATGATGACCCGATCAGCACAGGCGGCCGGCGTCTCCGGGCCGGCGCCGCGGACCGCCGGCCCGCCCGCCGCGTTCGCCATGACCGACGGGCACGTCCATCTGGACGGGCGGCCGGTCCTGCGCGGGGTGAACCTGCGCATCGAGGCCGGGGAGGTGGTCGCGATCCTCGGCGTGAACGGCTCAGGTAAGTCGACGCTCGTCCGCGCCCTGCTCGGGCTGACCCCGCTGTCGGCCGGCTCCGCCGAGCTGTTCGGCGTGCCGCCCGGCCGCTTCCGCGAATGGTGGCGCGTCGGGTACGTCCCGCAGCGGCTCTCGGTCGGCGGCGGCGTCCCCGCCACGGTTCGCGAGGTGGTGGCCTCCGGCCGCGTCGCCCGGCAGCGGCGGCTGCGTCCCGCCGGCCGGCAGGACCGCGCGGCGGTGGCGGGCGCGCTCGACGCCGTCGGCCTGACCGGCCGCGCCGGCGACCCGGTGGCCTGGCTGTCCGGCGGTCAGCAGCAGCGGGTGCTCATCGCCCGCGCGCTGGCCGGTGAGCCCGACGCCTTCGTCATGGACGAGCCGACGGCCGGCGTGGACGCCGAGAGCCAGGCGGATCTGGCCGGCACGCTCACGACCCTGGTGCGGCAGGGCAAGACCGTCCTGCTGGTGGCGCACGAGATCGGCCCGATGGCCCCGCTCATCACCCGGTCGATCGTCCTGCGGGACGGCAGGGTCGCCCACGACGGGCCGGCGACCGGCGGTGGCACGGGGTGCCACCCGCGTCCGGGCCACGAGCGGGAGCGCCCGCCCGCCTACGACGTGGCCGGCGGCCCGATCGGTTCGGGGACGACGCAATGATCGAGATCTTCCAGTACGACTTCATGGTGCGCGCGCTGATCGCCGCGCTCCTCGTCGGCCTCGCCGCCCCGGCGGTGGGCACCTTCATCGTCCAGCGGCGGCTCGCCCTGCTCGGCGACGGCATCGGCCACGTGGCGCTCACCGGCGTCGCGCTCGGGTTCCTCACCGGCACCGCCCCGGTGCTCACCGCGGTGCTGGTCTCCATCCTCGGGGCCGTCGCGATCGAACTGGTCCGCGCCCGGGGCCGCACGACCGGTGACGTGGCGCTGGCCCTGCTGTTCTACGGGGGCATCGCGGGCGGCGTGATGCTGATCGGGCTCGCCCCCGGCGGCAGCAACGCCACGCTGACGTCGTACCTGTTCGGGTCGATCAGCAGCGTCACCACCGAGGACGTGTGGGTGATCGCCGTGCTGGCCGCGTTCGTGCTCGGCGTGGTGGCGACGTTCGGCCGCGAACTGTTCGTCCTGTGCCAGGACGAGGAGGTCGCCAAGGTCAACGGGCTGCCGGTGCGCTTCCTCAGCCTGCTCGTGGCCGTGACCGCCGCGCTGACCGTCGTGATCGCGATGCGCGTGGTGGGGCTGCTGCTGGTCAGCGCCCTCATGGTGGTCCCCGTGGCCACCAGCCAGCAGCTCACCCGCGGCTTCCGCACGACGATGGCACTGGCGATGGTCCTCGGCGTCGTGGCGACGGTCGGCGGGCTGACCTCGGCGTTCTACGCGAGCGTCGCGCCGGGCGCGGCGATCGTCCTGCTGGCCCTCGCCGGCTTCGTCCTGGCGCTCGGCGCCGGTCGGCTGCTCCGGCGGAGCCGCGCCCGCGAGGCCGCTCCATGACCGGCGGCCGCGTGCTCACCGCACGCGAAGACGGGGACCAGGCGGACAAGGCACACACGCGACGAGGAGGTGCGCCGATGACCACCCGACGGGCCGCCGTGCGGGAGATTCTCACCCACAGCGACGGTTTTCGCAGCGCCCAGGACATCTACGCCCAGATGCGCGCCGACGGCGCGAAGATCGGGCTGACCACGGTGTACCGGACGCTGCAGACGCTGACCGAGTCCGGTCAGGTCGACGTCCTGCGCACCGACGACGGCGAATGCGTGTACCGGGCGTGCGCCACCGGCACACACCACCATCACCTGGTCTGCCGCGACTGCGGCCGCACGGTCGAGGTGGCCGGCCCGGACGTCGAGCGCTGGACGGAGGTCGTCGGCGCCGAGCATGGCTTCACGGCGATCACCCACACCCTGGAGATCTTCGGCACCTGCGCCTCCTGCGCCACCACCACCCCCACCGGCTGACCGTCCCCCGAGACGCGTCAGAAGAGGCCGAAGCGGCTGGCCGCCATGGCGATGAGGAAGGCGGCCATGGCCACCCGCATCAGCCGTGCCCAGTGCCCGAGTGACGGCCACGACATGTACGCCAGCCACACCACGAAACCGAGGACGGGCAGGACGGCGATGCCGCCTCGCCAGTCGGCGACGGCGAAGCCCACCAGCAGCAGGATCACCAGGACGACAGGGATGATCCAGCGCGGCAGTCCGTACAGGAACACCAGCGGCACCGCGCTTTTGCGCTCGACCGCTCTTCGCAGGCCCGTCGCGCCGGGAGTGAGGAACTGCTCGCCCGGGGGCAGCGGCCGGGGCGCGGGACGCCGGTCGCGCGCCAGCGGGTGGGCGGGGACGGCACGCCCGCGCGCCGCCGAAGATGACGCCGGAGAGGACGCCGAAGAAGACGAGGAGCGCGAGGAGTCACCGCGCGTGTGCTTGTCGGCCACGGTTCGAGCCTAACGGCGAACGCCCCCGGCCTGCAGGCCGCCGTCCGCCGCATCCCGCGGCGGCTGGCATGCTGGGCGGCATGCTCGCGCTCATCAGGTATTCGGTGCCCGGCTCGCAGGCCGGGGAGTTCGTGGACGGCGCCAGGACGATCCTCGCCACGCTGGCCGCCCAGACCGGGTTCCTCGGCGGCCACATCGGCAGGTCGGTGGACGAGCCCGACCTGTGGGCGCTGGTCAGCGAGTGGGAGGGGGCCGGCTACTACCGGCGCGCCCTGTCGGCGGCGCGCATGGACATGTACCCGCTCATGACCCTGATGATCAACGAGCCCAGCGCGTTCGAGATCATCGCCAGCAGCCCGGAATGACCGTCCTGCGGTAGCCCGGGAAGCCTCGCCGGGGGCCCCCGGGGCCGTCCGCGGGCAGGCTCCCCGGGGCGCGCGGGGGATTGTGGGCTGGTCGCGTCGGCGGTTCCCCTAAGCTTGGAGTGATCGGGCAGGTGACGCGCCCTCTGATCGACCAACCCAACCCCGACCGCCAGCCGGATGGAGATTCTTGATGGCCCGCCGTACCGACATCATGGACACGATCGTCAGCCTCGCCAAACGCCGCGGACTCGTCTACCCGTCGAGCGAGATCTACGGGGGTCTGCGCGCGTCCTGGGACTACGGCCCGCTCGGCGTCGAGCTCAAGAACAACGTCAAGCGCGAGTGGTGGAAGTCCATGGTCCAGGGCCGCGAGGACGTCGTGGGCCTCGACTCCTCGGTCATCCTGGCGCGCGAGGTCTGGGAGGCGAGCGGCCACGTCAGGGAGTTCGTCGACCCGCTGACCGAGTGCCAGTCGTGCCACAAGCGCTTCCGCGCCGACCACCTCGAGGAGGCCTACGCCGAGAAGCACGGCGGCAGGGCCCCCGAGAACGGCCTGGCCGACCTCACCTGCCCCAACTGCGGCACCAAGGGCGCCTTCACCGCGCCGCGCATGTTCAACGGCCTGCTCAAGACCTTCCTCGGCGCCGTCGAGGACGACTCGGGCCTCGCCTACCTGCGCCCCGAGACCGCGCAGGGCATCTTCATCAACTACCTCAACGTGCAGCAGTCGTCCCGCAAGAAGATCCCGTTCGGCATCGGCCAGATCGGCAAGTCGTTCCGCAACGAGATCACCCCGGGCAACTTCATCTTCCGCACGCGCGAGTTCGAGCAGATGGAGATGGAGTTCTTCGTCAAGCCCGGCACCGACGAGGAATGGCACCAGTACTGGATCGACACGCGCCTGCAGTGGTACATCGACCTGGGCATCAACCGCGACAACCTGCGGCTGTACGAGCACCCCAAGGACAAGCTGTCGCACTACTCCAAGCGCACGGTGGACGTCGAGTACCGCTTCAACTTCACCGGCTCCGAGTGGGGTGAGCTCGAGGGCGTGGCCAACCGCACCGACTTCGACCTCACCACGCACGCCGCCGCCTCCGGCACCGACCTGTCGTTCTTCGAGCAGGACAGCGGCGAGCGCTACGTGCCCTACGTCATCGAGCCGGCCGCCGGCGTCGACCGCTGCGCGCTCACCTTCATGATCGACGCGTACACGGTCGACGAGGCCCCGAACGCCAAGGGCGTCATGGAGCAGCGCACGGTCATGCGGCTGGACCACCGCCTCGCGCCGGTCAAGGTGGCGGTGCTGCCCCTGTCGCGCAACAGCGACCTGTCGCCCAAGGCCCGCGACCTGGCCACCCAGCTCCGCCGCCGCTGGAACGTCGAGTTCGACGACGCCGGGGCGATCGGCCGTCGCTACCGCCGCCAGGACGAGATCGGCACGCCGTTCTGCGTCACCGTCGACTTCGACACCCTCGAAGACCACGCCGTGACGATCCGCGAACGCGACTCCATGGCCCAGAAGCGCATCGCCCTCGACCAGGTCGACTCCTACCTCCGCCAGCACCTCAACGACTGACCCCGCCCGCACGCCCGAGCATGGCGGCCGCCCCCGCGGCGGCCGCCTCCGGGGATGCGTCAGTGCAGGGGCTCCCGCGTGCCGGCGGACACCTGCGGTAGATCGGCGGCGGCGCGCGTCCTGGTGGGACGCCTCAGCCGGGTAGGTCGGTGGTGGAGGGCATGATCTCCACGTCGTCGGCCTTGACGAAGGCCACGCGGTGGCCGAGTTGCACCTGGTAGTACATCGTGCGGCCGCGGACCAGCCGGTGGGCCTTCTCGTCGAAGGAGGTCGAGTGGTAGTACTCGCCGTGCGTCGCCAGGCCGACCGCGTACCGCTGCCCCTGCTGGATGGTGTACTGCAACGGCACGATCGGCTGCACGGGCACTCCCTTCGGGTACGCCTGGGGTTCGGGGTAGGCCCTGCCGTACACCGGCACGCTCGCGCGCCCGGGTCCGGGCGTGACGACCAGCCCGGTGGCGTTGACGGCGGTCGGCGCGTCGTCGGGGTCGTGGAACCACGCGCGCCGGCCGAGATACCAGATGGCCGTCCAGTCGCCGCTGCGACCCGCCACGGCGAACTGCTGGCCGGTGGTCGCCCGCGCGCCGTGGTCGTGGACGTCGTGGGTCGACGCGGCGTCCGACCTGCGGCCGACGTCCCTGACCAGCGGGGCGTCGTCGCTGGGCGCGGTGTGCAGCCAGACCGATGACGACCCGTGCGGCGGGCACGGCTCGCCCGGCTCCGCACATCCGGTGTAGCGCGGGTGGTGGCGCGCGTAGTCGGTCCTGATCGTCACCAGGCCGCTGCGGTCGCCGCCGGTGGACCTGATCGGGCTGCCCAGCAGCTCGAAGTAGTGGCCCCAGTCCCAGTAAGGCCCGGGGTCGACGTGCATCGCGGCGACCGTGCCCGGCACGGTGCCCGGGACGTTGTCGTGGCCCAGGATGTGCGCGCGGTCCAGCGGGATGCCGTACCGGCGGGCCAGGTAGCGCACGAGCCGGGCGGAGGCGCGGTACATCGCCTCGGTGTACCAGGCGCCCGCCTTGGCCATGAACCCCTCGTGCTCGATGCCGATGGCCTTGGCGTTGAAGTACCAGTTCCCGGCGTGCCAGGCGACGTCCCGGGCGCGGACGTGCTGGGCGATGTGCCCGTCGGAGGAGCGGATGGTGTAGTGCCAGCTCACGTACGCCGGGTCGTCCACCAGCCGCAGCGTCTTGCCGTAGGTCTCCTCGGTGTCGTGGATGACGATGTAGTCGATGCGGTGCCGGCGCGGCCGGTCGGACCGATCGTGGTTGCCGTAGCCGCCGCCGGGCAGTTCGCGGTACGGCGCCGGCAGCCACTCACAGGCGAGGCCCTTCGGGCACTCGGCCCTCCCGGCCCCGGCCTCGGGCGGCCCCTCGCGCTCGACGTGCTCCATGCGCGGAGCGATCTCCGGTGCGGCGGGCAGCCAAACCTGCCGGCCGTCGTCGGTGACCCGGCCCGCGCCCCGCTCGATCAGGGCGAAGACCTCGCGGGCGAACCGGTGGGCGCTGCCGGCCTCGGTGGCGCCCGAGTACCGGGCGACGGCGTCGAACCAACCGGCCGGGTCACGGCTCGCGGGCCGGCCGAGCGCCTTCTGGTGGCGGGCGAGCAGTGCGGCGCCGCCCAGCACGTTGGCGTCCGGGTCGCGGACGAGCCGGTCGGCCGGGATGCCGGTGAGCCGGGCGGCCCGTTCGGCCGTCCCGGGCCCGTGACGGCCGTGCAGGGCGAGGCGGGGGTCGGTGAGGTGCATCGGCCCGTATCCGCCGGAGGTGCTGGGCAGTCCCTGGTTGGCGTCCCAGCGTGACTCCAGGTAGGAGACGCCGAGCAGGATCTGCTCCGGGACGCCGTACTTGGCCGCCGCGACCTGGAACGCCCGCTGCCGCGACAGCGCGGCCCCGGACGCCTCCTGCCGGAACCGGATGGGCGTGGCCCCGGACGCCTTCTGTCCGGACAGGGCGGGTGCGGCCTCGGACGGCTTCTGCTGGGACCGGGCAGGCGTGGTCCCGGAGGCCTGATGCCGGGACCATGCGGGCGCTGGAGCGCTCCAGGCGGGTGGGGAGGCGGGGCCGGCGAGGACCAGCGAGGCCGCCAGCGGGACGGCGGCGGCCGGCGTTCTGCGCATGGAGGACCCTTTCTCAGGCAGTCACGCGGGCAGTGCGAACGCTCCTGCGGGACTGCGTGAGCCCGGGATATCGACGGTCACCTTACGACTTGCCGTCGCCGGATCCACTGCTTGTCATGCGGCGTGTCAAAGACCGCCTTCACCTGGCGAGGTCTTCTGCACTCCTATGTGACGTTCATGCGGAACGCCGCCCCGCCCGGCATCAGCGGCGCCGACGCGGGCCGGGATGACAGGTAGGAAATATCCTACGTATAGTGGGGCGCATGCCACCCACACACGCTCCGGCCGAGGACCTGGTCTTCGCCGCGCTGGCCAGCCCGGTGCGGCGCGAGGTGCTGCGGCTGCTCAGGGACGAGGGGCCGCAGCCGGTGCAGCGGCTGGCCGGGAACTTCACGATGGCCCGCCCGAGCTTCTCCGAACACCTGCGGGTGCTGCGCGAGGCGGGGCTGGTCGCCGAGCGCAAGGTCGGCCGCCAGCGGCTCTACCGGCTCGAAGCGGTGCCGCTGAACGAGGTGCAGCAGTGGCTCAGCCCCTTCGAGCGGTTCTGGCGCGAGCGGCTCGCCGGGCTGCGCGACCTGCTCGACCAGATGGACGACGAGCGATGACCGGCGACGACCCGGCCGTCGTCCACCTCGACGAGTTCCTGCCGCATCCGCCCGCCAAGGTGTGGCGGGCCCTGACCGAGCCCGACCTGCTCGCCCGGTGGTTGATGCCCGGCGACTTCCGGCTCCAGGTCGGCCATCGGTACACCATGCGGGCGGTCCCCATGCCGGGCACCGGCTTCTCCGGCACGGTCCTGGCCGAAGTGCTCGCCTTCGAGACCGGCAGGATGCTCCGCATCGGCTGGCGGGACGCCGACCCCGGCAACGACGCCGACTGGACGATCACCTGGACGCTGGAGCCGGAGGGCAGGGGCACCCGGCTGTTCCTCCTGCACGAGGGCTTCGACCCTGGAAACCCGCTCCAGCAGCGCGCCCGCCGGATCATGGGCGGCGGCTGGCGATCAGGCGTCCTGCGCGGCCTGCGAGCCGTCCTCGACCGCATGTGAACCCACGCCCTCGTGCGGACCGTGACCGCGTGCGAAGCCCCCTGCCCTCGGTGAGTCTCCTGCTCGTGGTGTAGGTCGCGACCTCGAAAGCCCTTCTTATCCCGATATCAACGATTGGATTCAGCTATGTCCGAGATCGCCGAGCGGTTCGATCGCCTCGCGGGCGACTTCCTGGCACGCGTCGAGGCGACGCCCGCCGACCGATGGGACCGGGTCACGCCCTGCTCGGGCTGGACGGCCCGCGACCTGGTGGGCCACGTCGTCAACGGGCACCGCGGCATCATCGCGGTCGTCCGCGGCACCCCGCCCCGGCCCTCCCACGGCGTGGGCGTGTCCGGCATGGCCGACGCGCCGCGAATCGAGCCGGACGCGGACCTCGCCGCCGCCTACGCCGAGGCCCGGGCGGAACTGCGCGCCGTCCTCACCGATCCGGAGCTGGCCGCGACGCCCCTGCCCTACAGCCCGCTCGGGCCGGTCGCGGTGGCGGAGGCGGCCGACAGAGTGGGGGCCATGGAACTGCTCGTCCACACCTGGGACCTGGCCCGCGCCGTGGGCGGGGACGAGACCCTGGACCGGGACGCCGTCGTCAGGACGCACGAGAAGCTGCGCCCGCACTACGCCGCCCTGCAGAGCACCGGCGCCTTCCAAGGGGAGGTCACGCCCCCCGGCGACGCCGACCCGCAGACCGCGTTCCTCTGCTTCACCGGACGCCGCCCCTGACGTCCCCGGACGGCCTGCCACAGAGCAGACCAGAGGCGGACAGGGCGGCGTGGGAGGTCAGGGGCGCCAGGTGGTCAGGATCTGGTCGACGCGGGAGCGGATGCGCTCGCGGGCGGTCATGCGCGGGACGCCCGACATCAGCAGCTCGTCGTAGTCGGTGTCCAGGTGGCGCACGCTCGCGACCACGGCCAGGGTGATCGCGTTCTCGTCCAGCACGCGGGCGGCGGCGGTGCGTCCCACCCGGCCGCTGCCGCGCACCGCGGCGTGGCCGGCGATGGCGCTCGCCCGCTCGGCCGGGCAGCCGGGGAACAGGCGGCGGATCTCCTCGGTCATCCTCGCCTGGAAGTCGGCGTCCTCGCCGGCCCGCCGCTCGCGGTCGCGTTCGCGTCGGCGCAGCCGCACCTCCTCGTCGGCCAGGCACTGCTCCTCAGCGCGTGCCAGGGCCTCTTCCTCGACCAGCACGCCGAGCCGCTCGTACCGCTTGCGCCGCCGGTTGAAGTGGACGACGACGGCCGAAAGGCCGCTGGCCTTCTTCGCGCGGCGGCTCAGCGCGGCGTTGCCCGCGGGAAGGAAGACCAGATGGTCCATGTCCACGCACGTCAGGCAGTGCGGCTGCTCGTCTTCCATGATCAGGTAGGGCCCGGTGTCCCCGCATCCGGCGCAGGACCACTCCTTTTCGGGCATCACGGCCACCAGGTCGGGGGCCTTGTTGTGCCGTTCCTCGATCTGCCTGCGCCGCGGCTCGCTGAGCTCCGGCGAGATCCAGTGGACGCGGAACCGGCGCTCGGTGTCCTCGTCGCCGTCGGCGGTGAAGCGCAACGGCCGCCGGTCGCGGCCGGCCGCCGCGTACGCCGCCTCGCTCTCGACCAGGCCGCGGGCGAGGGCCCATTCGCGCAGGTGGGAGAGGGCCTGTTCCATTCTGGGGCGGTCCACGGGCGCCAGCCGTTCCAGGTTGTCGGCGCGGCCCTGCCGCCACGTCTCGACGTGGCGGACCGCCAGCCACCCCAGGCCGGTGAGGACGTCGATGGCGGTCACGTGCCGGCGGGTGGCGAGGGCGACCTCCGCCGCCTGGGCCACCCGGCCGCCGAGCTTGCTGCGCACGCGTCCAACCCTGCCGCACGCGGGCACGTGCGTGTGCCGGTTCGCCGCTCTCGGGTCGTCCCGGTCATGCGGCGCATCGCGGCCGGGTGAGCCATTGACATTCGAGGGGCGGTCACCTCGATGTCCCCGAAGGGTGAAATGATGCGGGCGGGCCCACCACGTTCCGCCCGTTGGAGTTCGGACGCGTCCCCCGGGTCGGCCGTGCTCACACGGGTCGCCGCCGGGCTCGATCGGGCACCAGGCCGAGGGCGCCGCCGCGCGGCGCCCGCATCCGACCGAGGAGCACATGTGCACCTGCTGACCAACCCCGTCAAGGACTACGCGTGGGGATCGCGCACGGATATCGCCGAGCTCACCGGCAGGCCCGTCCCCGCGCCGGGTCCTGAAGCGGAGATGTGGCTCGGTGCCCATCCCTCCGGCCCGTCGCGCCTCGGCGGCGACGACGGCCGGACCCTGGCCGATCTCATCGGGGCCGACCCGCGTGCCGGACTCGGCGATGCCACGCTGGAGGCGTTCGGCGAGCGACTGCCGTATCTGCTGAAGCTCATCGCCGTCGCCCAGCCGTTGTCGCTTCAGGTCCATCCGTCCGCGGAGCAGGCCGTCGACGGCCACGCCCGCGGGGTCTACGGCGACCCGTGGCCGAAGCCGGAGCTGGTGTGCGCGCTCACGCCGTTCACCGCGCTCGCCGGGTTCCGCCCGCCGGAGCAGGCCGCGATGCTCGTCGACCGGCTCGGCGTCCCCGACCTGAAGGACGTCGTGTCCCTGCTGGAGGGCGGGGAGTCGCTCGGAGCGCTGGAGGCCCTGCTCGGCAAGCGGCAGGCCGCCGAGCAGATCGTGTGGGCCGCCTCGGCGGTGCATCACCCCGACTACGAGCTGGTGGTTCGCCTGGCCAGGCGCTACCCGGGCGACCCCGCGTGCCTGGCCCCGCTGCTGCTGCGCCGGCACGAGCTGGCCCCCGGCCAGGCCCTGTTCCTCGGCGCCGGGGTGCTCCACTGCTACCTCAAGGGCTTCGGCGTGGAGATCATGGGCAGCTCCGACAACGTGATGCGCGCCGGTCTCACTCCCAAGCCGCTCAACGTCGCCGAACTGCTGCGCATCACCGACCCCGCCACCGCGCCGCTGGCCCTCGCGGCCGGTCCCGGCGGGGTGTACGACACCCCGAGCCCGGAGTTCCGCCTGCGCCGGATCGACGGCGCGGGCGCCGAGCAGAGCCTTCCCGCGGGGGTGCCGCGCATCCTGCTGGTCACCGAGGGGACGGCGACGGCCGGGACGACCGAGCTGCGCCAGGGGGAGTCGGTGTTCGTCCCGGCCGCCGGGCCCGCGCTCACCGTCCGCACGACCGGCACCGTCTTCGTCGCCGAACCCGGCATCTGAGCGAGGAGGCCCATGAGCGTCGACCTCGGGGTCTGGTACGCGCGTCCCCCGCTCACGCCCGAGGAGGCGGCGCGCAGGTACGCGGCCTGGCGCGCCGGCAGGACCACGCCCGCCTCGGACGCCCGGGAACCGGCCTCTGAGCCGGTATCCGAGCCGGCCTCAGAGCCGATCCCTGAGCCGGTCGCCGAGGCGACCTTGGAGCTGATTCCGGCGCCGGTCCCGGATCCCGTGCGCGAGCCGGTCCCCGAGCCGGTCCCGGATCCCGTCCGAGAACCGCTCCCCGAGCCGGTCTCCGAACCGGTCTCGGGGCCGGTTCCGCAGGTGGCCGCCTTCTACGACGCTCTGACCGAGGAGTTCCCCGACCTCACCGACGGCGACTACGCGACCTCGCCGTGGGCGACGCCGCTGACGGTCGGCGACGAGTTCGTCGTGATGTCCATCGTCTTCCCCCGTGCCGCCGAGGTGTGCCGCACCGTCCTGCGCCTCGCCGACCGGCACGACCTGGTCTGCTTCGACCCCCACCCCGACGAGCTGTTCTCCGGCTGACCGCGACTCGCCGCCCGCCGCCCGACAAATCCGCACCTGCCCGTATTCTGCCGTGGTGCTGGAGTTCAGACTGAAAACCGCGGCGCGCGGCCGCGGAGGACCGACGCCTCGCACCCACCACCTTCCGCGTACCGTGGGGCGCGCGGGCCGGAGACGGGGCTGATGCCGGCGCTCGACCTGGCCCAGTGGGCGGTGCTGGTGCTCGCGCTCGTCCTGGTCGGCTTCTCCAAGACCGGGATCTCCGGCGCGGGGACGGTGGCGGTCGCGCTGTTCGCCCTGGTCCTGCCGACGAAGAGCTCGACGGGGATGCTCCTGCCCCTGCTGCTGGTCGGCGACGTGGTGGCGGTGGTCTCCTACCGCAGGCACGCCGACTGGCCGAGGCTGCTCAAGCTGTTCCCCTGGGTGGCCGCCGGAGTGCTGGTCGGCGCCGTGGTGGTGCGCTGGGTCGACGACGCGCAGATGCGGCGGATCATCGGGGCGATCCTGCTGGTGATCATCGCGCTCAGCCTGTGGAACCGGCGGCGCGGATCGGACGCCTCGCTCGCCAACCGGCCCGCGGTGGCGGCGTTCGCGGGAGTGTTCGCCGGCTTCACCACGATGACGGCCAACGCCGCCGGGCCCATCATGGCCCTGTACTTCCTGGCGGCGGGCCTGCCGATGCTCGGCTTCCTCGGCACGACCGCGTGGTTCTTCCTGACGATCAACGCCTTCAAGGTGCCGTTCAGCGTCGCGCTCGGCCTGGTCACCCCGGCCACGCTGGTCTTCGCCGCGGCCACCGCCGCCGCCGTCGTCGTGGGAGGCGGGGCAGGGCGCGTAATCGTCCGGCACATCAACCGGACCTGGTTCGAGCGCATCACCCTGGCCCTCACCTTCCTGGCCGCCGTCCGGCTGATGTTCTGACCTCCCGCGACCGGCGCGCGGCCCGGAGGGTCAGGCGCCTGTGGCGCCGATGGCGTGGCCGATGACGTACACGACGACGGCCGCGCCCCCGCCGACGAGCAGTTGCCTGCCGCCCGTGCGCAGGGCGGGCCTGCCGTTGAGCAGGCCCAGGAAGGCGCCCACGGCGAACAGGGCGAGCCCGGCCAGCAGCACCGCGGTCACCAGCGCGGCCGTCCCGTCCGCGAACAGGTACGGGATGACGACCACGACGGCTCCTAGGGCGAAGGCGACCAGGCTCGACAGCGCCGCCGACCACGGCGAGCCGAGCTCCTCGGGATCCAGTCCCAGCTCCTCGCGGGCCATGGTCTCCAGCGCGGTGTCGTGGTCCTTCATGATCGTCTTGGCGACGCGCTCCGCCTCCTCGGCGTCCAGGCCCTTGGCCCGGTAGATCAGCGCCAGCTCCTCCTCCTCGGCCGCGGGATCGTCGCGCAGTTCCTCCGCCTCCAGCGCGATCTCCCGCTCGTAGGCCTCGCGCTGGCTGCGCATCGAGATGTACTCGCCGACGGCCATGGAGAACGCGCCGGCCAGCAGTCCCGCGAGCCCGGCGAACAGGATGGTGTGCCCGGCGGCTCCCGAACCGGCGAACCCCATGGCCAGGGAGGTGTTGGACACCAGGCCGTCGTTGACGCCGAACACGGCCGCGCGCAGCGTGCCCGACCGGTCGCTGCGGTGCCAGCGTTCGCGCCGGGCCACGCCCCGGCCGCCCACCACCGGCAGGCCCTCTCCGGCGTCCGCCCGTTCCCCCTGGCGTAGCCGGGTCAGCACGCGGGCGTGCGAGCGCTCGTCCACGGCCATGCCGGGATCGGCGTCCGGGTCGGCGTCGTACAGGCCCGCGTCGGCGTGCTCGGCGCGCTCGACGAACGGCAGCACCGCGCCGACGGAGTACCGGCGGGCCAGCCAGGACAGCGCCCGCGTGCGCAGGCTGGGCCGGCTCGGGTCGGGCACCTTCTCGCCCAGGCCGGCGAGCTTGCCGGCCCAGTGCGCGGCGTGCCGTTCCTCCACGGCGGCCAGCTGCAGGAAGACCTCGCGCCGCTCTCCCTCGGCGCCGGCGGCGAGCCCGCGGTACAGGACCGCGCTCTGCCGCTCGGCCTCCAGGGCGCCGCGGTAGCGGGCGGCGGCCTGCCGGTCCCCGCGGGCGCCACGGGGCTCGTTTCGGGTGTTGCCGGTCTCGGCGCTCATCGTCCACGTCTCCTGCCCGGTCACCGCGCGTCCGACCACGCGGCGCCGATCATCACTGGTCCGGGTCTGGTCGCCGCGGGAGGATCCGCTCGTCTCCAGGGCTCTGGGGCGCCGGCCGCGGCGCTCAGTCCGGTGCGCTCCCGCCGAGGCAGGCGCGGCAGACCCCCCGGAAGATGACCTGCGCCTCGTCCACCTCGCCCAGGTCGTCACCCGGGGTGAGGCAGGGCTTGGCGTCCACGACGCAGGCGACGTCGCTGACCTTCCCGCACCGGCGGCAGACGAAGTGGTGGTGCCACCGGTCGGCCACCTCGTACACCGCCGCGCCCGGTCCGACGTCGGCGCGCAGCACGACCCCGAGCTCGGCGAGGGTGACCAGCGAGTTGTAGACGCTGGTGCGCGGCAGCGTGATCCCGCGCCCCGCCAGGTGCGCGTGCACGTCGTCGGCCGTGCGGTGCCCGCCCATCGAGCGCAGCGCCTCGGTCACGGCGAGGCGGGGCCGCGTCGCCCGCAGCCCGGACGCCCGCAGCGACGCCACGGTGTCGTCGGCGAACTCACCCACCGGCTCCTCCGGCCATCGGCCCAGTCTTATATGGATATTGTGCAAATAAGTCTACATCGCCGGTACAAGTGTCGGTATGTCGGTCCTACGGCGTCCGCCGCCGGCCCGGCCGGCCTCATGCCCGTCAGCCGGCGGCGACGGAGACGGCGGGAACAGGGGGAGCGGCGGGGGAGCCCTCTGCGGCGACCTCGCGGAGCAGGGCCGCGGCGGCGGCGCTGGTCGGGTCGCCGGTGACGGTGACGATCTCCCAGGGCGGCACCGCGCCGGCGAGCGGGACGAACCGCACGCGGTCGGTCTTCGCCGAGAACGACCGCGGGACGAGCGCCACGCCCAGCCCGAAGGTCACCAGGTCCAGCAGCGAGTGCACGTCGGTCACCTCCAGCGCCACCCGGCGCTCCACCCCCGCGCCGGCCAGCACGCTGTCGGCCAGGTTCCTGCTGACCCAGTCGGCGGGGAAGTCCACGAACCGCTCGGCGCCCAGTTCGGCCAGGCCGACCTCCGCGCGGGAGGCCAGCGGGTGGTCCGATGGGCAGGCCAGGACGAGCGGCTCGCCGGCGAGGGGCGTGGCCACGACGTCGCCGGGGCACCGGGCCGGGCGGGCGACGAACGCCACGTCCAGCCGGCCCGTCCGCACCTGCTCGACGAGCTCGCCGGAACCGCCGTGCCGCAGGCTGACCTCCAGGCCGGGATGCGCGGCCACGAACCGGGCGAGCACCGCCGGCAGGTGCACCACGTGCAGGCACTGCAGCGAGCCGATGGCGAGGCTGCCCCGCAGCAGGCCCTGCACCGCCGCCACGGCGTCCACGGCCGCGCCGGTCGCCGCGAGCGCCCGCCGGGCCTCCACCAGCAGCGCCCGGCCCGCCGGGGTCAGCTCGACCTGCCGGGTGCTGCGCAGGAACAGCGGGGCGCCCAGCTCGCGCTCCAGCGACCGGATCGAGGCGGACAGGCCCGACTGGGCGACGCGCAGCCGCTTGGCGGCCCGGGTGAAATGGCAGTCCTCGGCGACGGCCACGAAGTACTCGAGCTGCCGGAGCTCCATGATCTATCACCATCGCTGCTCAATGAGATCAGTTTCTTCTGTTGGACAGCTTAATCGTGGGCAGAGGAGACTGCGAAGGACAAGACATCTCCGAGGAGGAACTCTCATGCAGACTCGCCGCATCGGCGACGTCCAGGTCGGCGCGATCGGTCTGGGCGGCATGCCCATGTCCATCGAGGGGCGCCCCGACGAGCAGCGTTCCATCGCGACCATCCACGCCGCGCTCGACGCCGGCGTCACGCTCATCGACACGGCCGACGCCTACCACCTGCTCGCCAGCGACGTGGGCCACAACGAGGCGCTGATCGCCCGCGCCCTCGCGAGCTACGGAGGCGACACCTCCGACGTGCTGGTCGCCACCAAGGGCGGCCACCTGCGCCCCGGCGACGGCTCCTGGACGCTGAACGGCTCGCCCGACTACCTCAAGAGCGCCTGCGAGGCGTCGCTCCAGAGGCTCGGCGTGGAGGCCATCGGCCTCTACCAGTTCCACCGGCCCGACCCGCGCGTGCCCTACGCCGACTCCGTCGGGGCCGTCCGCGACCTGCTGGACGCCGGGAAGATCCGGATGGCCGGCATCTCCAACGCCGACCCCGGCCAGATCCGCCAGGCGAACGAGATCCTGGGCGGGCGGCTGGTGAGCGTCCAGAACCAGTTCTCGCCCGCCTTCCGCTCCAGCGATCCCGAGCTCGAACTGTGCGCCGAGATGGACATCGCCTTCCTGCCGTGGAGCCCGCTCGGCGGCATCGCCCGGGCAGGAGAGCTCGGCTCGCGGTTCGACGTCTTCGCCGAGATCGGGCGCGAGCACGGTGCCAGCGCTCAGCAGGTCTGCCTCGCGTGGATGCTCGCCAAGGCCCCGGTCGTCATCCCGATCCCCGGGTCCTCGCGTCCGGAGACCATCCGCGACTCGGCCGCCGCGGTCGACCTGAAGCTGTCGCCCGAGGAGCTGTCCCGCCTCGACGCGGCCTGACCGCGAGCGGTCCCGGGTGGCCGTCCGCCGATGGACGCCACCCGGGCGCGCGCGGTCAGTTGGTCCGGGTGTTGGGCAGGTGCGCGCCGAGGTAGCCGACGTAGACCTTGCCCGTGGCGCCCCCCGAGTCGTCGTGGAAGTGCATGCGCGGCGCCGGGTACCCGACCGCGCGTAGCTTGATGTGGGCCTCCATGAGGATCTCGCCGCGCGGGTCGACCTCGGTCGGCACGGGGAAGGTCCGCGGGTCGCGGAACTTGTCGCGGCTGGTGACGCTCTTGGACTCGCGCATGACCAGCATCCCGGTCGGCACCCTGTAGCGTCCGGGCTCCCCGACGGCGCACCAGTCGTAGAACCCGCCGGCGAACTCCCCGCTGGAACGGGCGCGGGCGAAGTCGTTCAGCGCGTGCAGCGCGTCCCACGCCTTGCCGGCCCAGCTGCGGCGCAGCCCCGGGTAGACGACGTCCAGCCGCGCGGCGGGGGAGTCGGTGTCGCCGATCACCACGTGGGTGAGCCGGGACCTGGCCTCGACCAGCGCCTCGGCCAGGCTGCCGGGCTGGAACACCTCCTCGGGGACGGCGACGCCGTACATCGGATGGCCGAGCGCGGCCAGCGCGCCCTCCAGCCAGCGCACCCGCTCGGCGAGCGTGCGCGCCGAGTCCACCGCGTCGGCGTACTCCTCCTGCAGCAGCCGGTAGGCGACCCGCGGGTCCTCCGGCTCGTCCGGCGGGGCCGGGTCGTCGATGACCAGGTCGCGCAGGGCGTCCAGCCGCAGGCCCAGTGTGCGCACCTCGCGCAGGAGCCGCTGGCCGGAGTCCATGCCCGCCGCCAGCCCGAGTGCCGTCTCCAGTTCCTCGCGCACCTCCTTGACCACCAGCTCCGCCACCTCGTACGCCAGCCCGGGGGGCGCCTCCCCGGGCGCGTTCATCTCCGCCCGCGCGCCCTCGTCCGCGCGCCGGTCCGTCCCTGCCTCCCCGCTCGCGTTTGCCGCCGCTTTCCCGCTGCCGCCCGCCGCCGCCTCTCCGCTCGCGTCCGCCGCCGGTTCCCCGCTCGCGTCCGGCGCGGCCGAGGGGGGCAACGGCACGACGGGACGCCGGGGCGCCGGGACGGCCCCGGGCCCCGGCACGGGTGTGTCCCCTGGTCCGGGGGCGGGCGCGACGCCAGGGACGGGTACGGCGCCGGGGATGGGCGCGGCGCCGGGACGGGGGAGGGGCGTCGCCGCTGAGCCGGGACTCGGCGGGAAGGGCGCGCCCGCCGGTCCGGGACGCGCGGGCGGCGGCATCAGCCGGCGTCGCAGTGCCTCGCGCGCCGGCCCGGAGGGCGCCAGGCGGGGGTCCAGCGCGCCCGCCAGGTCGCCGGACGGCGAGCGACCCACCAGCACCCGGTGGACCACCGGCAGGGCACGCCGCACCTCCTCGGGCAGGTCGGCGCCCGCGGACCGGCCGATCATGCCCTCGACGATCTTGCCGAGCGCCGCCTCCCCTTCCTCGCGCAGCTTGGCCGGGCGCATCGGCGGATGACGGTAGCTGTGGCGCTCGGTGGCCGGATCGAACGGCGCGGCGTAGGTGCGGATCGCCCCGCCGTACACCCCGAGATCCCGGCCGATCGCCTGGTTGAACAGGTCTTCGGTGGGTTTGTCGGCCAGCCGTACCACCACCCCGGCGCCGGCGACCGCGGCCGCCAGCCACTCCGCGCGCCCGGCGCTGCCCGGGTCGGGGGTCACCACGGCGATGGGCACGCGACGGCGCGGCTCAGTGAGCATATGGACGAAGTGCGACACTTCCTGCTCGGCCAGGACGACCGGCGCGTCCTCCAAGTGGACCGCGCCGTCGGTGATGCGATGGGTGCGCAGGTAGGCAGGGAGGAACCCCGGCGCGTGCGCCGTCCCCGAATGCCCGCCGCCGGATCGCTCCACGGTCACCACGACCCAGCCCGGCACCCGGTCGGTCCCGTCCAGGAAGACCGCTTCGGTGCGCAGTGTGCCGCCGTCGCACGGCTCCTCAAGGACATACCGGCCGCACTCGTCACGACGCTCCATGGTCAGCCGCGCCCCGCCCACCTCGTGCCGCGTCCGCTGCCGCGCGGCGTCGGCGGCCGGGAAGCCCTTCTCCTCTCCCCACCGCGAAAAGGTGCGATGCAGCCGGACCCAGATGGGCCTCGCGCCGTCTCGCAATACAGCCTGGTACAGCCGTGTCGTGGACCCCACTGTCTGCCCTTCGGTCGGTCAATGGTGAAAGGTACGGCCAGGTCCCCCGTTCCTGTTGGACGCGAGCACCGCCGCGCCGGATGTCACGCACGGCCTACATGTTCACTCCGGAGAGTGATGCCTGGGCGGGAAACGCCAGAAGAGGGAACTGTCGGGGCCGTTCGGCACGATGGGAGGCATGGCTTCATGGCAGGAGATCGAGAAGGCCGTCCCCGAACTGGCCGCCCGCGTGACCGAGGTCATGGGCAAGGGCAAGCACAAGACGATGGCCACCCTCCGCAAGGATGGCTCGCCGCGCATCAGCGGCATCGAGGTCGAGTTCAAGCAGGGCCAGGTGTGGCTCGGCTCCATGCTCGGCGCCGTCAAGGCCCTCGACCTGCGCAGAGACCCCCGCGTGGCGATCCACAGCCCTACCAGCGATCCCGACGAGGCCGATCCGGGGCGCTGGAGCGGTGAGGCCAAGCTCGCCGGGAGGGCCGTCGAGATCACCGACGAACGGGTCCGCGAGGCGTACGGCGCGCCGCCCGGGCACGACTTCCACCTGTTCCGCGTCGAGGTCGCCGAAGTCGTCTTCACCCGCGTCGACGCCGACGGGCGGCATCTGGTGATCGAGATGTGGCACGAGGCCACCGGCCACCGCGTCGTGCGCCGCGAATGATCCGGCGCGCGGGGCCGCCGGGCCGTCGTCGCCCTTCCGGCGGGCGGGACCGGGTGCGATGATCTCGGGTACGCGCCGGCGGACGTCGCGTAGCCGCAGTGCAGGAGAGTGCCCGGTGACAGACCACGCGACGCCCTTCGACCGGCCCCGGCCCTCTTCCCGCGACACCGCGCTCGACGAGGTCGCCGTGTCCCCCGGCGGGCCGGCGGAGCGGCCCGGGGCCGACGCGGCCCCCGGCGCGGCGTCGGCCGGTGCGCACACCTCGGACGGAACGCGGCCCGGTCTCGACGCGGTGCCGGCCGGGGTCGACACCTCGGTGCCGCACGCGGCGCGCATCTGGAACTTCTGGCTGGGCGGCGAGGACAACTACCCGGTCGACCGCGCGGCCGGCGAGCAGACCATGCGGGTGCTGCCCGAGATCGTGGACATCGCCCGTCACTCCCGGGCGTTCCTCGAACGGGCCGTCCGCCACCTGGTCGCCGAGGCGGGCATCCGTCAGTTCCTCGACGTGGGCGCCGGCCTGCCGACCGTCGACAACACCCACGAGGTGGCCCAGCGGGTGGCGCCCGAATGCCGGGTCGTCTACGTCGACAACGACCCGCTGGTGCTGGCGCACGCCCAGGAGCTGCTGACCAGCACTCCCGAGGGCATGACCGGCTACGTCCACGCCGACGCGCGCGACCCGGAGGCGATCCTGCGGGCCGCGGCCGCGACGCTGGACCTCACCCGGCCGGTCGGCGTGATCATGCTGGGCGTGCTGCCGTTCATCGGCGACGACGCCGAGGCCAGGTCGATCGTCACCCGCCTGCTGGACGCCGTGCCCGAGGGCAGCCACCTGGCCATCACCCACAGCACGAGCGCCGTCACCGGCGACCGGGTGATCGAGGCCGTCCGCCAGTGGAACGCGGTGGCGCCGGCCCCCTATCACCTGCGCACTCCCGGCCAGATGGCGGGCTTCTTCGACGGTCTCACGCTGCTGGACCCGGGCATCGTCTCCTGCCCCCGGTGGCGCCCGGACCTGATCTCCCTCCACGGCCTGCCCGAGATGGACGAGTTCTGCGCGCTCGGCCGCAAGTGAACCGGCCGCACCGGCGGCCGGCGTGCGCGTTCCCGGGCGGCGGTGCGGCTCAGAAGGTGTCAGCAGGTCTCGGGAGGTGTCAGGAGGTGTCAGGAGGTCTTCTGGGCCTGCGGCGCCGTCCAGTCCGGATGCCCCGGCATGGGCGGCACCGTGTCGCTGTAGAGCCACCCCTCGATGTAGGCGGTGAGGTCGCGCCCACTGATCTTGTTGGCCATGTCGATGTAGTCCCGGGTGGTCGCCGACGTGCCGCGGTACCGGTCGAAGAACGCGCGCTCGATGCGCGTGAAGACGGCGTCGCCGACCTGCTGGCGCAGCCCCGCGAGCATCAGCACCCCTCCGTTGTTCCCGCCGGTCAGCACGTCCGCCGCCGTCTTCAGCCGGGCGGGGGGCCCGGATTCCACTCGCTTGCCGAACTCGAACTCATACCGCTGCTTGAGGATGTCGTCCAGCCGGTGGTATCCCTTGTCCACCGAATAGAGCAGCTGGTAGTAGTCGGCGTGACCCTCGCTGATCCACATGTCGTTCCAGTTCCGCACCGAGACGGCGTCGCCGAAGTACTGGTGGGCCAGCTCGTGGATCATCGTCGGGGCGATGTCGGGAGCCGGGCGCGTCAGCCCTTCGACGCTGAAGGTCGACAGCGTCGCCGACTCCAGGGCGACCCCGTCGTAGTCCCCCGGCACCCCGAGCACCCCGTAGGCCGTGTAGGGGAACCTGCGGCCGAGCCGCTTCTCCATCCACGCGACCTGGCCGGGGATGTCGTCCACCCGTGGCTTGGCCGCCTTGTACCGATCGGTCGCGATGTAGCTGCGGATCGGCAGGCCGTGCGGGCCGCGCGCCGTCGTCATCGTGAAATGCCCGACGGCCGCCTGAACGACGTGGGTCGGGACCAGGTCGCGGCCGGCGTAGGTGGAGGTGGTGCGGTCCCCGGTCGTGACACGTGATCGGAGGGTTCCGATGGCGACGGCCTGCAGGTTCTTCGGCGTGGTGATGCGGAAGGTGAACCGGGCCTTGTCGCTCGGCCGGTCGTCGCACGGGAAGAACATGTGGGCCCGGTCCGGCTGGCCCATGAGCGCGAACCCGTCGGGCTTGTTGATCCAGTGGTCGATGATGTGCGTGCCCGGAGGATAGGACGGCGACGGCGGGTTCTGGCCCCGGTCGACGCGGTAGGAGATCTCGACGCGGAAGCGCCGTCCCTCGCGCAGCGCGTGCCGGGGGGTGACCAGCAGCTTCTCGCCGGAGACTCTGAAGGCGGCCGGTTCGCCCTGCACGGAGACCGAGCCGACGTGCTCCACCGCCGAGTCCAGGCTGAAGCCGGACAGGGCCTGCTTCGCCGTGGCGGTGATGCGGACGGAGGAGTCCATCTTCAGGGTGCCGGGCCGGTAGTCGTACCGGATGTCGTAGGACTCGACGTCGTACCCGCCGTTCCCCAGGTACGTGAAGAGCGGGTCGCCGGCGGTGTGCGCTCCGGGCTTCGGCGCCTCGCGGCCCGGACCCGCCGCCCAGGCGGGGGAGAGCGCGGTGGACATCGCCAGCGTCAGCGCCGACGCGGCGGTCAGCCTGGTCAGCCTGGTGAGCCGTCTGGTGAGCCGGGGGTTGATGCTGGAGGACAAAGGACCGCCTTCGGGGTGTCGGGGCGCCGCTTCCGGCGCGCTCGGACCACTTTGGGCGAGCAACATGTCCGGCCCGTCGGAGCACGGCCTTCACCACCGCTCAGCCGTGTATCAACCGTGTACCGGCCGACGGACCGGCCTGGTGATGCGACGGGGCGGGCGAAAGTCGAGCCGGGACACATCGGACCTCTCTTAATCCGGACGTTCGCCTACTTGTTTGGATGTATAGCCCTAAAACGCCCAGGAGGTGTGATGGCATGGGATGGCATGTCCGGGATGTGCATGCACGAATCTCGCGAGACCCTATTGACGGGGAAATTCATCCGATGTTAACTGCGCCTAACGGTTCTGAGGGAGGGGCTGTGCACCGCCTGGTGCCGAGGCGGCGCATGGAAACCCCCTCCACAGGGCCGCGCTGTGGAACAGGCCCGCGGCGTGCACCGCCGGTCGCCGATCACCGGCGTGCACGTCCGGGCCTCTCCCACCGGCGACCTCGCGATCCTTCCCCCTGACCGCGCACCACCACCCCACCACCACCCCATCACCGGCCGGAACCCGGCCGCGTGACGATCGACCATGCCGCGATGCGTCCACCCGAGGAAACGAGGGGCGGCGACCACCACCAGGAGAACACCGAGAAAGGGTGATCATGGTGATGAGGTTCCTACGTTCGCTGCCGCTGCTCGCGCTCGCCGCGGGCCTGCTCGCCGGGGCGCCGCCCGCGCCGGCGGCGGCCTCGACGACCGACGCCGCCTTCGACCAGACGGCCGGGGCGCTGAACGTCGACTACGCGAGCTACCTCGCCAAGCACGACGTCGTCTACAACCGGCCCAACACCAACCCCCTGTACGGCCTGACCGTGGGGAACGGCAGAACCGGCGCCATGGCCTGGAGCCAGAACGGCCTCACCATGCAGACCTCGGGCGTGGACCTGTCCGAGCAGTCCGCGTACGCGGCCGGGCTGGTGAACCTGGCGACCACCCCGAGCATGGAGTCGGGGTACACCACCTTCCAGCAGCGGCTCTCGCTGTACGACGGCACGCTCGTCACCAAGTACGACGCCAACCGCACCGTCACCGTCCTCGGGTCGCCGAACTCCGAGGTGATGGGCATCCACGTGGACGACACGCGCGGCGGCGTCTCCGGCATCGCCCTCACGCTGAGCATGTGGGACCCGGCGAGCGTCACCAACAGCGCGGACGTCCCGGACCTGACCACCTGGAAGACCGTCTCGACCTTCGCCGCCGGCGCGGGCCTGAGCCGGGGGCAGGCCGACCCCCACGGCTTCGGCTACACGCTGGCCGCCACGGTCGAGGGCGCCGGGTACGCGACCCAGGTGGTGGACTCCCGGACGGTACGGCTGACCATCACGCCGTCCTCGAGCTACACGATCTGGTTCACCGCGGCCAGCCGGATCAACGCGCCGAACCGCGACTCGGTCGCCCAGGCCAGAAGCCAGCTCTCGTCGGTCAAGTCGACCGGGTACTCCACCACGCTGAACAACTACCGCAACTGGTGGCACGCGTTCTGGGCCAGGTCGTTCGTCCAGTACTCGGGCCTGTCCGGCGACGCCGACTACCTGGAGAACCTCTACTACCTGTCCACCTACATGATCGCCGCCGCCGGCTACGGCACCTACCCGGCCCACTTCATCAACGGCGTCTTCCGCGCCACGCAGGACAACACCAAGTGGAGCAACGCCTACTGGTACTGGAACCAGCGCGACGTCTACCTGTCCTTCCTGACCTCCAACCACGCCGAGCTGGCCGACCGGCACACCAACCTCTACAGCCGTAACTACAACGCGCTGAAGTCCTACACGCAGACGCGGTACGGCGTGGACGGCCTGTGGGTGCCCGAGACCATGGGCTGGGACGGCAACGCGCGCGGCACGGTCGGCAGCGACTACACCAAGAACATCCTGTCCACCGGGTACGAGGCCGCCTACAGCATGTACCTGCGGTACCGGTACACCAACGACGCCGGCTACCTGCGCGACGTGGCCTACCCGTTCATGCGCGAGACCGCGAAGTTCTACTCGGCCATGCTGTCCTACGACAGCGGCACGGGCACGTACTACATGGCCAACTCCAACTCGCACGAGACGTACTGGAACGTCCGCAACGCCATCACCGACCTGGCCGCCGTGCGCAGTATCTTCCCGCTCACCATCCAGGTGAGCCAGCAACTCGGCGTGGACGCCGGGCTGCGCGCCGGGTGGCAGAACGTCGTGGACCACCTGACCCCCTACGTCGTCTCCAACGGCGCCTACCAGCCGCACCAGCCGCCGATCTCCCAGACCCGCAACAACGAGAACGTCTCGGCCGAGCTGATCTGGCCCTACGACCTCACCGGCATCGGCTACCCCGACTACCAGACCGCCGTGAACACCTGGAACCAGCGGCCCTTCCCCTACGGCAACGTCTGGTCCAACGACGCGGTGCAGGCGGCCCGGCTCGGCCTCGGCGACCAGGCCTACAACGGCATGAAGACCATGCTGCAGAAGTACCAGAACTACCCCAACGGCATGACCGCCAACACCAACGGCGTCTTCGAGTACCTCGGCGTCCACCTCACCGCGCTCAACGAGTCCCTGCTGCAGAGCTACAACGGCAAGGTGCGCGTCTTCCCGGCCGTCCCGGGCGACTCCTCCTTCGTTGGGAAGTTCACACTCCTCGCCAAGGACGGCTTCCTGGTCAGCTCCGAACGCGAGGGCGGCGAGACCAAGTACGTCGGGCTGAAGAGCCTCTACGGCAAGCAGGCCACCGTGGTCAACCCGTGGAGCGGCCAGCAGGTGCGCGTCCGCCGGACCTCCGACAACGCGGTCATCACGACGAGCTCGGCCGCCGAGATCACCTTCGCCACCGCGTCCGGCGCGGTGTACGTGGTCGAGCGCACCGCCAAGCCGCTCGGCTCCTACACCTCCGCCCGCCTCACCGGCGCCGCCAACCAGGGCGTCAAGACCCTGCGCGACACCGCCTCCACCCTCGGCCTCGGCGCCCCCGGCCAGAGCGGCGGCCTGGTCAACGACACCGAGCTGACCTATGACGCGAACTGGTACCAGACCACCGGCCGCGGCTACGGCGACTACAACGACGACACCCACCACACGACCACGGTCGGCGCCACCGCCCAGTACACCTTCACCGGCACGGGCATCGACTACCTGTCCGAGCGCAACGGCGACATGGGCAACGTGGACGTGTACCTCGACAACGTCTTCCAGGCCAACGTCACCCTGTACGCCGCGGGCGCCCGCCAGGCGCAGCAGGTCGTCTACAGCAAGACCGGCCTGTCCAACGGGCAGCACACCATCAAGATCGTCAACAAGGCGACCTCCGTCGGCATGGTCGACGCCCTGCGCGTCCGCACCCAGGCCACCGGGACGCCCTCGGTGAGCCTGCGCGCCCGCGCCAACGGCAAGTTCGTGACGGCCGTGGACGGCTCCCCGCTGATCGCGGGCGCCTCCAGCGCCGGCACCGGCGAGCAGTTCGAGCGCGTGGACCTCGGCAACGGCGGCATCGCCCTGCGCGCCCGGTCGAACAACCGGTACGTCACCGCCGAGAACGGCGGCGCCGACCCCCTCGTCGCCGACCGGGACGCCATCGGCCCGTGGGAGACCTTCCAGCAGGTCGCCAACTCCGACGGCACCATCAGCCTGCGCGCCCAGGCCAACGGCAGGTACGTCTGCGCCGACAACGGCGGAGCCGCCCCCCTCATCGCCAACCGTGACGCCGTCGGAGCCTGGGAGTCCTTCGACCTGGTGACGACCTGACCCGCCCTGCCTCCGCGACCATCCCGCCGGCCTGCCCCGGCCGGTGGGATGGCCACACCGGCCGGCGTGACCCGCCTTGCGTCACAGCCCGTAGCGGGCGCGGGCCTCCTGGACGGTCTCCGGCTTGACCTCGCCGCGCCGGGTCAGCGCGGCGAGCGCCGCGACCACGATCGACTCAGGGTCGACCCCGAAGTGACGGCGGGCCGCTTCGCGGGTGTCGGACAGGCCGAAGCCGTCGGTGCCGAGCGAGTGCCAGTCCTGCCGCACCCACTGGCTGATCTGGTCGGGGACGGCCCGCATCCAGTCGCTGACGGCCAGCACCGGCCCGGGCGCGCCGTCCAGCGCGCGGGTGACGTACGGAAGGTGGTCCTCGCCCCTGAGCTGCGCCTCGTCGCACGCCAGGGCGTCGCGGCGCAGTTCGCTCCAGGAGGTGGCCGACCACACGTCGGCGGCCACGCCCCAGTCGTCGGCGAGGAGCCGCTGGGCCTGGAGGATCCAGTGAATGGCGGTCCCGGAGGCGAGAAGCTGCAGGCGCGGGGCGTCATCGGCCAGGCTCGGCGCCTGCTGGAAGCGGTAGAGCCCCTTGAGGATGCCCTCCTCCGCCCCCTCGGGCATGGCGGGCTGGACCTTCGGCTCGTTGTAGACCGTCAGGTAGTAGAACACGTCCTCCGCGTCCGGCCCGTACATGCGGCGCAGGCCGTCGCGGACGATCACTGCCACCTCGTAGGCGAAGGCCGGGTCGTAGGCCAGCGCCGCCGGGTTGGTGGAGGCGATCAGGTGGGAGTGGCCGTCGGCGTGCTGCAGGCCCTCGCCCGTCATGGTCGTGCGGCCGGCCGTCGCGCCGATGAGGAAACCGCGGCCGAGTTGGTCGGCCATCGCCCACATCTGGTCGGCCGTGCGCTGCCAGCCGAACATCGAGTAGAAGATGTAGAACGGGATCATCGGCTCGCCGTGGGTGGCGTAGGAGGTGGAGGCCGCCGTGAAGTCCGCCATCGAGCCGGCCTCGGTGATCCCCTCGTTGAGGATCTGGCCGTCCGCGGCCTCCTTGTAGTACATGAGCATGTCGCGGTCGACCGGGTCGTAGGTCTGGCCGAGCGGGGAGTAGATGCCGGCGCTCGGGAACAGCGACTCCATGCCGAACGTGCGCGCCTCGTCCGGGACGATCGGGACCCAGCGCCTTCCGGTCTCCTTCTCGCGCATGAGGTCCTTGACCAGGCGGACGAACGCCATCGTCGTCGCGATCTCCTGGCTGCCCGACCCCTTGGTGAGGGCTTCGAACGGCTTGGCCGCCGGCTCGGGCAACGCCACCGCGTGGACCCTGCGGGCCGGGGCGGGGCCGCCCAGAGCGGCCCGGCGCTCCTGGAGGTAACGCACCTCCGGAGAGTCGGCGCCCGGGTGGACGTAGGGGACCAGCTCCTCGTCCAGCTTGCTGTCGGGGATGGGCAGTTCGAGCAGATCGCGCATCTCGCGGAACTGCTTGCCGGTCAGCTTCTTCATCTGGTGGTTGGCGTTGCGCGACTCGAAGCCGGCGCCCAGGGTGTAGCCCTTGACCGTCTGGGCGAGGATCACGGTGGGCGCGCCGCGGTGCTCGACCGCCGCGCGGTAGGCCGCGTACACCTTGCGCGGTTCGTGGCCCGCCCGGGAGGTGCGGAAGCACTCGGCGATCTTCGCGTCGGTCAGCACCTTCGCCATCTCGGCCAGGGCGGGCTCGGCGCCGAAGAAGTGCTCGCGGATGTAGGCGGGCTCTCGGGTCGCGTACGTCTGGAACTGGCCGTCGGGTACCTCGCGCAGCCGTCGTACGAGCGCGCCGGTGGTGTCGAGCGCGAACAGCTCGTCCCAGGCCGAGCCCCAGAGGGACTTGACCACGTTCCAGCCCGCCGCGCGGAACTGGGCCTCCAGCTCCTGGACGATCTTGAAGTTGGCGCGTACCGGCCCGTCCAGCCGCTGCAGGTTGCAGTTGATCACGAAGGTGAGGTTGTCGAGCCCTTCGCGCCCGGCCAGGGCGAGCGCCGCGGTCGACTCGGGCTCGTCCATCTCGCCGTCGCCGAGGAACGCCCACACGTGCGAGCCGGAGGTGTCCTTGATGCCGCGGTGCTGCAGATAGCGGTTGAACCGCGCCTGGTAGATCGCCGCCAGCGAGCCCAGGCCCATCGACACGGTCGGGAACTCCCACAGCCACGGCAGCCGGCGGGGATGCGGGTAGGAGGGCAGGCCGTCGCCGCCCGTCTCCCGCCGGAAGCGGTCGAGGTGCTCCTCGGTGAGCCGTCCGTCGAGGAAGGCCCGGGCGTAGATGCCGGGGGAGGCGTGGCCCTGGATGAAGAGCTGGTCGCCCGAGCCGTCGGCCTCCTTGCCGCGGAAGAAGTGCTGGAAGCCGGTCTCGTAGAGCCACGCGGCGGAGGCGAAGGTGGCGATGTGGCCGCCGAGGCCCAGGCGGCTGCCCCGGGTCACCATGGCGGCCGCGTTCCAGCGGTTCCAGGCGGTGATCCGCCGTTCCATGGCTTCGTCGCCGGGGAACTCCGGCTCGGCCGCCGTGGGGATCGTGTTGATGTAGTCGGTCTCCAGCAGATGCGGCAGCGCCAGACCGGCCCGCTCGCCGTGCTCGAGCGTGCGGCGCAGGAGGTAGGCGGCGCGGCTCGGCCCGGCGGCCTCGGTGACGGCGTCCAGTGAAGCCGCCCACTCGGCGGTCTCCTCCGCGTCGCGGTCGGGGAGCTGGTCGAGAGGGCTCCGCTGGTCACGCAGGGGATCGCTCATGGGGGTCGCCTTCCAAGTGGCCCGCACCTCGGTGGAGGACGAGACGGTGAGAAAGGGCCCTGCCGGCCGGACAGGGCGGAGGAGCAGGTGAGCTCGCGGACCACTGTACGACTGATCGATGATCGATCAAAACAGGGGGTCCATTTTTCGCTAAACGAAAGGAAAGCGATATTTACCATCGCCGCCCGGCGCGGGGTCCCGGCGTCATGGTGCGGCGTCTGGGTTCGGTGTCACAGTTCGGTGTCCAGGTCTGGTGTCCAGATCTGGTGTCATGATGCGGCGTCCGAGTTCGGTGTCACGGTTCGGCGTCCAGATCCGGTGTCACGGCTTCGGCCGTGCCGGCGGCCGCCGCCGTCGGGGACGGGCCTCAGTCCCCGGCGGAGGGGCGGCGCGGTGCGCAGGCCAGGACGTGCTCCTTGACCAGCCGGCCCACCCCCGGATCGCGTCGCCGGAAGGCCGCGACGACCGCCTCGTGCTCCTCCGCGTAGGACTGCTGGTGGGTGCCCAGCCAGCGGATGGAGAGCGCGGTCCACACCTCGATGCCGAGCGACTCCCAGGTGTGCAGCAGGACGGCGTTCCCCGACGCCCGCACCAGCTCCCGGTGGAAGGCGACCGTGTGGCGCACCTGGGCCTCCGCGTCGCGTCCGCGGTCGGCCTCGTACAGCGCGGCCACCTGCGGCTCGAGGACCGAGACGTCCTCGCCCAGCCGGGGCGCGGCCAACTCGGCGGCGATCTGCTCCAGCCCCGCCCGCACCGGATAGATCTCCTCCAGGTCCGCCACGGTGAGGTCGCGCACCCGGACCCCCTTGTTCGGCGCCGACTCGATCAGCCGCAGCCCCTCCAGCTCCCGCAGCGCCTCCCGGACGGGGGTCTGGCTGACCTCGAGCTCGACGGCGACCCGCCGTTCGACGATGCGCTCGCCCGGCTTCCAGCGTCCACTGACGATGCCCTCCACGATGTACTCGCGGATCTGCTCGCGCAGCGAGTGGACGACGGGCGAGGCCATGAGTGCTCCTTGGAAGATCGCCGCCCGCCCGGTCCGTGTGCCCGGGACTCGCACCGTCGCGCCGGCGTCCGTACCGGTGGCCCGGCCGATGGGGATCGGTGAGCGGTCATCTGCCCAAAAGACTAGTACGCCCCGCCTCCCCGGCCAGGCGCGAGCCGCACCGTGCGCCGCCGGCCCCGCCGCCGGCGCCGGGTCAACGGACGCGCCGCCCGGCCTGGGGCATGCCGCGGACGCGGTCCAGGTGCCGTTCGTACAGCTCCCGCGAGCCGGTGAGGAAGCCGATGATCAGCTCCAGCTCGTCGGCGGTGTAGGAGGCCGCGATGGTCCGGGCGCCCTCCTCGGCGATCGGCCCGTAGATGTCCCGGCCTCGGCGCGTCGCGTCCGGTGTCACCCGCACGACGACCTTGCGGCGGTCGGTGGGATCGGGGGAGCGGGTCAGGTAGCCGAGCCTCTCCAGCCGGTCGAGCATCGCGGTGACGCTGCCCGTGGTGAGCCCGAGCGCCGAGCCCAGCTCGCTGGGCGCCGCCGCCTCCCGCTGCATCAGGTACTCCAGGCAGCGCAGGTCGGTGCGGTTGACGCCCAGGCAGGCGGCCGCCGCGTCGTCCAGCGCGTCCACGGCCGACTGGTGCGCCTGCGACTCCACGCCGAGCCGCTCTCTCAGACGGTCCGGATTTTCCCTTGACATTCAAGTACCTCGACTATCAAGCTAATATTCCCCTTGAACATCAAGATAGTCGACGTTCAAGGAACACTGCCTGCCTGTTCGTTGCCGGAGGAGAGCGTCTCATGAAGGTGATCATTATTGGGGCCGGTACGGGCGGAATGTGCCTCGCCCACGGCCTGAAACGCGCCGGCGTCCCGGTGGAGGTGTACGAGCGCGACCGCACGCGCGCCGACGGCCTGCACGGCTACCGGGTCGGCATCGACCCCACCGGCAACCGCGCGCTGAAGGAATGCCTGCCGCCCGAGCTGTTCGACGCCTTCGCCGCCACCTGCGCGCGGCCGCCCAGGTACTTCAACGTGTTCACCGAGCACCTGAAGCGGACCGCGTCCTTCCCGCTTCGCGAGGACACCGACCCGGTGAACAGCGAGCGGTCGGTGTCCCGGATGACCCTCCGCCAGGTGCTCCTCACCGGCATGGAGGACGTCGTCCGGTTCGGTAAGACCTTCACCCACTACGAACGGCACGCCGACGGCACGGTCACCGCGCATTTCGCCGACGGCACCACCGCCACCGGTGACGTGCTCGTCGCCGCCGACGGCACCAACTCCCGGGTCCGCCGGCAGTACCTCCCGCACGCCGAGGTGAAGGACGCCGGAGTCATCGCGATCTCGGCCAAGGTCCCCGTCACCGAGGAGACCCGGGCCTTGCTGCCACGCGAGGCGTTCCACGGCATCTCCCTGGTCTTCGCCCCCAAGGGCAGGTTCTGCATCTGGCACGTCATGGAGTTCGACCGGCACGACGCCGCCGGGACCGGCGTCGGCGGGAACGACGCCGAACTCATCGAGCGCCGGCCCGGCCTGCTGTACGACAACACCCGCGACTACATCAACTGGGGCTTCTCCGCCGCGGCCGGCAGGTTCCCCGGGAACGTCATGGAGATGCGCGGCGAGGAGCTGATGCGGCTGACCCTCGGCATGACCACCGGCTGGCATCCGGACATGCGCAGGCTGTTCGCCCTGGCGGACCCCGGCAGCTGCTTCCCGATCAAGATCCGCACCTCGGTTCCCGTCGAGCCATGGGAGACCACCACGGTGACCCTGCTCGGCGACGCGATCCACACCATGACCCCCGGCCACGGCGTCGGCGCCAACACCGCCCTGCGCGACGCCTCCCTGCTGTGCAGGGAACTGACCGCCGCGCACAACGCCGCCGAACCCCTGCTGGACGCCCTCCGCGCCTACGAGGCCGAGATGATCCCCTACGGCTTCGCACGGGTGGCCGACTCGCTGGCCCAGAACGGCACCAGCGGCCACGACCCCCTCCACAGACCCGTGATCGGCCGCGCCGTCCTCGCCCTGACCCGCGCGTACTTCTACCTCAGCAGCCGCATCCCGCCCCTGCGGGAGAAGTTCCTCACCGACCTGCACACCTACCGGGGCGGCGACGAAGCCGCCGCCCTCTGAGGCGGTGCGGGGAGCGGCGGACGGAGTCCCGCGCCGCCTCGGCGGAAGGCCGCCGGACCCGCCGCGCCGTCGCGGGGGAACGGAACGGCGCCCGGAGATCCGGCCGGGTTCAGCGGTGGAGGGTCAGGCGGAAGGCGCTGCCGTCGCCCGAAGGGGTGGGGGAGCGGACGGTGAGGGCGCCGCCGTGGGCTTGGGCGATCTGGAGGGCGATGGGAAGGCCGAGGCCGGTGCCGGGAAGGTCGCCGCGGCCGCGCCAGAAGCGTTCGAAGACGCGCTCTCGCTGGTCGGCGGGGATGCCCGGGCCGTGGTCGGTGACGGTGACCACGGCCATCGGCCCGGTGAGCGCGACGTCCACTTCGACCGCCGAGCCGGTGGGGGCGTATCTGACCGCGTTGTCCACCAGGTTCGCGACCGCCCGTCGCACGGTGGGTCCGTCGACCGAGCACGCGGCGGACGGCGGGCCGGTCAGCTCCAGGGAGATGCCCTTCGCCGCCGCCGGCACCCGCGCCTCGTCCAGGACGTCCCGGACGATGGCCGTCAGGTCGGCGGGGCGCCGTTCGATGACCCGTGCCCTTCCGCGGGCCTCCACGAGGAGCTCGCCGATCGTCGTCTCCAGCCGGGCGATCGCTTTACGGGACCGTTCGAGGCCCTGCCGGTACACCTCGACGGTGGGGGCCGGGTGGGCCAGGAGCACCTCGGTGTTGGTCATCAGCACCGACAGCGGCGTGCGCAGTTCGTGGCTGGTCTCCTCGACGAGCCGCCGTTGCGTCTCGGCGGCGAGCTGCAGCCGGTCGAGCATCGCGTCGAAACTCGCCGCGAGCGCCACGACCTCCGCCGGGCCGTGGTCCAGCCCGATGCGCAGGCCGAGGTCGGTGCCCTCGGTGCCTTCGATGTCCTCGGCGACCTCGCGCACGCGCTCGATGGGACGCACCGCCCGTCCCGCCCACCACCAGGCCAGGCCGGCGGCGGCCGGGCCGAGCGCGACGATCGTCCAGGTGACCCAGGCGGAGTGGTGGACGGAGGTGCGCCTGATCGTCTCGACGCCGTTGACCGCGTTCGCGGCCGTCTCGTCGTCGGTCAGCAGGATCACGCCGAACAGCAGCAGCACCGGCACGTAGATCGCCAGGAATCCCAGGGCCGCCAGCCGCACCCGCAGCGACCCGCGCGCGCGGGTCACGCGGGGTCCGTCAGCCGGGGGGCGCGGCGATCCGCGCGCGCGGGTCATGCCGGATCCGTCAACCGGTAGCCGGCGCCGGTGATCGTCACGATGGGCGGCGGCTCGCCCAGCTTCCTGCGCAGCCGGCTGAGGATCACCCGGACCGAGGAGGTGAACGGGTCGGCGTTGGCGTCCCACACGTGCTCCAGCAGGTCCTCCGCCGACAGCACCCGGCCGGGGTGGCGCATGAAGTACCGCAGCAAGGAGAACTCCCGGGCGGTCAGGCGCAGCTCGGCTCCGGACCGCCACGCGCGGTGCGCGGTGAGGTCCAGGGCCAGCTCGCCCACGCGCAGCGTCGAGCCGTGCTGGTCGCCACGGCGCGCCAGAGCGCGGAGCCGGGCGACCAGCTCGGCGAAGTGGAAAGGCTTGACGAGGTAGTCGTCGGCCCCGGCGTCGAGCCCGGCGACCCGGTCGGCGACGGCGTCGCGCGCGGTCAGGATGAGCAGGCGTCCGGGCCGGTGCAGGCCCGGGTCTCCCGCCAGGCGGCGGACCAGGGTCAGCCCGTCGCCATCGGGCAGGCCGAGGTCCAGGCAGGCGACGTCGTACTCCGTCGTCCCGAGCGCCTCCTCGGCGCCGAGGCAGGTGCCGACGACGTCGACGGCGTACGACTCGTTGCGCAGGCCGAGAGCGACGACCTCCGCGAGGTCGGGGTCGTCTTCCAGCAGCAGGATGCGCATGACCGGTCCCCCCAGGTCACCCGGCCGCCGGCGGGGTCGCCGCCCTGGCGGGGCGGGCGCTGGTGACCCCTGCCGGCCCGGAGATGGTGAGGCGACCCGCCTCGACCCCCACGGTCACCCGCGGGGCGGCGCCGGTGGGATCGTCGGGGTGGTGACGACCGTCGCCGGACGGGGCCAGCGTCAGCGCCGGTGGCCCGGCGGGGAACTCCGCCGCCCGGACGCCGCCCTGCTCGTTCACCGAGTACCAGCCGGTCAGCACCTTGTCCCTCGCGGTGACGGCGACATAAGTGCGCACGTCACCGCCGATGGCGGCCGTTCCGCCGAGCGTGAGACCGCTGATCGGCCCGAACGCCCGCTCGATGCCCGCGCGCTCTTCGCGCCCTTGCTTCGTACGCCCGTTGAGCAGCGCCAGCACGCGCCGCTCGTTCGCCCGGAGCTCGGCGGCGGGAACACCTCGGGGCGGGAACAGCGCCGCGACGGCGTCCGCGCCCCTCGCCGAGATCACGAGCCGCCCGCCGGTCGCGCTCACGTCGAACGAACCTCCCGTGTCCAGCGCGTAGGTTCCGACCATAGCCGCCGCGCCCGCCGCGCCCGTCCGACCGGCGCCGGCCGCGGCGGGCGGCGTGGCGGATCCGCCTCCCGGCATGCTCAGATGAGCGCCACACGCCACGCACAGGGCCACCACCGCGACCGCCAGTGATGTGACACACGACTTGTTCATGCGAGCGACCGTACGGACGTCCCTGCGAACCTGATGTGAACGGACCCGGCGGGCCCCCGGCGCCCCTCAGGCGGTCTCGCTGCCGAAGTGGCGGATGCGTTCGCGCAGTGCCGCGGCGTCGGCGTCGTTGAGCTCGTCGAGGATCGTCAGCGCGGAGCGCCACCGCTCGCGCGCCCGGCCGGGGTCGCCCGCCGCGGCGTGCGTGTCGCCGAGGTGGGTCAGGGCGGCGGCCTGGAACGAGCGGGCGCCGAGCTCCCTGAACAGGGCGAGGGCCTGCTCGAAGCAGTCGACCGCCTGGTCGTGGTGGCCGAGGTGGTGGCGGGCGTAGCCGATGCTGTCCAGCGTGCCCGCCTGGCCGTACCGCGAACCGATCTGCCGCTGCAGGACGAGACCCTGTTCCCCCGCGGTGAGCGCTTCGGCGTAGTCGCCCAGCCGGGTGCGGCACCAGCAGATCATGTTGAGCGCGTTGGCCTGCCCGGTGACGTGGCCCGCCGACCGGAACAGCAGCAGGGCCTGCGAGGCGTGCTCCAGCGCCGCGCGGTAGTCGCCCTGCCCCTCCAGGGCCAGCGCGAGGCTGATGTGCACGTTGGCGCGGACGCCGTCGTCGCCGTGGCTCGCGGCCAGCTCCAGCGCCTCCCCGAGGTGGGCCCGCGCCTCGCCGAACCGGCCGAGCTGCGCGCAGGCGGTGCCGAGAACGCGGAGCACGCGGATCTGGCCGGACCGGTCACCCAGACGCCTGGTCGCCTCCAGCGCCACGCCCTGGACGGCCATCCGGTCGGTCCAGTGCCCGCGGCGCTCCAGGAACTCCGCCACGGTCCAGGCGAGCTGCCAGGCATGGACGTCAAGGCCCGACCGGTAGGCGTGCCGCACGGCCGCGAGCAGGTTCTGGTGCTCGGCGGTGAACCATCGCGCCGCCCGCTCGGCGTCCGGCACCTCGCCGCGGGTCACCCCCGGTCCGGGCTCGGCCACCACCACCGGGTCGCGGTGCGGGTTGAGCGACATGGCCGCCGCCTGCGCGGTGTGCAGGTAATGGTCGAGCAGCCGCCGCGTCGCCGCGTACCCCTCGGGAGCGTCGTCCTGCCGGGCGAGTTCGGCGCTGTACGCGCGGAGCAGGTCGTGCGAGGTGAACCGGCCCGGCCGGTGCTCGACGGCCAGCCCCGCCAGGGCCAGTTCGGCCAGCAGGTCGCGCGCCTTGCCCGGGGTGAGGCCGGCGAGGCTCGCCGCGGCCGCCGTGGCGATGTCGGCCCCCGCGCTCAGCCCGAGCAGGCGGAACACGCGCGCCGCGGCGGGGCTCAGCGTGCGGTACGACCAGGACAGCACCGCCCGGACCTCGCCGGCCTCGTCACCGGCGCTGAGCTGGTCGAGCCGCCCGCGCTCGTCGCGCAGCTCCTCGGCGAACACCGCCAGCGGGAAGGCCGGACGCCCGGCGGCCCGCGCGGCCACGATCGCCAGCGCCAGCGGCAGCCGCGCGCACCAGGTGATGATGTCGTCCATCGCCTCGGGTTCCGCGGCGGCGCGTTCGGGGCCCAGGCGGCGCGCGAGCAGCCGCCGCGCCTCGGCGGCGTCCGGCGGGTCCACGGCGAGCGGATGGGCGCCTTCGACGGCGACCAGGCTGGTGAGCTGGGCGCGGCTGGTCACCAGCACCAGGCTGCCCGGCGCCCCGGGCAGCAGCGGCCGCACCTGCTCGGCGTCGCGGGCGTTGTCCAGCACCACCAGCATGCGCCGCCGGGCGAGCAGGCTGCGGTACAGCGCGGTCTGCGCGTCCACGTCGGGCGGCAGGCTCGCGACCGGCACGGCCAGGGCGTGCAGGAAGCCGCCGAGCGCCTCGGCCGGCGTCATCACCGTCCCGTCGGGGCCGAACCCGCGCAGGTTGACGTAGAGCTGGCCGTCGGGGAACCGGGCGGCGACCCGGTGCGCCCAGTGCACCGCCAGCGCCGTCTTGCCCACGCCCGCCGTCCCCGACAGCGTCGCGATGAGGACCGCGGTCGGCTGGTCGGCGGCGTGGGCGAGCACCGCGTCGAGCGCGTCGAGCTCGGCGTCGCGCCCGGTGAACCCGCGAACGTCCAAAGGCAGTTGCGCCGGTGGGGTGGACCTGAGGTCCGCCGCCGGACCGCCCGCACTCGCGGGGCTCCCCGGACCACCCGCACTCGCTGCGCTTGCGGGCGTCGCGGGTGAAGCGGCGCCGGCCCCGGCGGGTTGCGCCGGCGCGGGCGCCGCACGCGCCTCGCCGGCGTTCCCGTGCAGGATCGCCCGGTGCAGCTCCCGCAGTTCGTCCCCCGGATCCAGGCCGAGCTGGTCGGCCAGCCGCCGCCGGAAGGCGGCGTAACAGTCCAGGGCCTCCGGGACGCGTCCGGTGGCGTGCAGAGCGCGCATCAGCGCGGTGACCAGCGGTTCCGCCAGAGGGTTCTCCAGCAGCAGGTCGGCGAGCGGGCCGATGACCGCGGCGGCCTCGCCCAGGGCCAGTTCCGCCTGCGCCCAGCGCACCGCCGCGTCCAGGTGCTGCTGGTGCCACGCCTGCCGTACGCGGTCCGCCCAGTCGCCGTCGATGCCGCCCAAGGGAGTGCCCCGCCACAGGCCGAGGGCCTGCCGCAGCAGCCCCGCCTCCTCGGTCCCCGTGCACCGCCCGTCTCTGGCCTGTCCGACCAGGCGCCGGAAGCGGTGCACGTCGATGCTGTCGGGATCGACCTCCAGCGCGTAGCCGCCGCTGCGGCGTCCGAGCCTGGCCGGCCCCTCCTCGCCGAGGCTCACCTGTTCCAGCACCCGCCGGATGCGGGCGAGGTAGACGTGCAGCGCGTGGCGGGCCCGCTCCGGCGGAGCCTCGCCCCACACCCGGTCGACCATGGTCTCCACCGGCACCGGCCGTGGCGCGTCCACCGCCACCGCCGCCCAGACCGTCCGCTGCCGCGGAGGTCCGAGATCCACCTGCCCGCTCCCCGACCATAACTCCAGCGGGCCCAGCATCCGTAACTCCACGTCGATCCCCCCGTAGCCCCGGTTTCGCCTGCTCACGCACTGACCTGGTGATTGAGAAAGTTGCAGGGTTTTGGCCACTTTCTTGGCCGATGCTGAACCCGGTGATCACCCCGTGTCAACGGGTTCACGGGGCGAGGTACGGACCGGAACGTCCGAGCAGCGTGATCGGCGATCCGGTCCAGAACGCGAAGGAGAGAGCATGAGCCGTCTCATCGACCGGATGATCGACCGGATCGTCCCGAAGGCCACCGTTTCCGCCTGCGACTACCGCGACGTCTGCAACGCCGCCGGCCACCCGGGCCTGTGGTGGCGCGAGTGCTGCGCCCAGACCGGCTGCCACTGGACCTACGTCGGCTCCTGCTGACCGGTCGCCGCGACGACGCCGGGCGGTGGCGGCCCCACGCCGCCGCCCGGCCGGCGCCTCGGCGCGCCCGCCGGGCCTCGTCACCTCGTCCGCAACGACGCGCTGATGGCCGTCACCGTGCTCGGCCTGCCGGCGCCCCAGGGCTCCCCGGCGCCGGCCGGCCTGGCGGTGGCGGCCGAGGCGGGCCTCGTCGGAGCGGTCCTGATCATCTCGTTCGACGACGTCGTCGACCTGTTCGCGAGGAGTTCCCGATGACCTACCTGGCCGCCGCCGTGGTGCTGCTCGGCACGCTGTGCCTGCTGAACCTGGTGCTCACGATCGGCATCCTGCGCCGGATGCGGGCGCAGGCCACGCTGACGGGCGGGCCCGCCGGGGCGCCGTCCGCGCTGGGGCCGGGCGCCGCCATCGGGACGTTCACCGCTGTGACGACGGACGGCGAACCGGTGTCCTCCGCGACCCTGACCGGGCTGGTGGGATTCTTCTCCTCCGGGTGCGAGCCCTGCCACACGCTGCTGCCGAGGTTCGTCGAACGTGCGCGAGAACTCGGCCGTGAGGATGTGCTGGCGGTGCTCGGCGGTGCCGACGAGGCGGCGCTGCGGGCCCTGCGCCCGGTCGCCCGGGTCGTCGTGGCCGAGCGCGACGGCGGGCCGGTGGCGCGCGCGTTCCAGAACACCTGGACCCCCATGCTGTACCTGATCGGCGAGGACCACCGGATCGCCGCCGTGGGCACCCGGATGGAGGAGCTGCCCCTCCCGAGCCGGCGCGACGACGGCGCGACTCCCCACGCAGGCGCGGTGGACGTCGCCGGGCTCGCGGGCAAGGGGCGCAGGTGAGCGCCGCCCCGGACGCCGACCCGCAGCACATCGGCGCGCGGCGACTGCGGGCCTCCGTCGCCCAGGCCCTCTCGCTCATCTGGCACTCGGCGCCCGCCGACGTGACGGGCGTCCTGCTGCTCACCCTCCTCGCGGCCGCCGCTCCGGTCGCCGCCGCCTGGCTGACCAAGCTGGTGCTCGACGGGCTGGCGACCCCGTACGGGGCGGTCGCCGGGCCGGCACTCGGGCTGATCGCCACCGGGCTGGGGGCCGCCGCCCTGCCGGTGGCGCTGCGCTACCTGAGGGCGCACGTCGGCCGGTCCGCCAACCTGGCCGCCACCGAGAGGCTGTTCGCGGCGACCGAACGCCAGGTCGGCCTGCGCGCCTTCGAGGACCCGGCGTTCCAGGACCGGCTCAGACTGGCCCAGGGGGCGACCGGGCGCATCGCCGAACTGGTGGACGGCATCGGCAACGGCCTCGGCGGCGCGCTCTCCCTCGTCGGCTTCGTGGCGTCCATGCTGGTCCTCAGCCCGGTGATGACCGCCGTGGTGGTCCTGGCGGCCCTGCCCGCGCTCGTCGCCGAGCTGTATCTCTCCCGGAGCCGGGCGGGCACGGAGTGGAGCGTCGAACGGTACTACCGGCGGGAGTTCTTCTACAGCCAGTTGCTCACCGGAGTCGCCGCGGCCACCGAGATCCGCCTGTTCGGCATCGGCGCGTTCCTGCGCGCCCGGATGACAGACGAACGCCGGTCGGCGAACGCGGCGATCCGGCGCATGGACCTGCGCGAGCTGCGCACCCAGGCGGGCCTGACGGCGGTGAGCGCCATGGTGGGCGGGATCGGCCTGTGGTGGGCGGTCGGCGCCGCGCGGCGCGGCGAGCTCGGCATCGGCGACATCGCCATGTTCCTCGCGGCCGTCACCGGTGTGCAGTCCGCCCTGGGCGCGCTGAGCTCGTCCCTCTCCGGGTGGCAGGCGCGGCTGCTCGCCTTCGCGCACTATGTCGCCGTCGTCACGGCCGAACCGGACCTGCCGCGCGCCGAACGGGGGCGGGCGCCGCGGCTGCGGAAGGGCGTGGAGCTTCGGGACGTGTGGTTCCGGTACAGCGACGACCATCCCTGGGTCCTGCGCGGGGTGAACCTGACCATCCCGCACGGGTGCGCCGTCGCGCTCGTCGGGCTGAACGGCGCGGGAAAGAGCACGCTGGTCAAGCTGCTGTGCCGGATGTACGACCCGACCCGAGGCCGGATCCTGTGGGACGGAACGGACCTGCGCGACATTCCTCCGGCCGCCCTGCGCGAGCGGATCAGCGCCGTGTTCCAGGACCACATGAACTACGACATGACGGCCCGCGACAACATCGGCCTCGGCGACCTGAGCGCGCGGGACGACCCGAAGCGCGTCAGGGAGGCGGCCGCGCGCGCCGGGCTGCACGACACGCTCGCCAGGCTGCCTCGCGGATACGACACGCCCCTCACCCGCACCTTCATGATGGGCGAGGACGAGGACGGCCCGGCGACCGGCGTCGTCCCCTCCGGCGGGCAGTGGCAGCGCCTCGCGCTGGCGCGCGCGTTCGTACGGTACGGCAGGGACCTGATGATCCTCGACGAACCGAGCTCCGGCCTGGACCCGGAGGCCGAGCACGAGATCCACACCCGCATGCGTGCCTACCGTGAGGGCCGCACCAGCCTGTTGATCTCCCATCGGCTCAGCGCCGTCCGCGACGCCGACTACATCGCGGTCCTGGAAGAGGGGCGGATCACCGAACACGGCTCCCATGACGTGCTGCTGGCCGCCGACGGCGGCTACGCCCGCCTGTTCCGCCTCCAGGCCACCGGCTACCAGGGGACCTGGTGAGGCCCGCGCTCCCGCCCGCCGGACACGGGGAGGCGCGCGGTCGGGTCCGCCGGTCAAGGAAGGCGCGCGATCGGGTCCGCCAGTTGCGGGTGGCGCGCGGTCCGGGCCGCCGGTCACGGGAGGCGCCGATGACACCGGCCCCTGTCGCCGCCGGAGGTGAGGAGGCGCCATGACGCTCGCCCTCTGTCTCGCCGTGGTGCTGCCGGCCGTCGGCCTGGCGGCGCTCTGGGTGCGGCGGGGCTTCCTGGCCACGACCGTCCACGGCACGAGCATGGAACCGACGCTGCGCCCCGGCGACCGCCTGCTCGTCCGCAGGACCAGACGCGTCCGCGCCGGCCAGGTCGTCGTCTTCCGCTACTCCGCGCCTTCCGGCTCTTCCGCCACGGCGCACGACGAAGAACCCGTACCTGGACAGGACGGCGCGCTCCTCATCAAACGGGCCGTGGCCGTGCCGGGCGAACGGGTGCCCGACGAATGGGAGCGGCCCGACGTCCACCACATGGCCGGCACGGTGGTGCCGCCCGGATCGCTCGTCGTGCTGGGCGACAACCGCGCCACCAGCTGGGACTCGCGGCACTACGGACTGGTGTCCGGCGACCGCTTCATCGGCGTGGCGATCCGCCGCCTCGGCGCAGGGCCCACTCCACTCCCGGGCAGCGGTTCATGACGACGTCGAGCCCGGCGTCGAGGGCGCGCTGGGCGGCGGCCTCGTCGACCACGCCGAGCGGGAGCCAGACCGCTCCGGCGCCCGCCGCGATCGCCTCGTCCACCGCCTGCCCGGCGAACTCCGACCGCCGGTACACCCCGACGACGTCCACCTTGACCGGCACCTCGGCCAGTGACGCGTATCCCTGCTCACCCAGCACGGTCCTGGCCGCCGGGTGGACGGGGAAGATCCGCTTGCCTCTGGTCTGGAGCAGCCGCGCCTGCTCGTAGGCCGTCCGCGACGGGTCGTCGCCGAGCCCGACGAACGCCCACGTCCCGGACTCGCCGAGCAGCCTTCTGATGACATCCACATCCGCGAAACGATCGTCCACGTCGTGCGTCAACGCCGGGAACCGGCCTCCGCTTCCCGCCCCGGAGAAGGCGCAGGTGGACCGGATCCCCGATGGCGTCGGCGTTGTGGCCTCAGAGCCTGGTTCCGCACGCGTCAGTCACCGGCGGCGCTCACGGCGGGGCGTCGTGCTGCCAGAGCTGCTCGCCGTCGTCGAAGTGGGAGGTGGGAGCGAGCCCGGCGCGGTGGGCGACGGAGGCGGAGGCGGCGTGGTCGGGATGGATGTGCGCCTGCACGCGGACGACCCCGCGGGAGCCGAGCCAGGCGACCATGGCCCGAGCGGCCTCGGAGGCGTACCCCTGCCCCTGCCAGAGGGAACCGACGACCCAGGCGATCTCGGCCCGCCGCCCGTCGTCCATGATCGTCGCCTGGACGTAGCCGACCGCGCGCCCGTCGGCCTGCCGGCGGATGATCCAGTTGTGCCATTCCTGCAGACCGTCGGGGGAGCCGCCGGCGACCTGCCGGGCGTACTGGGCGCGCAGTTGCGGAAGGGTGGGCGCGGAGCCGCCGATGAAGGTGTAGAGATCGTCGCCGGCCAGCACCTCGACCATCTCGTCGGCGTCGCCCGGCGCCAGCGGGTCGAGCCGAAGCCGGTCAGAGGTCAGTCGGGTGCTCGCCATGTCCGTCCCAGTGGTCGGTGGCCCCGGGCGTCCTCACCGGGGCGCCGGTGCTCGCTTCAGAGGCCGCGCCGGCGTTCGCGTCGCGCTTCGCGCCGGAGTTCGTGTTGTCGAGGCTCGCGTCGGGGTGGGTCAGGGCCATCAGGGCGGGGCGGGCGATGGCGGCGATGCGGGCGGGGGAGACCTCGCGCAGGGCGGTGAGATCGAGCAGTTGGTGGGCGATGGTCACCCCGAGCATCGTGCTGATCATCAGGGCGGCGCGCAGCTCGGGGTCCTGCGCCGATATCGCGCGGCCGAGCTGCTCCACCTGCTCGTCGAGCCGGGCGCGCACGCCCGCGGCGGCCTCGGGGTGGGTCAGCATGGAACGCATCATGGCCAGCGACGCCTGCGGAATCGGCCCGATCTTCATGCCGATCCTCGCCAGCAGCTCTTCGACCAGCTCGTCCAGGGCGCCGTCCAGCGGCGGGATCGCGGGGATGCGCACGGCCTGGTCGAACAGCTCCTGTTTGGAGCCGAAGTACTGCATGACCAGCGCGGGGTCCACTCCGGCCATGGACGCGATCGCCCGGATGGTGGCGCGCTCGAAGCCGCGCTCGGCGAACACGGTGCGCGCGGCGGCGAGGATGCGCTCCTCGGAGCGGCGCCGGCGCTCGGCGCGGCTGGTCGGCGTGTCCATCACCGCTTGACTCTACCGGTGTTGACCGATGTCGCCGTTTCGCTCTACAGTCGTTGACTCAACGGTTGTAGAGCGAATGGAGTCACCCGATGACGACCCGGTCCGACCGCACCCCTCGCGACGTGCTCGCCCTGTACCAGCAGGCCATGGCGGCCGGATCGGCCGACGATCTCGCCGGCCTGTACGCGGTGGACGCGGTCCACGAGTTCCCGTTCCGGGCGCCGGGGTTCCCCGCCCGCTTCCACGGCCGCGAGGAGGTGCGCGCCGGCTACCACAAGGCGTGGGACGCGAGCCCGGTCCGGCTGGCGGAGGTCGGCGACGTGGTCGTGCACGAGGCCGCCGACCCGGAGGTGATCGTGGCGGAGTGGCGCGGCACGGGGACGGTCGGACCCGACGGGCGGCCGTTCCAGGCGTCCGGGCTGCTCATGTTCCGCGTTCGCGGCGGCGAGATCGTCGAGATGCGCGACTACATGGACGTCTTCGGCACCTTCCACGCCATAGGCCGCCTGAAGGACATGGTGGCCGCCATGGACGCTCCGGCGGCGAGCTGAGCTGGCGGCCGGTCACATTCGGCCCCTTCTGCGGGAGGAATGAAGTAGTCAACTGGTCTACTACGAAGAGCCGACCGGCCGTACACTGAAGACATGGGACGCACCAGTGATGCGCGGGACAGGATCCTCGCCGCCGCCCAGTCGCTCATCGAGTCGCGCGGCTACTCCGCCCTGGGCGTGGCCGAGATCTGCAAGGCCGCCGGGGTGCCCAAGGGCAGTTTCTACTACTTCTTCGAGTCCAAAGAAGCCCTCGCGCTGGCCGTCATCGACGAGCACTGGAGCCGCCAGCGTCGTGACTGGTCCGCCGTCCTCGACGGGGACGGGGAGCCGCTCGATCGGCTGCGCCGGCTGTTCGAGATCACCGAGGCCGCGCAGCGCGCCGGCCAGCAGACCTGCGGCACCGTGTCCGGATGCCTGTTCGGCAACCTGACCCTGGAGCTGAGCAACCAGGCCGAGACGATCCGCGTCCGGCTGCAGGAGATCTTCGACGCGCAGGTCGACATGGTGGAGGCGGTGGTCGCGCAGGCCGGCGAGCGCGGCGAGGTCGACGTCCCGGACACCCGTGACGCCGCCCGGTCCCTGGTGGCCCAGTTGGAGGGGCAGGTGCTGTTCGCGAAGCTCTTCAACAACACCGGCCGCCTGGACGCGCTGTGGGCGAACTGCCTGGCACTGCTGGGCGCCCGTCCCCGGCAGGAGGCGCCGGCCCGCTCGTGACCGGCGGGTGGGGTCTGCCGGAGCACGGCCCGCTCGTGACCGGCGGGTGGGGTCTGCCGGAGCGTCCCCGTGAAGCGCGCGGGCGCGCGGCCACACCCCTCCGGCCGCTCCGGTGGGCCGGGTGTGGTCCGCGCGCCCGTGGCCGCTCCCGGGGGGAGCGGGTGCGCTCAGTGGCCGGCGTTCTGGCCGCCGTCGACGTGCAGGATCTCACCGGTGACGAACGGCGCGTTCTCCAGGTAGATGACGGCGTCGGTGATGTCGTCGATCTCTCCCATCCGGCCCACGGGGTGCAGGCCGGACAGGAACCCGTGGGTCGCCTCGGCGTGCATGGGCGTCTTGATGATGCCGGGGGAGACGGCGTTGACCCGGACTCCGCGCGTCGCGTACTCGATGGCCAGGGCCTTGGTGGCGGACTGCAGCCCGCCCTTGGTCAGCGAGGCCAGGGCCGACGCCAGGCTGGAGTTCGGCTGGTCGACCAGGCTGGTGGTGATCTGGACGACATGCCCGCCACCCTGGCGCAGCATGTGCGGCAGGGCGTGCTGGGTGGTGCGGAAGAACCCGCCGAGGTTCACCGCGACCAGCGAGGAGAAGTCCTCCTCGGTGTACTCGGTGAAGGGCTTGGCGACGAAGAACCCGGCGTTGTTGACCAGGGTGTCGATGCGGCCGAACCGTGCGACGCCCGCGGCGATGACGCGCTCTCCGGTGGCGGGGTCGGCGATGTCGCCCTGCACGGTGAGGACGTCCGGGTCTCCGGAGGGGGCGATGCCGCGCGAGGTGGCGACGACCGCGTAACCGAGCTTGCGGTAGGCGGCGACCAGGCCTGCGCCGATGCCCTGGGACGCTCCGGTGATGACGGCGACCTTCTGCCCGTGGCTGCTCATGATGACCCTTCTTCTGGCTGGTGGAAATTAGTAGACCGGTCGTCTATATTGAGCGATCAGGAGGCTCGCTGGCATCGTGGCGCGCTCATGTACTAGACGAACGGTCAACTATGAAAGTAGGCGGCCCGACGGGACATGTCAAGGGCGTGCGACGGCAGGCGGGGTATGGCGGAGAGCGGCCCGGCTCCGAAGCCGTCATGCGACTGGCTGCCGACACCGGAACCGTTCACGTGATCGCCATCGCCGGCACCGCGGACGGCTGACCGCCACCTCTGTCGCCGTCCCATGAGATCTCGTTCAGGAGAATGCGGAGGGACTCGCGCGAGCCGACATGATCGCTGACATGAAGAAAGGGCGGGTACTGGCCCGCCCTTCCCCTTATGCTGCTATCTGAGCTGATCCAACAGCATCTTCAACCGGGAGACGCTGCTCTGTAAATGTGCCGCCGCCTTCGCCGGCGGGTCGCCGTCCCACGGCTTCGCGATGAGCGAGCGGATCGGGACCGGACGCCCTGGGGTCAGCATAAGGGCCGCCATGACCAGCCGTTCCTTGGCTCAGCCGAGATCGTGCCGCCGCTCTCGGACGCACGGCTCCACCGGGCCGAGAATGCGAGATTCCATTCGAGTCCCTTCTCGGGACACCGCCCCTTTGTCCGGATTAATATCACCCCCGAGCCGATCGATCCAGTGATGCGCCGCGATCGGTAGCGCGCCTCGCGGAAGTCCTCGGCCGCCTCTTCCAACCGTCCGAGGTCGCGCAGCGCCAACCCCGTGCGGTTGAGCATCTTCGCCTCGGCCTGGACGTCGGAGCAGGCCCGGGCCGCCTCCAGCCCGAGCCGGTCCACCGCGAGCCGCTCGGCGCGGTGGCCCCGGTAGAGGAACAGCGGCCAGATCGCGTCGACCATCCGCCATGCCGTCTGGAACGCTCCCAGCTCGAAGGCCGCGCGCGCGGCGGCGCGCACGTTGGCGAACTCGTTCTCCAGCCAGTCCAGGGCCTCGTCGCGGCCGGTGAAGGCCAGGGGCTCCGCCGGCGGGTAGGCCGGCGGCGCGGACAGGCTCCGGTACGGCAGGACGGCGCCGCTCGCGGCGAAGGTGGCGTGCAGGAACCAGTCCAGCGCCCGCCGAACGGTCTCCTCGCGCACGGCCGGGACGTCGACCTCCTCGGCCGTCTCCCGCGCGTGGAGCAAGGTCAGGTCGTGGAACCGGTAGTGCCCGCCGGGGACGTCGTCCAGCAGGTTCGCGTCCACCAGCACCCCGAGCAGGTGGCGGGTGCGCGCACGCGGGAGCCCCACCGTGGCGGCGGCGGCCCGGCTGTCGAACGTCGGGCCGGGGAACAGCCCCAGCAGCCGGTAGACGCGGGCGGCCTCCGGCGAGCCGAGGCCGCGGTAGGACAGCGTCAAGGTGGCCCGGATCGTGATGTCCTCCTCCACCGACAGCGCGTTCAGGCGCCGCCTCTCGTGGCGCAGCGCGTCCGCCATCTCGGCCAGATCCCAGCCCGGCCGGGCCGCGAGCCGCGCCCCCGCCACGCACAGCGCGAGCGGGAAACCCGAGCACAGCTCGGCCAGCTCGCGGACCGCGTCCGGCTCCCGTGCGGCGCGGTCCTCGCCGAGGGTCCGCCGCAGCAGGTCCAGCGCCCCCTCGGCGCTGAGGCGCTCGAGCCGGATGCCACGGCCGCCGCGCATCAGCAGCCCGGCCAGCCGCCACCGGCTGGTGACGACGGCCATGCCCGCCGCCGAGGCGGGCAACAGTGGACCGACCTGGGCGGCGGAGAGCACGTCGTCCAGGACGACGACGACGCGGCGTCCGCTGACGAGGGACTGGTAGAGCGCCGCACGTTCGGCGGCGTCGGCCGGGATGCGTTCGGGGGAGATGCCGAACGCCCGGATGAACCGGCCGAGGACCTCCGCCGGCTCGACAGGCTCGCCCGCCGCGTGCCCGCGCAGGTCGGCGTACAGCTGGCCGTCGGGGAACGCCTGACGCTCGCGGTGCGCCCAGTGCAGCGCCACGGCCGTCTTCCCGATGCCCGCCGGGCCACTGAGCACGGCGACCCTGGGCGCCCCGGCGGCCTGGTCGTCCATGCGGACCGAGTCGAGAGCGGCCAGCGCCTCCTCCCGGTCGACCAGAATGCCGGCCGGGGGGAGCTGGAACGGCGGGGGAAGCGGCTCGAACCCGTGGTGGACCCGGATGCCGCCGTGGATCTCGCGGGCCTGGACGAGCGGACCCGTGAGCGACCCACTGACGTCGTTGACGTGACCGTCACGCACCTCGTCGTCGCCGGGACCGCCGTTCATGACGCCGCCGGCATCCAGAAGACCCGGCATAACGGGGATTTCGGTAAATCGGCCGAAAAAATGGAGCACCGTGATGACCGGTGAGAACTCCGAAGCCAGCGGATGACCGTCTCCCTGTCGGCACGAAACCGGACTTCCATGCTTGCTCGCGCCCGAACACCCCGTCAAGGCCGATCGCACGATCGGTCTCGGGGGACAGCGGCGACGGACGTCCCGCGGCCGCCGCGTCGGCCCTACCCGGAGCGCCGCGCCGCGGTGGCGTCCAGGAGCTGGGCGACGGTGCGGCGGGGCACGTCCTGCCGGGCATCGGCACGGAGCGGCGTCCCCTCGCGGAAGCGGTGGAGCACCTCCATGCGCACACGGTCGGCGTCGCCGCGCACGGCGCGCAGGAGAAGGGCGTTCTTGTCCTGCTCCGGCAGCCCTTCGAGCCACGCGGTCAGCGGGTCGTCCCGGCCGGACGGCGGCTCGGGGCTCGCCGTCGCGGCGGTCGCGAGCAGGTCGGCGTCCAGGCGCAGGAAGTCGGCCAGGGCCCGCTGGGCCGGGGTGAGCGAGGCCATGCCCGGGGGGACGGGGGGTTCCTGCTCGTCCTCCATCTCCTCGTCGAAGGCGTCCTCGTCGCGCTCCCAGGCGCCGATGGCGGCCAGCCAGGCCAGGTACAGCGGCCGCAGGTCGCCGGAGGCGAGTTCGGCGCGGAGGCCGGCCATGGCCGGGAGCAGGCGGTCGGGGGCCTCGATCGGGTCGGCGTCCTCGTCCTCGCTCCGGAAGTCGAGGATGAGGTGCTCACCCGCGACCCACGCCTCGACCCGCTCGTCGAGGAGGTAGGGCTCCACGGCGTCGATGCCGAGCAGCTTGCCGGGGATGCGCAGCATCACCTGGGCGGCGCCCCAGTCGGCGACGTACACGTGGGCGTCGTAGTACCGCTCCATCATCAGCGCCGGGTCTCCGCCGAACTCTCCGGAGGTGTCGTCGTCGGCGAAGGTCGTCGAGGTGACCCGGGCATCGGGGGAGATGGAATGCACCTCCGCTCGCTCGTCGTCGGTCAGCGGGCGGTCGATCGCCACGAACTCGTAGTACTGGTACTCGCTCACGGATCAGTCGCTCCAGTGCCGCTAGGCGTCCATCGGAAAACCGTCGGTCGCCGACAATAGCGTCGGCCGCCGACAATAGCGGGGAGCGGCCTCGCCTCCATGGCCGGTCCGCCGCGGTCGCGGCCGTGGAGGCGGGCGTCGACCGGCGCGCGCGTGCCCGGCGCGGCCACCGGCTCGTCGGGGGCCTACCCCCGCGGGGTGTAGCCCGGGCCGGAGGGATACGGGTGCCCGGGGTGCCGGTGGTGGTGACCGTAGGGATGCCCGTGGTGCCAGTGGTGGTGGCCGCCGTGGTGCCAGTGGTGGACACCCTGCGGCTGGCCGTAGTAGCACCCGTTGGCGTACCGGCCGTAGGGAGCCTGGGGGCACGGATGGGCCGGGGAGCCGGCCGCCGCGGTCATGGCGTCCGGGCCGCCGGACCGGGCCAGGGCGGCGGCCGGAATGGCGAGGCCGAACGCCGCCAGCGAGGCGGCGGCGAGAGCGGTCTTGAGCATCGGAGACCTCCGTGTCAGGTGATCGAGCCCGGCGTGGTGCCTGGACTCACGGAGCGCCGAACCGGCTGCGCAAGGGTCGCCGGAACGACGTCCACTCCTGATCACGCTAGTCACGGAACCGCGGACGATCACGTCGCGCGGGCAAAGGCCAGGACCGGGATCGTCGGTGATTCGACCGGCCGACGCCCTCATACGGCTACTCGGGGCTCGTCGCGGTGGCGGCGAGGCGGGCGCGGCGGGAGTCGCGGCGGTCGGTGAAGCGGGTGGCGGAGACCTCCAGGCGGCCGAGGAACTCCGACAGCTCCTCACGGGCCTTCTCGCCCTCCGGGGACAGGCCGGTGAGGTCGAAGACCGACCACTGGCGCAGCACGGGCAGCAGGACGTCGTCCAGATGCAGGCGCAGGTCGTAGATGCCCGCGTTGGCGATGGTCATGGCCTTGCGGGTGAAGCCCTCGATGCCGGCGCCGGGCATCTGGAAGGTGGTCACCACGTCGGTGACCGCGCGCATCGTCTGGCTCGGGGCCAGCTCGAACGCCGCGCCGAGCAGGTTGCGGTAGAAGAGCATGTGCAGGTTCTCGTCCGCGGCGATGCGGGAGAGCAGGCGCTCGCAGTCCGGGTCCAGCGAGACCTTGCCGGTGTTGCGGTGGGACACGCGGGTCGCCAGCTCCTGGAAGGAGACGTAGGCCAGCGAGTGCAGCACGCCCTCGTAGGAGTTGGCGAACCCCTCGCCCATGTGCACCATGCGGGCGCGTTCGAGGGCGACCGGGTCGACGGCCCGGGTGACCGTCAGGTAGTCGCGGATGGCGACGCCGTGCCGGCCCTCCTCGGCGGTCCACCGGTGCACCCACGTGCCCCAGGCCGCGTCCCGGCCGAACGTGGTGGCGATCTCGTGGTGGTAGCTCGGCAGGTTGTCCTCGGTCAGCAGGTTGACGACCAGGGAGACCCGGGCCTCCTCCGGGATGGCCGAGTGGGTGTCGGCCCAGGCCTCGCCCCCGAAGACGCCGTCGTAGTCGCGGCCCCTGGACCAGGGGATGTACTCGTGGGGGAACCACTCCTTGGCCACCTTGAGGTGCCGGTCCAGCTCGCCGGCGACCACCGGCTCCAGCTCGAACAGCAACTCGGTGTCAGTGAACTCGCGCACAGGACGTTCCCCCCGTTTGGCTTACCGGACCGTAACTTACGCTAGCGTAAGTTACGAGCCTTTGCGCGGTTCGCCGCGGTAGGTGCCGAAAGACCACAAGTTGCCCTCGGGGTCGCGAACGGCGAAGTCGCGGGAGCCGTAGTCGGTGTCGCGGGGCGCGTAGAGCGTTTCGGCCCCCGCCGCCGTGGCCCGGGCGTACAGCGCGTCGAGCTCGTCGGTCACGACGTACGCGCCGAAGGTGCCCGGCGGCAGCCACCAGGGGTTGTCCTCGCCGCGCTCGCGGTCGGAGCCCAGCATGACGCCGCCGCCGAGCGGCCAGTCGAGCTGGGCGTGGTCGACGCGTTCGCCGTCGCCGTACACGACGGTCTCCTCGAAGCCGAACGCCTCGACGAGGAAGGCGATGAGCCGCCGGGCGTCACGGGCGCGCAGCGTGGGCCATACCTGGGGAGGTGGTGTCTGGGTCATGCCGTCGAGTCTGGCGCGGGAGCCGTGCCGGAGGCTTGGACGAATCGGAACTCCTCCGTCAGCCACCTGCTCGGCGGACATCCCGCCAGCTCCCGGAACTCCCGGGCCAGATGCGCCTGGTCGTAGTACCCGTACTCGGCCGCCACCTCCGCCAGCCCGGCGAGACCCTCCCCGGCCGGACCTTGTGCCGAGCCGGCCGAGCCCCGCGCCGCACCGATCCGCTGGAGTTGGCGGCGCGCCCGGTCGAAGCGGATGACCCGGGCGGCGGCCTTGGGACCGAGCCCGGTCTCCGTGGTGAACCGGGCGGACAGGTGGCGGGCGCTCCAGCCGACCTCCCGCGCCAGCTCGGCGACCGTCATGGCCCCGCCGGTGGACATCAGCAGCCGGAAGGCCCGTGCGACCTCGGCCGGGACGTCGCGCCCGAGGTCGGCCCGGCGCAGCAGCAGCTCGTCCAGGATCGCGAAACGCCGCTCCCAGCTCGGCGCGGCGTTCAGGCGCTCGTGCAACTCGTGGGCCGCGTGGCCGAGGACCATGGCGGCGTCCACGTCCAGGTTGCGCAGCGCGCCCGCGGGCAGGCCGAACAGGGCGCGCGCGCCGAGCGGGCTCAGCGCGACCTGCACGCCGGCCTGCCTGCCCCCGTTGGCGATCAGGGCGGGCGTGGTGTGCAGGCCGCCGACCAGCGTCTCGTATCGGCCCGGCGACTGGGCGGGGTCGGGATGGGCCTCGACGACCAGCGGCTCGTCCAGGGTCACGATGAGCGTCAGATACGGGGACGGCAGCCCCCGATGACGGCCCGGCGTCCCGTCGAGCTCCCGGTACCCGTGGTAGTGGCCGATCAGGGGGCGCAACGCGGAAGCGGGCCTGCCCTCCACCATCTCCATGACCGCCTCCTCCCGCCGCCCCGACCACCGTACGCAGGACGGGCGCCGTGCGCACCCGCGACGCCCTCTCCACTGCCGGTGAACGCCGGTGAACAAGGTGCGGAACACCGCCGACCACCACGCCCCGGATACGGCGGTGCGCACCTCGAATCCCCGCCGGCCGCGATCTCCGCCGTTCCTATGGCGCGTACGGTTTCGAACGCGTCACGAGTATTGACAGAACGGACATCCGGAATTTACGTTCGGGCCTACTTATCCGGTTCAGTATGGCGGCTCGGCCGGCCGCACAGCGCCTGGTCAGGGGCGTGTGTGCGGGTGAGGCAGGAATCCTGGCCGGTCACGGAAACATCGAGCGCATCTCCGCCGGCCCGGTCTGGGAGCGCTCCCACAGCCCGTGGGGTTCGCCTCACGGGCCGATTCCATCGGGGCTTGGCGAACCGCGGACCTCCGCCGGACGTGCGGAGGAAGGAGAGATGTGATGCGAAACCGGTTACGGACCCTGCTCCCGATCCTGGCGACGGCGGGTGTGCTGGCCGCCGCCGGGTGCACCGGCGGAGGCTCCCCTTCCGCCTCCCAGAGCTCCCAGGCGGGTGGCGCCCCGGCGACCGGCGCCGCCGCCGACCCCAACTCGCTTCCCCGCAACGAAACCCTGTACACCAGCGGCGTGCAGTGGGGACCGCCGGCGAACTACAACCCGATCCGCGAGTGGGACCACGCCGCCGGCACCAAGGGCCTGGTCTACGAGACCCTGTTCCACTTCGACACCACCACCCTCAAACTCACCCCCTGGCTGGCCGAAAGCGGCTCCTGGACCGACGACACGACCTACACGCTGAAACTCCGGCCAGGGATCAAGTGGTCCGACGGCACCCCGTTCACCGCCAAGGACGTCGCGTTCACCTACGAACTCGGCAAGATGGAGACCAGCCCGTACCACCAGTTGTGGGAGTGGCTGAAGAACGCCGAGGCGGTCGACGACCAGACGGTGAAGTTCACCTTCTCCACCGCCAACTACCAGGAATGGGACTTCAACCTCTACGGCCGCGCCATCGTCCCCCAGCACATCTGGAGCAAGCTCTCGGAGGAGGACGTGCTGAACGGTGTGAACGACGACGCCGTCGGCACCGGCGCCTACAAGTTCCTCAGCAAGGACCAGGACCGCGTCGTGCTCCAGCGCCGTGACGACTGGTGGGGCAAGACGGCGCTGAAGATGGAGCCCAAGCCCAAGTACATCGTCGACATCGTCAACGGCAGCAACGAGGTCGCGATGGGCCTGCTGCTGCAGAAGGGCCTGGACCTCAGCAACAACTTCCTGCCCGGCATCGCCAACCTCGTGCAGGGCGGCAAGTTCGGCATCACCACCTACTACAACGAGCCGCCGTACATGCTGTCGGCCAACACCGCCTGGCTGGTGCCCAACACCAAGAAGAAGCCGATGGACGATCCGGCGTTCCGCAGGGCGCTGGCCGCCTCGATCGACACCAAGAAGATCGTGGAAGGCGTCTACGGCAACCTGGTCAAGGCCTCCGACCCGACCGGGCTGCTGCCGCAGTGGGACCAGTACATCGACAAGACCCTGACCGGCGGCGCGGGCTTCTCCTTCGACAAGGCCAAGGCCAAGAAGCTGCTCGCCGACGCCGGCTACAAGGACGGCGACGGCGACGGGTTCGTGGAGAACAAGGACGGCTCCAAGATCAGCCTGAGCCTCATCGTGCCGTCCGGCTGGACGGACTGGATGGAGGCGTCCCGGTCGATCGCCGGCAGCGCCAAGGACGCCGGAATCAACATCACCCCGGACTTCCCCGACTTCAACGCCCTGGTGGAAAAGCGCGGCAAGGGCGATTTCGACCTGGTCATCAACAACGAGCGGCAACTGTCCAACAGTCCGTTCACCTACTACCAGTACGTGTTCCAGTTGCCGGTGAACAAGGTGCAGAACACCGTCAACTTCGGCCGCTACGAGAACAAGAAGGCCTGGGAGCTGGTGCAGAAGCTCGACCAGGTCAAGACCGACGACGTCGAGGGCATGAAGTCGATCCTGTCGGAGATCGAGAAGATCCACCTGGACGAACTTCCGGCCATTCCGCTCTGGTACAACGGCCTGTGGTCGCAGACCAGCACGGCCGTGTGGAAGAACTGGCCCTCCTCGGCCCAGGGTGCGCCGAAGACCCCGGCCGTCACCTGGCGCAACTGGTGGGAGCTCGGCGGCTTCGAGACGCTGACCCAGCTCCAGCCCGCGGGCTCCTGAACTCGCATGCCGCCGCCCCTCCCCCTCCCGCCCGCGCGCGAGGGGGAGGGGCCTGCCCGGGAGGCATCTCGTGCGTCGTTACTTCGGCCGGAAACTACTGATCTACGGGCTGACGTTCGTCGTCGCCGTCACGGTCAACTGGATGATCCCGCGTTTCATGCCCGGCGACCCGGTCGCGAGCATGCTGGCCCGGGCCAACGTGTCCCAGCCGCAGGCCGTGGAGGCCATGCGCTCGTACTACTCCAGCCTGTTCGGGTTCGACCAGCCGCTGTGGCGGCAGTACCTGAACTTCTGGGGCGCCCTGTTCCGCGGCGACTTCGGCACCAGCATCTGGGTGTTCCCCACGCCGGTCGGCACCGTCATCATGGGAGCCGTGCCCTACACCCTGGGCCTGATGATCCCCTCGGTGCTGCTCAGCTACTTCGTCGGCAACCGCGTCGGCGCGTACGCGGCCCGGCGCAAGCTGCTGGACAACACCGTGCTGCCGATCGGCTACGTGCTGACCGCCACCCCGTACATGTGGCTGGCCGTGCTGCTGGCCTGGGGGCTCGGCGTCGTCGCCGGCCTCTTCCCGGTCGCCGGGGGCTACAGCTTCTCCATCCGGCCGAACTGGTCGCTGGACTTCCTGCTCGACCTGCTGCACCACTGGGTGCTGCCGTTCTTCTCGCTCTTCCTGGTCGCACTCGGAGGCTGGGCCATCGGGATGCGCAACATGATCATTTATGAGCTGGAGTCGGACTACTCCACCTACCTGTCCGCGCTCGGCGCGCCGCAGCGGCTGATCCGCAGGTACGCGTTCCGCAACGCCGTCCTCCCGCAGATCACCGGGCTGGCGCTCCAGCTCGGCGTGCTGGTGGCCGGCGCGCTGGTCACCGAGATCGTGTTCTCCTATCCGGGCCTCGGCAGCCTCATCCTCAAGGCGATCCAGAACCAGGACTTCTTCCTGCTGCAGGGCATCTTCCTGTTCATCGTGCTCGGCGTGCTGGTCGCCAACTTCGTCATCGACATCGTCTACGTGCTGGTCGACCCACGGACGCGCACGGGAATGGCGGGTGCGTCGGCATGACCGGACCACGCGAGACGCGGACACCTACGGGAACGGCGGGTGCGTCGGCATGACCGCTCTGCAGGAGATCTCCACCCGCAGGACGCCCGCCCCGGGCAGCGCCCGCCGCGAGGCGCTGTACTTCGCCCTGCGCAACCCCAAACTGATCGTCGGCGTCTCCGTCGTGCTGGTGTTCCTGCTGGCCGGCATCGTCGGCCCGCTGCTGGTGAGCGGCGCGCCCAACGAGTACGTCGGCCGGCCGATGGACCCGCCGTCCGCGCGGTACTGGTTCGGCACCACGACCTTCGGCCAGGACGTCTTCGCCCAGTTCGTCCACGGCCTGCGCACGACCTTCCTGGTCGGCGTCCTCGGCGGTGGGGTGGCGGCGATCGTCGGCATGGTGGTCGGCTTCGTGGCCGGCTACCGCGGCGGGATGGTCGACGAGGTGCTCAACATGATCACCAACATCATCCTGGTGCTGCCCGCGCTGGCCGTGCTGCTGATCGTCAACGCCTACCTGGGCATCCGCAGCGTCGGCGCCCAGGCGCTGTTCATCGGCCTGACCTCCTGGCCCTGGGCGGCCCGCGCCATCCGCGCGCAGACCTTCTCGCTGCGCGGACGGGACTTCGTCGACCTCGCCCGGCTGAGCGGCGCGAACACCTGGAAGATCATCACCAGGGAGATCGGGCCGAACATGAGCTCCTACCTGCTGCTGACCTTCATCCTGTTGTTCGGCAACTCCATCCTGATCGCCTCCTCGCTCGACTTCATCGGCCTCGGGCCGACCGAGGGCGTCTCGCTGGGCCTGATGTTGCAGAACGCCGGCCAGTGGAGCGCCATGCAACTCGGCCTGTGGTGGTGGTTCGTCCCGCCCGGCGCCGCCATCACCGCCATCGTCGGCGCGTTGTACGTTGCGAACGTGGGCCTCGACGAGGTCTTCAACCCGAAACTGAGGCGGACATGAGCCTGCGCGTCAGCGACCTGAGGGTGCACTACACGACGCTGAAGGGCGACGTGCGGGCGCTCGACGGGGTCTCCTTCGAGGTGGGGGACGGCGAGATCCTGGGCGTCGCGGGGGAGTCGGGGTGCGGCAAGACGACCCTCGGCAAGAGCCTCATCCGGCTGGACGGCCGGATGCGCCACGTCGGCGGCGAGGTCGAACTGGACGGCGAGAAGCTGCCCATCGGCGACGACCGGCGGATGAACCCGTTCCGCTTCCACAAGGTCTCGCTCGTCCCGCAGTACTCGATGAGCGCGATGAACCCGACCCGCAAGATCGGGAAGATGGTCGGCGAGCTGCTCAGGTCGCGCGGCGTGCCGCTCGACCAGGCCAAGCTGGAGGGCCGCCTGGAGCTGGTGGGCCTGTCGCCCGAGGTGCTGCGCCGCTACCCGATCGAGCTGTCCGGCGGCATGAAGCAGCGGATGGTGATGGTCATCTCGACGCTGCTGGACCCCTCGCTGCTGATCGCCGACGAGATCACCTCCGCCCTCGACGTCTCGACGCAGAAGGCGGTGGCCACCGCGCTGGCCGGCTTCCGCGACGGCGGGGTGGTGAAGAGCATGGTGTTCATCACCCACGACATCTCGCTCACCTACCAGATCGCCGACACGATCATGGTGATGTACGCCGGGAAGCTCGCGGAGAAGGCGCCGGCCAAGACGATCGTCGAGTCGCCCCGGCACCCCTACACCAAGCTGCTGATCGACTCGCTGCCCGAGGTGGGCGTCCGGCACACCGAGCGGCGGCTGACCGGCATCCCGGGCGGCCCGCCCTCCCTGCTCGACCCGCCGGCCGGGTGCCGGTTCCGCGACCGGTGCCCGCTCGCCTTCGACCGGTGCGTCCAGGAGCCGCCGGCGCGCGAGGTCGAGCCCGGCCACGTCGTCGCGTGCTGGAAGGCGGACGCCTGATGCTGGAACTGGACAACGTGACCAAGGTGTTCAAGGTCGGCGCGTTCGGCGGCACGACGCTGACCGCCGTCGACCGGGTCAGCTTCGAGGTCCGCCAGGGCGAGGTGGTGTCGCTGATCGGGCAGAGCGGCAGCGGCAAGAGCACACTGGGCCGCATGATCCTCGGCCTGACCCCGGTCACCGGCGGGACGATCACCTTCGACGGCGCCCCGGTCAAGCCCGGCAAGGCGTACTACCGCAACGTGCAGGGCGTGTTCCAGGACCCGTTCAGCACGTTCAACCCCGTCTTCAAGGCCGACCGGGTCTTCGCCATGATCCGCGAGGCGTACTTCCCCGGCGTGCCCGACGCCGACTGGACCGACCGCCTGGACGCCGCGCTGCGGGACGTGCGGCTCGACCCCGGCCAGGTGCTCGGCAGGTTCCCCCACCAGCTCAGCGGCGGCCAGCTGCAGCGCCTGCTCATCGCCCGCGCCCTGCTGCTGGACATCCGGCTGCTGGTGGCCGACGAGATCACCAGCATGCTGGACGCCTCCACCCGCATCGACGTGCTCAACGTGCTCGCCGACCTCAAGGAGCGCGGCCTCGGCGTGCTCTACATCACCCACGACCTGTCCCTCGGCCACTACCTGGCCGAGCGGACCGTCGTGCTGCGGCACGGCGAGGTGGTGGAGACCGGCCCGACCGAGGCCGTCTTCACCCGCCCGCTGCACCCCTACACCCGTCAGCTGCTGTCGGCGGTGCCGCGGCTGCACGCCCCGTGGGAGGATGCCGAGCCGGTCGAGGCCTGCCTCTACCACAAGCACGGCGCCTCCGGGCGGTTGTACGCCGCCGAGGAGGACCACCTCGTCGCCTGCGCCAGGCTGGGCGACTGCCCTAAGGAGAGCTAGTTTGAGCGCCTATCGTGCACTGCACGACGGCTGGACCCTCACCGCCGCCGACGCGGACGTCCCGATCTCGGACGTGCCAGGCGACGGTGTCCCGAACTCGGACGAGCCGGGCGCCGGTGGCCCCATCTCGGGGTTGCCGGGCACGGGTGTCCCGATCTCCGGGGTGCCGGCGGCGGTTCCCGGGTGCGTGCACACCGACCTGCTCGCGGCAGGGCTGATCGAGGACCCCTACCTCGACGACAACGAGACCCGGCTGTCGTGGATCGGCCGCACCGAATGGGTGTACGAGACCTCCTTCGCCTGGGCCCCGGACGAGCACGAGCGCACCGACCTGGTCTGCGCCGGCCTGGACACCGTGGCCACGGTCGTGCTCAACGGCGTCGAGGTGGGCCGCACCGCCAACCAGCACCGGTCCTACCGCTTCCCGGTGCGCCACCTGCTGCGCGAGGGGGACAACACCCTCAGCGTGCGCTTCGCCTCCGCCTACGCCTACGCCGAGGCGCAGAGGGCGGCCCTCGGCGACCGGCCCGGCGCCTACGACGAGCCCTACCAGTTCATCCGCAAGATGGCCTGCAACTTCGGCTGGGACTGGGGGCCGACGGTGGTCACCGCCGGCATCTGGCGGCCGATCGGTCTGTCGAGCTGGTCGGGCGCCCGGCTGGCCGAGGTGCGTCCGCTGGTCACCACCGACGGCCGCACCGGCCACGTCGAGGTCCGCGTACGGGCCGAGCGCACCACCGAGGAGCCGCACGAGATCACCGCCGAGGTGGCCGGAATCCAGGCTCGGGCGCTTCTGGCCCCGGGCGCCCGGGAGGCGGTGCTGCGGCTGGAGGTGCCCGACCCCGAGCTGTGGTGGCCGCGCGGCCACGGCGGCCAGGCCAGGTACGACCTCACCGTCAGCATGGGCGAAGAGCGGTGGCACCGGCGCATCGGCTTCCGCTCGGTCGAGTTGGACCGCGACGCGTTCGCCATCTCGGTGAACGGCCGGCCGGTGTTCGTCCGCGGCGTCAACTGGATCCCCGACGACTGCTTCCCCTCCCGCGTCACCCGCGACCGCCTGGCCGCCCGCCTCGGCCAGGCGGTCGAGATGAACGTCAACCTGCTGCGCGTCTGGGGCGGCGGCCTGTACGAGAGCGAGGACTTCTACGACCTCGCCGACTCCCTCGGCCTGCTGGTGTGGCAGGACTTCCCGTTCGCCTGCGCCGCCTACCCGGAGGAGGAGCCGTTCCGCTCCGAGGTGGCGGCCGAGGCGCGCGAGAACGTCTCCCGGCTCGCCCCGCACCCGAGCCTCGTGCTGTGGTGCGGCAACAACGAGAACCTGGAGGGCCACGCCGACTGGGGGTGGCGCGACCGGCTCGGCGGCCGCAGCTGGGGCGCCGGCTTCTACCACGACCTGCTGCCCTCGATCGTCGCCGAGCTGGACCCGACCCGCCCGTACTGGCCCGGCAGCCCGTACTCCGGCGCCCCGGACCTGCCGCCCAACGACCCCGCACATGGCACGATCCACATCTGGGACGTGTGGAACCGCGAGGACTACACCCGGTACGCCGAGTACCGGCCCCGGTTCGCCGCCGAGTTCGGCTTCCAAGGCCCGCCGGCCTACGCCACGCTGCGCCGCGCGGTCAGCGGCGAATTGTCGGCCGACGCCCCGCTGGTCCTGCACCACCAGAAGGCCATAGACGGCAACGCCAAACTCCTGCGCGGCCTCGCCGACCACCTGCCCCGCCCGCGAGCCTCCACCGACGGACACCACCCGACCAAGCCCAAGGGCACCGACGCCGGAACGCATCCGCCCCGGCCAGAGGGTGCCGACGGCGGTCACGATGTGGCCCGGCCGGAGAGTACCGACAACGGTCTATACGTGCGCCGGCCGGAGGGTGTCGAGGAGTGGCATTACCTGACCCGGCCGGAGAGGTTCGACGACTGGCACTACCTGACCCAGGTCAACCAGGCCCGCGCCGTCGCCTTCGGCATCGGCTGGTTCCGCACCCTGGCGCCGTACTGTTCCGGCACCATCATGTGGCAGCTCAACGACTGCTGGCCGGTCACCTCCTGGTCGGCCGTCGACGGCGACGCCCGGCGCAAGCCCCTCTGGTACGCCCTGCGCCGCGTCTACGCCGACCGCATCCTGGAGATCCGGGACGGCGCCGTGGTGGCGGTCAACGACTCAGACGCGCCCTGGCGCGGCGACCTGTCGGTGATCCGGTACGCCCTCGGGGGTGAGCCGCTGGCCAAGGGCACCTTCCAGGTGGCCGCCGAGCCCCGCTCGGTGGCTCGCGTCGAACTGCCCCGCCCCCTGGCCACACCCGGCGACCCGGCCGCCGAGGTGCTCGCCGCCCGCCTGGACGACCGGCGGGCGCTCACGTTCTTCGCCGAGGACGCGGCGGTCGCCTTCCCCGCGGCCGACTTCGACGCCCGCGCCGAACCGGCCACGGGCGGCTACCGGGTCACCGTGACCGCACGGACGATCGTCCGCGAGCTGGCCCTGTTCCCCGACCGCCTCGACCCGGCCGCCGAGGTCGACGACATGCTCCTCACCCTCCTCCCCGGCGAAACGGCGACCTTCCACGTCACCACCACCCGCGCCCTCGACCCCGCCGCCCTGACCACCCCGCCCGTCCTGCGCTGCCTGAACGAGCCCGCCGCAGGGTGAGACGCCGGAGTCCCGTGCGACACATCGCGGCCTCCCACGCCTGCCATCACACCGGGAGGCCGCCGCACGTGAATACTCCGTTGACCTAGACCGCGGTCTAGCATCTAGCGTTCGCGGCATGGCAAGCCACTGGATCACCAGCGCGGCCGGCCCTCCGCCGGCGTAGAGGGCAGCGAGATGGGCCAGGTCCGTCTCGCCGGGCCCGGCTCTCCATGGTGCTCCCGAGCCCGCGACCAGGACGCCGGCGTTCGGGGGCTTCACCGGCCCGTTCTCGAAGGGGGCCTCATGGTCACGGGGACGTGCTTCGGACACGGACGAGAGAGGGAGATCATGCATCACGGGGGTTGGTACTTCCGATTACTGGGTCCGGTCGAGGTGTGGGACGACGACGGCCCGATCACTCTGCGCCGACGCGCCCAACGCTGCCTGCTGGGCCTGTTGCTGCTGGAAACGGGGCGGGTCGTGCCGGTGGACCGACTGCTGGAACTGCTCTGGGACGGCGAGCCGCCGGACCAGGCCCGGGGGAGCCTGCACAGTCACGTCGCCAGGCTCCGGGGGACGCTCGATCCCGACCGGGCCGGATCCCGGGGGTTCCGGCTGCTGCGCCGGGGTGACGGATACCTGGCCGAGACCCACTTCAACGCGGTGGACGTCCATCGATTCCATGACCTGGTGGGACGGTCCCGTCGTGCGGCGGGCCCCAAAGAGCGGTCTCGGCTGCTGAGGGGCGCGCTGTCGTACTGGCGTGGGCCGTTGCTCGCCGATGCCGCTACGGATCGGCTGCGGGACCGGGTGGGCACCGGCCTTGAGGAGCTTCGGTTGTCGGCGACCGAGTCGTGGGTCGACGCCGAACTGGAGTGCGGCCGGCATCGCGAGCTCCTCCCGGAGCTCGCCGACCTGGTGCGGCGCCATCCTTTCAGGGAGGCACTGATCCGGGCGTACATGCTCGCGTTGTACCGCGACGGCCGTCAGCCGGACGCGCTGGCGGCGTACCGGACGGCCCGCCGGTGGTTCGGGCGGGAACTGGGCCTCGATCCGACGAGAGAACTCCAGGACCTGCACGACCGGATGATCCGCGCGGACGACTCCCTCCACTTCGCGCCTTCACGCTCTCACGCTCTGGGCGCCTGACCCCGTTCGCGGCGAGCCGCCGGGATGAGCAGCGGTCGTGGCAAGTCCGCGTCAAGCCGTGGTCGTCATCCTTCCAGGACAGCGGTCACCGCTCAGGCGCCGAGCGGTGCTCACGACATCGCATCAGTGGCCTTGGTGAGGCAACGGGATTCGCGAAACTCTCGCGCGCACTTCTCCGCCGCCGAGCGATACAGCCACAGATACAGAGGAGAGACATGTCCAGATCAAAAATCATGGCCGGACTGCTGGCCGGCATCGTCACCGTGATCGTGGCCGCCACCGGCCCGAGCCAGGCGATGGCCGACTCCAGCACCGACATCGGCCCTGGTCCGACGGTGATCGGCCCCGGTCCCACTACGGCGCGGGCGGACTCGTCAGGCGATCTCCCCGCGCCTCCTGCGCATCGAGTGCGCATCGAGCTCACCAACTCGGGAGGAGCGACGAGCGAGCAGGGGGGCGCCCCCAAGGCAGGAATCGCATCCCTCGCCGGTGGCGCCTATGGCAGCCCCAAGTATCGCTCCAGCTACTACGACGGCTCGAACGGCGCCGCGTTCTTGTGGCGGGCGCCCGGTTGTGGCTGGTGGAACTTCGGCAGCACGAGCCAGTTCAACCCTGTGATCAACGATCGTCTCACGTCTGTCGACAACAACAGTGCCAGCTACCTTGACCTGTACAACTGGACCGGTACCTGGACCTACATGGGCACCATATTTCCCTGGACGGCGGGCAATCTCCCCTCCGCCTACAACAACATCGTCGACGCGGTAGACATCAGCTGCTGAGCGGCTCGCGCAACAAGGCACAGTGATCGGTTCGCAACATGATCCCGGCCGCCATCTGGCGGCCGGGATCCACCGCGGTCAGAGTCGTGCCGATTGAGACCGACCACATCCGGCCATCTCTGAACCGGAGTTCTCCGTACGTGACCACATGACGATGCTGAGCTCACGGAGGATTCAGCGTTCCAGTGATGAGGCCCATGGCGAGAGAGGACGCCGTCATGAAACCGTGTTCGCCGGTCGCACGCAGCTCGGCCTCGAAGAGGAACAGGTCGCGCCAGAGGTGGCCGTATCGGTGCTGGTCGTCGAGGGGGAGCCGGGGGACGTGGGCGCGACGGGGGTCGAAGCGGCTGACGCCTGACTGCGTGGCACCGCCGCCGGCCGACAACGTGCGGATGAACCCGGCGAGGAAATAGGGATCCAGGCGATCAGGGTGGGGTCTCAGCAGCGTGAGACGCGGGCCGAGGAGGAGCTCCGGCACCTCCACCACCCTGGTCGCGATCTCCCGGTCGCGGGTCGCGACCACCACGTCACCCGCCTTGATCATGACCCTGTCCTCCGGGTGTGCGCGCGTCATCGGCTGCCCGCCGGTGAAGACCTGACCGGCTTCGAGCACAAGGTGACCGGCGCCTTCGGCGTCGTAGCGGCCGGACTGGAGGATGGAAAGGGCGCCGGTGCGTTCGAGCTCGGACAGCGCGACCATCGGCATCTCACGCGCGTGGCCGGGAACCGCCTCGGGAACCAGCGCCGCGAGGCGTTCCAGGCGGCCCAGGAAATCGGCCCGGACCGCGAGGTAGTCGCCCGGTTGCCCGTCGGCGACGCCGACGTGCCGGGCCGGGCTGATGTCGACGTCCTCGTCGACCAGGTCGATGATCGGGACGGTGCGGCTCTCACCGGGCACGTCGACAGCCAGATCGGGATCGCGGCAGAACTCCCGCCACCGGTCCGCTATCGCGCCGAACGCGGCCGGCTCGGCCATCGCCATCAGCACGCGCGACGGCGTGCGGTCATCGCCGGCGGGCTTGCGCAGCACCCAGACGTGCACGGGCAGGCCGGTGCCGGGTGCGATCTTCGGCGGGAGGCCGATCACCGCCTGGACGGCGCCGCGGCGGAGCAGGTTGCTGCGGATCCGGCGACCGGATCGCCGGTTCGCGGCGATCTCCGGCATGAGCAGCACCGCCACGCCCCCGGGCCGCAGATGCGCCAGCGCGTGCTGCACCCAGGCCAGTTCGGACTCCGACTTGGGCGGCAGGCCGTACTCCCAGCGCGGGTCGCTCGCCAGCTCCTCGTAGCCCCAGTTGCGCTCGTTGAACGGCGGATGGCACACCACCGCGTCCACGACGAGGCCCGGCCAGGCGTCCTGGCGAAGAGAGTCACCGGTCTTCACGCTGCCGTCCACCTCGGACAGGGCCAGGCGCGCCTGCGCCAGCCGGGCCAGCGGCTCTTCGTACTCCTGCCCGTACGCCCGGTCGGCCTGGGTCGTCACGGCCAGGAGCGTCCCCAGTCCGCAGGCCGGGTCCAGGACCGTCGTGACGTCAGGGCCGGTCAGCTCGGCCATGAAAGCCGCCACCTCGGCGGGCGTCTCGGCCAGCCGCCGCGACTGGACGTCGGCGAAGCGGTCGACCAGAAACCGGACCACCTCCGCGGCGCCCTGCTCCTCGGCGTACTGCTTGATCAGCTTCCAGGCGGGCCGCGGGACCAGCCGCGCCTTTCCTCGGCCGTGCAGCAGCTCGGTCGCCTCGGCGACCACCTCTCCAAGGCGCAGATCGTCGGCCGCCATCCTGATGTGCTGCCAGACCCGCTCACGCAGCGGCAGTTCCTCGACCTTGCCCTGGCCGAGCAGCCACGCCTCGACGGCCTTGAGAGAGAACGTCGGACTGGTCGCCGTCCCGCCGACCGGCTCGGGAAAGTCCTCGTACCGCCGCCGCCAGTTGCTCACGGCCGCCCGGCCGACACCCGCCATCCGCGCGATGTCGGCCGAGGTGATCGTCGCCTCGTCCCCGCTGATCGCCGGCCTCCCGGTCTTCCGCACCCGGCGCGTCCTCGCGCCGGTCCTCCTGTGTGGAAGCCAACGTAGCCCAAGAGCCTCTGCCTACAAGGTTACGGGTCGGAAACACGTGTATGCCATTCACGCTCCCGCGTGACCGCGCGGGTGTGCGGGCGCGATACTCCAGCGACACGACAATGGATGGTGGGCATGAGCGGGTCGAAGCGCAGGGTTCGGATTCTGGCCGATGAGGAGACCGCGGCGTTTCTGGCGGACGAGCTGGCCGCTGCGGGGGAGAGCGTGGTCGACCGGGCGCCCGTGGCCGACCCGGGCCGGCTGGCCCTGGACCTGGGCACGGTGGAGTCGATCGTCGCCCTGGTCTCGGCGCTTTTCATCGAGGGGCCGATCATCCCCCGGCTGTGGGAGCGCATGCGGTCGGGCAAGACGCAGAAACTGGTCTTCGAGGGACCCCTGCGCAAGGTGACGATCGAGGCGAAGAGCGACCTGACCCAGGAGGAGATCAAGGCGGCGTTCCGGCTGGTGACCGGCATGGTCGAGCCGTGAGCACGGTCTTCGGCGACTTCGACCCGCGATTCCCCGGCATCGCGCTCACGGCGGGTTCGGCCGAAAGGTGGGACCAGTTGCGGCGTTACGCGCTCGGGCCCGACGTGCCGGGGCGGTTGTCCGAGCTGGACGATCGGGCCTTCCTGGACGCCGTCTCCAGTACGTCCGTGCTCTCCCACGAGATGCGGCATTTCCATGACTTCCTGCTGTCTCCGGCAGGGGCACGGCATATGCGCACGCGCGTGGTGCTGGGCCTGAACGTGCTCCAGCTTCTCATCAACCTGCGTGAGAACGGCATCTGGGACCGCGCGGACGCGTTACCCGTGCCGATCACCACCTGGTGCCGCATGTCACCGGGTGAGCGTGAGGACTGGGCGGCCACGCTCGCCGACATGGGGGTGCGGCTCCGGTTACCGATGGATCTACCGCTTCTTCCCGACAAGCCTGACTACTCCATCTACACGAAGACGAACGTCATGCCGACGGATGCGACCAGCCTGGCGCATCTCGTCACCGTGTGCGAGGGGTATCGCGCCCGGCTCGTCGAGACGCCTGTGGCGGGTAGCGGCTTCACGGCGGCGCACCTGAAGGAGGCCTCTGCTTTCCTCGTCCAGGCGCAGGACGCGTCCGACTCCCTCGGACCTGACGTCGCGGAGCGCTTCCTGGCCCTCATGACGGCGGCCGGCAACCGGTACGGCGTGGCCCTGCGTTACCTGGGCAACGCCTTCGCCCTTGCCGGTGCGCCCCCGATGTCCGATCTCATGGCGATGTTCACCGGCTGGGTGCTGCTGGGCGACCCGGTCGCGGCGCAGGACCAGGCCGATCCTCTGATCCGGTTCGCGCTGCTCACCAAGGCGATGCACGCGACCGGCCCCCGCGCGTTCTTCGGGGACGGGGACACGACCCGCGCGTTCGCCCGGTGGGACGAGTTGACCGGGCAGCCGTCCACCCTCGATGCCCTGCGCGAGTCATTGGACCGCGACGAGCGTTCCCTCGCGTCGTTCCGCGCATCAACCGACCACGTACAGCCTGACCTCGCCGACTGGGTGACCGGAATCCTGGACGGCTACCAGGAGTTCGTCCACGCCCGGCGCCTCATGGTGGGCGTCTTCCTCGGTCGGCCGTGGGCCTATCTGTCACCGGCCGGCTATCTGCGCAACGCCGAGCACTGGGTGGCGCCGCAGCTCAGGGTGACCTTCCTCGGGAACTCGGCGCTGGACATGGGCACGGCCACCGACCGCGGGTGGGCGGTGGCCCACGGGTTCGAGGACTCCGGCGGCCGGTCCATCGCCAAGGTGATCTACACCGACGCCGAGCCGGCGGGGGTGCCGTGCATCAGCCGGGAGGGCGCGGACGGGCTGCACTCCCTGTTCGCGGCGGCCGACGTGATCGTCGGCCCCAGCCCCGCGGACGCCTCCGAGGTGGAACTCCTCCTCGCCCAGAAGATCGTCGGAGACGACGTCACCCTCACCCGCCTCTTCTGAACCGAGGCGGCGGACTGGCGTACGACTGCGCGACGTGGGGGTATGGACGTGAACGACGCCGGGTGGCGAGACATCACGCGGCGGGCGCCCGCGAGTCCGGCTGACCTCGCCTACGCGACGTCGGGCCGGGTCATCAGTGGTGATCGCAGGTGGGACGCCAGGCTGGGGGTGGTCAGGGGCACGATGTTCCACGTGGCCACCGCTGTCGCCGTGTCGGCGTCGACCATCAGCCGCACGCGGTGCGGGGTCGTGATGACGTAGAGGTCGGCGACGAACGTGGTGCCCTGCCAGGCGCCGGCCGCGACGACGGGGCGGCCGAGCGGTGAACTCTCCCGCCATTCGCCGTGGCCGACTGCGATGTCGAGTAAAGACCCGAGTCGCAGGAGCCACCCACCGTGCACGGGATCGACGATCACCGTGGTCCCGTCGGGCAGAGCCGAACCCTCGGTGGCGGCGTCGATGCTCGCCTTGACGGAACGCTCCGGCGCGGCCGAACCCGGCACCGGCGCGAGTGACAGCCGCCGCAGCCGATCGGCGAGGATCTCGTCGTCCCGCGTGCCGCCCGCCTGGTCCATGCCGGGCAGCAGGCACTCCCATATCGCGTCGAGGATCACCTGCGCCTGCCTGTGGGCGCCGGTCACGGCGACCACGAGGTCGTGGGACGGGACGACCACGCAGAGCTGGCCGAAGGAGCCGTCACCGTGGTACCCGTGACGCGACACCCAGAACTGGTAGCCGTAGCCGCGAAGGTAGTCGGCGTCTCCCGACCCGTCCTCGAATGGCAGGGTGTCGATGTGCCGTCTGGTCGCGAGCTCCACCCATTCGTGCGGGACGAGCCGCCGGTCGCCCCAGAGGCCTCCGCGCAGCAGCAGTTCCCCGAAGGCGGCGACGGCCTCGGTCGTGAGGTGCAGCCCGTGGAATCCGAAGGCGGCGCCGCTCGCCACCCGATCCCATTCGGCGTGCTCGACGCCCATCGGCGTGAAGAGGCGCTCGTCGAGCAGTTCCGGCAGGCCGCGGCCGGTGACCCGTTCCACCATCCGGGCCAGGACGAAGGTGGTCGCGTTGTCGTAGGCGTGCCGCGTTCCCTCGGGCTCGGTAAACGGCACGCGCAGGAAGCCCTTCACCAGGTCGCCCGGTTCGAGTCGCCATGCCTCGGCAAGGCTGTCCGTGCGGCGCCCGGTCGTCATGGACAGCAGGTGGTGAACGGTGAGGCGGCGTCCCTGCTCCGAGATGCCGGCCGGAACGTGGTCGGGCAGCACGTCCACCACCCGATCGTCCAGCGAGAGCAGCCCGTCGCCGATCGCGAGCCCCACGGCGATCGCGGTGAACGACTTGGTCAGCGAGTAGAGCAGGTGTGGACGTTCCGCTGAGTACGGCGCCCACCAGCCTTCGGCGACGACATGACCGTGGCGCACGACCATGATCGAGTGACACTCGACGGATCGCTCGTCGAGCCGGTCCAGCAGCGCGGCGACCCCACAGGACGACACCCCCGACGCGGCCGGCGTCGCCCGCGGCAGCAGGGCACGCTGAGAGGACATCCAGGAACCGTAACAAGACCGCCCCGATCATGGCGCGGGATATATGGCCAGGGCGATCACCTGCTGTGGCTGAGAGCTCCGAGCGGGCTTGGGTCGGCCGCCTGCTTTGCGACGTGGAATCTCAGGTGCGTCACGTTCGGTGACTCGAGCGACCTCTCTCGTTCCAGCTCGATGTGATCGGTGCCCAGGTGGTCGAAGAGCCGGGTGCCCGAACCGAGCAGCACGGGCACCAGTTGAATCTGGATCTCGTCCACGAGTCCGGCCCTCACGAACTGCTGTGCGGTGTTCGCCCCACCCATGATGAGGACGTTCTTGTCGCGCGCCGCGGCCCGGGCCTGCCGGAGCACGCTTTCGACCCCGTCAGGGACGAAGGTGAACGCCGCGCTTCTCATGACCAACCGTTCGCGGGCTTCATGGGTGACCACGTAGCACGGCACGGGGAACGGAGTGTCCCCCCACAGTTCCACTCCCACGTCGAACGTGCGCCTGCCCAGCACAACAGCGCCGGTCGACGCGAGAATCTCCTGTGCGACCTGGGCGTCCACTCCATTCGGTGATGTGCCGCCGGCGGCCGTGGCCCGATCCGAACCGCTGGTGAACAGCCACTCGTGGAGCCGCTCACCGCCTTCCCCCATGGGGTGCTCGGCGGTCACATCGGGTCCGGCGCTGAAGCCGTCCACTGACACACTCATGTTCAGCACGACGTTCGTCATGGGGCCCGCCTTTCGCTCGTCCCTGACCGTAGGACGGGATCCGGTTCAGCCGTAAGGTCCAGTTCCACGCCGCTCGACCGGGCCGGTTCCCGGTCACACCTGTCGCAGGTCGGCCGAACCGGTCATCGGGCCGATCTCTGGTCGTTCGGCCGGAACGGCTTGCCGCTCCAGCGCGGCGGGTGTAATCGTCATCACGTTCTGTGGCCGTTCGTTTGCCGGAGGGGTCGTCGTGGGAGTGCAAGGACGGCGCATCGGTCGCTCAGGAGTGGACTTCACGCGGCGGCGCATGTGGGCCTTCGCGCGCGGCCGAGTTTCTTGATCGGAGGCAACTGCTGTGACTACATGCATGCCCCTGGCCTCCATCTGTGCGAAAATCGTACACATGGCTGAGGTCGACGAGAAGACGCTTGGTGCCAGAGTCCGGGAGGCGCGCGAGCGGGCCGGCTTGAAACAGGGCGAACTCGCTCAGCTCGTGGGCCTTGAGCGAACGGCGGTCAACAAGATCGAATGCGGAGTCCGCAAGGTCAGCGCGCTTGAGTTGTCGGACATCGCGGCGTCCCTTGGCGTGAGCATGGCCTCCTTCTTCGCGGAGCCCATTCCAGCGCTGGTCTCTCATCGCTCTGGCCAAGGCCTGGATACGGCAGACTCGAAGATCGACAGACTCTTGGCGAATATCGCCGCCGATGTCGAGTTCGTGAATGGACTGGCCCCAGACGAACTCGCGCTGCCTGACGATGGCTTGGCGCCGTCGCCCCCTCCCAGAACGCCATCGGACGCCGACGCTCTAGCGATCGCCGCGCGGACGATGCTCGGCCTCTCTGATGCAGAACCCATCCATGACCTGGTGGGGAAGGCCGCAACGATCGGTCTTCTGGTCTTCTCCATCGACCTGGGAGTCGATACGGCCGACGCAGGGACGATCTTGCTCCGTCGTGGCGGGGTCGCCCTGGTGAACAGCCATAACGAGGTGGGACGCCGCCGCCTCGCAGCGGCTCACGAGTTGGGTCACTACCTGATCGCTGACGAGTACACCGTCGACTGGAGAGTCGCCGACCGACAGAGCGGTGACCTTGAGCCGCGCCTGGACAGGTTCGCGCGGTCGCTGCTGCTGCCCGAGCGCGGAGTGCGCGCCGCGTGGGCTGAGTGCGAGACGCGTGAGCTTCGCGAAGCCGCGGTGCTCCTTGCGAGCAGGTTCCGGGTCGACATGGCGACGCTCGCCAGAAGGCTTGAAGAGCTGGATCTCCTCGACGGGGAAGGCGCCGCACTGGTCCGAGGTGTCGTCACGACTCGTGCCGATATCGTGGAACTCGGGCTGATCGTCGCAGCCGACCTTGAAGGTACGAGTCTGCCTGTCTCCTATCAGAAGGCGGTCCTGTGCGCGACTCGCGACGAACGGATCAGCCAGGAACGTACGCTTGAGCTACTCCATGGCACTTTCACCGAATCCGATCTGCCCGCGCGCCGGGTGCGCAGGGAGGACGAGATCTGGAAGTTCGTGTCGTGACACCGACACCAATGTCGGACGCGTTGGTCTTCGATACCGGTCCGCTACGGCATTTCGCATTGAATGGGTGGTTGGGCGTTCTGAAGTTTCTCGCCGGCGACCGCCCCGTTGTCTTCCCAGAGAGTGTCGAACGGGAACTCAAGAGTCAGGTTCACTATCACCCCGCCTTGCATCAGGTCCTCGACGCAGGGTGGATCACTGTCGACCGCAGCAACGACATGGGCTTCCTGGCTGCCTTCGCGGGCTACGAGCAGCGACTGGTCGCCGACGGGCGCAATCGCGGCGAATGCGGAGTGCTCGCTCTCGGGAAGACCCGCGGGTTCGAGGTGGTGCTCGATGACAGCGTTCCACGCACCATCGCCGAAGAGGAACACATCCGCGTCACAGCGACTCTTCCGCTGCTCTGCAGTGCGATCAGGGAAGGTCAGCTGACTGTGCGGATGGTGGAGGCGCTTGCCGATGATCTGATCTCGGGTAAGTATTTCCTCCCATTCGGTCCCGGTGGCTTCCGGCGATGGGCGCAGGAGGAAGGGCATATCGAATACGAATGAGCGGGCATCTCGAAGCGCTGGTGGCTATTCGGGAATGCCTGCGGATCGCTGATCGCGGACCGTAGTGTCGCAGACAGTGCCGCGCCTCTGGGAGTGCGGAAGTGAGGCCGGGACTACCGAGGGATATCGGGTGCCCGGCCTTCGCGTTTTTGGGGCGGGGGCGGGCTTCGCTACTGCTGGGCGTGGCGGAGGGCGGTCATGATGGGGGTGCGGAGGGCGGGGGAGAGGGCGATGGTGGCGGCTGAGGTGGCGGTGTGGGGGGTGTCGTCCTGGTCGAGGACCAGGCCGCCGGCCTCGCGGACGAGGAGGACGCCCGCCATCGTGTCCCAGGGCTGGTTGGCCAGGATGATGGTCGCGTCGAGTTTGCCCTGCGCCACCCACGCCAGGTCGATGGCCGCGGTGCCGATCATCCTGATGCGCTGCGCCTGCCCGCCGAGCCGGGCGAGCAGGGTCATCCGCACGCGGTTCTTCGCCTCCGCGTCCGGACCGACGGCGAAGTCGCCGATCGAGATCATCGCCTCGGACAGGTCCCGCGTCTCCGAGGCGCGGATGCGCGCGTCTCCCATGTACGCCCCGTGCCCGGCGGCGGCGGTGTAGTCGACGCCGAGGAACGGCAGGTCGATCGCCGCCAGCACGCTGTTCTCGCCCTTGACGAGGGCCAGGGACACCGCGCACAGCGGGATGCCACGGGCGAAGTTCGCCGTGCCGTCCACCGGGTCGAGGGCCCACCACAGCGCGTCGCCGCCGGAGCCGGTGCGTCCGCGTTCCTCGCCGAGGATCGCGATCTCGGGGGTCTCGCGGGACAGGAAGCCGCGCACCGCGTCCTCGACGGCGAGGTCGACGTCGGTCACCATGTCGCGGTCGCCCTTCGCCACGACCGACCGCGGGGCCCGGGCCTGGATGATCCGGTGCGCCGTCGCGACGGCCTCCCTGGCGATGGGCAGCAGCTCGAGGTGGTCGGCCATGTCAGGCGTCCGCGGGGTCGAGCCGGCCGTGGCTGAAGGCGTCGAGGTGCGGCAGGTGGTGTCCGAGCCGGTCCCGTTTGGCGATCAGGTAGCGCAGGTTGTGGTCGGTCGCCTGGGCGAGGAGCGGAACCCGGGCCGCCACCGTGACGCCGTGCGATTCGAGGGCGTGGATCTTATCGGAGTTGTTGGACATCAACCGGATCGACTGGATGTCCAGGTATTTCAGCACCCGGGCGGCCGGGCCGAAGTCGCGGGTGTCCACCGGCAGGTCCAGCGCGGTGGCCGAGTCGACGGTGTCCAGTCCGTCGTGGTCCTGCAGCACGTGGGTGCGCACCTTGGCGACCAGGCCGATGCCGCGGCCCTCGTGCCCGCGCAGGTACACCAGCACGCCGCTTCCGGCCTGGACGATCGCGTCGAGCGCGGCGTTGAGCTGGTCGCCGCACTCGCACCGCATCGCGTCGAAGATGTCGCCCGTCACGCATTCGGAATGCACCCGGACCAGGACGTTCTCCCGCATCTTCGTCTCACCGTAAACGAGGGCGAGATGTTCGTGCCCGTCGATCGGGTCGCGGAAGGCGACCGAGCGGAAGGTGCCGCGGCGCGTCACCAGATCGGCCTCGGCGACGTCCTCGTCCGAGATGCTGAGGTCACCCATCTGTCTCTCCTCGTTGCCCGACGTCCGGCGTTCGGCGGCTGAAGCTGGATGTTGCGAGATCGGGGGTGGTGCCCCAGGCTGGCGGCCTATGGACGACTCCGCGTACCTGCTGCCGCTGGCCACCACGAACGAAGTACGGGATCGGCGCGCCGAGGTGGCGCTGCTGCCCATCGGCAGTTTCGAGCAGCATGGGCCTTTCCTCCCGCTGGCCACCGACACGATCGTCGCCTGTACGATCGCCGGCGCGGTCGCGGCGGCGCATAACGTGCTGCTCCTGCCGCCGGTCACCGTCTCCTGTTCGCACGAGCACGAGCACGCGGCCTGGCCGGGGACGGTCAGCATCTCGGCCGCGACGCTGTACGCCGTGGTCCGCGACATCGCGGCCTCGCTGCAGCGGTCGGGCATCACCAGGCTGGTGTTGGTCAACGGCCATGGCGGGAACTACGTGCTGGGCAACGTCGTCCAGGAGTCCGCCGGGTCCGGGATGCGGATGGCGGTGTTCCCGGGCGCCGCCGACTGGGAGGCGGCGTGGGCCGCGGCGGGCCTTGAGACCTCCGCCTGGAGCGACATGCACGCGGGCGAGCTGGAGACGTCCATTCTGCTGCACGCGCATCCGCGGCTGGTCCGGCCCGGTTACGAGTCGGGCGACCAGATGGCCGACGACCGTCAGCATCTGCTCACCCTCGGCATGGCGGCGTACACGGACTCGGGCGTCATCGGCAGGCCGTCACTGGCTTCGGCGGGCAAGGGCAAGGCCGTCCTTGCGAGCCTGACCGGGTCGTTCGGCGACTACCTCGCCGTCCTCGGCTCGTAGCGCGGCAGAAGGCACCGGTGCCGAAGCCAGTGCCGAAGCCGGTGACGGTGAAGGTGAAGGTGACGGTACGCGGCCGGCGGGGCGGGTGCCGCGACGCAGCAGCAGGACGACGGCGCCGGGCAGGCTCGCGACGAAGGCGAGCACCCCGTACACCACGGCGGTGGTGAGCCCCTGATGAGCACCGAGCCCCACCGCGCCGAACGCCAGCGCGGAGAACGCCTCGCGCGGCCCGAAGCCGCCGACGTTCACCGGCAGAGCCATCACGAGCAGCGCCAGCAGCGCCAGCGGGAGGAGCCGCCCGATCGGCGCGGCCGAGCCCGCGGTGCGCGCGGCGACGACGAACATCGCGACGTACCCGAGCAGCACCAGGGCGGACAACCCCAGCACGCCCGGCCAGGCGTCCCGGGCCAGCAGGCCGCGGCGCGCGTCCGCCAGGGCGGTCGTGACCGCGCGACGCCAGCGCGGAACGTCCTTCCTGCGCCAAGCCCAGGCCGCGAGCGCCCCTGCGGCGGCGAGCCCGCCCAGCAGGGCGGCGGTGACCCCGAGTCCGGGCAGGACGGCGCGGGCGAGGGTCGCGGCCAGCGAGGGCTCGACCAGCAGCGCGGTCACCCCGGCCCCGATCAGGACGACCTGCCCGGCGGTCCGCTCCAGCACCACGGCGCGGACGCCTCGGCCGACGTCACCGGCGTACCGGCCGTGACGGACCGCGCGGTGCGCGTCGCCGAGCACGCCGGCCGGGAGTACGGCGTTGAGGAACAGCGCCCGGTAGTAGTCCGCGACCGCGGTGAGCACCGGCAGCGGCAGGCCGAGCCGGCGCGTCAGCAGCCGCCACCGCCAGACGCCGAGCAGGGTGGTCAGCAGGCCGATCGCCAGCGCTGCCAGCACCGCCGGGCCGTCGACCAGCCGGAACCCGTCGACGAACGCGCCGGTGCCGAGCCGCCACACCAGCACGACCAGGATGGCCGCCGCGACCACCAGGCGCAGCCAGGGCCACATCCGGCTCATCAACGGCGTTCACCGCGCGCGGTTTCACCGTCGGGCGGGTCATTGTGGTCCGCCAGTGGGGCGGGGACCGGCTCGACGGGTTCGGCGCCGGGGGGGTCATTGTGGTCCGCCAGTGGGGCGGGGACCGGCTCGACGGGTTCGGCGCCGGGGGGAAGCGCGAGCAGGTCGTCGTGCCACACCACGACCCGCAGCGCGCCGTCCGCGCACGCTTCCAGCCTGCGCGCGAGGTAGGCCCGGCCTTCCGCCGCGAGGTCAGGGCGCTGCTCGCAGGCGGCGCCGACCCAGCCGCGCAACCACTCCGCGGTCAGCGTTCGCTGGTCGGCGCCGAGTCGCCAGGGGCTGGGCCGGGTGAGCACCGTGGCCCCCTGCCGGGTGAAGGCCGCCGTGGCGACGGCGGACGCGTCCGGTCCGAGCAGGCGGCGGCCACCGGTGACCCGGCGCTGGTGGGCGTTGAAGGCGGCGGCGAGGTCGGCGTCGAGCAGGTCGGCCGGGTCCAGCTCGACCCGGCCCACCACCGACAGGGTCAGCAACGCGGGCCGCCGGGCCTGGGTGCAGGCGCCGGCGAGGGCGTCCACCTCCTCGGCGGTGAGCAGGTCGAGCAGCGCGGAGGCGGTCACCAGCGAGGTGCCGGACAGGTCGCCGGGGCCGAGCCGGGTGAGGTCGCCTTGTTCGATGCGCACCGTGACCGGGGTGCCGTCGCCGGCCGGGCCGCGGACCCCGGAGGCGGCGAGGGCGAGCAGGCCGGGGTCCCGGTCGTGCAGGATCCAGTGCTGCGGGCCGGGCAGCCGGGCGGCCAGCCACCGTCCCATGGCTCCGGTGCCGCATCCGAGATCACGGATGACCAGCGGGCCGGCCGGTGAGCCCCCACTGGTTTCCGGGTCCGCGCCCGTTCCCGAGGCCGCGCCCGTTCCCGAGGCCGCGCTCGTTCGCGGAGCCGGGCCCGTTCCCGCGTCTGCGGCCGTGTCCGGCTTCGCGTTTCTTACCAGGTTCGCGCTCGTTCCCGGGGTCGTACCCGTGCCTGGTCCAGTGCCCGTACCAGAGCCGGCCAGCCAGGCGCGCAGCGGGTCGAGCAGGCCGGGCGCGCGGGCCGCGGCGTCAGCGGCCTCGCGCAGTGCCAGCCAGCGCGGGCTGTAGGAGGGCGCGGTCACGTCGCCGGCCAGGGCTGTCGCCGGAGCCGTTCCAGCACCTCCGCCATGCGCCGTGACGTCACGTCCCATCCGTCCAGCATGTCACGTCTGTCACACGCCGACCCCTTGATCCGTTTTCTTAGGCCGGGCTCGCCGAGCCAGCGGCGCAGCGCGTCCGCGAGCGCCGCCGGGTCCTCCGGGGGCGTCAGCACCCCCGGGACGCCGCCGTCGGGCGCGTGGCCCAGGGTCTCCGGCACCGCGTCCACGGCGGTCGCCAGCACGGGGATCCCGCGAGCCAGCGCCTCGGTCACCACCATGCCGTAGGTCTCACCCCGCGAGGCCAGCACCACCAGGTCGGCGGCGGCATAGCTCGCGGCGAGCGCCTCGCCGGTGCGCGGGCCGGCGAGCCGTACCCGATCCTCGAGGCCGAGCGAGGCGATCAGCTCCCGGAGGTGCGTGACGTACTCGGGCCGGCGGTTCAGGGTCCCGACGAGGTCGCAGCTCCACGGCAGGCCGGTCAGCGTCCCGAGAGCCCGCAGGAGCAGGTCCTGTCCCTTGCGCGGGGTGAGCGCGGCCACACAGAGGAGCCGGGACGCGCCGTCGGTGCCGGGCGCGAGCGGCGCGGGGTCGGCGCCGGGCGGGGCGACGTGGACCCGATGCGGGTCGAGGCCGTGGTGGCGGATCAGTGTGCGCCCGGCCCACGGGCTGGTCGCCACCACCGCGGTGGCCGCGCGCAGCGTCGTCCGCTCGCCCGCGTCGAGCTCCCCGGCCGCCGCGGGCGCGATGCCGGTCTCGGCGGCCAGCGGCAGGTGGACCAGCACCGCCAGGCGCAACCGGCGCGCCTGCGGGAGGACGACCTCGGGGACGCCGCACGCCACCAGCCCGTCCATCAGCACCACGGCGCCGTCGGCGAGCGCGGCGAGCGCCCGTCCCAGCTCCGTCCGGGCGTCCGCGCCGGGTGAGGGCCAGTCGCCGCCGACGGCGACCTCGTGGACCCGCCAGCCCTCGTCCTTCAGGCCCTGACACACGCGCCGGTCGTAGGTGTTGCCGCCGCTGGGCACGGTCGCGTCGTCCACGTCACCGGGGAGGAAGACGTGCACCGAGCGCGCTGCCGTGCCGGTGGACGCGGCGACGGGCGAGCTCAAAGCGCGCGCTCGTAGCTCGCCCAGGCGACGTGCGACTCGTGCAGGGTGACGGTGATCCCGGCCAGCCCGTGCGCCCCCTCGCCCAGCCGGCCCGCGCGCGCCCGGTCGGCGAGCCGGTCGGCGATGACCTTGGCGAGGAATTCGGTCGTGGTGTTGGTCCCGGCGAAGGCCGGCTCGTCGTCCAGGTTGCGGAAGGTCAGCTCGCCGAGCACGGCCTTGAGCTCCTCGGTGGCCAGGGCGATGTCGACCACGATGTTGTCGCCGTCGAGCTCGGCCCGGCGGAACGTCGCGTCCACGACGAACGTCGCGCCGTGCAACCGCCGAGCCGGGCCGAAGACCTCGCCGTGGAAGCTGTGCGCGACCATCATGTGGTCGCGAACGGTGACACTGAACAATGAGTTCATCCTCCAGGAGGTCGGCTACCCGTCAGTCCTCGGCGGGACCATACACGACTCGATGGCACAATCCGGGCAGATTGCCACTAGCGATGCGGGCCATCACCTCGGGCAGGTCCGTGAAGGCGCATTCGCCGGTGACCAACGCGTCGTACGCGGGGTCGGCGAGGAAACGCAGAGCCAGCGACAGCCGGTCGGCGTAGGTCCGCCGGGAACGCCGCGCGGGGGAGATGGAGCCCACCTGGCTGCCGCGGATGGTCAGGCGCCCGGAGTGGAAGGCCTCGCCGAGCTGCACGCCGACCCGCCGGTCGCCGTACCAGCTCAGCTCGATCACCGTGCCCTCGGCCGCGACGAGCTGCAACGACCGCGCGAGACCCGCCTCGGTCGCGCTGGCGTGCACCACGACGTCGCATCCCTCGGCGGCCTGCTCGGGGGTCACGAAGCGGACGCCGAGCGCATCGGCGACGGCGGCCCGCGCCGGGTCCACATCGACCAGCTGCACCTGCACGCCGGGGAACCCGGCGAGCAGTCGGGCCACGGAGCAGCCGACCATGCCCGCTCCGACGACGGCGACCCGGTCGCCGATGAGCGGCGCCGCGTCCCACAGCGCGTTCACCGCGGTCTCCACCGTGCCGGCCAGCACCGCCCGCGCCGGCGGCACCTCCTCCGGCACCAGGGTCACCGCGTCGGCCGGGACGACATAGCGGGTCTGGTGCGGATACAGGCAGAAAACGGTACGGCCCCGCAAGGCCGGTGACCCCTCCTCGACCACTCCGACGTTGAGGTAGCCGTACTTGACCGGCCCGGGGAAATCGCCCTCCTGGAACGGCGCCCGCATCAGCCGGTGCTGGCTCTCGGGCACACCGCCGCGGAAGACGAGGCTCTCCGTGCCCCGGCTCACGCCGGAATAGAGCGTGCGAACCAGCACCTCACCGGCACCGGGGCGCGGCACCGATACCGGGCGGATCTCCCCCTCACCGGGAGATCTAAGCCAGAAAGCATCTGAATTGAGCCGCATCGGCCTCCTCGCCGTACTACATCGCAGGGGAGTCGCTCCTACTCGGAGCGGGTCAGCGAATGCTATTGGACGCCCCGTATCCGGGGTCATGGAGCGGGAGGCGTAGTTGACCACACTGGATTGGCGCGTGACGGAGGTGCCGGTCCGCGGGCCGGCCGCCGGGGTGGTGACGCAGGTCGTCCTGCTGGCCGTGCTCTGGGCCGACGCGGGCCTGAGCCCGGCGGGCTGCCTGGCCGGCGTCGCCTGTGCCGTGATCCTGTCGGCCGTCCTCACCCGCTCCATGCGCCGATCCGGGATCCACTCGCTGGGACCGGCCGGCCTGGTCACCCTGGCCCGCGCCGAGCTGGCCGGGGGCGTCACGGCGATGGTGACGACCGGCCTGACCGGCGGAGACGTGCCGGTCGCCTCGCTGGTCGCGCTCGCCGCCGTCGCACTGATCCTCGACGGGGTGGACGGGTACGTGGCGCGGCGCACCGGGACGGTGTCTGAGCTCGGGGCGCGTTTCGACATGGAGACCGACGCCTTCCTCATCCTGGTGCTCAGCGTCCACGTGGCCGGGTCCACCGGCGCGTGGGTGCTCGCGATCGGCGCCATGCGGTACGTCTTCGTCGCGGCGGCCTGGGTGGCGCCCTGGCTGAGGGCGCCCTTGCGGCCGAGCTTCGCCCGCAAGACCGTGGCGGCGCTGCAGGGGATCATCCTGGTCATCGTGAGCGCCGAGGTGGCCCCGCCTCCCGTCGCCACCGGCCTTGCCGGGCTGGCGCTGGCGTCGCTGGTGTGGTCGTTCGGCCGGGACGTCCGGTGGCTGTGGCGAAGCCGGGACACCGGCCGGTCGCGATCGCGGTGGGAGCCGAGGCCCGCCGCCCACCACGACCGGCACCTCGGCCGATGGCGGGCACGCCGCGAGGCCAAAGGCACGGCGGGTGAGATCGCCCGCGAGGCGGTGGTGGACGAGCCGAGCCTGGTCGGTTCCGCCTGAACCATCGGCTCGGTTCCGCCTGAACCATCGGCGGCCGCGGGCCGTATACGTACACGATGCCGCCGGCCCGGGCCGGCGGCATCGCCCGGCACCGCGGCGGTGACCGGCGTCACCGGGCTCGGCATGGAAGGACCTGCGGATTGTCGTCCATCATCCGCTTTCGCCGGTCGTCCCAGAGAGGGACGCCCGCGAAGGATGCCCCCGAGGACGTCGTGGAGGACGCCTCGAAGGGCGCCTTGAAGGACATCTCGAAGGACGCCTTGGAGAACGCCTCGAAGGATGCCTCGAAAGACGTCCCGATAGACGTCCCGAAGGATGCTGCGGAGAACGACTCGAAGGATGCTGCGGAGGACGACTCAGGCGACGCCGGCGCGGCCGGACCCGCCGGCCGTCCCCGGAGGCACCCGGTCGCCGGGCCGGTGACCACCGCCTTGGCCTTCCTGCTCGTGCTGTTCGCCCTCAACGCGCCCGACCAGGTCGGTCACCTCACCCCGTGGGCCTTCGCCCGCGTCCCGCTGGAGGGACTCCTCGGCGTCGCCCTCGTGCTCGTCCTGCCGCCGAAGCCCAGACGGGTGGCGGCGGCGCTCGCCGGAGTGGCCCTCGCCCTGGTGACGATCGTGAAGTTCGCCGACCTGGGCTTCTACGCGACCCTCCAACGGCCCTTCGACCTGCTGCTCGACTGGGCCTTCCTCGGGAACGCCGTGGACTTCCTCACGGCGTCGTTCGGCGGGGCCGGCGCGGTCGCCGCGGTCGTCGCGGTCGCCGTCCTCATCGCGGGCGTGCTCGTCCTCGTCACGCTGTCGGTCATGCGCCTGGCCCGGGTCGTGGCCCGGCACCGCACCCCGGCGACCGGCGCCGCCGGGACGCTCGGGGCAGCCTGGCTCGTCTGCGCCCTGTTCGGGGTGCAGATCACCCCAGAGGCGCCCGCGGCCGCCCTCGTCCACGACCATGTACAGCAGATCGGCGCCGGTCTGCGCGACCAGCGGGTGTTCGCCGCGCAGGCCGCCGTTGACGCCTTCCGCGACACCCCCGGCAAGGATCTGCTGACCGCGCTGCGCGGCAAGGACGTCGTCTTCTCCTTCATCGAGAGCTACGGCCGCGACGCCGTCGAGGACCCGGAGTTCGCGCCGCAGGTCGACGCGGTCCTCGACGCGGGGAGCCGCCGGCTGCGCGCGGACGGGTTCGCCTCCCGCAGCGCCTTCCTCACCTCACCGACGTACGGCGGCGGCAGCTGGCTCGCCCACGCCACGCTGCTCTCGGGGCTGTGGGTGAACAACCAGCAGCGCCACGGCGACCTCGTCGCCGGCGACCGCCTGACCATGCCAAGCCTGTTCCGGCGCGCGGGCTGGCGGACGGTCGCCGTCATGCCGGGCAACACCAAGGCCTGGCCGGAAGGGGCGTTCTACGGCTACGACCGCGTGTACGACTCCCACAACCTCGGGTATCGCGGACCGGGCTTCAACTGGGGCACCATGCCCGACCAGTACACCCTGTCGGCCTTCCAGCGGCTCGAACGCGCGAAGCCGGGCCACGCCCCGATGATGGTGGAGATGCCCCTGGTCTCCAGCCACGCCCCCTGGGCGCCCATCCCCAGCCTCACCGACTGGAACGCCGTCGGTGACGGTTCGGTCTTCGGCCCCATGGCCGCCGCCGGCGAGTCGCCGGACGCCGTGTGGCGCGACGCCACCCGCGTGCGCACCGAGTACCGGCGCTCCATCGAGTACACGCTGAGCGCCCTCATCTCCTACGTGGAGACCTACGGCGACGACGACCTCGTGCTCGTCTTCCTCGGCGACCACCAGCCCGCCCCGATCGTCACGGGCGAGAACGCCAGCCGCGACGTGCCGATCACCATCGTCGCCCGCGACCGGGCCGTCCTGGACCGGGTCTCCGGCTGGGGCTGGCAGGACGGCCTGAGGCCCGGCCCCACGGCCCCGGTCTGGCGGATGGACGCCTTCCGCGACCGCTTCCTCACCGCCTTTGGCCCCCACCCCCAGCCCACCCGGTCATCTGCCCCGGCACCGCGATGACCGCGCTCGTCGCGGGCAGGCCGGGCGGTCGCTCACCCCGCCGGGCCGGGAGGTGGCGCCTGAGGGGATCGCAGGGGCACCGTGGTCGATTCACGCACCACCAGGTGGCAGGGAAGGGCGTGGACGCCGGGGGAGGGGGAGCCGTTGATGGCGGCGAGGAGCCGTTCGGCGGCCGATCGGCCGAGCCCTTGGAGGTTCATGTCGACGCTGGTCAGCGGGGGTTTGGCGCCTTCGATCATGACGTCCCAGTTGTCGAACCCGACCAGGGCGACGTCGTCGGGGATGCGGCGCCCCGCGGCCCTCAGGGCGTCGCCGACCCCGCGCGCGATCTGGTCGCTGCCGCAGAAGACGGCGTCGAACTCCGTGCCGCTGCCGAGCAGGATGCCGGCGGCCTGGCCTCCCCACGCCTCGCTCCATCCGCCGAACAGCGGCGGCGCGACCAGGGAACGCCCTTCTTCGGCCAGTCGCCGCGTCGTCGCCGCGGCGCGCACCCGGGCGGAGTTGTGGTGGTCGGGGCCGGTGATGTGCGCGATGCGGCCACGCCCTATGGCCAGCAGATGGTCGATCGCCTTGCGGGCGCCGCCCGCCTCGTCGGGGACCACCGAGCAGTCGCCGGGGTCGGCCGAGCTGATGAAGGCGTAGACGACGGGCACCGGGAGGCCGACGCCGATGGGGGCCCGTGCCTCGGTGCGCCGGCCGGTCACGATGATGCCGTCGACCCGCCGGCTGAGCAGGGTCTTGACGTAGTACTGCTCGCGGATCGGGTCGCCCCGGCCGTCGCACAGGAAGATCGACATTTCTCCGGCGCCCAGCGCGTCCTCCGCGCCCATCAGGACCGGGATGCTGAACCGGCCGATCGTGTCGGTCGTGATCATGCCCACCGTGTAGGTGCGGCCCGAGTGCAGGTTGCGCGCGCCGGCGTTCGCCTCGAAATTGAGCTGCCGGGCCGCTTCCCGGACACGCCTGCGGGTCTCTTCCCGTAGCGATCCGCGTCCGTTGAGGGCCTTGGAGGCCGTGCCCACCGACACGCCGGCCAGCGCCGCGACGTCGGTGATGGTGGCGTGACGCTCCAGTCTCCCCACGTTTCCCTCCGCTTTCGGTGGTCGTTGCCCTGTCCACTTTATAGCGCGACTTGTCGCGTCCCTGCACGCCCATGTAACCGCGCTGAAACGTACTGTTGACCCCTCCCCGACGGCGTTGGTAACGTGACGGCAATCGTTTTCCTAGGTTTCCTCATCGGCTGTGCCCCCCGTTCTGTCCTCCTTACCTGGGGTTGTTCCCGGCGACCGGCCCCGGCGGTCCGAACGGCCCGCTCGCCGGGGGACGAAGCCCCCGCGGCCGCGCGAGAGACCTCCGCATCCCCACACGAAAGACCGGAATGACCGAGCAGAAGCTGTCAGACACGCAGACCGGCCCCGGCATGGACAGGGCCGCGGAACCGGCCCCGTCCGGCCCTGGCGGCCCCGCGGGGCCGGCCGTCCCCGGGCCGGAGGCCATCGCCGCACTTCGGCCGCTCGGCGTGGACCAGGTCCGGCTGCACCCCGAGGGACTGCTGGGCGGTTGGCGGCGGCGCAACGCCGAGGACACGCTGCCGCACTGTGTGGACAACCTGCGCGGCAGCGGCAACATCGGCAACCTCCAGGCCGCCGCGGGAGAGGGCGAGCAGCCCTTCACCGGCATGTGGTTCGCCGATTCCGACGTCCACAAGACGCTGGAGGCCGCCCTCTGGGAACTGGGGACCTCCCCCGGTGACGCCTCTCTGGAGGCGTTCGTCGAGGACACCGTGGCACTGCTGGCCCGGGCCCAGCAGGCCGACGGGTACCTGAACTCCTACTTCACGGTGGCCGCTCCCGAGGAGCGGTGGCGCAGGCCCGACTGGGCCCACGAACTGTACTGCGCGGGCCACCTCATCCAGGCGGCCGTCGCCGGCGGCCGTGCCGGCGCTCAGCCCGTCCTGCTGTCCGTCGCCCGCCGCTTCGCCGACCTGCTGGTCGAGCGGTTCGGGCCGGACGGGGTGGAGGAGGTGTGCGGTCATCCCGAGATCGAGACCGCCCTCGCCGAGCTCTACCGGCTGACCGGCCACCGGCCGTACCTGGATCTGGCGCGGCGGTTCCTCGACCTGCGCGGGCACGGCCTGCTCGGCCGTGGCCGGTTCGGCCCCCGCTACCACCAGGACCACCAGCCGGTACGCGAGGTGCGCGAGGTCGCCGGGCACGCCGTGCGCCAACTGTACCTGCTGGCCGGCATGGTCGACGTGGCGGTGGAGACCGGCGACCTGCCGCTGCTGGACGCGGCCGAGCGGCTGTGGGTCGACGCCTTCCACACGCGGACCTACGTCACCGGCGCGCACGGTTCGCGCCACCGGGACGAGGCGTACGGCGACCCGTACGAACTGCCGCCCGACCGGGCGTACGCCGAGACCTGCGCGGCCATCGCGAGCTTCCAGTGGAACTGGCGGCTGCTGCTCGCGACCGGCCGCGCGCGCTACGCCGACGAGATGGAGCGGGCGGTGTACAACGCGGTCGCCGCCGCGGTGTCGGCCGACGGCCGGCGCTTCTTCTACTCCAACCCCCTGCACCTGCGCACCGGGCACGCGGGCTCCGGCGAGGAGGAGGCCGCCCGCCGCCTGCCCTGGTACTCGTGCGCCTGCTGCCCGCCGAACATCGCGCGGCTCATGGCCTCGCTGCCCGGCTACCTGGCGACCGCCGACGAAGGGGGACTGCAGGTCCACCTGTACGGCGAGGCCACCCTCACCGCCGCCGTGGCGGGGCGGCCGGTCCGGCTGGAGATGCGCACCGACTATCCATGGCAGGGCCGGGTCGAGCTGACGGTGGGAGGCGAGGCAGGGCAGAGCGGGCCCTGGACGCTCGCGCTGCGCGTGCCGTCCTGGTGCGAGGCGTACTCGGTGAGCGTCGGCGAGGAGACGGTGCGGGCGCCGGCGGCCGACGGCTACGTGCGGCTCACCCGCGTGTGGACGCCGGGGACCACGGTCGTCCTCGACCTCGACATGCCCGTGCGGCAGGTGAGCGCGCATCCGAGGGTCGACGCGGTGCGCGGGTGCGTCACCCTGGCGCGCGGGCCCCTGGTGTACTGCCTGGAGCAGGCGGACCTGCCACCCGGCGTCGTCCTGGAGGACGTGCGGCTGGCCCCCGCCGCGCCCATCACGGCGGCCCACCGGGACGACCTTCCCGGCGCCCCGGTCGTGCTCAGCGCACGCGGCGTGCTCGCCGACGCGCACGACCCGCTCTACACCTCCGGTGCCTCGCGTGAGCGGACGAACACCCCGCTCACGCTCACGGCGGTGCCGTACTTCCTGTGGGGCAACCGGACCGAGGGCCCGATGCGGGTCTGGATTCCGCTCGCCACCACCGGATGACCGCGGAGGGTCGTGCCGGTGGCCACCGGCACGACCCTCCGCGTGGGACCGCCCGCGGTGCGCCGCCGGCTCGGGGAGGGACGGTCCCGTTCCACCTCCTGCTCGCCCCCCAACTGAGCACAGAAAGAGCGAGGTAGCTGATGAGCAGACCCCGACTCACGCCGGGACGCGCGATCGGCCTCACCGCGGCACTGCTTGCCGCGGGATTCGGCGGGCTCGTCCCCCTGGCGCCCGCCGAGGCGGCCGGGACCACCCTCACGGTGAACGTCGCCCAGCCCTTCCGGCCGGTCACCCACGTCGCCACCGGCGGACTGTACGGCCTGGCCGAGAACAGCAGGCCCGCCGACTCCACCCTGCTGCCGCTCAAGGTGAACTCCCTGACGCAGCCCGCCCCCGGCGTGGGACAGCGGCCCAACGGCCAGCCGCCGGGCGGGGACTCCCTGAAGGTCTCCCCGCAGGCCACCCGGGTCGGCGCCGGGGAGTACATCCGGATGCCGGACATCTATCCCAACTTCCCCTACCAGTGGGTGAGCTGGAACGACTGGCTGGCCAAGGTGGACACGATGGTCCGTGCCCGCCTCAACGCGACCTCGGTGACCAACGTCGTCGGCTGGGAGCTGTGGAACGAGCCTGACTGGACGTGGAACACCGGGGCCGCCGGTGCCTTCAACGACGGCTGGGCGCGCACCTTCCGGGCCGTGCGGGCGCTGGACGCCACCACGCCGATCGTCGGGCCGAGCATCTCCTACTACAACCGCTCCTGGCTGTCGTCCTTCCTGACCAGCGCCAAGGCCAGCGGGACGCTGCCCGACATCATCTGCTGGCACGAACTGGGCAGCCCCAACAACATCGCCGCGAACATCGCGAACTACCGGGCGCTCGAGTCCTCCCTCGGCATCAGCCCTCGCCGCATCTCCATCAACGAGTACGCCGCGACGAGCGAGGTCGACGTCCCCGGCCGGGTCGCCAGCTACGTGGCCAAGCTGGAGCGCGGCGGCGTCGAGACCGCGCACCGCGCCTTCTGGTACGAGTACGGCACGATGAACGGGCTGGTCGTCAACGGCAACCAGCCCACCGGCACGTGGTGGCTGTACAAGTGGTACGGCGACATGGCGGGCAGGATGGTGACCACCACCCCGGCCAACCAGACGGCGCTGGACGGCTTCGCCGCCTACGACGGCACCCGCAAGATCGTCAACGTGGTGTTCGGCAACGAGTCCGGCACCAACACCGTCCGCGTCACCGGCATCGGCGCCCTGGGCTCCAGCGTCAGGGTGACCCTCCAGTCGACCCCGGCCAACGGCCGCTTCACCGCCGTGACGGCGCCGACCACGATCTCGACGACCACCTCCACGGTGAGCAACGGAGAGATCAGCGTCTCGGTGCCCAACATGTCCGCTACGAGCGCCTACAACCTGGTCATCCAGCCGGCGAGCGGGGTGCCCTCCTACCAGCAGCGCTACGAGGCGGAGAACGGGTCGGTCTTCCGCGCCCAGCGGCTGACGAGCTCCAGCGCGTCCGAGGGCGGCTACGTCGGCCGCATCGACAACAACACCGGCACCCACCGCGACGACAGCTACGTCGACTTCGTGGTGAGCGTGCCGTCCGCGCGCTCCTACACCATGACCGTCGGCTACGCCAACGGCACCGGTGCGACCGCCACGCAGGGAATCGCCTACAACGGCGGCGCGTGGGGCACCATCAGCTACCCGCCCACCTCCGGCTGGGGCCAGTTCGGCGCGACGGTCGCCACGACCGTCAACCTGCAGGCCGGGTACAACGTGATCCGCCTGGCCAAGGGCTCTCCCGGCTTCAACGGTGGCACCGGTTATGCCGAGCTGGACTACATCCAGCTCACCTGAGCGTGTCCGCGCGGGTTCGCATCCTGACCGTGCGAACCCGCGCGGCCGGCCGACAGATCCAGCCGGTGATCCGGCTTCGAAAGGAAGACCTATGGAAAGTCGCCGTTCAGGACGACGGGGCCTTGGCGCGGCCCTCGTCGCCGTCACAGTGGCGAGCGGCGCCGCGGCGTGCTCGTCCGCGCCGTCCTCCCCCTCCGGCACCGACGCCGGCAAGGCTTCGGCCGGGGGCGGCGCCTACACGATCTGGGACCCCTACCCCCAGTTCGACGACACCTCCGACTGGGTGAAGCTCCTGCGGTCCTGCGGGACCCAGGTCGGGGTGACGGTCAAGCGCACCGGGTACGACACCACCGACCTGACCAACAAGGCGCTGCTGGCGGCGCAGCAGGGCAACTCGCCGGACGTGCTGATCGTGGACAACCCGGTGGTCTCGACGCTGGCCGAGGCGGGGGTGCTGACCTCGACCGACGAGACGAAGCTCGACACCTCCACCATCTCGCCGAACCTGCTGGCCGCGGGCCAGATGGGCGGCAAGACCTACGGCATCCCGATCGGGGCCAACACGCTGGCGCTCTACTACAACAAGGGCGTGCTGAAGAAGGCCGGGGTGGCCGCGGCGTCGGTCAAGGACTGGGCGTCGCTGACGGCCGCGCTCGCGAAGGTGAAGGCGGCGGGCAAGAAGGGCATCACCTTCGCCGCGATCGGCACCGAGGAGGGCAGCTTCCAGTTCCTGCCGTGGTTCTGGGGCGCAGGCGCGCAGCTCACCAAGCTGGACTCGCCGGAGGGGGTCGCGTCGCTGTCGCTGTGGACCGACTGGCTGAAGAAGGGATACGCCCCCAACTCGGTGATCAACAACACCCAGACCACGAGCTGGCAGGAGTTCGCGACCGGCGACTTCGCCTTCAGCGAGAACGGCACCTGGCAACTGGCCAACGCCAAGAAGACGGGCTTCGAGTACGGCATCATCCCGATCCCCGGCAAGGACGGCGGAGCCGCCCCCGCCCCGACGGGGGGCGAGTTCGTCGGCGTCCCGGTGCAGAAGGACGCCGCGCGCTACGCCGTGTCGCAGAAGCTGGTCACCTGCCTGACCAGCACCGAGAACTCCTACACCACCGACACCACGCTGTCGTACATCGCGCCGACCGAGAACGTGCAGGCCAAGCAGGTGACGGAGAACCCGGAGCTCAAGGTGTGGGTGGAGGCGGTCAAGGCGGCCAAGGGCCGCACCAGCGATGATCTCGGTACGAAGTATCCGAAGATCTCCGAGCCCATGTGGAAGGCGATGCAGGCCGCTCTCAGCGGAGCGCAGCAACCGCAGGAGGCGATGGCCGCCGCCCAGGCCGCCGCGGCCGGCGCGATCCAGTAGCGGCGACGCGCACAAGCCGGGGGAGGACCCCGGGGCGCGCCGCCGCCCCGGGGTCATGGACGCTTTCACTTCTCTGCCGATCTCCGCCGATCTCCACCGAAACAAGGACAGCATGAAACACGCAACACAGACGCCGGCCGCGTCCATCGCGGGCGGCCGGCCGAGACGGCCGCCGGCTCCGCCGCCCCGCGGCGGACGGCGCGCTGCCGCTCGGCGGCGGTCAGGGCAGTGGGCGGCGTGGGCGTTCCTCGCGCCCGTCGTCGTCTATCTGCTGGTCTTCTACGCCTACCCCCTCTACCGCAACCTGGACCTGAGCCTGCGCGACTACACGGTGCGGTCCTTCGTGCAAGGGGGGGCGCCGTTCACCGGATTCGCCAACTACGGCAAGATCTTCGCCAATCCGACGTTCGGCCCGGCGCTGTGGCACACCGTGGTGTTCACCGTGGTGTCGCTGGTGTTCCAGTTCACCATCGGCCTCGGCCTCGCGGTGTTCTTCACCCGGCACTTCCGGCTGGCGGCGACCCTGCGGGCGCTGTTCCTGGTGCCCTGGCTGCTGCCGCTGATCGTGTCGTCCTCGACCTGGTCGTGGATGTTCAACAGCGACTCCGGCCTGGTCAACGCGATGCTGACCGCGTTCGGGGTGTCTCCGGTCAACTGGCTGACCTCGCCCGACTGGTCACTGTGGTCGGTGACCATCGCCAACATCTGGATCGGGATCCCGTTCAACCTGGTCGTGCTGTACAGCGGCCTGCAGGCGATTCCGGCGCACATCCACGAGGCGGCCGAACTCGACGGCGCCACGGGCTGGCAGCGGTTCTGGAAGGTCACCTTCCCGCTGCTGCGCCCGGTGTCGGCGATCACGCTGCTGCTGGGGCTGGTCTACACGCTCAAGGTGTTCGACATCATCTGGATCATGACCAAGGGTGGGCCGAGCGACTCCTCCACGACGCTGGCCACCTGGTCCTACCGGCTGGGCTTCGGCAACCTGCTGCCGGCCTTCGGCCCCGGCGCGGCGGTGGGCAACCTGCTGATCGTCATGGCCCTGGTCTTCGGGCTGCTCTACATCTACGTGCAAAGAAGGCAGGCCTTCGCATGATCGCCTCACGCCGCTGGGCGAAAAGCGCGATCGGGCTGGTGCTGACCGGCCTGATGCTGTTCCCGGTCTACTGGATGATCAACGTGTCCCTCACCCGCGACCAGGACATGCGCAAGAGCCCGCCCTACCTGTGGCCGAGCAACGGGACGCTGGAGGGCTACCGGGCGGTGCTGGAGCAGCAGGGGCCCTACCTGGTCACCAGCCTGGTGATCGGGCTCGGCACCGTCGCGCTCACGCTGGTCATCGCGGCGCCGGCGGCGTACTCGCTGGCCAAGTTGCGTCCGAAGGGTGGCGGGGCGCTGAGCTTCGTGCTGCTCATCGCCCAGATGGTCCCCGGGATCATCATGGCGATGGGGTTCTACGCCATCTTCCTCAGCACCGGCGTGCTCAACACGGTCCCCGGGCTGATCGTGGCCGACTCGACGCTGGCGGTGCCGTTCGCGGTGCTGGTCCTCACCACGTTCATGTCCGGAATCCCCGAGGAGCTGATGCAGGCGGCCAGGGTGGACGGGGCGGGGGCGATGCGCACGTTCTGGTCGGTCGTGCTGCCGGTCAGCCGCAATTCGATCATCACGGTGTCGCTGTTCGCGTTCCTGTGGGCGTGGTCGGACTTCATCTTCGCCAGCACCCTGGACCAGGGTGGCGACCACCAGCCGATCACCCTCGGCATCTACCACTACATCGGCAACAACAACCAGCAGTGGAACGCCATCATGGCCACCGCCGTCGTCGCCTCGATCCCGGCCACCGCGCTTCTCGTCATCGCCCAGCGCTACGTCGCCGCCGGAGTGACCGCCGGCGCCGTCAAGGACTGACAGACCGGCCGGGCGGCAAGGACGCCGAGCGTTCGTACCTCACCGGGTGTCTTCACCACGGACGGCGTCGATCTCGGCGAACATGTCGTCCATGCTGTCGAAGGTCCGGGTGCGGCCCTCGCGGAAATCCGCGTCCGCCTCGGCTTCGGCGGACTGCCAGCCGGGAGTCCAGTACCAGGCCTCGTCGGCGGGCACGATGGCCGCGACGCGGCGACCGTGGTCGGTGAGGTAGGCGATGGTGTTGCGTTCGGCCGCCGCGCTGATGACATCGGGCAGGTGGCCGTCTGCCTCGTCCAACGGAACTTCGAACGCGTCCTCGCCCATGTCGCGAGTGTAGGCGGTCGCCTGTGCGGGGGTCACGTAGCGAAGCGTAGCAACGAAACCGCTGACGGTGACGACTTTCCATCGTCGAACCGTCGGGATGCCGCGGGGGGCGGCCATAACGCGAGCCGGGGCCCGCACCTCGAAGGTGCGGGCCCCGGCCGTGGAGCGTGGCGCGTCAGACCGGAACGATGTTCTCGGCCTGCGGGCCCTTCTGGCCCTGGGTGACGTCGAAGGAGACCTTCTGGCCTTCCTGCAGCTCACGGTAGCCCTGGGCGGCGATGTTCGAGTAGTGGGCGAAGACGTCGGCGCCGCCGCCGTCCTGCTCGATGAAGCCGAAGCCCTTTTCCGAGTTGAACCACTTCACGGTGCCAGTCGCCATGTCGATCTCCTTACAATCAGAGGGGCTGTGCCGGAACCGGCCCTGTGCCGATTCCGCGTCGCCGTGATAAGCCCGTCCGGAGATGACCGGTAAAACAAAAATGCACCCGACGTCACAATTCCCGTCAAGTGCGCAAAAAGTTCACGGTTACCACAACTGCAACTGGCATCAGCCTAGCACGCTTCGGCCGTCCGCATCCAACCCGCAAGCGCGAGATCTTCGGTGGCCGGGCCGAGCGACGCCGGCTCGGCAGGCCCTCCGCCTCACCCCGCTCGGTTCGGGAGTGAGGCCGCGTCAGATGTGCACGAACAGGTGGCCGTCGGGGTCGATGCGGAGGGGGTAGGACCGGAGTGGGGGCTGGCCGGTGGTGGAGCAGCCGGTGGCGAGGTCGAACATGTGCTGGTGCAACGGGCAGATGACGACGTCGCCGTCGATCTGGCCGTCGGCCAGCGGGCCCTGGGCGTGGGTGCACACGGCGGACACGGCGCGCGCGTTCCCGTCCCGCAGCCGGAACACGGCGATCTGCTCGCCGTCCACCGTGAACGCCCGGCCCTCGCCGACCGGGATCTCGTCGAGGCGCCCGAGGCTGTGCGCCCGGACGCCCGGGGCCGCGGTCATCGCTTCGGCACCGGGAGCAGCGGCAGGGCGGGGCGGAACTGGCCTGGGGTGACGGGCTCCCCACCCTCCTGCCAGGGATCGCGGTAGGCGTCCACGGAGGCCTGTACCGCCTGGTCCAGGCCGGCGGCGATGCCGTCGGCGTCGTCGACCACGATCTCCCGGATCCGCTCGATGCCGACGCGCGGCACGAACGCGTAGGTGCGCTCGAGCCAGTTGGCGTTCTCCCGGTAGTACTGCAGGAAGCGCCCGGTCAGGGTGATGACCTCCTCGGCGGTGCCCACCGTGGCCAGCAGGTCGCCCTTGCGGATGTGCGCCCCCGCCGCTCCGCCCACGTAGATCTCCCAGCGGCCGCCCTCCACGGCCACCACGCCGAGATCCTTGACGTAGGCCTCGGCGCAGTTGCGCGGGCAGCCGGTGACGGCCAGCTTCATCTTCGCGGGCGCTTCGAGTCCTTGGTACCGGGTCTCCAGGGCGATGCCCAGCGCGGTGGAGTCACCCAGGCCGTACCTGCAGAAGTCCAGGCCCACGCAGGTCTTGACCGTCCGGAAGCTCTTGCCGTACGCGTGGCCGGACGGCATGCCGAGATCCGCCCACACGGCGGGCAGGTCCTCCTTGCGGATCCCGAGCAGGTCGATGCGCTGGCCGCCGGTGACCTTGACCAGGGGGACCTGGTACTTGTCCGCGACGTCGGCGATGCGGCGGAGCTGGTCGGGAGTGGTGCAGCCGCCCTTCATCTGGGGCACGACGGAGAACGTGCCGTCCTTCTGGATGTTGGCGTGCACCCGGTCGTTGATGAAGCGGGCGTCGCGTTCGTCGACGTACTCGCCGGCCCACATCGTGCGGAGCAGCGACGCCAGGCCCATCTTGCTTTTCGCGTCCTCCTTGCCCGCGGGGGCGAGCTCCGCGAAGACCGCGGAGACCGATCGGAGGCCGCGCGCACGGATCTCGGCCATGAGCTCCTGCTTGGCGAGCGGGACGCCCGGCACGTACCAGCCGGCCGAGGGGTCCTCCTCGGTCTGTCCGCCGGCCGCCCACTCGACGATCTGCGTGACCAGCGACCGGCAGGAGCCGCATCCCTTGCCGGCCCGGGTCGTGTCCATCACCCCGGTCACGGACCTGGCGCCGTCCTTGACGGCCGACACCAGGTCCGCCTTGCTGACGCCGTTGCAGTTGCACACCTGCGCGTCGTCGGAGAGCTCCTCGACGCTGGTCTCGGCGGACGGCGCGCCCAGGTCGAACAGGAGCCGGACCCGTTCCTCGGGCAGCGGGAGCCCGCGGTCGAACGCCTGCATGAGGAAGGCCACCTTGCTCAGGTCGTCCACCAGGGTCGCCCCGACCAGCCGGCCGTCGCGGACCACGACGCTCTTGTACATCCCCCGCGTGGGCTCGGCCACCACCACGAACTCGTCGTCCTCGCGCTCCGGGCCCTTCAGGCCCATGGACGCCACGTTCACCCCGGCCACCTTGAGCTTGGTCGCGATGCGCGACCCGTGGTAGGCGGCGGTGGGATCGGTTCCGGTGAGGTGGTCGGCCAGGACCCTGGCCTGCTCCCACAGCGGCGCCACCACGCCGTACACCTGGCCGCGGTGCTGAGCGCACTCGCCGACGGCGTAGACGCCGGGCTCGCCGACCGCCCGCATCTGGTCGTCGACGACGACGCCGCGCTCCACGACCAGGCCGCCCGCCTGCGCCACCTCGGTGTTCGGGCGGATTCCCGCCGCGATCACCACCATGTCACAGGGGATGACCCGTCCATCGGACAGTGCGATGCCGGTCACCCGCTCGGCGCCCCGGATCTCGGTGGTCCGGGCGTTCAGCTCGACGGTGATGCCCAGCCTCTCCACGCTGCGTTTCAGGACCGCGCCTGCCTGAGGGTCCAACTGCTGGTTCATCAGGTGCCCGCCCGCGTGCACCACGGTGGCGGAAAGGCCGTGGCTCTGCAGCCCGCGCGCCGCCTCCAGGCCCAGCAGACCGCCGCCGATCACCACCGCGCCGTGGTGGCCGCGGGCGTACCGGAGCATGTTGCGGGTGTCGTCGATCGTCCGGAAGGTGAACACGCCCTGGTGGAAGCCCCGCTTGGCGCCGCGCACCCCGGGGATGTCCGGAACGAACGGCCGGCTGCCGGTGGCGATGATCAGCCGGTCGTACGGCGTGGACGTGCCGTCGTCCGCGTACACCTTCCGGGCGAAGCGGTCGATGCGTCTGACGCGGGTTCCCGCGTGCAGCGTGATGCCGTTGGCCTCGTACCAGGCGAGGCCGTTCAGGAAGATCTCGGTCTCGTCGTCGGTCCCGGCCAGGACGTTCGACAGCATGATCCGGTTGTAGTTGCCGTACGGCTCGTCGCCGAACATCGTGATGGAGAACCGTTCGCCTCCGCCCCTGGCGAGGATCTCCTCCACCGTGCGCGCCCCCGCCATACCGTTGCCGATCACGACCAGCCGCTGCCGCATGGCGTTCCTCCTCACACCTCGACCAGGCCGAGATCGACGACGGCCGACCCGGAGACGCCGTCCGGGGCGGCCAGGTACACCTCGATCGTGGTCCCGGCCATCAGGTCCTCGACGACGCGAAGGGAGACGTGGACGCCGGCCTTGGCGCCGATCGGCAGGTACCGCATGGGAGTTCCGTCGCGCATCAGGACCAGGCAGACGAGCTCGTCGCAGGAGTTGCCGCCCCGCAGGTAGACGGGCTGGGTGACGTAGCCGTCGGGGACGACGTAGCGCAACTCCGACGCCAGCGGGAAGGGGGCGTCCATGCCCTTGCCGGTGAAGGAGAAGATTCCCTGCAGGAAGCGGGGTGTCGAGTCCATCTGAGTCCTTCCGTCGAGCCGTGGCCGTGGGTCTTCGACCTTCCTGACGGCGACCGCGCAGGCCTTGAAGGCGGGCATGCGCGAGAGAGGGTCCAGCGACGGATCGGTGAGGGCGTTCGCGCCGGATTCGCCGCCCCAGTGGAACGGGACGAAGACGGTGTCGGGACGGATGCCGTCGGCCAGCTCCGCCGCGAAGAGGGCCCTGCCCCGGCGGGTGCGCAGCTCAACGGCGTCCCCCGCGCCGATGCCATGCCGTCTCGCCAGATCAGGGTGCATCTCCGCGCTCGGGACCGCATCGCCCTGCGTCAGCGCCGCGATCCTGCGCGTCTGGGTGCCGCTCTGGTACTGGCGCATGAGACGCCCCGTGGTGAGGACGTAGGGGAACTCCGCGTCGAGCCGTTCGGTGGCGTCCCGGTGCTCCACCCGGACGAACCGCGCCCGGCCGTCCGCAGTGGGGAACCGGTCGGTGAACATCCTCGCCACCCCCGTCTCGCCCTCGGGGCACGGCCAGAACACCCCCTGCTCCGCTTCGATCCGCTCGTAGGTGATTCCGCCGTAGTCGGCGGCGCCGCCGGAACTGGCGCGCCGCAGCTCCTGGAACACCTCGCGCGCGTCGGCGCTGAAGTACGCGCCGCGCCCGAGCCGCCGGGCCAGAGCGGTGATGAGCTGAAGATCGTCGCGCGCCTGGCCGGGCGGCACCCGTGCCGGCCTGCGCCGGACGACCCGGCCCTCCAGGTTGGTCATGGTGCCCTCCTCCTCCGCCCACTGGGCGGTGGGGAACACCACGTCGGCCTCCATCGCCGTCTCCGACAGGAACATGTCCGAGACCGCGAGGAAGTCCAGCGCGCGGAGCCGATCGAGCACGCGGTCGCGATCAGGGGCGGACACCACCACGTTGGAGGCGAACACCAGCAGGGCGCGCACCCCGCCGTCCCGGCCCATGCCGCTGAGCATCTCCTGCGCCGACAGCCCTGGACCGGGCAACTCCTCCGGGGCGACCCCCCAGACCGCGGCCACGTGGGCCCGGGCGGCCGGGTCGTCGATCCGCCGGTACCCGGGCAGCTGGTCGGCCTTCTGGCCGTGTTCCCGTCCCCCCTGACCGTTGCCCTGTCCCGTGATGGAGCCGTACCCGCTGCCGGGCCGGCCGGGAAGCCCGAGCGCCAGCGCCAGGTTGACGAAGGCCTGCGCCGTGTCGCTGCCCTGGCTGTGCTGCTCGGCCCCCCGGGCCGTCAGGATCATCGCGGAGGCGGCGGTGCCGAGCATCTCGGCCACCCGTTCCAGGTCCTCCACCGGTACCCCGGTGACGCGCTCGACCCGGTCCGGCCAGTACGCCGTCAGGCCCGCCCGCACCTCGTCGAACCCCGTGGTGCGCGCGGCGATGTACGCGAGGTCGGCGTGACCGGCGCGCAGCACCAGATGGAGCAGGCCGTTGGCCAGCACGAGGTCGGTCCCGGGCACCGGACGCAGGTGAACCGTCGCCGCCTTCGCCGTCGCCGACGTACGGGGATCGACCACGATCAGGCCGCCCCCGCGTTCGTTCAGGTACTGCATCGCCGGCGGCATCGTGTCGGCGAGATTGCTGCCGGCCAGGAGCAGCACCTGGGTCCTCGCCACATCGGCCAGCGGAAACGGCAGCCCGCGGTCCACGCCGAACGCCCGGTTGGCCGCGGTCGCCGCCGACGACATGCAGAACCGGCCGTTGTAGTCGATCGAGGCCGTCCGCAGCGCGACCCGCGCGAACTTCCCCAGCAGATAGGCCTTCTCGTTGGTGAGCCCGCCGCCCCCGAAGCACCCGACACTGTCCCTGCCGTACCGCTCCTGGCTCGCGGTGATCGCCTCCACGGTGCGGTCGAGGGCCTCGTCCCATCCCGCCGCGCGAAACGGGCTGCGGCGGTCGCCGGGAACCGTCCTGACCAGCGGCGCGAGCAGCCGATCCGGATGATCGAGCAACTCGGCCGCGGTCCACCCCTTCACGCACAGCCCACCGCGATTGGTCGGAAAGTCGGCAGGCGACAGCGAAACCTCGCCGTTCCGGACCTCCAGCGAGATCCCACACTGCAACGAGCAGTACGGGCAATGGGTCGTCGTACTCGGCATCCCCACGACCACAAGGCTCAGCCCCGGCGATTACACCGGCATTCGTACGACATGTAGGCGCCGTTAACCCCTCCTCACCGGCCCCGGATCAATGTCTCGGGTCGTGGCCATTCCCAGGCTCGGCGGCGAAGCCCAGGAAGCACCTTGGCGACGTCGTCGCTGACTTCAGCCGACCGAAGACGCGGTGCAGCGGCCGGTGAAGACCTGCTTCAGTGGCCGGTGGTGACCCGGGCTCGCACGGTCCTCAACGGCAAGCCCGCTGCCGGCGCGTCGACGCCTCCGCGCCGCATTCACCGAGCAGCAGCGCGGCGACCGCCTCAGGGGCTTCATGCAGAGCGTCGTGGCCGGTTGGAACGTCGTGGACCTGCCAACCGGGATCGGCGTGGAGCCGGCTGCGGAGCTCGGCGAACGGCGTCCGGTCCTCCCAACCCGAGCAGTAGATGAACTCCCGGCGGGGGGCAGGCGCGAGCGCGCCTGTGAGCCGGATCGCCTGCACGAACGAGGTGAGGGGATGGGGACGGCAGCGGGGATCCACGCCGTCCGGCGGCCGGACGGCGTAGCCGGTGGTCGCGGCGCCGGCGGCGAACGCCTCCCGATAGCGCTCGGTCGTCGACGACCAGCACGACTCGCCGTCGCGCGGTACGTAGGCGTCCAGATGCACCAGCCGTGAGACCCGGCCGCCGGCGCGATCGGCGGCCGCGGTGATCACCATCCCGCCGTAGCTGTGGCCGACCAGCGTCGCACTGGTGATGTGGGCGCGGTCGAAGAGCCGCAACACATCGTCGGCATGGGTATCGAGGTTGGCGGCCGCGACCGTCGCGTCGTCGTCGTCCGGCCGCAGACCGGTCAGGGTCAGGGCGTGAACGGTATGACCGGCACGCTCCAGCAGCGGAGTCACCGCCTCGAACGCCCAGGAACCGTGCCACCCCCCGGGCACGAGCACGAACGTCGCCATGCTTCCTCTTTCTCTCCCACGCCGCACCATCGAAGAACATTGTCTCGATGACCCGTGGTCGGTCTGACACCCGGCGCGGCCGAGGACCCTCGCATGAAGGTGCGTCACCGCGTGGACCTGTGGCCGCTTCTGGCCCGGACCTGCATGCGTTCGCCTGGACGGTCGAAGATGCTGAGCACCTCCGCAGGGCCCTCGCCGGTGCTTCCGAACCAGTGCGGCACCTGCGTGTCGAACTCCGCGGCCTCACCGATGCCGAGAATCAGGTCCTGGTCGCCGAGGACGAGCCGCATCCGTCCGGACAGCACGTACAGCCATTCGAAGCCGTCGTGTGCGCGCGGTCGCGGGGTGGACTGTGATCGCGGAATGACGATCTTCCATGCCTGGACACCTCCGGGAGGGGTCAGCGGAAGGACCGTGCGGCCGTTGACCTGCCGGGGCTTGAGCCGGATGCGCGGGTCGCCGACCGCGGGTGCGCCGACCAGGTCGTCCAGCGGGACCTGATAGACCTGCGCCAGTGGCAGGAGCAATTCGAGGCTGGGCCGTCGCAGGCCGGTCTCCAGCCTCGACAGGGTGCTCTTGGAGATACCGGTCGCCGCGGCGAGAGCGGTGAGGGTGATGCCGCGCTGCTTGCGCAGGCTCTGCAGTCGCGGCCCCACACGGTTCAGTGCATCGGCGATCGGCTGTTCCTGGACGCTCATGGCCACCATGGTCCGCCGTTTTTCCCGGAAACGGCAACGTTCGTTGTCCGGGGCGGAGACGCGGCCGCACCCTGGTGGACATGAATCAGTACGACGTAGTGGTGATCGGCGGCGGGGCCGCCGGACTGTCCGCGGCGCTGGTGCTCTCACGGGCCCGGCGCGAGGTGCTCGTGGTCGACGCCGGTGCGCCTCGGAACGCGCCGGCGACCCACATGCACGGGTTCCTGTCACGCGACGGGACGCCCCCCGGCGAGCTGCTCGCCGCGGGCCGGCGCGAGGTCAAAGGGTACGGCGGCGACGTCGTCGACGGACAGGCGGTGAGCGCGCGGCGCGCCGGCGCGGTGTTCGAGATCGAGCTGAGCGGTGGTGTCACCGTCCGCGCGCGGCGTGTCCTGGTCGCGACCGGCCTGCGCGACGAGCTGCCGGATGTCCCCGGGCTGCGGGAGCGCTGGGCCCGTGACGTCCTGCACTGTCCGTACTGTCATGGCTACGAGGTCCGGGGTCGGGCGTTGGGTGTGCTCGGCTGGTCACGGGAGGCGGTCCGCTACGCGCAGATCGTGCGCCAGTGGTCGGACGACATCGTCCTGTTCGCTCCTCCCGAAAGCCTGACCGAGGACGAACGTGAGCAACTAGCCGCGCGTTCCGTCGGCGTCGTCGAAGGACACGTCGCGCGGGTGGTGGCCGAGGACGACACGTTGCGCGGTGTCGCGCTCACCGACGGCCGGTTCGTCCCCAGGGACGTCGTCTTCGTGCCCCCGCGATTCGTGCCCGACAACGACCTGTTGCTCGAACTCGGCTGCGACATCGACGACACCGGGTGGGTGGTCACCGACGCCACCGGCCGTACGACCGTTCCCGGCGTCTGGGCCGCGGGTAACGTGCGCAATCCGCGCGCCCAGGTCATCACCGCCGCCGGCGAGGGCTCGGCCGCCGCCATCGCCGTCAACACCGACCTCGTCGACGAGGACGTGCGCGACGCCGTCCGCGCGCACCGCGACACGATCGACCAGTGAAGCATCTACAAGAGAGGAATCCGTCATGTCACACCAAACCCCTCCTTCAAGCGCTCCGGCCGCGGAAAAGCCGATCGGCCCACCCGGAAGGCATCAGCTCGCACTCATGATCTGGATCGCGGTCTTTCCGACCCTCACCGTCCTCAACCTGACGATCGGGCCGTGGCTGTCCGGCACCGGCCCCGTCCTGCGGACCTTCGTCCTCGCGACCGTCGCCGTACCGATCGTCATCTACGGCCTGATGCCCCGGCTGAACCGGCTGCGCGCACACCTGCTGACGCGTCTCGCGGTCTGAACACACCGGATATCGTGCTGCTTCTCTGCGGGTGACAGCTCAGCTGAGCGGGGGTGCCTTTCTGGCCGAGCCGCGGTAGTCCTCCACGGTGTAGCGCTTGTCGCTTTCGTCGAGTTTCGCGTGGCCGGCCGTCACAAGGTCGATGCCGAGGACGTCGGCGAGCCGGACCAGATAAAGCGTCACGTCGGCGATCTCGGAACGCAGCCGCGCGGCCGCCTCGGGGTCCGCCATGACCTCGGACGCCTCCGCGGGCGTCAGCCACTGCAACTCCGCGAGCAGTTCGCCGACCTCCCCCGCCAGCGCCATCGCCAGGTTCTTGGGCGTGTGGAACTGCTCCCAGTCCCTGTCACGGGCGAACCGCCGCATACGCTCGGTCAACCCCTCAAGCTCGCTCATGCCAGCAAGCTACTGCGGCGCCACGTCCGCGGGTGGACGACGGCCAGGTCGGTCACCCTGTCGCACAAGACTGCGTATACGGGGCATTACTCTCCGGGGCCGGGGGTGGGGTGGTGGAGCCGCCACTGGCGGAGGTGGGCGAGGCCGGGGCGGAGGTCGGGGAGGGCGGAGTAGGGGTGCGGGGTCCTGAGGCGGTGGGGAGGGCGAAGCCGACGGCCTTGCCGGGGGAGTCGGTGGTGGTCGTGGTCGTCCGGTACGCCTGGCAGTGGCCTTGGGACAGTTCGTAGGTCAGCAGCAGGCCGCGCCCATTTTCGGCGAGGAGCGACAGGTCGGGCTCGGGCAGGGTCGCCAGCCGCTGGAAGGCGTCACTGATCTTCTCGGGCCTCGGGTCGCCGTCGACGACCTCGCACCAGGTGGGGACACCGTCGATCCGGAAGACGCGCAGCTCGTACGGGCGCTGCCCGTGCCGCTCGGCGTTCGCGGCCAGCTCGGCGACCACGATCTCGGCGTCGATGATCGCGTCGTCGCCGACGCCCGCCTCCCGCAGCACCTCCCTGACCACGGTGCGCGCCCGTCGCGCGGCCGAGCCGGGCTGTAGGACCTTCACCAGCACCCGGATGTCCCGATGGGACGCGGAGGCGGCCGGCCGCTGGGCAGGGGTGTGCGGGTCGGGGTCGACGGGGGGCATGACGGTGCTCCGTTCGTTGCGGTGACGGTGCACAGCAGGAAAGACCGCCGGGGGAGCACGCGGAACGGCGTCGCATGCGCGTTGATCAGGGCCGTGGCATCGCGTACGTCGGAAGTGGTCGATCTCTGGTCGTTTGATCCGAAGGGCTTGGCGCGGGGCCGGGACCGGTGTCATCGTCATCACATTCAGTGGTCACGCGATTACCGAGGGGGTAGGTCGTGGGGGTACGGGTAGAGCAGGCGGGGCGTCCGGAGCTGGTGCGGGCGCGGCGGCGGCGCGGGTTGAGCCAGGAGGCCGCGGCCGAGGCGGTCGGGGTCTCGCCGACGACGTGGGCGCGGTGGGAGCGCGGCGAGCAGGGCGTACGGGCTCGGCACCGGGCGCGGATGGCCGTGGTGTTCGCGGTCGAGGCCGTCGAGGTCGAACGGTGGGTGGAGGGGTGGGCCTTCGTGGAGACACCTTCCTGGCCGCTGGTGGACTGTGGCGGCGGTTCGCTGGAGGCTACGGTGAGGTCGGCCGACCTGCTGTGGAGGTACGAGATGGATCCGTCCCGCCGTCACCTGCTGGCCACGCTGCCGTTCGTCCCGGCCGCGCTGGGGGAATGGCTGACGTCCTGGACCTACGACACCCCGGCCGCCTCGACCGCGCACGCCGGTTCCGCCCGGGCGGTCGGCATGGCCGACGTACAGCGGATCAACGAGGCCCGGCAGGCGTTCGGCCAGCTGGACCACCAGTTCGGCGCTGGCCTGGTCCGCCCCGTGGTCCTGCGCTACCTCAACGGCAACGTCACCCCACTGCTCCACGGCCGCTACGACGACAAGGTCGGCGCCGAACTGATGAGCGCGGCGGCGGGCATGAGCAGAATGGCGGGCTGGACGGCCTTCGACATGAGCCTGCACGGCCAGGCACAACAGCACTTCGGTCAAGCCCTCAGGTTCGCCAAGACGGCCGACAACCCCTTGGTGGCAGCCTGGGTACTGACGGCCATGACCCGGCAGGCCATCCACATCGACCAGGCCCTCTGGGCTCTGCGGCTCTCGCGCTCGGCCGTGGACACCGCACGCCAGGCGCAGGCATCGCCGCGGGTCATGGCTCTGATGACCGTGCGCGAAGCCTGGGCGACGGCGCTGAACGCCAAGCCCGGTGAGACGGGCGACAAGCACAGCGCCAAGCAGGTCGAACAACTGCTCGCCGAAGCTGAGCGCGCCTACGAACAGGGTCCCAGTGATCGCGATCCGGCCTGGATCGGCTTGCATGAGTGGGCGGAACTGAACGCTGAAGCCGGTCAGTCGTGGGGCCTGCTCGGCGACCACCAGCGCGCGGCCGCCTGCGCCGAAGCCGCGGTGACCGCCTTCCACGACCGCCTGCCACGCTCGGCGCAGTTCAACCGGGTGCACGCCGCGGACGCCTACCTCGGGATGAAGGAACTGGAGCAGGCCCTCGACTCCGCCCGAGCCGCCATCCCGATGGCCAAGGCGCTGAGCTCCGCTCGCTCGGTCGAGTTCATCCAGGCGTTCGCCGACCGCCTCGAACCGCACGGCACCACCGTCGCGGTCAGAGAGTTCCGCGACCACCTGCGAAGCGAGCTGGCCGCCTGAAGTAGCGACTGGCCGGAAGCCCGACCGTTTAAGTACGGCAAGGGCCTTCAAAGGGAGGCTCCGTGCCGTAACTGATCACTTGTGCGAACAGGACGCATGCCTCCGGAGGGCAGGCCTGTCAGCCCGCTCGGAGGCCGTCACATTCGCTGAAGTCCTCGTTGGCCTCGGCAGCACGAGAAACAGATGGTCCGCCCGTTCGCCGGTCGCCTGTTCCACATCGCGGATACGTAGCGCTCCTTCGCGCAGACGCTGAAAGACCGGTCCGTCCCCGCCCAGCACCTCGTAGAGCAGGTGGCCGTCAGGTGTGTCGCAACTGACGTCGACAAGCGGAGTGGGCCTGGGAAGGCAGGCGGTCGAGATCCGGAGCGCCCTGAGCGCGCCCGCTGTGGGCGACTGTCGACGGATGGACCTCGTCCTGTTCGGCTGGAGGAGCACCCGGAGAAGCAAGGGCTCCGCCGCTGCGGGGTCCTGAACAGATGATGTAGGTAAGCGAGAATAAGGAGGTTGGAGTCGACCACCGGAGTGACGATGAGCCCTCGGCCGGCAGGTGAGCCCGATAACGTCGACCGCTACGAGAGCGCCTGGATCGTGCAACACGTTCTCCATGTGCTGCAAGGCGGTGTCGAATGGATCATGGTGGAGGACGTCGGCGAGCGAGCGGAGGGCGCTGAGTTCACGATCCACCGGGCTGGGGCCATCGAGGTTCACCAGGTTAAGCGCCAGCAGGGGAATGCCAACGCTTGGACCGTGGCTTCGCTGCGGGCCAAGGGGATCTGGGCCGCGGCTGCGCGACACGCGGAGGCCGGGCGGCACGTCCACTTCGTGTCGACGATCCCGGCCCGTCCCGTGCAGGAGCTGAGTGACCGCGCCAGGCGTTCAGCGAGCCCGGCCGAATTTCTCGATCACTGGCTCTCTGAAGAGCTCCGTACGCCGTTCGACGAGCTTGTGTCGGATGCCATCTTCGGTTCGGTGGACACGGCGTGGAAGACGCTGCGCCTGTTGTGGGTCGAGTGGTACGACGAGCAGAACATCGTTCGGACGAACGCGGTTCTGGCGGGGCTCCTCCTGAAAGGTGCTCCCGGTTCGCTCGCCGCGGTGGGCTTGTGGGACCTTGTCGTGCAGAATCTCGGCGTCCGGCTCGACGCCGCGGCCATCGAGGCGCGTCTGGAAGCGTATGGCCTGCGGCAAGGCCTTACGGAGCCTGATGTTGGCCTGACCGAGCAAGTAGGCGCGCTCACTTCGAGATGGCTCGACGGCATCGAACGTCATCTTCTGCGGCCATTCATCCCCAGGTCGGAGGTCGACGAGCTGGTGGAGCTTCTCAGCGGCTCGGACCGGTTGCTCCTCCTGACGGGGACGGCCGGTAGTGGGAAGAGTTCAGTGCTGCATGAGATGGCGTCGAAGCTAGGCATGCCCGTGCTGGGCTTCCGGTTGGATCGTCTCGACCCCTTCTCTACCACCTCCGGGCTGGGGGAACTGCTGGAGCTCGGGACATCTCCGGTAAGCGCGCTTGCCGCAGTGGCGGGAGACCAACCATGCATCCTGATCGTCGATCAGGTCGACGCTGTCAGCCTGCTGTCGGGGCGGATGCCGAAGAGCTTCGACCCTATCGCCGACCTGGTTCGAGAGGCGTCGGCCTTTCCGGAGATGCGCGTTGTACTCGCCTGCCGCAAGTTCGACGCCGAGAATGATCACCGCATCCGTGCTCTCACCGATGATCTGCGCGCTCGACGGATAGAGATTGGGGAACTCTCCGATGAAGCAGTCGCTGAGGCCATCGCCGATATGGGCTTGGACGGATCGAGGCTCAGCGATCCGCAGCGGCGGCTGCTCCGCGTGCCACTGCACCTGGTCCTGCTGAAGACCATCGGCGCCGAGGCTCTCTCCTTCCAGAAGACACGTCAACTCTTCGACGCCTACTGGCGACGAAAGTGCCTCGAGTGCAAGCAGCGGAACGGCTCCGTCCGCTTTCAGAGGGTCATCGCCGTACTGGCGGATGCCATGAGTAGGTCGCAGCGTCTCTCCGTTCCGAGTGCGCTGCTAGACGAGGACGACTTGGCGCTCGATGGCGAACTCCTCGTCTCTGAGCACGTACTGGTGCGGGACGAGGAGCAGATCGCTTTCTTCCATGAGGGTTTCTTCGACTATGCTTTCGCTCGGGGCTGGGTCATACGCGACCAGAAGCTGGTCGACTTTCTCGTCAGTGGAGAGCAGGAGCTCTTTCGACGGGCCCAGGTTCGGCAGATCGCGAACCACCTACGTGAGCTGGATGAAGAACGCTTCGTTCGCGAAATACGAGACCTGCTGCTGGATCCCGCTGTGCGGTATCACCTGAAGGACGTTGCGATCACTTTGCTGGGGGGACTCTCCGTGCCGACAGGCCTCGAGTGCGCCCTGGTGGTTGACGTCCTGAGTAAGGTTCCTCTCTTCGCCGACCAATTGTGGCTCGCGCTGCGCACCGGTGACTGGTTCCGGGCCTTGGATGACGAAGGCCTGATCGAGGAGTGGATGAGTGGGGCAGACGAGGCGCTTCGATCACGCGCGGTCGAGATCATGGCTGGTGGGGTGAGGGATCACCCCGATCGTGTGGCAGCGATCCTCGGTGCGCATTCCGCGGCTGACGCGTATCCAAGGTGGCTGCATTTCATCGTCATGGCAGGCACGGTGGCTGACAGCCGAACCCTATTCGACTTGGTCGTATCGGCTGTCCGGCAAGGGAACTACGCGGGGACCGAGCATGCCCTTTGGATATCAGTCCACGGGCTGGCGCAACGGCGACCCGAGTGGGCGCTGGAGCTCATGGCGGCGCATCTCGATGAGAGGCTGGACGCGCTGGCCCTTGACGATGCAGGAAATGTCGCCGCTTTGACGAGCCGAGACCATGAAGCGCTAGAACTCTTGCGCACAGGGGCGCGGCTCCGGCCGGAGCTTTTCTGCAGGAAATTTCTTCCCTACATGCGGCGGGTCATGGCCCTGACCGCAAAAACCGGTGACCAGCCTATCGCAGACCGCCACTTCGGCTTCCGTCTTCCCGATCAGACTGGGGATGACCTGGCCAGCGTGCTGCTGTACGGGGCAGCCGGCGCGATCAAGGCTGTCGCCAAATCCGATCCTGATACGGCGAAGGCTCTTCTTGGAGACTTGGCCGGTGATCCGTATGACGCGGCGCAGTGGCTCCTCTATCAAGGTCTGGCCGGAGCTGGTGAAAGCCTCGCCATGTGGGCGGCCGAGATAGTGCTTCAGGGACCACACCGGTTGCTGAGCGGGTACATCTCCGACTCGTTGTGGACTACCCGCGAGGTCCTTCTGACAATCAGCGAGTCGCTCCCGCACGAGGTGTTCTCCCGGCTAGAGTCGGCAGTCCTACACCTGTCCCTTCCCTTCGCAAGACAGAACTCCGGCCCGTACGTGTTCACGCTTCTCTCGGCTATGGAGGCGGGGCCGCTGTCCGACCACGGTCGTCGTCGGCTGGCCGAGTTACGCAGGGCTTATGGAACCGATCAGCCTCCCCCGCCCGGAGGCATGCAGACGGGCTTTCTCAGACCGCCGATACGGGCTGAGGCCGCCGAACGAATGACGGACGACCAGTGGCTACGTGCCATGACAAAGCACGCTGAGAATAGGTTGGACTGGCGGACCTTCACCGGGGGTGCCGCTGCACTCTCTCAGGTCCTGCAGGGGCAAGTTGCAAAGGACCCAGTACGGTTCGCTCGGCTGGCTCTGAGGCTGACACGCGAGACCAGCCCCGCCTACACCAACGCCATACTCATGGGGCTTCGGGAGGCCGACCAGCCAGAGTACGCGGCGCCTATTTTCGACGCGGTCCGTCATATCGCCGGGCTGTGCAGGACTGACAACGACCGCTGGCTGGGCTGGCCGTTGCACGCGCACCTCGCCGCGGTCCCGCCTGAGGTCATCGCGCTCATCCTCGACCGGGCGATCCATTCCCCTGACCCGGCTGACGACCGTCATCATCATTCCGACGGCGTAAGAGATCGCGCTGAGCACCTGTATGGGCTAGCGATCAACTGCGTCAGAGGTATCGCCGCCGGGACATTGGCGCAGATCCTCGCCTACGACGCCGATGGCTCACGTACCGCGCTCGTCCTCCCGGACCTTAACAGGATCGCTGCTGACCGGACGGTAACTGTCCGTACCTGTGCCGCCGATCTTGTGCACGCGACCCTGCGTCACGCCAGGCCGCAGGCGCTGGACGCATTCCAGTTCCTGATCGACACCGATGACGTGCTCCTGGCCACGCCTCCGATGGAGGGCCTGCTCGTCAGCGTTGGCTATGAGAATCCGGAAGTGATCAGGCCGGTGGCCGAACGCATGCTTGGTTCATGGGCTTTTGAGACCCGGGCCGCGGGCGGCCGAATAGCTGCGTTCGCCGCCATGCAGTGGGACATGTCGCACCTGCTCGACACGGTCCTGGAAGGTCAGGATCTCGCGCAGCGAAAGGGTGCGGCTGCTGTTTGCGCACACCGGCTATCGAACAGCTCCGACACAAGGACAGCGGAGCTAGCCCTTGCGCAGTTCTTCGACGATCCTGAGAAGGAGGTGCGTGAGGCCGCAGCAGAGGTGGCGGCCGCTCTGCGTGGATTGCGATTGCGGCCGTTCGGTAAAACGCTTACCCGCCTTGTCCACTCTGCTGCGTTCGAGCCTGCCCTGCCGCAGCTCCTCATCACGTTGGAGCGAGCACCGGATCGGATTGACGATTTTGTGCTGGCCTGTGCCCGGCGGTTCATCGAGACGCACGGTGCGCAGGTGGCAGACATACGATTCGCAGCCGCGGCTGATGGACGGTCTATTAGCGAACTGCTCGTCCGAGCCTACGCCCAGGCATCGGCGGTGGGAATGCGGTCGCAGATCCTCGATCTGCTGGACGAGCTGTTACTTCTTGGCGCCTTCGGCGTCGCCGAGAGGATCAGCGAGTTTGAGCGCTGACTCGTGCGTCATCGACCTTCCGTGCGGAAGGCATGGAGTAGACGTGCACAGAGTTCTTCAGCGACGTTTCCGGTGTCAGAGGTGAGGTAGCTGAAAAGCAGGGCATCGTCGGCTGGTACGCGCAGAGGTGCTGATGACATAGGTATGGAGCCGCCCGTCCGCGGAAGGTCTGACACTCGGCCTTCCGCGACGAGATAGGTACGCGTGAGACCGATTGCGAGACCCACCTCCGTGGTAATCGGCGCCTTGATTGTGACAAGCAGCGCTAGCAGTTCCGTCAAGCGGCCGACGAGGTCCGCTGCGTCCAGTACGGCGCCAAACATATCTGCTGGTAGTGGTTGCCAGACGGAGCGCTGACCGTCGCGGGTGACTGCCAGACCAGCCCCGGAGGGCGAGACGACGGCCGCCGGAGCTTCCGTCCGTAGCCCTTCAGTCGATGTGAACAGACCCTTTGCCTGTCCGAGGGCGGCGAGCTCCTCCTTTACCGTCGTCAGTCTGCGGGCCTCCAACCGCCGGCTGGGGGCGATTGGAACGACGTGCAGTTCCAGTGCGGCGGACATGTTCGAGGTGTCCAAGCCGAGATCGGATAGCCAGTACGTCGCCAGGGGGGCGTCGAGGGGTCTCCAGGTGGTTTCGTCGGTCGCCGCGAGTTCTGGTGCGGTGTCGTAGGACACGCTTTCCTCGGCGATCGCGAGCTCCTCGAGAAAGGCGGCAGCGAAGACAGCGGCATGTGAGGCCGCCCGCGGCTGGAGCCCCGCCGCGTCGCTCAGGTGCTTCTCCCCGTCGGCCTTATCACTGATTCCTCGGATCGTAAGGACAGGGAGTGACGCGTTGAGATGAGCCGCGGTACCTGTACCGGCGCTCTCCATCTCAATGGCCGCTGCATCGTTGTAGTGGCTTCGCAACTGCACGGCGAGTGCCGAGTTGCGTGAGTTGAGGACGATATCGCCCGCCGCGATCGGCTTAAAATGCACCGTTGGCTTGGCTGATGAGGGCAGGTGGTCGGTCCACTCGTCGCGAAAGTCGACCATCCGCGCCACCTGCTCCAACCGGTGCGCCGCTCCCCAGCCGCGGGGACGGGCTCGAAATCCGTCGTCATCCTCTTTCCCGCCATGATAGTCGTGGATCCACGTCGCCACTACGACATCGCCAAGCTCGATGTCATCTTTAAGTCCCCCAGCGATGCCGACAACGAGCAGCAGTCGGGGTTTGAACTCGTTGATGGCCCGTTCGGCCAGCACAGCCGCGTTCGCGTTCCCCTCGCCTGTCACTATCAACGCTACCTGCCACGGAATCCCAGGTATGCTTCCCACCTCGAACAATGTTCCCTCGGGGTGCCACCGTTGCCGTAGGTCGACGAGTTGCGTGCGCATCGCCTTGTACTCAAGGTTCATCGGAGTGATCACGACCACTGTTGCGTTTTCGCGCACCATTCGCCTGTTCTGCTCGGATGGCTTGTTCATTGAGGGGCCACCTTTAATGCCGACGCTTCGTTGTGACTATCTGGAGGACAGAGGGAAGGGTGTCACAGGCACAGGGACGCGTGGGCCGCTTCGCCTGACCGCAGTAGCGGGGGGACGAGCAACCGCGCCGGCCCTCGTCGGTAGAGCGTGGCTGGGCGGCCAATGTCGGGGTAGCGTCGTTCGCCGGTCGGCACCAGGAATCCCTCGGCGTGGGTGACCTTACGGCGGAAGTTGCTGGGGTCGAGGGGGACCCCCCAGACGACCTCATAGATCTGTCGTAGATCACCAACGGTGAAGGGCTCGTTGCAGAAGGCGGCGGCGACGGTCGTGTACTCCAGCTGCGACCTGGCTCTTTCGAGGGCGTCGCACAGGATGTCAGAGTGGTCGAAGGCCAGGGAAACGCGGTCCAGGACGGACGCCACCGGTGTCCAATGGGCGGCCCGGGCGTCAGTTCCCGCCACCGGGTGGGGGAGGTCGGGGCCGAGGGCGAGGTAGGCCACGGTGATGATCCGCCCCCGCGGGTCTCGTTCCGGTTCGCTGTAGGCGCGGAGCTGTTCCAGGTGCAACTGGCGGCCATCGACCCCGGTCTCTTCGCTGAGTTCGCGGAGTGCGGCTTGGTCCAGGGTCTCGCCGTCACGGACGTACCCACCGGGAAGGGCGGGGAGGCCGAAGTACGGCTCGTTGCCGCGCTCAATGAGCAATACCTGCAGCACGTCCTGACGGACCGTGAAGATCACCAGATCGACGGTCACGAAGATGGGTGCGTGCTTCGACGCCCTTATCGGGGTTTCGGTCACGCCTCCCACTCTAGCTAAAGGTCACCTTGACTCAAAATTTTGAAGAGGTTAAGGTCGCTTCTACCTAAAGTAGAGCGGGAGATCGTCATGGCCGATCGCCGGGAGCTTCGATGAACGAGGCCTTCCACCAAGAGATGCGCGAAGACGCCGCGACCCGCAATCTTTGCGCTGGCGTCTACCTTGATCGGAACTTCCGATCAACGGTGATCCAGAAGGTGTACAACGACACCCGGCGTCGGGTCGCCCCGTCCTACGGCTTCGACCTGGTGGCCGTCGTCCGGCACGCCTGGCGGGCATGGGCGCTCGAGGTCATTCAGGATGTCGGCATTCTGGGCATGCTGCTGATGGGATTCGTGGCGAACGCCCCGGTCACGTTGACGGCGGTCAGTTGGATCGCCCTAGGCCACCTGGTGCGGATGGCGTTGCGCAATGCGCTGGTGCTCGCACCGCTCAAAGCCAAGGAAGTGGCCGACCGATGGCTGCACCGCGACCGATGGGCTAGCGAAGGGGAGCTCCTGAGGGTGCATGCACGGCTCTTGCGGATCAGCCTCGGGGCTTCTCTTCCGCTGCTTCTGGTGCCGATGGTGGTGTCGGGTCTGGTCGGCCGGCCGTTGGCGCGGGTGGTGGAGGGAGCGGTTTGGCTTGTGGCGCTCGTCGCCACGTGGGCGGCGGGGTCGGCCGTCGCCAAGCGGATCGCCATCAACAAGATGCATAATGCCAAGTCGCTCCGGATCGTGCCGCGCACCGGACGGTTGGCAGCGATCTCCTTCCAGGAGAAGCATCCCTGCGTGGTGTACTCACGGCCTCAAAGTGCTGAACCCGCCCGGAAGGGGCGGGCACTCGTCACGCCTACTCTGTTCGACGATCCGGACCCGTTCGATGAGCCAAGCCTGTTCGTGGGCAGTGGCAGGCTGATTCACCGGTGGCTACCGCCGCTCGCGATTCAACTGCTGCCGTCAGATGCGGATGCCCCGGTCGATATCGACATTCCCTTCGAAGCGCACGAACTGGTGGGTCGTCTCAAGAAAGATCTGGACGCGATGCGGCCGGAGGAGGATGCGCACCACCCCACCAAGTTACGAGGACTGGAGTGCAGGTCCCGTTTGTACATCGCAGAGGCGGACGTCTCGGCCACGAACCGGGAATCGCTTCATGTCCATCCCGACTCTCAGGACCTCGAGTCGATCATCGACCACCCGAACAAGCTGTACCACCATTTCCTGGAGATCGTTGTCACGGACACCGGAGAGCTCGTGACCAGCATCTATCTCCGAGTAACGGTCAAGGGACGCGCCCTCAGCCTGGACTTCGCGGCATGTGCGCTGACCCGCACTCCGGAGGAATACGGAATCTTCGATGCCGGCGGGCGAAGCGGCTGGATCGCCGTTGTCCGCTCCGCGCTGACCGGCCTGCGCGATCTCCCTCTGACTGTCGGCATGGTGTGGCGCGTGGCGGCGGCGCCGGCGACGCTCGTGCGTGCCGTACGGGCGAGCAAGCGCGGTGCTTATCCGCGGCGCCATGTACCAGGTTCGGGCACGCAAGCCAGCATTCGCGAACTGAAATCCATGAAATGGGAGGAGGCGAGCCTGGACAAGTTCACTATTTATGACTACATGAAAATCATAGAGCAGCACCTTTTGAAGACCACAAAGGAATTCCTGGATGGCAGAGGGCTCGATACGTCGACCTTCGAGAAACAAGCCTCCACCATCATCAACAGCGGTGTACTCAACATGGGCGGGACGACCGAGGTGCACAACTCCGCGGTGGGCGCCCATTCCCAGGTCAAGGCAGACATCCGCGAGGACGCGAACAGTCAATGATCGAAAGATGGAGGAGCCGACTATGGCGGCGAACGTGCGGAACAGCGGGATTCTCACCACCGGAGGGAGCACGACCGTCAGTGGATCGGCGGTGGGGGACAATGCCACCGTCAACGTCACCGAACCAACGCCCGTGCCGACCGGTCGCCGGAAGGCGGACATAGGAGTGATCGCTGTCAAGCCGGTGGAGTTACGCGCGGTTCGCGAGGTCCTCGGTCTCCGTCCCTCCAGTGGCGGCGAACTGCCCTTCCACGAGGGCGAAGTGCAGGTCCGCGATCGGACTGCTCGCGTCGCCGCCATACGAACCCTCTCGCAGGGGCAACGTTCGGCCGTTACCGCGTTCGGAGACCTGCGGCAGCATTACCAGCCAGCCGTTATCGCGCTTGTCGGTATCGGTGGAGGTATCCACAGGGACGTCAACATCGGAGATGTCGTGATCGGCACACAGGTCGTGTATTACGACCGGCGAAAGGAGACGCCTAGCCAGGTTTGGCGCAGGGGTGAGGACGTCCCTGCTCCTGCGCCGATCGTGCGCGCCATCAATACGTTCTTTGACGACCACGACGAGCCGGCCAGATTCCAGGCGCAAGGATCGGATGGTGTCCTGCGCGGCTACCAGGTGCTGCATGGGCCGATCGGCTCAGGCGAAGCCGTCATCGCGGACGTCGCCTCAGAGATCCGCCGCTATCTCGTCGCTTACAACGACACCACGCGCGCAGTGGACATGGAGGCAGGTGGGCTCGTCCGGGCCTTCTATGAGCAGTCCGGAGTCGGCCGCGTCGAAGGGTGGCTGGTCATTCGTGGCATATCCGACAACGCGGACCCGGATAAGGGCGACGATCCCCAAGCCGCTGCAGCGTGGCATGCAGCCAAGGTTCTGCGGGCGCTTCTGCCCTACCTGCCACTCGGCCGTTCGACGCGCGCTGAGCGCTGAAGTCCACGGTCTCCCTGCGTGACAACAAGGAGATGACCATGAGTGCCTTTGTGCTCGGGGTGCTGAGCTCCATTCTCGCGACGGCGCTTACCGTGACCGCAGGGTGGGTGGTTTCCCCTTGGGCCAGGCAGCTTCCCATAACGCTGCTCTCGCGGCTCACCGGCTTAGGACTTCGGCGCCTTTACCTGCAGCAGAGACTGGCCAATCTCGATCTGCCGGCCGAACTGGTCCGCGCCCGGTGGGTGAAGGTGCTCGCCGGGCGGGGGAACGAGATGACCCGTGATGGGTTCGCCGCCGTCTGGCAGAACATCGGCAAGCGGTTGCGATCGGTGGAGATACTGCTGCCCGACCCCGAACTCGGCCCAGCGTCCTGGCTGGCGATGAGAGAGGCAGAGTTGCTCCGAATCGACCCAGGATTCGCGGTCGGACTGCTCGGGGAGCAGATCCGTTTGAACGCGGCATACATAACTGCGGCGACGTCCGATCGCCAAGATGTCCGTTTGCGGTTCTATGATCTGCCCAACCTGCATCGCGTCATCGTGACCGACCGGGTCGCCTACCTCACGATCTATGGGCCCGCAGAGCACGGTCGCAACTCGCCGTGTCTGGAGGCGCGCCGGCCCGGGTTGCTCTACGACTACGCACTGCTGTTGTTCGCAACGGCATGGGAACATTCCCGACCGGCATCCGTCGCGTCGACTGAACACTGACCTAAGGTGAACGGCGATCGGGCCAGCGGGAGGCTTACCGGGCGGACAATGGCAGTGGAGGATGACGACGCACACTGCCACCGCTCACGATGACAGGAACACCTCGTCGAGGTGCCATTCGAGGGCTTCGCGGTGGGGACGGTCGGGGCGCTGATCGGGTACGGCTATCTCGGAACCCGCTCGCTTGTAGAACTCCTCGCCGTTGCCGAACTCCTCTCGGCGGCGAGGGCTGACCCGCAGTCGGTAGCCGGGGTCCACCGCCAGGTATCCCCGGTCGAACAGGGTGTGGACGTCCGAGCGGAGCAGCAGCCCATTGTCCAGGCGGTGCTGCCCGCCGGCCAACAGCGGACGGATGTGGGCGGCCTGCAGGACAGGGCGGATCTTCTCGCCGGTGACGGCGCAACGCCGGTTGTAGGCGCCGAGAACGACGGCCTGGAACGACTGTTGGCCAAGGCGGCGAGGAGCCAGGCGAGGATCGCCGTACACCGGGCCGTCACGGTGCCACGGCTCGGAGAGATCTATCTCTACGGGAGCGCCCAGCAGGCGTAAGAGAAGATCGTGGAAATAGTCGGCGCGGGGGTGAACCGCGAGATCGTACCCTTTGCCCTGAACGATGTTCGGGGCGAAGTCCGGCGGAGGTCCTTCAGCATCGTCGAGCGGGAAGAAGCGCGTGTCGCGGACGAAAACACAGCCGATCACCGGGTCCTCACCAGGGGCGATCAACTTGCTACGGTATTTGCCTATCCTCTGGCGCATCTCGTCCACATCGGCCGCGCCGTTGGCCTGACCGAAGAACTCCCACGCCTCGGACACGCGGAGCTGGGCGAAGCCGCTGTAGAACCCGCCGCCGATGACGCTGTTGTGCGGGTGGTGACTTTTGAAGAAGAAGGGCTCGCCGGGGCTGAGAACCCGGAACTCCCGCGCTCCGGAGGGCCGCCAGAAATTCACCTCGGCCAGGGCCGGGCGGGCAGCGAGGAAGCGGTACCACTCACCATCGGTCACCCCGACGTATGCCTTCATGCGGGAATTGTCCACCGCGTTGATCGTCCCCGCCACTCGATCTCCCCAAATGGCCGGCCCGCCGACTGTGCTGGAACCGGATTCTCGTGGGCCCGCATGCAAGTACGGGGCGGCCGAAACATGGTCCGTTGACGCCGATCGGCCCGTCGTGGACGACTAGGGTGAAGCATTCGGGCCGATTCTGAGGACGGACGGCAGGATGCGCACACGAACGGTGAACACCATCGTCGCGATGGCCTTCTGTGTGGTGGTGGCTACTGGAGCCTTCGTCTTCGTGAGGGCGGAGGCATTCCTGGACGCGCTTCTCATGAGGGCGGATCCGGCATGCATCGAGCTGGCGGCGGCCGACAACGAGAGACTGGCCGAGGCCATCGCGCCGTACCTGCCGTCGGTGCGGCACGATGACATCGAAGGCGGCCATGGCTGCCAGCCTCCTGAAACAGGCGCGTGGGTGGAGATCGAACTGAACGGCATGTCGATCGAGAGCGCCCTGCGCGGGTTCAACCCTCCGACATGGACGCGCCTGCCGGAAGCCGAAGTCCGAGTGCAGATCGCGCCCGACGAGAATTCCGCGACCGTCATTGGGAAGGTCGGTGATCGCGAGGTGAATGTCAGCGCGTACCAAGTCCGGTCCGGTAAGGGCCCCGTGACCGTCATGGCCTGGTACACGGGCGAGAAATGACGCCGAACTGCTACTCCGGCCGTCCGGGAGGCACGCGACCTCCCTTGCGGGCCGAGCCGGGCGCGGGTGCCCGGATTCCTGGTTGCGCCAGAATCTGTGGCGGACCGCTGAAAGCATAGGTAGTCACGTGGGGCGCCATCGCGTAATTGATGCTGACATGAGGTGAGATGGCATGACATCCCCCTCCGTAAGCGGAAAAGGTCGCCGGACCGGCGTGTCGCCGGGGGGTTGGGGTGCTGTGTGGGGGGCGTGCCGTACGGCGGGGCGGATGTGCATGCCCTTGCTGGCCGCCTCCGTGGTCACCGTGGGCCTGGCCGGGCTCGTGGACGTCGCCGTGCTGGTGTGGGTTGCCGTGCCAGACGCGTCCGTGATCAACGGTGTGCCCGTTCCCGGCCCCGGTTCCGTCGCGACGCCGGTCCTGCTCGGTCTCGCCGCCATCGGGTCCGTGGTCGCGAGGGTGGTGTCCATGGTCGCGGGCTGTCGCCTCGTGGTCGCCGGGCTCGAAGGGCGTCCGGTGTCGGCCGTGTGGGCACTGCGCGGACTGGTCCGCCGGACCGGCGCGCTGTTGCTGCTGTTGGCGATCCTGTTCGCTGCGATGGCGGTGGTCGTGATCCCTTGGCGGTGGCAGGGGCGTATGCCGGGACCGCGGTGGGTCTGTTGGTGGCGGTGGGGCCGTTCCTGGTGGTGTGCCGGGTGCTGCTCGCGATCCCCGTCGTCGGGGCCCAGCCGGTCGGGGCGGTGGCGGCCACGGTGCGGGCGGTGCGGCTGGCCCGCGGAGATCACCTCACGACCGTCGCGCATATGGGGATGGTGGCGGTGGTGTCGGCGCCGGCGTGGCTGCCGTCCTGGACGACCCGGTCGCTGTTCGCCGGTGGTCCGGCGGTGGTCGCGGGCAGCGTGGCGGCCGTCGTCCTCGAGACACTGCTGGCGCCCTTGCAGGTGGTGTTGCTCGCGTGCTGCTACACCCACCTGTGCCGGCGTGCCGGCGTGCCGGTGAGCGGGCGCTGCAGGTGCCAGCGCCCGAGCAGGTGGTGCCCGAGCGGGTGGTGCCCGAGCGGGGGCGTCGCGTCGCCGCGGCCGGCCGGCCGTCCTCGTGACGGTGCTGGGGGCATTGCTGCCGGGGGCGCTCTACGGTGTAGTCCTCCTCGGTGATCCGCTGGGGATCCTCACGGCCACGCTCGTGGCTGCGCCGGCGGAGCGGGAAGAGCTTATACCGCCGCGCATCGTCTTCGGCGCGGGCGGCGCCCCATCGTCGCGGGTGTCGAGCCGCTGGTCTGCGAGGACGTACGATGCGCGGGCCGGCGGACGGTCGAGATCGACCAGCGTCTGAGGCTCGTGGATCCACGCGGCATCAATGTGGTGCCCGGCAGCGACGGCACCATCCGCATAATCCCGTGGGTGGACGAAGGCGCGGACATGACCCTCCGTCTGATCCCCTGCTCTCGCGGCCGCTGAACCGATCTCATGAAGGGCCGGCGCCTGGCGTCGGCGTCGCAGGATGGCCTGTCCGACTACAGCACCGTCGCCGCCGGCGTCCCCATGCCGGTGGTCGCATCGGTGGTCCAGCCAGGGTTGGCCGAGCCCGATGTTGCAAGTTCTTCGAGACGCTCCGCTCGGCGACCCCGACCACGTCCTCGTCCTCGGCGGTCCTGCTGACGTTGTGCGAGAGCGTGACATGCGCGTCCGCGCGAACGGTCAGCATGTTCCGGGCTCGCCGACATCGTCTACCAGGACCGTCCGCTGGCTGTGGCCGTGGGGGACACCGGCCGGGCCGTCGTGGCCCATCTCGACAGGGACCGCGGGCTCATCACCGTGGCGGTCTGCGGGTCGGCGTCCTGCGCCGGCCACACGGTCGAGACGCTGGGGCCGCTGTCCGGTGACTGGGCGATCTCGTACGGCTACGTCCGGCTTGCCCTCGCGGTCAGGCGCGACGGCCGGCCGGTGCTCGCCTACAACGACCCGGACACCGGCGCGGCCCGGATACTGACCTGGGCGACGGCCACCTGTGCCGGTACGCCGCAGGTCACGGAGCTGCGCCATGTTGTGCCGCTGCGCGGGTTCGGGTTCGCTTTCGACGACCATGACCGGCCGCTGATCGCCGGCTACTCCCGGGACGATGACCGTGTCACCCTCCACGCCTGCGCGGACGAGAGATGCGACGACGGACGGGATGTGCCACTGCTGCGGGCGGCGGAGCCGGGCTCGCTGGAGCTCGCGATTGGCCCCGACCGGCTGCCGCGCGTCGTCTGGGGCGCGGCGGGCGAGTACAACGTCCTCACCTGTGACCGCCCGCGCTGCGGCGCGTGATCACCGAAGTCCTGCATCGACATGGGGAGGAGGCCGCGGCTTCCCACTTGGTGGTCGAGCTGCTCTCCTGCGCCCTGGTCGCGGGGGACGACGTCGAGCGTGCACTGTCTGGAGATCAACGCGCTGTTGGCGCCCGCCGTTCAGGTCAGCGAGTCGATCCAGCGTTCCAGGCGGCAGCCTTCGGTGGCCATGAGTTCGGGGTCACGGAAGGTGTTGGTCAGCAGGGAGATCCCCTGGTAGGCGGCGATCAGGGCTACGGCGAGCTCGCGGGAGTCGGACCGGCCCATCGCCTGGAACTGTTGCTCGGCCCAGTCGAGCAGGACTTGCATGATCTTGGCGATCTGGCGGTCCAGGCCGTCTTCGCGCTTGTCGAGTTCTGCGGCCAGTGTTCCGGTGGGGCAGCCGTACCGGGCCGCGAGCTCGCGCTGATCGACCCACCCGCCCACGAGCGCCTTCAGCCGCTCTTGGGGGGTGGGCAGGTCGTCGAGCGCGGCGATGATCGTCTGCAGGTTCTGCCCGTGCGCGTCGATCGCGGCCTCGACGAGCTGGTCCTTGGTCTTGAAGTAGTAGTAGACGTTGCCCACGGGCACGTCGGCCGCTCGGGCGATGTCGGCGAGCGTCGTCTTCTCGACACCCTGTTCGTGCAGGACGCGGGCCGCGGCCGTGGCCAGCCGCTCCCGCTTGCCCGGCTTCTGCCGCACCTTCGTCGAGTCAGTCACCTGACTAACTATAGACGCGTGGTGATCTGATCGACTATGGTCCTGAGTCAGTTAGTCAGCTAACTCACTCAGGAGATGGTTTGCGTGATCGTAGTAACGGGTGCGACCGGGAACGTCGGACGGAACGTCGTGCGGATCCTCGCCGCGGCCGGAGAGCAGGTGACGGCGGTTTCCCGGCAGCCCGTGCAGCCCTCGCAGCTGCCGCCCGGCGTACGGCACATCCGGGGCGACCTCGCCGAGCCCGTCAGCCTGAAGCCCGCGCTGGAGGGGGCCGACACGCTGTTCCTGCTCGTCGCCGGTGACGACCCGCAGGGCATCCTGGACCTGGCCAAGGCGGCCGGAATCCAGCGGGTGGTGCTGCTCTCCTCTCAGGGAGCCAGGACACGACCCGAGGTCTACCGCCATCCCGCCGCGTTCGAGGAAGCCGTGCAAGGCTCCGGTCTGGCCTGGACGATCCTGCGGCCCGGCGGCTTCCACTCCAACGCCTATGCCTGGGCCGATCAGATCCGGTCGCAGCGGACGGCCGCCGCGCCGTTCGGCGACATCGGGCTGCCGGCCATCGACCCGGCGGACATCGCCGAGGTCGCGGCCGCGACCCTGACCCAGGACGGCCACACCGGCCGCGCGTACGAGCTCACCGGCCCGGAGCCGGTCACCCCGCGGGAACGGGTCGCGGCGATCGGTGGGGCGCTGGGCACTCCCGTCCGGTTCGTCGAGCAGACCCGCGAGGAAGCCCGCGCGCAGATGCTGCGGTTCATGCCCGAGCCGGTCGTCGACGGCACCCTCGCCATCCTGGGCGAGCCGTCGGGCGACGAGCAGCAGGTGAGCCCCGACGTCGAGCGGATCCTCGGCCGCGCACCGCGCACCTTCGCCGACTGGGCGGCACGCAACATCGCGGCCTTCCGATGACGACCCCGGCCGGTGACCGTCTGGCGACGACCTCAGATCATCCCCGAGGGCGCCTCACCACCCTGGTGGACCGCTGCGCCTCGCCGAGGGGGCACGTCGCTGCGCCGAACGCTACCGGTCCGCACCGCCCGCCCCGCCCGGTGGGGTTGTGATCGAGATAGCGGTCGACTGAGTGATGAAACTCAACATCTGAAAGGGACACACACCATGCCCACCCAGCCCGTACTCGACTCGACGATGTACTACGAGGACCTCGGCGCCGGCGCCCCGATGGTCTTCCTGCACGGCAACCCGACCTCCTCCTACCTGTGGCGGAACGTCCTCCCGGCCGTCGGTGAGCCCGGCCGCCGTCTGGCTCCCGACCTGATCGGCATGGGCAGATCCGGCAAACCGCCCATCGACTACACCTTCGCCGACCACGTCCGCTACCTGGACGCCTGGTTCGACGCCCTCGGCCTCGACGACGTGGTGCTGGTCGGCCATGACTGGGGCAGCTTCCTCGCCTTCGACTGGGCCGCCCGCCACCCCGGTCGCGTCCGCGGCATCGCGTTCACCGAGGCGATCGTCAAGCCGATGTCCTGGGAGGAGTTCCCCGAAGGTGGCCGAGAGCTGTTCCAGGCGATCAAGACCAGCGGCGTGGGCGAGGCGATGATGCTCGACGACAACCTCTTCCTCGAGCAGGGGCTGCCGGGCAGTGTCGCCACCACCCTCGGCCAGGAGGACCTCGACGCCTACCGCAGGCCCTATCCCACGCGGGAGAGCCGCCTGCCGCTGCTGCGATGGGCACGGTCGATGCCGCTCGGCGGAGAGCCCGCCGACGTCGTGGCCAGGGTCGAGGCCTACGACCAGTGGCTGGCGACCAGCCCCGAGGTGCCCAAGCTGCTGCTCACCTTCAACCCCGGCCCCGGCCACATGATGACCCCGGCGATGTACGACTGGTGTGCGGCCAACATGGCCGGCCTGGAGATCCGGCATCACGACGTGATCGCCGGGCACCACACCCCGGAAGACCACCCTCACCTGATCGCCGCCGCCATCGCCGACTGGGCCGACAAGCACGGACTCCGCTGATTCCCGATGGCAGGGGCAGATGTCCCTGCCGGGGACCTGCCCGAGCAGGACGTTCTGCTCGGTGTTGTCCGCCGCCCATGCCGTGGCGGGCCGACGCGACGCCCGGTACCCGTCGAGATCGCGAAGATTGAGCTGACAGGTACCCAGGGGACCGATCTACAGTCGCCACGGCCATCTCGATGGGTGGGCGGGCGCGCTGGCGGACGCCGGGGTGGGCGCCGGTGACATCGCGCTGGTCGCGAACTGTCATCTGCATTTCGACCACTGCGGCGGCAACCCCATGCTGAGCGGTAGGCCCATCCTGGTCCAGGACTCCGAACTGGCCACCGCCCGCCGTGGCGGCTACACCGTGGACGCGCTCGTCGACTTCGCCGGCGCGACCTACGAGGAGCTCGCGGGGGAGACCGAGGTCTGGCCCGGCGTCTGGATCATCCCCACCCCCGGGCACACCGAGGGCCACCAGTCGCTGGTCCTCCAGCGTCCCGACGGGAGCGTGGTCCTCGCCGGCCAGGCCCACGACTTCGCGTCCCATTTCGCCTCCGACCACCTGGCCCGTCAGGCGGCACTCCACGGTGCGGCGGACCCGCTCCCTTCGTACCGGCCCTGGCTGGAACGCCTCGCCGACTTCGACCCGCGCCGTGTGCTCTTCGCCCACGACTGCTCGATCTGGGAACCCGCGCACATCGATTTCTAGCGCCGGGCCGCCCTCTGTCAGGCTCGCCCGACGCCACGGCCGCGACGCCGAGCCGTAGGGTCCGGGTCGAGCCGTGGGTCAGCCGCTTTCCCGATCACTTCCGGCGCGTCGTATCGAATTCGGCGTACTTCTGGGGAGTGCGGAGGTGAGTCCAAGGCCGGCGCGGGATATCAGGTGCCGGGCCTCCGCGTTGTCAGCTCATTGTCGTCCGCACCAGTCATTGGCGGATATATGCGTTATGCGAAGTATGGGTAATTGGTGATTACTTCTCACGTTCGCGTCTCTGGTCTTCTCCCGGGGATCAGTGGGTCGCTTGAATTCTGTGCCATCCATTTGCTCAATGGAGTCGGCCATGTGAGGATCATTAGCTCTGCTTGGCAGTGGCATTGCGAAGGGGATGGGTGTGAAGGCCAACGAGACGACGTTGCGGGAGATCATCGCCGGGGAGCAGCAACTGCTGGTGCCGCTGTACCAGCGGCCGTACTCCTGGGAGCGCGGGCAGCTTTCCACCCTGTGGCGCGACATCGAACTCCAGGCGGACCGCGTCGGGCAGGGTAAGGACAACAGCCACTTCCTCGGTTCGGTGGTCCTCGCTCCCGGTCCGAACAACTCGCCAGGCAACCCGGAGTGGCTGGTGGTGGATGGCCAGCAGCGGCTGACGACTCTGATGGTCGCCCTCTGTGCTCTCCGAGATCATCAGGCGGCCGAGGATCCGGTACACCGCGAGCGAATCAACGAGACCCATTTGATCAACAGGTTTCGTCCCGGTGACGCCCGCTATCGCCTCCTGCCCACGCAAATGGATCGGCAGACGTTCAAGGATTGCGTCGAAGGTCAGCCTTTCGGTGCCACCGACAGCCTCATCGCGTCCGCCTATCAGTTCTTCCGCACCAAGCTCGTCGAGGTCGACGACCCGGCGGACCCGCACGACATCGCGCGCATCGAAAGCGTCGTGCTCAACCGCTTGAACCTTGTACAGATCGTCGTGGAGGGCGACGACAACGCCTTCCGGATCTTCGAGTCCATCAACAACACCGGCATGCGGCTCAGCCAGGTCGACCTCATCCGCAACTACGTGTTCATGCACCTGCCCACCAAGGGCCAGTTCGTGTACGACACGCACTGGTTGCCCATGCAGCAGAAGCTGGGCGCCAAGGGGATGGACCAGTTGATGTACCTGGCGCTGATCCTCGACCGCGGCGATGAGGCGCAGTACAACGACACCTATCGCGGTCACCAGGAGCTCCTCCGCGCGGTGACCGTGGACAAGAAGGACGTCGAGGATCGGGTCGAGGCGTACGTCAAGAACCTGGCGCGCCGGGCCCGCTACCTGGAGCGCATTCTGACGCCGGCCGGCGAGTCGGAGATCGACGCGCGCCTGCGGTTCCTGAACGAGTGGAAGGGCAACACCGCCTACCCCGTCATCATGCGGCTGCTGGAACTCAACGAGAGCGGGGAAGCCAGCGAGGACGAGGTGATCGAGGCCCAGCGCTACATCGAGAGCTTCCTGGTCCGCCGTCTCATCGGGGGAGTCACCACCGGCAACCTCAACAAGATCTTCATGCGCCTGACCCGCGAGCTGACCGGGGAGGAGCCGGTGAACGACGTGGTGCGCACCGGCCTGTCACAGGCACGCCTGTACTGGTCGCCCGACGAGCAGTTCCGCTCTGACATCCGCAGCCGGGCCTTCTACTGGGCCGGGCGCACCGCGCAGCAGAAGCTCGTGCTTCGCCGGCTGGAGGAGTCCTACGGCGGCAAGGAACCGGTCGAGCTCTCCGACACGAAGATCACCATCGAGCACGTGCTGCCGCAGAGCCCCACGGCCGACTGGCGGGAGCAGCTCGCCGCCGACGGGGACGCCGACCGGGTCCACAAGGAGCTCGTGCACACCCTCGGCAACCTGACGCTCACCGGATACAACTCCGAGCTGAGCAACATGTCCTTCACCAAGAAGCGGGACTTCCTGGGCCGTAGCAGCCTCGTCATGAACCAGCGGATCGCCAAGCACGAGCAGTGGGGCAAGGCCGAGATCCAGTCCCGCGCCGACGAGCTGGCCGCACGGGCCATCGAGATCTGGCCGAGCCCGCTGGACCTCGGCCCGGTCGGGCCCTCACGAGACTGGACGCTGCTGCACTCGGCGCTCGCGGCACTGCCGGCGGGCACCTGGACGACCTACGGAGATCTCGCGGAGCTGATCGGGTCGCATGCCGTGCCCGTCGGCGTGCACCTGTCCGCGTCGGAGGTGCTCAACGCACACCGCGTGCTCACCGCGAACGGGCAGGTGTCCAAGGGGTTCCACTGGGCCGACGAGAACGACGACCGCGACGTTCACGAGGTGCTCAGCGCCGAGGGCATCAGGCTCGACGAGGCCGGCCGCGCCGATCCCGCCCAGCGGATCTCGGCCCGGGAACTCGCCGAGTTGCTGGAGCTTCCGGGGGCGGTGGATCTGAGCGAGGCGGCGCTCGCGGCCGATGACGATTACGCTCATGTCGGCGAACACGAGCAGCGCTTCTTCCAGCAAGTCGGTGAAGAGAAGGGGCCGCAGGCGGCCGGTGCGGTGTCCCGCCTTCTGGACTGGTGGCGCGGCCGTGGCGGCGAGGTGCAGTTCGGCCGGTCGGCAGGGGCGTCGTGCGCGCCCTTCGTCAGGCTCGGCAGCGAGATCCTGCCCATCGTCCGGCTCTACAACAAGACGGTGGAGGTGCCGTTCGCCACGCTCAAAAAGCGCGTCCCGTTCAACGATCCGGTTCTGCGGGACGAGCTGCGCCAGAGACTGAACGAGGCGCCCGGCGTCGACCTGCCCGCCGCGAAGCTGGAGCTGTATCCGTCGTTCGACATCGCCCTGCTGGCCAACGAGGCCGTCTGGGACGTGCTGGTCTCCGCCATCGACTGGTTCGTCAGCCGGACCAAGGGGGCGACGGAGGTGGAGTGAGGCGGGGTTCTCAGCAGGCAGGAGTTCTCAGGGCGGGAGCGTGAGGGTGTCGGGCACTGGGTTCGGGGTGGGGGAGCGTCCCATCGACTTCTTGGCGCACCATCAGCGCAGGGGAGAGGCGGGGGCGCGGGAGGACTTCGAGCAGATGCTGGTGTCCCTGGTCTCGGCGGTGACCGGCCAGGAGGCCGCTCTGGTCCGCGCCAACCCCGGCGACTGGGGCATCGACGTGCTCGTCGGCGACCTGAACGGCAGCGTCGAGATCTGGCAGTCCAAGTACTTCATCAAGGAGTTCGGCGAGTCGCAGAAGAAGCAGGTGCGCGAGTCCTTCGACTCGGCGATGCGTCACGCGGCGCAGGAGGGGCACACCGTGACGCGGTGGGTGCTGTGCATCCCCTGCGCCATGGACGCGCGGACGCTGAAGTGGTGGCACGGCTGGCGGGCTCGCCTGCGGGCGGAACACCAGGTCGAGATCGAGCTGTGGGACGAGAACGGGCTGCGCAGCCGGCTGGACCTGCCGCAGAGTGTGACCGTCAGGCGTGCGTACTACGACCCGTATCGCCCGGTGCAGGGCGAAGACCCGCCTCCCGTCGTGGTCGCCGACCACGTCATCACTGCTCCAGCCGCCGACTGGCGGGGCGGGGCGGAAGTACGGGTCGGTGACGCCTGCTACCTGCTGCATGACGAGCTCGTTCAGGACGTGAGCAAGGACCACGCCTGGGTGTGGCGGGAGGCCACCGCCGACCAGATCGAGCCCGCTGCCGTGCGAGTACGGCTGCGCCAGGTCGCCGTACTCCGGGAGACGCCTGGAGCCGAGGCCGCCCGCCGGGCCATGCGCGTCCAGGCCGAACTGCTCACCGCACTCGCGGGCGCGCGGGGTCTCCCCCGTCTGCTCGCCGTCCACGAGAACGGCGCCGGGATCACCACGGCGTCGGCGCTCGGCGCTGGGCCGACGTGGCGTGCGGCGTTCGGGCCGGGCCTGGTTCCGCTCGACCGGGTCACGGTCGCGGACGTCCTGGCCGCCGCCGCGCGACTGTGCGAAGCGCTGGCCGAGCTGCACCGGCACGGGCACGCGCACCGCATGGTCGGCCCTGACACGGTCGTCATGACCGGCCGGGACCACGAGCCGGCGCTGCGGGACATCGGCCTGGTCGCGTGGCCGCCACGCCCCGGGGAGGGGCCCGACGGGTGTCGCGCCCCCGAGCAGGCGCGCGTCGGCGTCCGCGGACGGGCCCCGGGAACGCACACCGACGTTCACCAGCTCGCCGCGCTCGTCTACCACACGGTGTCCGGGCACCCGCCGATGCCGGGCGGGTCACCGCCGATACGGGCCACCGTGCCATGGTTCCCGGCCGCGCTCGACGAGCTCCTGGCTCAGGCCCTCGACGTCGACCCCGCACGTCGTCCGCGGCGGATCGCCGTCCTCGGCGCCGCGCTGTCGCGTGCCCGGCGAGAGGTCTCCCGGGGAGGTCACGCGTGACGACGGTACGGGTGTTCCTGCCCGGTCCGGTGGCGGTGATCCCCTCCCAGAAGGTACGTGACCAACTGGCCCCGCGCCTGCGTCCCGCGCACCTCGTCGACAACATCAACGCGCTCGCCCGAGCCGGGGCGTTGCCGGCCCGCATGGAGGAGAAACATCTCGCCGTCTATACCGACACGCACGTCGTCGGGCTGTACGTCACAGAACTGGGTGACGCGTATCGGCTCGGGTGGGCCGCCCCGCGCGGTTTCCGGGACGAGGAGCGGCTGCTGCGCGGGGCGTTGCTCCTGGGCGGCGCGGCTGGTTGGCACGAGTACCACCAGATCAGGGACGTGCCGCGTGGTGTCACCTCCTCGCACATGGCGCTGCTGCGGCAGGCGTGGGCCGACGCCAACCGGCTCCAGCCGCCGCCACCGCGCCTTCCTCCGAGGCACACCGAGTATCTGGACCTGATGGAACAGGTCATCGAAGCCGGTCGGGACATCGAGGTCGCGCGCCAGCGCGCCGAGCCGCCCATCCACTACCGGCGGCGAGAGAGCACCCGTGAGGAGCGACGGTCGGCGAGCGGCGTCTACGCGTTCACCCTGGTGCGCCCCACGACGCTGGCTGCCGGCGCGGTCGTCCACCTCGCCGATCAGCCCGAGCTGCGGGGCAAGGTCAAGCGGCTCGAAGGCACGAACCTGGTCGTCCGGTTCGACGGGCCGATCGACTACGGGCGCATCCCGGCGCAGGGCGCGCTGACGGTCATGCCCAGCGACCTGGTCTTCCGGGCCCAGGCCGACGCCGTCGCGGCCCTGCGGCGGGGCGAGGTGAGCAACCCCGAGATGCTCCGCTGGTTCGTCGACCGGCAACTCGCCCCGTTCAGGACCGATCCGATGGCCCGGCCCCGCAGGGCGCTCGATCCGGGCGGCCAGCTACCGGCGTTCCAGAAGGCGCTGGCCGTGCCCGACGTTCTCCTCATCCTGGGGCCACCGGGGACGGGCAAGACCAGGACCATCACCGAGATCGTGGCCGCCTGTACCGCTCGCGGTGAACGTGTCCTGGTCACCTCGCACACCAACCGCGCCGTCGACAACGTGCTGCAACAGCTGCCCGAGGACATCCGGACGGTGCGGGTCGGCAACGAGGACGCCATGACGGGCCGGGCGCGCGAGCTGATGGTGGAGAACCACGTCACGGCCGCACGGGAGCACATTCTGGCCGCCACGCAGGCCATGGCGTCCCGCCTCGCGGTGTTCACCGGGGAGGCGGAGGCCGCCGGACGCTGGCTGGTCCATCTGACCGATTCCCTCGACGCGGCTCACCGGGCGGAGCAGGAGGCGGCGGGCTTGGCGGCTTCGCTCGACCACGCCGTCCGCCGTGCGCAGGCGCCGTTGGCCGGACGGCTCGCCGCCACCGGCAGCAGGGCCGAGGCCGCGCGGGCCGCCGCCGAGCGGCTGCGAGCGCGGGAGAGCCAGTGGGAGCAGCGGCACGCGCGAGCCCACGCGCGTGCGGGTGCGGGGCCGCTCGCCTTCTTCCACCGCTGGCTTGCCGACCGGCGGCTCGGCAGGCTGCACGCGGTGCGGCGGCGACTCGGGCCCGCGCACGCTGAACTCGCCGACGCGACGGCGGCCCACGACGCCGTACGCGCCGAGGCCGACCGGCTGGTCGCGGCCGACCCGGAGGCGACCGGCCTGATCGGGGCGAGGGACGCCGCCGTCGGCCGCCGGAAGGATGCGGCGGCCGAGGCCGGGCGATCCGCGGAGATGCTGTGGGCGATGGTCGCGCAGGTCGTGCCGGTGCCGCCTCTGGCCGTACCGGACGATCTCGCCGCGTGGCGTGTGCTACGTGACCAGTTCGGCGCGAGCGTGCGAATGCTGCGGGGGCGAGCGGGCCTGCTGGCCGAGTGGCGGGACGGCATCGGCGACGCCGAGCTCGACCTGCAACGCGAGTTCGTCAGGTACGCCGACGTGGTCGCCGCGACGTGCATCGGCACCGCAACCTCGAAACTGCTCGCGGAGCTCCAGTTCGACCTGGCGATCGTGGACGAGGCCGGGCAGATCTCCACGCCCAACCTGCTGGTTCCCCTGATCAGGGCGAAGCGCTGCGTTCTGGTGGGCGATCACATGCAGTTGCCGCCGTACCTGGACGACGAGGTGCGCCAGTGGCGTGAGAGCCTGGCGCGCGACGCCGCGCTTCCTCGCGAGGCGGCACGCGAGATCGGTGAGCTGCTGCGCCACAGCGCGTTCGAGCGCCTGTACGGCACCGTTCCCCCCGACCACCAGGTGATGCTCGCCGTGCAACGCCGTATGCCCCAGGAGATCGGCCGGTTCGTGTCGGACGCCTTCTACCAGGGTTCTCTGCTCACCGACCACAGCGGAGGCGGCGGCGACCCTGTCTTCACCAGTCCGTTCGCGATGGTCGACACAGCGGACCTGTCCGCCGGCGAGCGAGGGGAGCGGTCCGCGGGCCGGGGCGAGGGAGGCAACGGGCACGGGTGGGTCAACCCCCTGGAGGCGGACCTCATCGTCCGGCTGGTCACCCGGTACGCGCGGCACTACCGGGACTGGGCGGTGATCCTGCCCTACCGCGCGCAGGCCGAGCGCATCAGGGCCGGCCTCAGGAATACACTCGGGGACGGTCCGCAGGTGGCCGACAACGTCGGCACGGTCGACTCCTTCCAGGGAGGGGAGCGCGACCTCATCGTCTATGGGTTCACAGGCAGCAACCCGCGAGGCGAGGTGGGGTTCCTCACGGAACTGCGGCGGCTCAACGTCGCCGTCTCCCGGGCCAAGTGGCAGCTCGTCCTCGTCGGCGACACCACCACGCTGGGCGCCGCACGCGATGAGGGATTCCGCGCCTTGATGGGGCGAATGCTCGATCACCTCGGCGAGGCCGGTGACCGGCGGCCGTCCGCTGAGGTGCGAGCCCGCCTCGACCGGGCGGAGGGGGAGTTCCTGTGACGTCGCGCGCCATCTATGCCGCGCGGCGGGCGGTGGAGCACGCCGTGACCGTGCCCGGTGTCCGTCCGTTGCGACTGTTCCCCGTCCTGTGGCCGCTCTGGCAGGTGGAGATCAGTGCCAATGTCTACGAAGAGCAGGCGTACGAGGTCATCGACCGGTTCCTCGAACGCGCCGTCGTGGAGGGCGGCATCGACAGCAGGGACGAGCTGGCCCGCTTCTTCGGCCTGCAGCCCGCCCTGGTGGATCGTTGCCTGGCCTTTCTCGGGGTGATCGGCCACCTCACGGTCGACGGGGGTGTCGTACGGCTCACCGAACTCGGCCTGCAGTCGCTGCGGGCCGGCGTACGGCTGACGCCGAAGGAGAGCAGGCAGAAGGTGCTCATCGAACGCTTCACCGGCCGTCCCCTGCCACGCCGCTACCACCACGGGTCTCTGCACGTGCTGCCCGAGCCGCGGATCCCCGACCACCTGCTCGCCGACCGGTCCCGGTTCCTGCCCCTGTTCACCCCCACGGCCTTCGAGCCCGCGATCGTCGACGCGCTGGCCGCCCGCCCCGACCGCACCGAGTACAACCTGCCGAGCCGGCTCAGGGACATCACGACCGTTGCCGCGCAGGACGCTTACCTGCCCGCCTACCTCGTCGAGACGGAGAGGCACGCTCTGCTCGCCTATACGGCGATCGGTGATGAGCGTGACACCTTCCTTGAGGAGATCTGCCGGGACGTGCCCTCCGTCCAGCTGAAGATCGACGCCGAGACCCGGCTTGACCGCCGGGAACTGTGGACCGAATGGCTCGCCGAGAGCAGGCACGGCCCGGGTCGGCTGCAGCAACTCCGGAACGGCGTCTGGCGCGTGACGCTGTCACCGGCCGCGTTCAGCGGCGCCCCCAGACTCTCGCTCAGCAGCGTCGGCTCCTTCCAGTTGCGCAAGTACCACTTCCTGCAGTTGTGGTGTGACGACCAGGATCTGCGCGGCCGGGCCGTCGCCGAACGAGCCCTCGGCATGGCCCGCCTGAGCGAGGTGCGCACCCAGAACGATCTCGTCGAGCGCATCGGGGTACTGGCCGACCGGCTGGAGGTGAAGCCCCCGTCCGTCGCCGACCTTCGCGCCTACGCGACGACGAACGGCCTCCACGACCACCTCAGCCACCTGGACGCCCTGGCGTGAAGTGGTGGCCGCATGGATGACCGGTGAAAGCCCGGCGGTCGGCGGTCGGGTGCGGTCACATCAGGTTCAGCGACAGGCCGCACACGAGCGTGGTGAGCAGGATGGTCATGGCGAGGGTGCGCAGGCGTGCGCCGAGGGACGGGCGCAGGAAGATCACCAGGACGAGAGCAAGCGCGAGGCCGGCCCAGTCCTGCCATGGATAGCCCCACTCGACCGCCACACAGCACTCGCCGTCTGCCGAGTCCCACCACAGGGACAGCACGGCGGGGACCGTCTGCCCCTGGACGAGCGCTGACATGGCCAGGTCTCCGCCGAGTCCGTCACGGCGGGTGAGGTGGGCCAGCACCACCCCGGCCGACGGGAGCACCAGGGACCACAGCAGGTAGAAGGTGATCCCGGAGGCGTCGCCGGGGGGCGGGTACGGAGGGGGGACGTCTCTCACCAGGTCGACCACGGTCACGGCGACGGCGGCGCCGAGCGCCAGGAGCGGTCCCGCCGCCACCGCTTGGCGGACCCCGGGGATGGCCCGCCCGCAGGCGATGGCCGCTGCGAAGAACGCGAAACGAAAGAAGAACGACTCCGCGCCGAGGTACACCGGGGAGAGGTCCCCGGAGCGCTGGTGCAGCAGTCCCGCGAGACTCCCGAGAGCCACGCCGATGAGTCCCGCCAAGAGCGCGGGAGCGGCCCGGTGAGAGGTGGATTCCCTCGGGAGCCGATCCACGTGACCACGTGCTTTCGGGTGTTCCACCCCAACGCCCGCCCTTCGCCGCATCCGCACCAGCATACATACCAAGATCACACAAAGCCCCTCGGGAATCTTGGCAATCTTGAAAAAGGATGCGATAGGCCGCAAAACCCCATAATTGCGACTTTCGTAATTAAATCACCTATGGGCGCTGTGATTCACTTGGGCGGCAATTAGCCAGTTAGGCCCTCCTTGCTGTGGAGCCCCCCCATGCGCCTCCCGCTCGTCAGACGTGCCGCCCTTGTGAGTCCCGTACTCGCGCTGTCGTTCCTGGCCGGTTCATTCTTCCCCGCAGACGCCGCTCTGGTGACTCCCGTCCCGGTCTTCACCGATGACCCGTACGCGAACGTCACCCCTCCCGACTACAAGTTGAGCTACGCCCTGAACCAGGCCGTGATCCGAGCCCAGGCCAACCCCGATGCCTACGCCACCCCTTACGTCAGCGCCGGGGTGGTCATCGCCCCCGTGACCACTGCGGACGTGGTGCAGGAGGCCGGGCAGCCGCTGGTGCTGCCCCCTCAGCTCACCCCGCCGGACGACGGCACAGCGGACCTGGGGTCGGTCCCCCCGCCGCAGGACAAGGAGAACGTCCCGGCCGCGGCCCCCGCGGCGCGGACCACGGCGAACGGAGCCGATGCGACGGTCGCGCAGAAGAAGGCGGAGGCGGCGGCCCCGCAGGCGGTCGTCGGCGACCCGTGGCTCGTCTACCCCAAGGTGAAGATGGTCGGCTACAGCGCGAACCGGCTCGAAGCGATCAAGGATGAGATCATCGCGCTGCCCTCCGCCGACCTGCCCGGCGTCGACCAGGTGACCAACACCTACGTCCAGGTGGAGCAGGACCGGGTCGTGGTGGAGGCTACCCAGGCATCCCTGGAGTTCCGAACCGCTCTGGCGACCCGCTACGGTACCGACGCCGTCGCCGTCCGGCTCGTCGCCGACCCGGGCCCCGACGAGCCCAGTGGCCGACTGAACGACACGAGCGTGGGCGGATTCTACGGCGGCGCCAGCATCGAGAACTGCACGAACGCCTTCTCCTGGCGCTACAGCGGCTACCAGGCCATGCTCACCGCGGGACACTGCACCTCGCTGAACGGATCGGTCTACACACCCGCCGAGTACATGGGCACGGTGGTGAAGGACACCTGGGCCAACAGTTCCGGCACCGTATACATCGACGGGCAGAGCACCTACCACGGCGACGTGTCCCTGATCAAGCTGAGCGGCAGCAAGACGAGCGCCGCACGTATCTACGTCGGCTCGAAGAGTTCCTCCTCCAGCCGTGCGGTGGCGGGAATGTGGTCGCGGCGGGCCGGTAACGGGGACCAGTACTGCACAGGTGGCAAGGCCGCGGGCGAACTGTGCGGCTGGAAGGTCAACGCCGTCAAGATCAATGTGCGCTACAGTAGCGGCACCTACGCCAGGAACCTGATCCGCGGCACCAAGCAGGGCCAGTGCATCATCAAGGGGGACTCCGGCGGCCCGGTCTACACGGTGAACTCGGCCGGCAAGGTCGTCGCCAAGGGCGTCAACAGCGGCTCCGGCGGTGGCGGCTCCGACAACTGGGGCGGCGCACTCGACCCGTGCAGGCACTACTTCACTGACATCTATGAGGCCTACTACGGCTTCCCCGGCGTCATCGCAACGAGCTGAACCACGTGAGCAAGGCCCGGGCCGCCGAGGGACATCGGCCGCCCGGGCTTCGCCGTCTCTCCGGATATCCTCCGAATCGACCTGCTGAACGGGCGGCGTCGCCTCTCACGGCTGCTGAGGGGTGCCACAGGCCGGGAAGCAGATGCCGCATGGCCGGAAACCGGCCGCCTCGGCCTGCCCTCGATTCGGAAAGCGGAGCACGTCGTGAAGGGCGTAGCCCTGCGCCTCGCCGCCGGACCGGCCTGCCTGTAGCCCCCAGCAGTCCTCGGTCACGTGGTAGGCGTCGCCCGCCCCGGTGGCGACCAGTTCGTTCACCGGCCGGGCCTCCTTTGAACGCATTCGGGTGTGTGGCCGGCCGTGTTCAGCCGTTCGGTTGCCAGGGTGGGGTCTGGCCCCAGTGCCAGCGGGGTACGTCGGCCGCGTTGAGTGGAGGGGGGTTTTCGCCTGAGTAGATCAGGGCCATGCGGGTTCCCCACTCGATGTAGTAGGTGAACACCGCGCGGAACTCCGGGTCGGTCGGCAGGCCGACCTCGTCGGCCGTGTCCTGCAGGAGGTCGACCCAGCGGCGGCGCTGTGCCTCGGTGATGCCGCGACCCAGGTGCATGCGTGCCATGTGCGGGTGGCCGCCACGCTCGGCGGAGTAGGTCGCTGGACCGCCGAAGACCTCTCCGAGCCACATGGCGACGTGCCGCGGGTGATGCTCGTCCATGCCGGCGAAGACGGGGGCGAGGAGCGGGTCCTTCATGACGTGGCCGTAGAAGACCTCGGTGAGGCGGTTCAGCGCCTTCTCGCCGCCCATCCATTGGTAGATGGTGGGCACGCCGGACGCGGGCTCGTTCACCTGCTGCTCGGTCACGGCTGCTCCTGTTCTGCGGCATTGCCGGGGCCGGCGACGTCGGTGAGAAGGTGGTGCTGCATCTCCTCGATCGCCCTCATGTACGGGCGGACCGCGCTGAAGAAGGCGGGCTCGTACCTCTCGCGGGGCGAGGAGCACAGCGATGTAATCATGTAAGCAAGAGTCTTCGCAAGCTTCCTGCGGGTAAGTGGTGAACCGGAGAATGGCGTGGCCCAGACCGTCGACTGATACAGGTGGATCGGCGGGCAGTGGGTGACCAAGAGGCTGACGCCGGCGTGGTGGTCGCTGAGAGTGGGGGACGACACCTATCTCCAGTCTCCACGGACGTCGTGTCGAGGACCCGTCGTGTCGGGTAACGGGTGGCTCAGGTTGGGTGGGGAGAATCCGTGATGATTGATCCGGCTTTGGACCATCTTGTTTATGCGGGTCCGGACCTCGCGGCGGCGGTGGCGCGGGTCGCGGAGGTGACGGGGGTGCGGCCGGTCGAAGGTGGGCCGCATCCGGGACTGGGCACGCGCAACTTCCTGCTCGGGCTCGGCGGCCGGGCCTACCTGGAGATCATCGGTCCCGATCCCGGCCGGCCGGCTCCCGAGCGGCCTCGTCCGTTCGGGATCGACGAGCTGACCGCCCCGGCGCTGGCCGGGTGGGCCCTCGCGGTCGAGCCCGGTGGACTGGACGAGCGGGTGGCGAAGGCGAGGCGGGCGGGGTACGACCCGGGCGAGCCCGCCGCCATGTCGCGGCGCAGGCCGGACGGCACCCTGCTCGCCTGGCGGCTCACCCCGCTGCGGAGCGGGCCGTTGCCCTTCCTCATCGATTGGGGGACCACCGCCCATCCCTCCGTCGGACTGCCGGTCGTGCCGCTGAGGTCGCTGGCGATCATCCATCCCGCACCAGAGACGATCCGGCCGACGCTGACCGCACTGGGGGCGGCCGTCACCATCCGGGCAGGTGAACGTCCGGCACTGCTGGCAGAGATCGGTGCGGACGATCGAGCCTGCGCTCTGCACTGACCGGGCCGATCGGCGGACGGCTCGCCGTGCCGCCACTCGTCCGTTCACGGCATCACGGTTCTGTTCACGCCGTTCGCCGGAAGCATGGCGCTCCGGTCACGGACCGCACGGTATGGGGAGTACACCGGCCCACCGATGAGTGAAGGGAGTGCACCGGCTGACCGTACTGACCGCAGAGGTCAGGTACGGGGCGAGCGCGGCGGGCGAGTACGACATTCTCACCTGCGACCGCCCGCGCTGCGGCCTGTGACCGATCGCGGCGTCCGTCTCAGGATCGGCGGGCTCGGTGGCGGCGTACGGCGTCGCGGTTGGAGCAGCGGGGTGAGCAGTAACGCTGGGCGCCGCCTCTGGACACGTCCACGTACACCCGGTCGCAGCCTTCCCGGGCGCAGCGGCCGAGCCGGGACATTCCCCGGCCGGTCAGGTGGAGGGCGGTCCCCACGGCGACCAGGGCCTGGAGCACTTCTCCGAGCGGCAAGCCGTTGTCGCGGTAGTGCAGGTGCCAGCCGCTCCCGCCGTGGTCGGTCAGGCGGGGGTGGGCGGTCGCCGTCGCGAGCAGGCGGTTCACCAGCTCCGCTCGCCGCCGGTCGTCGACGGCGTCGACGATCTCCGTCCACCGCTCGATGAGGTCCAGCGTGCGGGTGAGGTCTTTCCCGTCCGTCGGCATGTCCACCACGAGACCGGCGCCCAGGCATCGTTCGACCAGTTCGTCGAGGGAGCCGGGCGGGAGGTTGGTCAGGTCGGCCATGAGGCACACGGCGTCCTGCCCGTAAGGGTTGAGATGCACAATGCCATTACATCACGCTGGTCTCATGAACGACCATGGCGAGCACACCTGGCGGACCCGTTCTCATCACCACACCAGCGAAGGCTCGGTGTACTACCAGTTCTGCCACTGCGGGCTATGGCGCGTCGTCGCCAGGCCCTCACCGCACCTGGCGGAGGCGGCCGGGTGGCCGGTCCTCCACCAGGAACGGCGGAACAGCACGTCAGAACGTCGAAACGGCATGTAGGGACGCCGGAACGCCGGCTGAGATCGCCTCGGTCGTGCTGTTCCTATCGATGCCGCGAGCGGCTACATCAACGGCATCGTCATCGTCATCGTCGGTGAGCCCAGTGTGTTGCCGGAGTAGCACACCCGGCGCACCGGACACACGGCGCTTTCCATGGACGGCCTCGATGGCCTGGAAGAGCGGGGCCGGGCCCGGCTCTCGCCAGTGGAGAAGAGCGTGGCCGGGCCCGGCTCCCGTCGGTGGGAGCCGGGCCCGGCGCGAAGGGAAGGTCAGTACTGGCGGTGCTCGTCGGTCGCGCGGTTACTGGGGTTGTAGGTGCAGTAGAAGGTGCCGCCGAACGTGTTGTGGTCGTACGCCGCGGTCTTCTTGCAGTCGTTGCAGTCCCAGAAGGATTGAATGAAGGTGCTGTTCGGCCGGGCGGAGGTCGGCAGGTTGCACGAGTTGGCCAGGATCCGGGCCGCCGAGCTCGTCCGCGCCGCCGAGGCGGTGGAGGCCGAGACCGGTGTGGGCGCGACGAACAGAGCGGTGGCCGTGAGAGCCGCCGCGGCGGCGGCCGCTCCCGTGAGCCGTCGGCGAGTAGCGGTGCGCATGGCATTCCTCCTGTGGTTGCGATGACCGGACTGTGGTTCCGGACGACCGAAGTCGACCTTGGTCACGAGCCTGTCGAGGCCCGGGGGAATCCACAAAGCCTTTCGGACCTCGCCGAAACACCGTTCCGCCGTGCCGTCACGGGGACGCAGGCGCGTGAAGATCGCCGGTGCGGGAAGATCGGGCGAATGATGCGTCTGCACTTCACCGCCGCCGACCTTCGTCTCATCACCTTCGCGCCGGCCCCGAACGCGCTGCTGGAGAGCGCTCTGAGCGTCCGCCGGCCATCCTGCGCCACCTGGTCGCGCCCCGAGGTCAGGGAGTGGCGCCGCTCGGTGGGCGACGGTTCGATCGACCGCGCGGGGGTGCTGGCGGACATGGTGCCCGAACAGAGCTTCATGCCGGACCTGTTGCTCCAGCCGGAGGCCGACGACCTGGCCGCGGCGGTGGAACTGGCGAAGAACACTCCGATGGAGCAGGTCATGGCCGACCTGAGCCTGCTTCCCCCGCCGGCCGCGGGCGGGTCGTGGCGGCGCGGGCTGGCAGAAGGCGAGGCCGTCGCGTGGCGGACGCTCACCGGTGACCTGTACGACTACTTCTCCTCCTCGCTGGCCCCCTTGTGGCCGAGGATCCACGACGCGGCCGCCGCGGACCGCGCGCTGCGCGCCGAGACGCTGCTGCGCGGCGGCACCGACGCCCTGCTGGCCACGTTGAGCCTGCACTGCCGCTGGGAGCCGCCGGTCCTGCACGTCCAGGTGGCGGGCGAGTACGACGTCCGGCTCTGCGGGGACGGGCTGCTGCTGGTCCCGTCGTTCTTCGCCGCCGGCCCGCTCATGATGTACCGGCCCGGCCGTGCCACCGTGCTGGTGTATCCGATGCACGCCGGGGGCCGGCCGGCCGCCGCGGCGGACGCGCTCGGCCCTCTGCTCGGCCGCACCCGGGCCGCCGTGCTGGCCACATTGCGGCACCCGGCCACGACCAGCGCACTCGCCGACCGACTCGCGATCTCGCGGGCCTCCGCCAGTGAACACGCCACCGTGCTGCGCGAAGCGGGCCTGCTCTCGACCACCCGGATGGGCAGCGCCGTCCTGCACTCCTTGACCCCGCTGGGCGCGGCCCTGCTCGCCGGCGACTCCGCCAAAGGCTGACAGCACGCGACTTCGATGAGCGCTCCGCTTCCGGCCGGCCGACGTCGACGCGCAGGAGACATACCCGGTCCGATGTCGGGCGCGGGAGGTCACTGGCCACGAGCAGGATCATTGTCGGGAGGGAGGTGTTCGGGGGGAGGTGAGGGTGGTCCACGCGGCCAGCGCGCAGTCGATGATCGTCTCCAGGCGTGTCCGGCCGGCTCCGTCGCGGGATTGGACGGCCATGCCTTGCAGGACGGTGGCGTAGAAGGCGGCGACGGCGTCGATGTCCGTGCCGGGGGTGACGTCGCCCTCCTCGATTCCCCGTTCCAGCCGCCGCCGGAAGGACGACGGCACGAGCGCGCGGCGTTCGGCGAGGAAGTCGCGCAGCCCGGCGTTCGCGGTCGTGCCGGTGAGAGCCGACAGCACCACCATGCAGCCCGGCGGCGTGGCCGGATCGGCGAACCTGTCGGCGTTGATCCGGAGGGCGCGGGCGATGCCCTCCCGGGCGGTCGCCGAGGCTTCCAGGCACCGCAGCGGCTCGGCGCCCTGTGTCGCCCCGTACAGCTCGACGGCCTCCCGGAACAGGTGCTCCTTGGACCCGAAGCAGGCGTAGATGCTGGCGGAGGCGATGCCCATGGCGGCGGTGAGGTCGGCCATCGAGGTGCTCTCGTACCCGTGCTCCCAGAACGTCAGCATCGCCTGGCGGAGCGCCAGGTCTCGATCGAAGCCACGCGGCCTGCCGCGTTCCGCCACGCCCGCCACCTTTCTTTGTCGATTGACCAATATATCCCTTGACCGGCTCGGGCGCATCCTGGTACCTATTTCTTTGCTGATCGACAAAGAAATGGGGAGACGTGACCGAACTGACCGGCAAGGTGGCGTTGGTGACGGGGGGCGGCCGCGGCATCGGCGCGGCGATCGCCCTGCGACTGGCGCAGGACGGGATGGACGTGGCCATCACCTACGCCCACGCCGCCGAGGAGGCAGAGAGGGCCAAGCGCATCGAGACCGCCGGCGGCCGCGCACTGGTGATCGAGGCGGACTTCGCCGACCCGCACGCGGCCGTCGCGGCGGTCGAGCGGACCGCGAGGGAGTGGGGCCGGATCGACGTCCTGGTCAACAACGCGGCGGCGTTCGTCGCCGCGGAACTGGGACAGATCACGCCTCAGGAGGTCGACCGGGTGCTGGCGGTGAACGTGCGGTCGGTCTTCCTGGCCTGCCAGGCGGCGGCCCGGCACATGGGCGCGGACGGCCGCCTGATCAACATCGGCACCTGCGTGACCGAACGCGTCCCGGGGCCGGGAATGACCCTGTTCGCGATGAGCAAGTCCGCGCTCGCGGGCCTCACCAAGGGGCTGGCCCGCGATCTCGGTCCGCGGGGCATCACCGCCGTCCTCGTCCATCCCGGCCCGATCGACACCCACGCGAATCCGGCCGGCGGGCCGCAGGCGGCCGGATTCAGCGGCGCGACCGCGCTGGGCCGCTACGGCGCCGTCGACGACATCGCCTCCACCGTCGCGCACCTGGCCGGCGAGGGAGGCCGCTACATCACCGGGTCCGCCATCAGCGTCGACGGAGGCTTCGCCGCCTGACCCGGGGCTCCGTCCCCGAGTCCGCCGCCCGGACGCGCGGCCGCCCCCGGACGGTCATCCTGAGGCGCAGGTGGCGCCGTTCAGGGTGAAGGCGGTGGGAGAGGGGTTGCTGCCGGAGTAGACGCCGTTGAAGCCGAGCCACAGGACCTGGCCGGGTTGAATGATCTTGCTCCAGGACTGGTCGGTCGCGGAGACGGTCGTGCCGGACTGGGCCCAGACGGCGGACCAGCCCGAGGTCAGGCGCTGGGTGGTGAGGGGGAAGTCGAACGCCAGTCGCCATCCGTCGATCGGCGTGCTGCCGGTGTTCTTGACGTTGACCACGGCGATGAAGCCGGTCGCCCACGTTGTGGCGTCGTAGGTGACCGCGCACGCCACGGAGGGCGTCGGTGTCGCGGTCGGTGTCGCGGTCGGTGTCGCGGTGGGCGTCGCGGACGGTGTGGGTGAGGGGGCGGTGTAGGTGGCCGGGTCGGACGGAGGGCTCAGCAGGGTGCCGGCCGTGTTGCGGGCGATCACCTGGAAGGTGTACGAGGGCTCGGCGCCGATGCTCGCCAGGGTGCGCGGGATCACGCTGTCGATGGAGTAGCTCCACTCGGCGGAGGAGCGGCGGAAGGCGATGAAGACCACCGAGTTGCCGGCGTCCTCGGTGGACCACGTCAGCGTGACGTTGCCCGTGCCGAGCCCGGAGCCGATGCGCAGGTTCGTGGGCGCGTGCGGGATCGCCGGCGCGGGGGACGGGCCCGGGGTCGGCGGCTCGACCATGGCCGTGGCCTTGGTCAGCAGGCTCGGCACGCTCCTGTTGCCGGCGGCGTCCACGGCGACCACGTAGAACAGGTAGTCCCGGCCTGGCGTGAGGTCGTACACCTCGGCGGTGACCGCAGTGGTCGACGACGCGGTGGTGATGCGCGCGTGGGCCAGGGCGAACGGGACGTTCGCGGGGGTGCCGTACGCCCAGGCGTACACCTGGTACCCGGTGACCCCGACGTCGTCGCTCGACGGCGCCCAGGTCAGGCCCGCCACGCCGTTGAGGTACACGTTACGGGGGGAGGGCGCGCCGGGTTCGCTGGGCGGCGTCGTGTCGGCGGCGCCCGCACCGTTCGCCGCCGAGCCGAGGACGTCGCCCGAGGCGGGCAGCGACCCCGAGCCGACGGCGGCTCCCGGTACGGCCGGCGGGCCCGAGCCGACGGCGGCTCCCGAGGCGGGCAGCGGGACGGCGCCGAGGGCGGCCGCCGTGGCGACGGCCGCACAGCCTGCGATCAGGAGGTCACGTAACGCGGCCCCACGGGGACGGGGGAAGGGCATGGGGAGCCTCTCTCGACGGGCGGACGAGGCCCGGGCGGGCCTTCGTCCGCGACGTGCCGGTCAGGTGCGAGGTGTGCTCGGATGCGAGGTGTGCCGGTCAGGCGTGAGGTGTGCCGGTGAAGTGAGAGGTGGGTCGTTCTCATGCGAGGTGGTGCGGTCGGCCGCCCGCTCCAGCGGTGGGCGGCCGCCCTGAGGTGTCAGCCCGAGGTGCATGGGGCGCCGTTGAGGGTGAAGGCGGTGGGGGAGGGGTTGGCGCCGGAGGAGGTGCCGTTGAAGCCGATCTTCAGGGACTGGCCGGGGTTGATGGTCTTGTTCCATGCGGTGTTGACGGCGGAGACGGCCGTGCCGGACTGGGCCCAGGTGGCCGACCAGCCCGAGGTCAGGTGCTGGGTGGTCAGCGGGAAGGAGAAGGCCAGCCGCCAGCCCGAGATCGGAGCGCCGCCGGTGTTCTTGATCGTGACGTCGGAGGTGAAGCCGGTCGCCCAGCTCTTCGCCGCGTAGGTGATCGCGCACGTGCGGGGCGCGGAAGGGGTCGCCGAGGGGGTCGTGGGCGGCGTCGGAGTCGTGGGCGGGGTGGGGGAGGGCGACGGATGGGGGTTGACGTAGGTGACGGCGTTGGACGGGTTGCTGAGATTGCCCGCGTCGTCCCGCGCCGCCACCTGGAAGGTGTAGGACGCCTCGCCGCCGATCGGTACCACGAAGGTGCGCGGAAGCGGACTGTCGTCCCCGCGCCACCATCGGGTGGAGGAGCGGACGAACACCGGCCAGTGCGTCTCGGGCGTGTAATCGCTGGTCGACCACTGCAGCGACACGATGCCGGTATCGGGCCCGTCGAAGACGCGCAGGTCCCAGGGCTGGGGCAGCGTCGACGGGCCGGGGGACGACGCGGTCGGAGGCTCCGACATGGCCCTGTTCATCGCCAGGAGGCTCGGCACGCTCCGGTTTCCGGCGGCGTCGATCGCCACGACGTAGAACACGTAGGAGCGATCGGGCGTGAGGTAGAACACGTCGGCGTTCACCGTGGTGGCCGTGTGGGTGAAGTCCGCCTGGACGCGGCTGAACGATTGGTCCGAGCCGTATGTCCAGGCGTAGATGTCGTACCCGGTGACCCCGACGTCGTCGGTCGACTGCGTCCAGGTGAGGCCGGCCACCCCGTTGCGGTAGACGGTGCGGGGGGTGAGCCCGGTCGGCTCGCTGGGCGGAGTGGTGTCGGCTGCGATCTGGGCCGCGTCGTAGGCGGCGCCCACGGCGCCCACGGCGGGCACCTGCCGCGCGACGGAAACCGGGCCCGAGACGGCGCCGGAGGCGGGCACCAGGCCGCCGCCGAGCATGACCGCCGTGACGGCGGCCGTGACGACGGCCGTACAACCCGCGATCAGAAGGCCACGCGACGCGGTCCCCCGTGAACGTGGAAAGGGCATGAGAAGCCTCTCTCGTCGGGCGGGCAGACCCAGGACGGGCCCGCCCGCTGGGTGCAGGGTCAGAGCTGGTGCTGGTGCTGCCGGACGCGCGGGCGACGCCTGCATGCCACCGGCCGTCGGATCAGGAGCGCCCCCCGTCAGACGCGCTCGCGACCGGTTCGTCGCATCGGCTCCCCCGAGCGGGACGGCGACACGCGTGCCGTCCATCCTCGATCGTGCGCCGCGGGCGAGACCCGGTCCACCCCTCGTCGTGACCGGCGGTCTCCCATGACAGGTCACAGGTGGGGCGGCGGTCACGCGGAGCTGAAAGTTTCAGCCGGATGCGTAGGACATGCCCGGTCTTCGCGGGCGGTTTCGCCAGGCGAAAAACAGGGGAGAGTGGGTCAACTCCTCCTATAGCGTGACCCAAGTGATTACCACGGTGGGTTCTGCCGCGCTGACCGGGGCGCGGACATGTTGAGCCGGTTGTTGCGGGTCCATCTGCGGCCCTATTCGGCGGCACTGGTAGCGGTGGTCGCGTTGCAGCTCGTGGGGACCATAGCGTCTCTGTACCTGCCGAGCCTGAACGCCGACATCATCGACAAGGGGGTCGCCACCGGGGACACCGGCTACATCGTCGGCACCGGTGGCTGGATGCTGACGGTGTCGCTGGTGCAGATCGCCTGCTCGATCGCGGCGGTGTACTACGGGGCCAAGGTCGCGGCCGGGTTCGGGCGCGACGTGCGGGGCGCGGTCTTCCACCGCGTGGTGGGGTTCTCCACCCGTGAGGTCGCCCAGTTCGGGGCGCCTTCGCTGATCACGCGCAGCACCAACGACGTGCAGCAGGTGCAGATGCTCGTCGTGATGACGTGCACCATGCTGGTCGCCGCGCCCATCATGTGCGTCGGCGGCATCATCATGGCGCTGCGGCAGGACATCGGCCTGTCGTGGCTGATGCTGGTCTGCGTCCCGGCGCTGCTCGTCTCGATCGGCCTGATCGTCTTCCGCATGGTGCCGCAGTTCCGCGCGATGCAGACCCGCATCGACGAGGTCAACCGGGTGCTCAGGGAGCAGCTGTCGGGCATCCGCGTGGTGCGGGCCTTCGTCAGGGAGCGCGAGGAGACGCGCCGGTTCGCCGACGCCAACCAGGCGCTGACCGACACCGCGCTGCGCGTCGGCCGGCTGACCGCGCTGATCTTCCCCGTCGTCATGCTCATCCTCAACGCCTCCAGCGTGGCGGTGCTGTGGTTCGGCGCGGCGCGGGTGGACAGCGGCGAGATCCAGGTCGGCGCGCTGACCGCCTTCCTCATGTACCTGATGCAGATCCTGATGTCGGTGATGATGGCCACCTTCATCTCGATCATGATCCCGCGGGCCGCCGTCTGCGCCGAGCGCATCGGCGAGGTGCTGGACACCGAGTCGTCGGTGCGCCCGCCGGACGAGCCGGTGCGCGACGCGGGCAGGCGGGCCGAGCTGGTGATGCGGGACGTGGAGTTCCGCTACCCGGGCGCGGCGGCGCCCGTGCTGTCGGGCATCTCCTTCCGCGCCGTCGCGGGGCAGACCACCGCCGTCATCGGCAGCACCGGGTCGGGCAAGACGACCCTGGTGTCGCTGGTGCCGCGGCTGTTCGACGCCACCTCCGGCACCGTGTCGGTCGACGGCGTCGACGTCCGCGACCTGGACCCGCAGCTGCTGTGGACGCGCATCGGCCTGGTGCCGCAGAAGCCGTACCTGTTCACCGGCACCGTCGCGAGCAACCTGCGGTACGGCAACCCGAACGCGACCGACGAGGAGCTGTGGGAGGCCCTGGAGGTCGCCCAGGCGCGCGACTTCGTCGAGGCGATGCCTGAGGGGCTCCAGGCGCCGATCACGCAGGGCGGCACGAACGTGTCCGGCGGGCAGCGGCAGCGGCTCTCGATCGCGCGGGCGCTGGTCAGCAAGCCCGAGATCTACCTGTTCGACGACTCGTTCTCGGCTCTGGACCTGGCCACCGACGCCCGGTTGCGCGCCGCCTTGCGTCCGCGCACCGCCGAGGCCGCCGTCGTCATCGTCGGCCAGCGGGTCTCCACCATCGCCGACGCCGACCAGATCATCGTCCTGGACGACGGCGTGATCGCCGGCATCGGGACCCATGACGAACTGCTGGCCTCCTGTCCGACCTATGTCGAGATCGTGGAGTCCCAGGTGACCGCGGGGAGCGCAGTATGAGCCGGGTTCCGGCCGACCGTCAGGAGGGCGGCGTGAGCGAGCGCCCCACCGCACCGGCAGACCAGGCCACACCCGCCGGGGGACCGGCCCAGGACGGCCAGGGGACGCAGGCCGGGCAGGGTGGACCGGGCGCCGCCGCGGGGGGCAGGCCGCTCGCGGCTCCGGTGCGCCCGCCCGCCGGAGGCGGACCGTTCGGCAGGGGGCCCTTCGGCGGCGCGGGGATGCCCGCGGAGAAGTCGATGAACTTCGGCCCCTCCGCGCGCCGGCTGATCCGGCGGCTGGACCCCGAACGCCCTCGCATCCTGGCCGTCATCGCGCTGGCCGTGATCAGCGTCGTGTTCGCCGTCATCGGGCCGAAGATCCTCGGCCGCGCCACCGACATCATCTTCAGCGGCGTGATCGGCCGGCATCTTCCGGCGGGGACGACCAAGGAGCAGGCCGTCGAGGGCGTCCGGGCCTCCGGCAACGGCAACCTCGCCGACATGCTCGCGCGCATGGACCTGGTGCCCGGCCACGGCATCGACTTCGGCGCGCTCGCCACGGTGCTGACCTGGGCCCTGGTGCTGTACGTCGCGGCCTCGGCCTTCAGCTGGCTGCAGAACTACCTGCTCAACGACGCGACGCAGCGCACCATCTTCCGGCTGCGGTCCGACGTCGAGGACAAGATCAACCGGCTGCCGCTGAAGTTCTTCGACGGCCAGCCGCGCGGCGAGCTGCTCAGCCGGGTCACCAACGACATCGACAACGTGTCGCAGACCCTCCAGCAGACGTTGAGCCAGCTTCTCACCTCGCTGCTGACCGTCATCGGCGTGCTGGTGATGATGTTCGTGATCTCGCCGCTGCTCGCGGTCATCGCCCTGGTCACCATCCCGGTGTCGATGGTCGTCACCGGCCAGGTGGCCAAGCGCTCGCAGAAGCACTTCGTCGCCCAGTGGGCGCACACCGGCACCCTCAACGCCCACATCGAGGAGGCGTTCACCGGCCACGAGCTGGTCAAGGTGTTCGGGCGCGGCCCGGAGGTCGAGGAGGTGTTCCGCGAGCGCAACGAGGACCTGTACAAGGCGAGCTTCGGCGCCCAGTTCATCTCCGGGATCATCATGCCGGTCATGATGTTCATCGGGAACCTGAACTACGTCGCCATCGCCGTCGTCGGCGCCCTGCGCGTCGCCACCGGGGCGATGAGCCTCGGCGACGTCCAGGCGTTCATCCAGTACTCCCGGCAGTTCACCCAGCCGCTGACGCAGGTCGCCTCGATGGCCAACCTGCTGCAGTCGGGGGTGGCCTCGGCGGAGCGGGTCTTCGAGCTGCTGGACGCCGAGGAGCAGGCCCCCGACCCCGCCGACGCGGCGCCGCCCGCCGACCGGCGCGGCCGGGTCGAGTTCGAGCACGTGTCGTTCCGCTACAACGCCGACCAGCCGCTCATCGAGGACCTCTCGCTGGTGGCCGAGCCCGGTCACACCATCGCGATCGTCGGCCCGACCGGCGCGGGGAAGACCACCCTGGTCAACCTCATCATGCGCTTCTACGAGCTGGACGCGGGACGCATCACCCTGGACGGCGTCGACATCACCGCGATGCGCCGCGACGACCTGCGCTCCCAGATCGGCATGGTGCTCCAGGACACCTGGCTGTTCGGCGGCACCATCCGCGACAACATCGCCTACGGCGACCCGCGGGCCACCGAGGAGCAGATCCAGGCCGCTGCGCGGGCGACCTACGTCGACCGGTTCGTCCGCACGCTGCCCGACGGCTACGACACCGTGATCGACGAGGAGGGGAGCAACGTCAGCGCCGGCGAGAAGCAGCTGCTCACCATCGCGCGGGCGTTCCTGGCCGACCCGTCCCTGCTCATCCTGGACGAGGCGACCAGCTCGGTGGACACCCGCACCGAGGTGCTGGTGCAGCACGCGATGGCCGCGCTGCGCAGCGACCGCACCAGCTTCGTCATCGCCCACCGGCTGTCCACCATCCGCGACGCCGACCTGATCCTGGTGATGGAGGCCGGGAGCATCGTCGAGCACGGCACCCACGACGAGCTGCTCGCCGCCCGCGGCGCCTACCACCGCCTGTACTCGGCGCAGTTCAGCGGCGCCCTGGTGGCGGCCGACGGCGACATGGCCGGGTGAGTCCACCTCCGGCGGTGGACCATCGCTCGGCGGTGGCCACCGGGCCGGCGGTGGGCCACCGCCGGAGGTGGGCCGCGCTTGGCGGTGGGCCACCGGGCCGGCGGTGGGCCACGGGTCGCAGGTCTGTCGCGGTCTTCACCGATTCCTCGGTGACGCCGTGATTGCTACCGTTTACCGGTGGTCGCCTACACCGACGCGCGCCGGCGGCTGAGCGCCCTGGTACGGGGCGCCCGGCCCGGCGGACCGGTCGTCGTCGTCAACCTCTGCGGGCCGGTCGGCGTGGGCAAGAGCCGGCTGGCCTCGGCGCTGGTGGCCGGTGGCGGCGCGGTCGGTCCGCTCGTGGTCGACGGCGTCGACCACGACGGGCACGCTGAGGCCGTCCGCGAACTGCTCGCCGGCGTGGCGCCGGGCACGTGCGTGCTGGTCGTCGGGCGCAGGCCGCTGGTGTCCCGGCCCGGCTGGTCCGACCGGCCGGTCGAGACGGTGCCGCTGTCCCCGTGGAGCCGGACGGCCGTGCGCAGGTTCGCGCGCTCGCGGGGTGTGCGCGACCCGGCCCGGCTCGACCTGGTCGCCGACCTGTCCGGCGGCATCCCGCTCATCGCCGACCGGCTCCTGTGCGCGCTCGCCGGGGGCGGGCACGCGGACGTTCTGGGAGGTCCGGCGGACGTTCTGGGAGGTCCGGCGGACGTTCTGGGGGGTCTGGCGGACGTCGTGGCGGGGGAGCTGCTGCGGCGGCTCGCCGTCGAGACCGCCGGCCCGCCGCCCGGCGCGCTGCCGGTCGTGGCCACCGTGGGCGGTGCGGACGCCGACCTGCTGGCCGCGCTCGTGCAGGGGACGCCCGCCGACTTCGACCGGCTCAGCGCTTTGAGCGTCGTACGGCCGGAGGCGCACGGGCTGGTCGTGGTCGAGCCCTTCCGCACGATCTTCGAGCTGGCCTACCGGTGGCGGCACCCGGTCACGGCCCGCACGCTTCTGGACAAGGGCTCCGCGCACCGGCGGCGTCAGATCACCCGCACCGGTGACCCGGGCGTGCGCGCCAAACTGGCCGACCAGGTGCTGCACATGTCCGCCCATCCCCAGGTCCGCCCGATCTTCTTCCCGCCCGTGCCGGGGCCGCTGCGCGTCAGGGCGGCGGAGGCGGCGGACGAGGACGACATCGTCCGGCTGACCCGCCAGTGGGCCGGCATGGAGGCGCTCGACCCGCGCCGCGCCGACCGGATGCTGGAGCTGTGGATGACCACCCCCGGCAGCCGGTTCGACCTGGTCGTCGACGGCGACGACCGGCCCCTGGGCATGACGAACATGACGGGCATCGGCGCCGGGGCCGCGCCGCTGCTGGAGGCGCTGCTCCAGCAGCACGCGCCGCCGCCGGCCCCCTCGCCCGGCGGCGACGGCTCCGCCGGCGTCGTCCTGGGGATGCTGGTCACCGCGCCCCGCCGCCCGGCGGCGCGCGCCGTCATGCTGCGGCACATCCTGGCCACCGCCATGGCGAGCGGCAGGGTGGTCGTCTCCACGCCGTGGGCGCCGTACCAGCGGCTGTCGGAGCGCATGGGCCTGGTCCGGATGGGAGAGACCCGCGACGACCTGTTCCGCTGCGGACGCAGGAGCGGCGTCTTCGCGCGCTCGTTCACCCCGCGCAACCTGCCCGGCTGGCTGCGGCAGCTCGAACGGGGCGCCGTCCCCGCCGAGGACGACGCGCTTGCGGAGGCGGTGCGCGCCGCCCTCGCCCGGCTGGGCGACCCGCGCCGGCCGGCCGAGGGCCCGCTGGCCGCGATGCCCGGGCTGGGGTCGCCCGAGGCGATCGCGGCCTTCGTCCGGCGGCAGGTGGAGGCGCTGGCGAACTCCGGCTCACCCGTGGACCAGGAGGCCGGGCGTGTGCTCAGCCTGTACTACCTTCGTGGCGGCATCGCGCACGAGGCGGCCGCCCACCGCCTGCACCTGAGCAGGGCGACCTACTTCCGCCGCCTGGACCACGGCGTCCGCCGCCTCACCGAGGCCCTGCGGGCCGCTACGCGTTGACCAGCGTGGAGGGGCCGAGCTCGGTGTTGTGCGGGCACCGCGCCAGCGACGTGTCGCGCCCCGGGCCGTAGGCCATGGTGCCGTTGACGTACACGACGGTGCCGCGGGGCGTCTCGCACGCGACCCGCAGATACCAGCCGGTCGGGGTCGGGTTGTTGCAGGTGGCCGAGACCTGCGGAATGGAGAGGTTGTAGCCGTAGACGCAGCTCGCCGGGTCGACGGCGGCAGCCGCCGGTGCGGCCGTGGTCGCGACGACGGCCGCGGCGCCGATCAGGGCGGCGGCCGCCCCGTTGCCGAACCCTCGGACGATGGACATGATGACCTCCTTCGTGGGCTTGTGCCCGGAACCTAACAGCCCGTGCCGGCCGTGAAGTCTCACAACCGTCTCAAGCCCCCGCCGCCCCCCGCAGGGGCGTCGGTGAAGCTCCGCTCGGCGTCGTGACCGCATGACAGGCCGGCCCGCGGTGCGCCGCACTGATGCGCTGTCCAGGAACGTTCACCGGCTCGGGCGCCGTAGCAGGCGCCGGCATCGCCGTACCACGACCCGCCGACCCGGCGCCCATCACGTCCAGCACATGGCGGGAGTGGGGGAGCCACCGTCGGTGCACGCGCGTGCTCACGTACTGGTGTCCCGTGCGGGATGTTCACCCGCACCCGGAGGCCGCAGGCGACATGGTTGACGCGCGCCGCGGTCAGCCGCGGGCCTGGGTGGTCTCCAGGCGGCGGATGATCGGGGTGAGCAGGGCGTTGAGCTCTCTGACCAGGGTGGTGACCGCGAGCGCGGCGGTGGAGGACAGCGTGTCGCTCGGGCCGTCGGGGGCGGGCGGCAGGGCGTCCAGCGGCAGGGGCGCGTCGATCACCAGGGTGGTGCGCAGGAACGGGTTCCGGGTGAGGTCCTGGTCGCTGGGCTCGAGGTACTGGCCGAAGGTCTGCGGCCACTCGCGCCAGCCGCGGTCGTGCCACCACTCGCGCGAGGCGGTGAGCTCCGCCGGCGGCGGCGAGACGAGGAGCACGCGGGCGGTGAGCGTGCCGTCCCAGGCGTTGCGGTCGCAGGCGGCGGACAGGATGCGCCGGTGGCGCCGCACGTAGGGCGGCGAGGGGGTGATGGCCAGCCGCCAGGCGGCGCACGCGAAGGTGACCGGGGCGATGTCGCCCCACGCGCCGTCGAACGCCGCGACGTTGTGCCGTACGTGCTCGGCGTACCGGCTTGACCCCTCGGAGGCGAGTTCGCGATCGTGGCCGTGGTCGATGCGGAAGGCGTCGTGCTCGCCCATGCTTCCCTTTCCTTCGGCGCGGCTCCCGCCATCGCGGTGGTGGCTCCTGGCGGGGACTCGGGCGCCGCGTGGCTCCCAGGGGTCTTGGCGTGGCCGGGGCCCCGACAGCCAGTCAACGCCACCGTGCCGATCGGCACGCGCGGTTTCACCCACAGCCGATCCAGGACTTCGTACGGCCGTCCCCAAGACCGGCCCCCACAGACGGGTCCGCAACCCGCCCGGCCGTCGCCAGGCAGGACGTTGTCGGCCGCGGGGTCAGACCGTCCGGTGGGTGAGGGAGGCCGGGAGGCGTTCGGTGTGGAGCCACTCGGCGAACAGGTCGTCCAGCGAGGTCGCGGCGTGGCGGGCCGCGAGGCGGGTGAACCGCTCGGTGGTGACGCCGCCGTGCTGGTAGGTGGCCGTCCACTCGCGCAGCAGCGCGAAGAACGCCTCGTCGCCGATCGCGCGGCGCAGCGCGTGCAGGGTGAGGGCGCCGCGCTTGTACACCCGGTCGTCGAACAGCCGGCGCGCGCCGGGGTCCGCCAGCGTGAAGTCCTGCGGGAGCGCCGCCAGCCTGCGGTGCCAGCGGGCGGCGAGCGCGTCGGCCGTCTCCTCGCCCGACGCCTGCGACCACAGCCACTCGGCGTAGGCGGCGAAGCCCTCGTGCAGCCAGATGTCGCGCCAGTCCTCCAGCGTCAGGCTGTTGCCGAACCACTGGTGGGCCAGCTCGTGGGCGATGAGGCGCTCCTCGCCGCGCCGCCCGTCCACGTGGTTCGCGCCGAAGATCGACATCCCCTGGGCCTCGACCGGGATCTCCAGGTCGTCGGCGGTGACCACGACGGTGTACCCGGCGAAGGGGTAGGGGCCGAACAGGTCGGAGAACAGGGCGATCATGGCCGGCTGGCGGGCGAAGTCGGCCCGCACCCGCGAGGCCAGCCGGGCGGGGTGGACCAGCCGCTGCGGCACCGGCCCCGGCACCTCGGCCGACTGGTACCGCCCGATCTGCACGCTCGCCAGGTAGGTGGCCATCGGCTGTGGCTGCTCGTACACCCAGGTGGTGGTGGACGCGGCCCGGCGCCGGTCGGCGAGGCGGCCGTTGGCCACCACCTCGTACGCCGACCCGGTCGTCACCGTGACGCGGTAGGTGGCCTTGTCGGCCGGGTCGTCGTTGCAGGGGAACCACGACGGCGCCCCGGTCGGCTGGCCGGCGACGATGACCCCGTCGGTGAGCCGGTCCCACCCGAGGCCGCCCCAGCGGCTGGTCAGGGGACGAGGGTCGCCCCCGTACCGCACGTCGACGGCGAACAGCGTGCCCTCGTGCAGCGGGCGCGCCGGGGTGATCCGCAGCTTGTCACCCCGGTGCGTGTAGCGCGCCGGCTCGCCGTCGACCAGCACCCCGGACACGCGCAGCGAGGACGAAAGGTCCAGGGTGAAGGCGGGAAGGGACGGGGACCGGCTCGCGAACGCCGAGATCACCGCCGACGCGCGCAGCCGGCCGGCGCCGACCCGGTAGTCCAGCGACAGCTCGTAGTGCTCGACCCAGTAGCCCTCGTTGCCCCGCTCGGGAAAGTAGGGACGGCGGGAGACGCCTGGTGCCACGCTCACGTTCTGTCATGCCTTCCGGGTCAACGCGACGGCGGACGGGACCACGGCGTGATCGGGTTCCCGAACCAGCGGGCGCGCGCGGGCACCGTCTCGCCGCGCATCACCAGGGACGCCGGCCCGACCGTGGTGTCCTGCCCGATCGTCGCCGCGGGGAGGACCACGCCGTGCGGCCCGAGCGTCGCCCCGTGCCGCAGCACGACCTTATCGATGCTCATCACGCGGTCGTGGAACAGGTGGGTCTGCAGCACGCATCCGCGGTTGACGCTCGCCCCGTCGCCGACCTCGACCAGGTCGGCCTCGGGCAGCCAGTAGGTCTCGCACCACACCCCGCGGCCGACGCGCGCGCCCAGCGAGCGCAGCCACAGGGCCAGCGGGGCGGTGCCGAGCCACGCCTCGGCGAACCACGGGGCGGCGAGCACCTCCACGAAGTTGTCGGCCAGCTCGTTCCGCCACACGAACGAGCTCCACAGCGGGCGGTTGCCCGCCGCGATCCTGCCGACGATCGCCCACTTGGCCGCGGTGGCGGTCGCGGCGGCCACGGCTCCCGCGCCCGCCAGCACCACGCCGACCAGCCCCGCCGCGGCCGCGAAGCCGTAGGAGCCGGCGAGGAACTCCAGCGTCGCGGCGACCAGCACGGCGAGCGCGACCGTGCCCATGGCCGGCACGACGCGGCAGACCTCCACGAACGCCCGCGCGGCCTTCAGCCGGCGCGGCGGGTCGTAGGTGCGGCTCCGGTCGCCGGACTCGGCCGTCCTGCGCAGTTCTATCGGGGGCATGCCCAGGTAGGACGACCCGGCCTTGGCCTTCTTCGGCGCGGCCGACAGCACGCCGACCAGCCCATCCTTGGGCACCTTGCGCCCCGGAGCGGTCATGCCGCTGTTGCCGAGGAAGGCCCGCTTGCCGATGCGCACCTGGTCCACCCGCAGGCTGCCGTTGACCAGCTCGTACGGGGCCACCATCGTGTCGTCGGCGAGGAAGGCCCCGTCGCCGACGGTGGTCATCGTGGGCAGCGCCAGCACCGTGGACAGCTCGACGTCCCGGCCGACCTTCATGCCGAGCGCGCGCAGCCACGCGGGGGTGAGGATGCTGGCGTACAGGGGGAACAGCCAGACGCGGGCCGCCGCCATGAGCCGGCCGGTCGCCCACGCCTGCCACGCCTGGCGGCTGTGCACGGGGTGCCGTCCCGGGCGCAGGCCGGCGCCGAGCAGCCGCACGCAGACCACGACGATCAGTGCGAAGGCCGCGAGCGCGGTCACCGTGGCGGGCGCGACGCCGTAGAGGGCGGCGGGCAGTGCCTCGCCGAGCGTGGCCACGTCGCCGGCGAAGACGTCCAGCACGATCAGCCCGCACAGCGCGGCCACGACCGGGATCAGGCTCAGCGCCATCGCCGACAGGCCGTACATCGCCTCCCAGCGCCGGGAGCGCGGCGGCCGCTCCGACGGCGGGAACCGGCGCGCCTTGCCCTGCCGGCTCGCGGGCGCCCCCGCCCAGCGCTCGCCGGACGGGACGGCGCCCTCGACGACGGCGCCCGGCGCGACCTGCGCGTTCTTGCCGACGCGGGCCCCGGGGAGCAGCGTCGCCCTGGCGCCGATCGTGGCGGAGGCGCCGACGCGGATCTCACCGACGCGCAGCAGGTCGCCGTCCAGCCAGTACCCGTGCAGGTCGACCTCGGGCTCGATCGCCGCGTTCCTGCCGACCTTGAGCATCCCGGTCACCGGGGGCAGCGCGTGCAGGTCCACGTCCTCGCCGACCTGCGCGCCGAGCGCCCGCGCGTACCGGGCGTTCCACGGGGCGCCGGACAGCCGGCCCACCCCGATCTGCGCGGCGAACCGCTCGGCGAACCACAGCCGCAGGTGCGTGCCGCCGCCGCGCGGGTAAGCGCCCGGCTTCAGGCCGCGCAGCAGCACCCGGGCCACCGCGGCGGCCACGCCGATGCGTCCCCAGGGGGAGACGAACAGCAGCCAGCCCGCCAGCACCCACCACCACGAGACGGTGGGGGTCCAGGGAAGGGCCACGATGTTGTTCAGCGTGGCCAGGCCGACGATCCACGGCATGCCGCCGATGGTCAGCAGCGGAATCATGAGCGCCGTCTGCGCGAGCGCGGAACGCCGCGGCACCGGCGTCACGGGACGCTGCGCGTTCTCGGCGCGGGGGGCCGCCATCGCGGCCAGGCGGGCGGCCAGCCCGCCCAGCGTGGGGTGCTCGTACACGTCGGCGACCGCCGCCGCGGGGTGGCGGGCGCGCAGCTCGGAGACCAGCAGCGCGGCGGCCAGGCTCGTGCCGCCCAGCACGAAGAAGTCGGCGTCGCGGTCGGCGGCGTCCACGCCCAGGATGCCGGCCCACCGTTCGGCCACCCACCGCTCGTCGTCCGACAGCTCCGCGGCCGCGCCCGCCGCGCCCGGATCGGCGCCGGGGGTCGCGCCGCCGGGCAGCGGCCACGGCAGGGCGTCGCGGTCGATCTTCCCGGAGGTGCGGGTCGGCAGGTCGGCCACGAGCGCGATGCGCGGGACCAGGGCGGCCGGCAGCGCCCCGGCCAGCCGGTCGCGGGCGGCCTCGGCGTCGAAGTCCTCGGCGGCGACGACGTACCCGACCAGAAGCTGGTGCCCCGAGCCGGTCGCGCGGACCGCGGCGGCCGCGCCGCGCACGCCCGGGAGGGACTGGAGCGCGGCGTCCACCTCGCCCAGCTCGATGCGCCGGCCGCCGAGCTTGACCTGCTCGTCCGCCCGGCCGACGAAGACCAGGCCCCGCGGCTCGGCGGTCACCAGGTCGCCGCTGCGGTAGGCGCGCGCCCAGCCGAGGGAGGGCAGCGGGGCGTACTTCTCGGCGTCCTTGGCGGTGTCCAGGTAGCGGGCCAGGCCGGCGCCGCCGATGACGAGCTGGCCGGTCTCGCCCATGGCCACGGGCTCGCCCGCGTCGTCCACGACCGCGAGGTCCCAGCCGGCGAGCGGCAGGCCGATGCGCACCTTGCCCCGCCCGGTCAGCGGCGCGGCGCACGCCACGACGGTGGCCTCGGTGGGGCCGTAGGTGTTCCACACCTCGCGCCCGGGAACGGCCAGCCGCTCGGCCAGTTCGGGCGGGCACGCCTCGCCGCCGAAGATCAGCAGGCGGACGTCGTCGAGGGTCTCCACCGGCCACAGCGCCGCCAGGGTCGGCACCGTCGAGACGATCGTGATGCCCTTGTCGGCGAGCCAGGGGCCGAGGTCCATGCCGGTGCGCACGAGCGCGCGGGGCGCGGGCACCAGGCAGGCGCCGTGCCGCCACGCCAGCCACATCTCCTCGCAGGAGGCGTCGAAGGCCACGGAAAGGCCCGCGAGTACCCGGTCGCCCGGGCCGATCGGCTCGTCGGCGAGGAACAGTCGCGCCTCGGCGTCGACGAACGCCGCCGCGCTGCGGTGGGTCACGGCCACGCCCTTCGGCCTGCCCGTGGAGCCCGAGGTGAAGATGATCCAGGCGTCGTCCTCCGGCCCGGGACCGGACCGCTCCGGGGCGCCGGTCGTCTCGGGACCGGGCCGCTCCGGCATGCCGTCCGGCTCGGGGTGAGGGCGGGGGTCTGTGTCCGAGAGGACGGTGTGGCGAGGGCCGTCCGTGCTCGCGGGGAGGGGACGGCGAGCGTCGTCCGTGCTCGCGGGCGTCGTACGGGTGATCGCGCGGCCTTCGCCGACGACGGCGTGGACGCCCGCCTCGGTGAAGACCAGTTCGGCGCGCTCGTCGGGGTCGTCCGCGTCGACGGGCACGTAGGCCGCGCCGGCGGCGAGCACGGCGAGGATCGCGACGTAGAGGTCGGCGGTGCCGGACGGGACGCGCACGCCCACGCGGTCGCCGGTGCGCACACCGGCCCGGCGCAGCTCGCCCGCCAGGGACTCCACCTCGGCGCTCAGGGCCTGGTAGTCCAGGCGGGTGCGGCCGTCGTCGAGCGCGGGGGAGCGGGGGTGGCGCCGGGTCGTCTCGGCCAGGATGTCGACCAGCGTCCGCGGCGGCGCGGCGGCCGCCCCGGCCAGGAAGACGGCCGGCTCGGAGGTGGTCCCGGGCAGGGAGCCGGCCGGGGTGGGGGGCTTGCGCGGTGTCAGGGGGGCGTGCTGGACGGCTCTGGTCGCGGGCGTCCGCGAGGCGGCCGGCGTCGGGGTCCGCCGCGCGAGCGGCTGCTCGGCTTCCACCGGTGAGGAGGGCAAGAAGGCTCCTGGTGAGTGCCCGGACGGTTCGCCCGGGTCTTCGTCAGGGGCGGGGGAACGACGGTCTGGTCGACCACCCTGCTGCGGTTCTTCGGCTCCGAACCGGCCCTACTGACGCCATGGACATCGCCCGATCTTAACTTCCGCCACCGTTCCGCCTATTCCCGTCCATCTGATGGACACCCCGAGGACACCTTGATCGCCGTCGCCGTCGCCGTCGCCGCCGAGCCGGCACGGGGACGGGAGCGACGAGGACGGGGACAGGGGTGGATCAGCCCGGAGGAGGACGGTCTGGAGGGTGAGACCCGTGTGGGAGTTCGGACGCAGGGCCGATGCGCCGCCGCTTCGGCTGCGGGAGCGTTGACGCGTCCCCGAACACCCGCTCACCGGCGCCCGTACCGTCGAGCGCCCGCCCACGGTCGGCGTCCACGCACCGGAGGTAGTCCATGATCGACGTTCTGGCCGCGGAGTGGCACAAGCTCCGTTCGGTCCGCTCCACCTACTACGCCCTGGGCGTCACCCTGGCAGGCCTGCTGGCCGGCGCGGCCATCGCCTGGTCGGCGGCGGCCGCGTTCGACGGCACCTCGCCCGAAGGGCGGCTGCGCTCCTCGGTCTCCTACATCGAGGAGGTCCTGGTGATCATCCCCCAGCTGTGCCTGGGCATCCTCGGCGTGCTGTCGATCACCTCGGAGTACACCACCGGGACGATCAGGGCGACCATGATGGCGGTGCCCCGGCGTTGGCCGGTCGTCGCGGGCAAGGCGGCCCTGCTCGCCGGGCTGGCCGCCGTCACCGGGCCGCTGGTGGTGTTCGGGACCTACTTCGCCTGCCGGTCGCTCATCGGGGGCCGGTTCAACGGCGTGTACCTCACCCCCTTGGCCCACCGGCTGCCGGTCCTGATCGTCACCGGCCTGTCGGTGGTGGTGTTCGCCCTGGTGGGGCTGGGGCTGGCCACCGTTCTGCGGTCCACGGCCGGGTCGATCGTCATCCTGATCGGGCTGGTGTACGTGATCCCGATCGTGGCGATCAACCTGCCGGCGCCGTGGGACGCGCGGCTCGGGTCGGTCCTGCTGACGAACCTGCCCCGCGAGATCACCGGCACCCTCGACGCGAACACGGTGTTCGACACGCTGCTGTCCCCGGTCGCGGCGGCGGCCGTGATGCTCGCCTACGCTCTGCTGCCGCTCGCCGCGGGCGCCCTGCTCGTGCGCCGCAGGGACCTGTGAGCGGCGAATCGGCCCTCGCCATTGAGCATCGGGATGGCGGCTGTTAACGTCGGGCCCCGAATAACGTGAACGGTCGGCGAGAACCGCCGCATGACACCCGGCCCCCGACGGAGTGGTAATGGATTCCGCGCCACTGAACGCAGCATTCGACCCGATAACCCCAAATGTCGGGCGAATGTATGACTATTACCTGGGCGGCAAGGACAATTACGCCTCCGACCGGGAAGCGGCCGAGCGGGTCATCGGCGTGTTCCCCCGCACGCGCGAGCTCGCCGTCGCCAACCGCCGCTTCCTGCGGCGCGCGGTCGAGTACGCCGCCGCCGAAGTGGGCATCGGCCAGTTCCTCGACATCGGCTCCGGGCTGCCCACACAGGAGAACGTCCACGAGGTGGCGCAGCGCGTCCTGCCCGCCGCGCGCGTCGCCTATGTCGACCTCGAACCGATCGTCCTGTCGCACGGCGAGGCCCTGCTCGCCACCGACGAGCAGACCATCATGGTCGCCGGCGACCTGCGCCGGCCGGAGAAGATCGTCGCCGACCCGGTGCTGCGGGAGCACCTCGACTTCGACCGGCCCATGGCCGTTCTGCTCGTCTTCGTGCTGCACTTCATCAGGGACGAGGAGGACCCGCGCGGCATCGTCCGCGCTCTGATGGACGCCGTGGTCCCCGGCTCGGTGCTGGTCCTGTCGCACGCCGAGGCCGATCGGCGGCTGATGCCGGGCACGTCGGTGTACGACAGGGCCAGCTCGCCCGCCGTGCTGCGCTCCCAGGAGGAGATCGAGGCGTTCTTCGACGGCCTGAAGCTCGTGGAGCCGGGGTTGACGCGCCTGGGCTCGTGGCGGCCCGACTCCCCGCTCTACCGGGGGGACGACGACCTGCCCGCCTTCTGCGGCGTCGCCCACCGGGGCTGACCCCCTCCACACCCCACGCGGGGTCAGCGAAAGTCGTCCGCGTGACGCGGGGTCAGCGGAAGTCGTCCGCGTGGTCGCGGGCCCAGGTTCCGAAGCCGGTGGCCGGGGTGCCGGTGATCTCCTCGACGGTCGTGGTGACCGTTTCCGGGGCGGTGACCATCGCGGCGTGCCCGTCCAGTATGTCGCGGGCCAGCGAGGCCGGCATGCCCTGGGCCACCATCGCCCGCTGCGCGACCTCGGGGGACATCTCCTCCCATCGCACCGGACGGCCGACGGCCTCGCCGATGAGGGTGACCTGCTCGACCTGCGTGAGCGCCCGCGGCCCGGTGAGCTCGTACGCGGCGCCGCCGTGCCCGGGGGCGGACAGCGCGCGCACACCGACGGCCGCGATGTCGCGCTCGTGGATGAGCGGCCTGCGAGCGGCGCCGTGCACCCACCGGACGGTCCCGGTCTCCCGGATCTGCGGCGCCCACATGAGGGTGTTGGCCGCGAAGCCGCCGGGGCGCAGGAACGTCCACTCCATCCCCGACCGCTCGATCAGGCTTTCCAGGCGGGCGTGCGAGCCGAGGATGGTCCCGTCCGACTCCTCCCGCCCGGGTGGCACTCCCCGTGCGGACACATAGACGACGCGGCGGACGCGCGCGGCGATCGCCTCGACGGCGGCCGGGGCGGCGTGGTCGGCGGACAGGGTGGGCCAGACCAGGAACACCGCTTCGACGCCGTCCAGGGCTGCTTCCAGCGTCTCGGGTTTCGCCAGGTCGCCCGGGACGATCTCAACGGCGTCCGGCAGGCGGGCGGCCGCGGGGTCGCGGGCGAGGGCCCGTGTCTCGGCGCCCGCCGCCAGCAGGGCCGACACGGCGTGCCCTCCGACGCGACCGGTGGCCCCGGTGACCAGAATCATGAGTTCTCCCTTGTCAGAGGTGCGGGGCGACCATCGTGAAACATCAAGCGCGGTTGAGGTCAACCCCCGGCGGCCGGCACCGATCTGAATTACCGGATATGTCGCAATTAGGGATGGCGACGGGCGCTAATACCCGGAATCGATTCCCGGCGCCCATGAACCGCGCCGCGCGCCATGCGCGAACGTTAAAATGACGCCAACGGGGATTGTCGGCTGCGGGGCCACGGCTCCGCCGCTGACGGGGGGCGGCGATTTCGCCGAGAGGGGGCTTGCTTCACGATGGGCGCCTGGTGGATCGGACGATGGCCGGTGGTGGACCCGGACATCCCCGACGATGACAAACGACGCATCATCGGTAACAACGCCCTGGCCGACCGCCGTGTCGTCCCCTCCAGCGCCTCCGGCTGGCTCGGCGTCATCGCGGGCCTGCTGCTCATCCTCGTCCTCATCGCGGTGTCGCAGGAAGTGGCCCACGACCGCATGACGTTGATCGGCGGAACGGCGACGCTGTCGGTCCTGCTGGTGGGCGCCGCCGCCGTGGGCCTGCCGTGGGGCCGCTTCGCCGTGCTCGGATCCCCCACCCGCCTCGTGCGGCTCTACCAGGACCGTTACGTCGTCCCCGCCGACCTCGACCGGTCCGCCCGGCTGCTGCTCGACCGCGCGGGCCACGCCGTCGAGACGGTCTACGCCTCCCGCGTCAACCAGATGGGCTGGCTGGACCCGGTGGCCAACGACGTCGTCCTGCCCCGGCGGCTGTGGGAGATCGCCAGAGTGCTCCGCACCCAGTCCGAGCTGCGCGCCGAGCACGCCCGGGCGACCGGGGGAGTGCTGACCCCCGAGCTGCGCGCGGTGCTCGAGCCCCAGCTCGCCGCGCTGCGGCGCTCGGCCGGCGAGGTGACCGGGCAGGTCGCGGCGCTCGAGGCGTACGCGCGCCGCGTGCAGGCGGCGGACGCGGCGCTGCACGCCGAAGACCTGCTGCGCAGCAACGACAAGTACCGCGACCTGCTGGCGCACACCGATGACCTCGAGGGCCTGCGCGACCTGGCGTCGCGTGCCCACGGAGTCGGAGCGGTCCTGGCGAGCAGCGTACGCGAGGCCGTCGCCGCCGGCCGCACTCTCGCCGTGCACTGAGTCCCGGGTCGGGGGCGCACGCCGCCTCGCCGTGCGCCGACCGCTTCGGCCGGCCCTCTCGGCCCGGCGCGGCGGAGAGGGCCGGTGGCGGTGCCCTTAGGCTCGCGCCGGGCGCAGGGTCTCGGTGGGGAACAGGGGGATGGCGGGGGCCCTCAGCGTGGAGGGCGGGGCGGCCTGGGTTCCGCACAGGGCGACCAGCATGTGCCGCGCCATCGCGATGTCGATGGGATGGACCTGGACCTGGCCGTTCTCGTCGATGTGCTGGTACTTCATCAGGTTGATGCCCAGCGACGCCTGGCGGCGGCCGTCGGGGCTGGACAGGGTGACCGTGCCCGCGCCGAAGACCGCTCCGTCGTGCCCCCAGAACCGGCCGCACGGCCAGTCCTGCGCGTAGATCCCCAGCCCGTAGTTGAGCAGCACGTTGCCCTGCGCGTCGGTGAACGGGACGGTGCGCTGCATCTCGGCGAGTTGCCGGGCGCCGACGAGCCGGCCGCCGAGGAGCGCGCGGTAGAAGGTGCCGAGGTCGTCCATCGTGGAGATCAGCGCGCCCGCGGTGAAGGCCCAGGACATGTCATACACGCTGTAGTCGCGCGGCGGGTCGATCAGGCCGTACAACGCCTCGTACATCTTGGAGTGCGGCCCGGTGATGAAGGGCGTGCGCGGGAAGTAGGTGTGCCGGAGCCCTGCCCTGCCGATGACGTTGTGGGTGATGTAGGTCTCGGCCTCGACGCCGGTGAGTCTTTCCAGCAGCAGGCCGGCGATCACGTAGTTGGTGTTGGAGTACGAGGCGCGCTCGCCGGGACGTCCGGTGCGCGCGCCGGCCAGGCCGAAGCGCACCAGTTCCTCGGGGGTGAACCGCTTGAACCTGTTGTCGTCGAGGCTGGCGGGGGAGTCCCGCAGCAGCGACGGGAAGGCACCGGGGATGTAGTCGGCGATGCCGCTGGTGTGGTTCAGCAGCATCCGCGTGGTCACGGCGCGCCCGAGCTCGCCGGGCACCAGGCCGGGCAGATAGCGCGCGATCGGCGCGTCGAGGTCGAGCCGGCCGCGCTCCACCTGCTGCATGAGCGCGACGGAGGTGAACGCCTTGCTGACGCTGCCGATGCGGTGCCGCATCCGGGGCGTCACGGGCCTGCCGGTGCGCACGTCGGCGACGCCGGAGGCGCCCTCCCACCGCTCCTCGCCGTCTCGGACGCTGGAGTAGATGCCGTACATCCCCGCGTCCCGCACCGCGTCGAGCGTCCCGCGCAGCGCGTCGCGGTCGAGGGCGTCCGCGGCGGGGGTGGTCCGCGGCGCCGCGGTCCGGACCACGGCGCCGCCGGTGCCGGACGCCTCGCTCTGCCGCGCCGCCGCTGGGTGCGCCGCCGCTGGGTGGGCCGCCGCCGTCCAGGTGGCGAGCACAGTGCCGGAGACCAGCCCGGCGGCCATCAGTCTACGGAGTGATTTTCGGGCTAAATGCACCGTTTTGCTCCTTTGGTGGGCCGACATCGGTCGCCCTCCCGAGTCTGCCGACCTCCGTCGCCGGCCTCATCGTCATCGCGGACGATTTTCGCGCTCCTCCACCCTCCCGAAGTCCTGCTCGCAGCCGGCGTCAGGAGTCCCGGCCGGGGCCGGGGTGGCCGGGCTCGCCCGCGCGGGGCCGGTCGTCGTCGGGGGAGTTCCCCTTAGAGCGCCGATCCGGAGTGTCCCCCTTGGGGGCACGGTGCCTGCGCTCGTCGTGGTGCTTCGCGCCGCCGGAGCCGCCCTTGGAGCGTGGGAAGGGCCAGGCGTTCGGGCGGCAGCCCTGCAGGGACTTGGTCTGCTGCGTCATCACCGGCGCGAGCCCGCCGGGGGCGGGGCACCGCTGGTGCGCGTGGCCGAGGGCGTGGCCGACCTCATGGTTGATCACGTACTGCCGGTAGGCGACCAGGTCGCCGTGGTAGCCGGGAATCGCCGCGCCCCACCGCTTGGCGTTGATGACCGAGCGCCTGCCGTTCCAGCACGACAGCTCGCCGAACGTCTGCAGGGGACGGCACCGTACGTTGGTGAGCGCGGGGCTGGACAGCGCCACGCGGAAGCGCACCGGGCCGTGGTCGACCCGCTCGAACCGCATGCGTCCCCGGCCCCAGCTGCGCGGGTCGTTGAGCGTCCGGTGCACCATGGCGGCGAAGTCCTCGGCGTCGAACGGCAGCCCGCGCTCGACCTCGACGAGGTAGCGGACCACTTTGCCGCGGGTTCCCTCCGGCGGCTCGGCGACCCCCTTGACGACCTTGTACCGCCCCTTCGCCGAGTACGGGACCCGGACGGTCTCCGCCCGCCCCGCCGAGCCTGAGTCCGAGCGCGCGTCCGGGCCCGCGTCCGGGCCGTCGCCGGAGCCGGACGCGGCGGACGTGGGGCTGGGAGGCGGGGCCACGGCGGACGGTGGGCTCGCCGTCCCCGCCGGCGCACCGGGCGTCACGGCGGCCGAAGGGGCCGATGGGGGCGTACCCGGGGCGGAGGGGGCCGTGACCGAGCCCGGAGGGCCCGCCGCCGAGGCCGAGGGGGCCGCGACCGCGGCGCGAGCCGTCCTGTCCCGTCCCGCGACCGCCTTCGCGTCATGGCCGGCGGCGAGCAGGAACACGTATCCGCTGAGCAGGCAGATGGCAGTGATCGGCAACGCCATGAGCAGGGTCCCGGGCTTCAACCGACGAAGAATGCGAGGCGTGATATTTCCGGACATCGAGGGCGAAGCCTAGTACCGATCGCCTCATTGATCACCTTAGGCCACTCTGGTGGCGAACGGCCCGATCACCCGCCGTGCGCGCCGTGGAAGGGCGTGGTGACGCCCTCATAGTCCAGCATGAGCATCATGCCCTGATCCGCGTGGCTCAGGTTGTGGCAGTGGTTCATCCACACGCCCGGATTCGAGGCGCGGAAGGCCACCTGCCACACCTCGCCCGGGCGCACGTCGAAGGTGTCCAGCCACAGCGGGGTGCCGGTCGGCGCGCGGCCGTCCCGGGCGAGGACCAGCACGCGATGGCCGTGCAGATGCCAGGGGTGGGTCTCCCGTCCCCGGTTCACCACCGTCATCCGGACCAGATCGCCATCCCGTACCTGTTGGGTCGGCACCGAGGGGAACGCGCGCCCGTTCACTGTGTGCGCGTACAGAGGGCGGCCTTCCGACACGGCCAGCCCCTGGTCGAGGACCATGGTGAAGTCCCGGTCGAACCGGGTGGAGCCGCTGTACGGAAGCGGCCCGGCCGGCGACCCGTACCGCGTCAGGTCCAACTCGGGCCACCCCCGAGTGTCCGGAACCGTCACCGTGCCCGGCCCGTCTTCACCCGTCTCGCCGCTCGTGTCCCCCTCGTTCGTGGGGTCCGTGGACGAGCCGGGTGTGGCGCCGGCCGCGGGGGCCGTGGGGTCGGGGGTGAGGCGCAGGCCGGCCACGCGGTCGTCCACGGCGAGCGTGACCGGCGCGCCCGCCGCGAGCGTGAAGGCGAGGTCATAGCGGCCGCCCGCGGGCAGGCGCAGTCCCACCCGGTCCACCTCGCCTGGGGTGTGCAGATCCGAGCCGTCCACGGCGACCACCCTGTACCGGGCGCCCGCGAGCGTGAACCGGTGCGGAGTGTTGTCGGTGTTGACCAGCCGCAGCCGGACGGCCGTGCCGGGCGCGACGCGCCGCTCGATCGGCCGGTCGTGGTCGCCGAGCACGGTCCGGCCGGCGAAGGTGTGCACCGGCAGGGTGAGGTCGGCGCCCGGCGGCGCCGGTCCACGCCGTGTCACCACCAGCGCGCCGTACAGGCCCATCTTCACCCCTTTGTCGGACACTTCGTGGGTGTGGTACCAGTACGTGCCGACCTGGAGGGCGCGGAACCGGTACACGAACTCCTGTCCGGGCCGCACGCCGTCCTGCGTCAGGCCGGGGACCCCGTCCTCGCCGGCGGGCACGTCATAGCCGTGCCAGTGCAGGGTCACCCCGGCGGCGATGTCGGCGTTGCGCAGGCGCACCTCGACCAGGTCGCCCTCGGTGGCGGTGATCGGCGGACCGGGGACGGTCCCGTTGAACGTCCACGCGGCCACCTTGCGCCCCGACGACAGGGTGACCGTGGCCGTGCGCGCCGTGAGCTCGTACCGGCGCACCGTGCCGCCCGGCGCGGGCGCGGCGGGTCCGCGCAGCGCGGTCACCGGCCGGTCGTACCCCGCGGCACCGGCCGCATGCGCTCCTGCCGGGTGCCCCGCTCCGAATCGACCACCGGTCACCGGCATCGCGGCATGTCCAGCCGGCATCGGCATGGCGGCATGTCCACCTGACATCGGCATGGCGGCGTGCCCGTTCGATGCCGGCATGGTGCCCGAGGAGGCGGCGGCCGGGCCACGGCCGGTGTCGACGTCGTCGGCCGGCAGGAACGCGAGCCCTCCACCGATCAGCCCGGCCACGACGGTCGCCGCCACGGCGGCCCGCGTCCCGTGGACGCGCGTGCCGGGGGCCAGCAACCGCTGGGTGGTCAGTACCGCCGCGGCCACGAGGACCACGGTGATCACCGCGGTGCTCCACGTCGCCGGGTACCCCATCAGCAACGTGACCACCGGCCCGGCCGCCGCCGCGTACCCGGCCCCGAACAGCGCCGTCACCGTCCCGGGCCTGGTCAACGCCGCCGCACCGGGTACGGCATCCCGTCCTGCCTTGGCACTTGCCCGTGTCTCGGACGCCGGTCCCGTGCCGGCGGCCGTTCCCGGCCCGGCCGCCGGGTTCTCGACCGCCTGCGCCCCCGTGGCGTGCGGTACCGTCGCCGTCGACTCGGTGCGGGCGGCCTCCGAGAGGCCGGGTGCGCCCCGACCGGCTCGCAGGGCTGCTCTGGCAAGGGACGGAGCGGCGAGCACGGCGGCGGCGATCACGCCGACCGCCAGCAGCGGCAGCGTCAGGGTGAGCTTCTCCTGGACGAACCACCAGCCGGCGCCGGCGAGCGCCAGGACGATCCCGCCCCGGGCCAGCGACGCCAGCACCGCCAGAACGAACAGACCGGCGGCCACCCGGATACGGCGGGTGGCCGCCGCCGCGCCCGCGCCCAGCCACGCCACCGCGGCGAGCACCCCGGCGAGCAGGTCGAGCGCCATGAGCCCTTCAACGCTCACGAGGACCGTGCCGCGGACTCGCCGCCCAGAGAGCCGGAGGTCCGCGCCATGGGAGCGCCGTCGGCGGCCTGCGAGCCGCGCGGAGAACCGGCGAGCTTGCGGGCGTTGCGCAACACCATGCCGGCGGCTCCCATGACCGCCATGGCGTTGATCCCATGCAGGCCCATGATGGCGAGCCCGGCGGGGGTCGTGTTGTCCGCACTGTCGTTCAGCACGCGGCCGAGCACGACGATCAGAACCTGGACGATCACCAGGCCGAACGGCAGCAGGGCCGTCGCGATCTGCCGCCCAGGGGCGCGGGAAGCGGCGGCGGCGATGGTGACCAGCAGCGACAGGACCGGAATGATCATCATGCCGGTGATGCTGTGCAGCGCGAAGGAGCCGTCGTCCTGTGGTCTGGCGAACGCGCCCACTGCGGCGAAGTAGAACTGTGCCAGTACGGCGATCAACAGCAGTGCGGCAAGCGCTGCGTAGATTCTGCGCATCGCGTGCTCCCTTCATGGCTCGGTCGGTAGTGACCGATGCTGTTGCACGCGCCGCTCCACGTCGTCCCCCCTCCAGCGACACGTCACGTACTACCTAGGGAGTACGCGGACCCGCCGGGCCTGCCCCCGGGACCGTCCGCCTCCTCGCCGAGCGGGCGTCCCGGTCGAGAACGCCCGGCCAGGGGGCCCGCTGTGGCGCTTCGCGGAAGCGGTCAGTCCTGATCGAAGGACCCTGTGACGACCTCGCCGGCCGATTCGTAGGTGTTCATGAGGACGCCGGTGGTGGAGACCTCCCTGTCGACGAGCTTCAGTCCCGAGGGAACGGCGCCTTCGGAGAACAGCCGCTTGCCCGACCCGAGGACCACGGGGAAGATCAGCAGGCGGTACCGGTCGACGAGGTCGTGGCGCAGCAGCGTCCGCAGCAGGTCGCCGCTGCCGTGCACCTGCAGCTCGGGTCCGTCCTCCTTCTTCAGCGCCGCGACGCCTTCGGCCACGTCTCCCTTGATCAGCACCGAGTTGTTCCACTCCAGCGTGGGACGACTCCGCGACGCGACGTACTTGGTGGCGTCGTTCAGGCGCTTGGCGCCGGCCTCCTCCGGGGCGTTCGGCCAATACGAGGCGAAGAGGTCATAGGTCTTGCGTCCGAGGACGAGATCGAACGGCGTGGACATGGTCTCGTCCATGAATGCGGCCAGCTGCTCGTCCCAGTAGTTCACGGTCCATCCGCCGTGCGCGAAGCCATTGCTGTCGTCCTCGCCGGGGCCGCCGGGAGCCTGCATGATCCCGTCGAGCGTGACGAAGGTGCTCACGACCAGCTTCCTCATCTGTCATGTCCTTTCGGTCGGATCCCCGGGCGATCCATCGCGTGCTCTGAAGTTCTAGGCCGAAGGTGATGCGCCGATCCCTTCGACCGCCACCCATCTACTGCCCGATACGTCGCTACCGAAAACTAATCTCTTCAAGAACATAGACATTGTCGGTCCTTCGGAGAGCCGCAAACAACCCAAAATGGCCGACGGCGTCCCGCCGGCGTTACCGCAGGACGTTACGGAGGTCAGACAAAGAGGTCATCCCGCATGCGATTGAGATCGCCGTACACCGGGTGGCGGCCGGGGGCCATCGCACAGACCGGCAGCGAGGTCATGGGCGAGATGAGGCGGCTGCTGTCGGTCCTGCGCATCGAACCCGAGGACGAGGGCGATGGGGTGAGCTACGACCCGGCGCCGGGTCTCGACCAGCTCGGGCAGCTGGTCGAGCGGGTGCGTTCTGCGGGGGTGGCGGTGGAGGTGACGGTCACCGGCGCCGCGCGGCCGCTGGCGCCCGGTGTCGACCTGTGCGCCTACCGGGTCGTCCAGGAATCGCTCACCAACGTGCTCAAGCACGCCGGGCCCGCGCGGGCCGGGGTGTCCCTCCTGTACCGCCCCGCGGAACTGGAGATCCGCGTCACCGACGACGGCGGCGGGAGCGAGAGGGCGGCCGCTCCCGACTGCGAGAAAGGCCACGGCTTGATCGGCATGCGAGAAGGCGTCAAGCCCTGCGGGCCGGCGCGTCGGGCTTCCTGCTCAAGGACACCCCGCCCGAGCGCCTGCTCACCGCGATCCACACCGTCGCGGCCGGAGAGATGCTCTTCGCGCCCAGCGTCACCCGGCGCCTGATCGAGACCTACACGCGCCGCGCGGACGTCACCGCGCCCCCCTCCCGCGACCTGGCCGCCCTCACCGCCCGCGAGGCGGAGGTCCTCGAGCTGGTCGGGCACGCGCTGTCCAATACCGAGATCGCCGGCCGCCTGTGCGTCAGCGAGGCGACCGTGAAGACCCACCTCAACCGCACGATGACCAAACTCGGCCTCTCCAGCCGCGCGCAGGCGGTCGCCTTCGCCTACGAGACCGGTCTGGTGACCCCTCGCCGGGCGACGGTGTGAGACGGCTGCTCGCCGTCGCGGCAGGTCACGGCCTCTCGCCCGCGGGTCTCGGCGTGTCGGCCGAGCGGCGGCTCGGGTGGACGACGCCGGCGACCGGCGTGGCCGCCTCTTCGGCGGCCGGTTCCTAGTGGTCGTCGTGGTCGTCGTGGTCGCCGGGCCGGCGGTGATCGGCGCCGGCGAGTTGTGACAGGTGAGTGAGCAGCCGGGTCAGCGCGGGTCCGGCGATGAACTTCCCGTTCCGCTCGGCGCCGGCCAGGTCGCCGAGGATTCCGCGGATCCGGTCGGCCGCCTCGCGATCGTCCCGGTCCCTGTGGTCGTGCCGCCCACCGTCCCGGCCGAGCCTGGCGAGGGCCTCCGCGATGTCGTGCCGGGCCTTCTCCGCGACGCGAGGGTCGAGCCGTCCCTGGTCGACCGCCCAGCTCAGCCCTTGGGCGAGCTGGGCCAGCAGCACACGCGGATCGTCCGACAGCCGCCGCGGGCCGACGGCCACCACCGAGGGCGGTGAGGGCGGTGGCGACGCGGGAAGCGACACGGAAGGCGACGCCGACGCGGAGGGCGACTCCGATGGCGACGAGGGCGCGGAGCCGGAAACGGACGGGGCGTCCGCGTAGGGAGACGCGGCGGCGGCCGACGGGGCCACCGTGTCCGGGCCCGAGCGCAGGAGCGCGAAGGCGAGCGCCGCGACGACCATGACCGCGGCGACTCCGGCGGCGGCGACGGGCGCCGGTTCACCTCGGCGGAGCGACAGCCACGCCTTGACCGCCGGCGACCGGCGGGCGCCGGCCTCGGCGATCGGCGACGTCCGGCGGCCCCCGTGATCCGGCGGCAGGGAGGCCAGGAAGCGCGTCCCCGAGGGCTCCGCGGCGGACGGCGCCATCGGCAGGGCCGGCGCGACGTCGTGCCGCCGCCGGGGGGCGTCCGCGAAGGAACGGGGGATCGGAGCCCCGACGAAGGAGCGGTGCGGCGGGGCGGCCGTGTAGGAGGGCCCCGGATCGGTGAGCCGGTGGGCGACCTGGTCGGCGGTCGGGCGGTCGTCGGGCTCCTTGGCCAGCAGGCGCATCAGCAGGTCGTCCAAGGCGGACGGCACGTCCCGGCGCACTTCGCCCGGCGGCGTGGGCGGCACCTGGACGTGCTGGTACAGCAGCGCGGTCGGGCCGTCCGCGCGGAAGGGCGGGCGCCCGGTCAGCAACTCGTACAGCACGCACCCGAGCGCGTACAGGTCGGACGCCGGTCCGGCGTCGCGGCCGAGGGCGCGTTCGGGGGCGAGGTAGGCGCTCGTGCCGATGATCAGCCCGGTGCCGGTGAGCGCCGCCGCGGCCTGGTCGGCCAGCCGGGCGATGCCGAAGTCGACGACCTTCACCGCTCCGTCCGCGGTGAGCAGCAGGTTGGCGGGCTTGATGTCACGGTGGACGACGCCCAGCCGGTGGGCGGCGGCCAGGCCGGTGGCGGCCTGAGCCCCGATGCGGACCACCTCGTCGACGGCGAGCCGTCCGGCGGCGGCGAGGTGGCCGGCGAGACTGTGTCCCTCGATCAGCTCCATGACGAGGAAGAGCCGGTCGCCGGCCTGGCCGAAGTCGTAGACGGAGACGACGTTGGCGTGGTTCAGCCGTGCGGTGGCCTGTGCCTCCTGGCGGAACCGCGTGGCGGCAGAGGAGCCGACGGCCTCCGCGAGCAGCAGCTTGACCGCGACGGGGCGGTTAAGGACCTCGTCGGTGGCCCGCCACACCTCGCCCATGCCTCCGCGCCCGAGAGGCTCGTCAAGCCGGTATCGAGCCGCCAGCAGCACGCGAACGCCTTCCTTGTCACGCCCGGCAGGCCGTCCGTCCCCCGAGGCCGATGATGCGCGCCGTTCCGGCGGGGCCGTCCGGCAGCGCAAAGGCGATCTTGAGCCGCCACGGCGTCCCACGATACCGATCGGCGGCGGCCATGGAGCGGGCATGCCTCCGGCCTGACGGACGGCGTACTCCCCGTTTGCGCCGTCATCTCCGTTCCCCGTCACAGAACGGGCGCGGCCGCGTGAGAGGATAGGGATTGACATTAGATAGCTGCGCTATCTAACGTACGTGATGGCGCTGACGTGACGATCCGGATGTCCCCGGCTTCTCGCGGGGCTTCGCGGTTTTCGATCTCTTTGCACAGGAGTGGACGACGATGACGCAGGACCCCGGTTTCGCGCGGCGGATGTGGCACCAGCTGGAGCCGGTGCACGCGCCGTTCTGGTACGCGCCGGAGGTGTCGGCCGAGGCGGCGGCCCTGGGCTACCAGGTGGACACCCGCTGGCCCGCGTACTTCGCCTGGCGCGCCGCCCCGCTGGGGGAGGCCTCCGCCGAGCTGGTCGCCGCGGCCTTCTACAGCTTCAGCCCGCGCATGGTCGCCGAGCACGTCCCCGCCGCCTGGACCGTGGCCCCGGCCGCGAAGGTGCTGGAGGCGCGGCTGCGCGCCGTGGACGGGATGTACCGGGCGATGCTGGGCGGCGAGGTCGGCGGCCAGGGCCTCGCCGAGGCCGCGCGGCTCGCCAGGGAGGCGGCGGAGGCGGCCGGTACCGCGGGCCGGCCGCTCGCCGCGGCCAACGCCGCGCTGCCGTGGCCCGAGGAGCCCCACCTCCTCCTGTGGCAGGCCATCGGCGTCCTGCGCGAGCACCGGGGGGACGGGCACGTCGCCGCGCTGCTGACCGCGGAGCTCGACCCGTGCGAGGCGCTGGTGTCGCTCGCCGCGATCGGCGGCGCGCCGCGCGAGACGTTCGGCAGCCGCGGGTGGACCGCTCAGGAGTGGGACGCCGCCCGTGACCGTCTGGCCGCCCGCGGCCTGGTGAACCCGGACGGCACGGCGACCGAGCAGGGGCACCGGCTGCGCGACACCGTCGAGCGCGTCACCGACGACCTCGCGATCGCCCCCTGGCGCGCGCTCGGCCTGGAGAAGGCCGAGCGCCTCGCCGAGCTCACCACGCCCCTCCTGGTCGCCGCCCTGGAGTCCGGCCTGCTCCCCGCCACCAACACCCTCGGCATCGGCAGGGTCCCCACCCCTGCCCGCTGAACGGCCCCACGGTCCCTGAAGGCGCCACGGTCCCTGAAGGCGCCACGGTCCCTGAAGGCGCCACGGTCCCTGAAGGCGCCACGGTCCCTGAAGGCGCCACGCCCGTTGATCGAGGGGACCCTCGCTCCGGGCTCTCCCTTCTCGCCCCTGCCGGGTCCGGCCTTCTAAGGTCCTGCCGCCCGCCCGCTGGTCGGGGGGATACTCGCCGACGGTGCCTCCCAGGCGCGGTGGTAGGAGGTCCAGTCGGCGGGAGTGGCGGCGAAGTCGACGTACAGGGCGACTCCGAAGCCGGACCTGGTGTTCGCGCCGAGCCCGAGGCGCACGCCCCGCACGGCCGCGGCCACGGTCTCGGCCGAGGCGTGGTGGGTCAGGTTGTCGTCGTGGTAGGCGGGCAACCCCATCAGCAGCCGGGTGGCGGGCGGAACCGCCGCCAGGGCCAGCTCGGTCTGCCGCCGGACATAACCGGCGTAGGCGTCCTCGGTCGGCTGCGCGGTGTCGTAGCTCATCACCGCGACCTGGTCGACGCGGCGGGCCACCTGGGTGAGATAACCGGGCGTCCACCACTTGGTGCTGCCGAGCAGCGCGTTGCCGACGAGCGCGACGCCGCGGGCCGGTTCGATGTGGTGCACCGACATCGACAGCACGCCATGGGCGGGCGCGATGGCCGCGCGGGTGCGGTCGAGAAGCTCCAGCAGCCCCGGGTCGCCGTCCGGGACGGGCTCGAAGTTGTAGTGGACGCCGTCGAAGCCCGCGGCCAGCACCTGCCCGGCCGCCTCGACCACGTTGGCGCGCACGGACGGCGAGCCGAGGTCGAGCTCCCCGGGCTCCACGCGCTGGCCGAGCCAGGCGTGCACGCGCAGGCCCGGCACGGCCCGGTGCAACGCGCCGACCGCCCACGCGGCGCGCGGGTACAGCGAGGGCGCGAGGGTGCCGTCGTAGGCGAGCGGCCCGGTGTGCAGGTAGACCTCGCCGATGCCTCCGCCGCGAAGGTGGGCGGCGAGCGCCGCCAGCTCCGGCTCCCCGTTGCGCCCGTCCACCCAGGCGTGGCCGAGCCACAGGGCGTCCTGCCCGGCGGGGCGCGGCGGGCGCGCCGCCGGCTCGCCCGACCCGAGCAGCGAGAACCACGCCCCGCTGACGACGAGGAACAGCGGCGGAACCGACAGCAGAGCGAGAACGCCACGCCACCGGCGACGCGTGTGAAGTACTGACATGCCCTGTATACAACCTCCCGTACGCCCCGACACGGCACGGCGGGGGTCACCGAGGCCGCGTGGTGCCGGGAGGCCGTCGGGGTGCGGAGCGATCCGCATGGGCATACGCCTCGCCACGGCATGGTGGGGGTCACCGCGGCGGCGGGGATGCTGGCAGGCTCGTGCCATGCGGATCGACCTGCACACGCACTCCACGGCCAGCGACGGCACCGACGCCCCCGGCGCGCTCATGGGGCGGGCCGCCGCCGGGCTCGACGTGGTCGCGCTCACCGACCACGACACCACGGCCGGCTGGGAGGCGGCCGCGGCGGCCGTCCCGCCGGGCCTGACCCTCGTGCCGGGGGCGGAGCTGTCCGGGCGCTGGTACGGCGCCGAGCCGTCGGTCGGGCTGCACCTGCTGGCCTACCTGTTCGACCCGGCGCACCAGCCGCTGGCCGAGGAGCTGGCCCGGGTGCGCCTGTCACGCGACCTGCGCAGCGAGAAGATCGTCGCGCTGCTGAACGCCGACGGAATCGACGTCACGACCGCCGAGGTCGCCGGGCAGGCGGCCGGCGGCACGGTGGGCCGTCCGCACATCGCCCGGGCGCTGGTGCGGCGGGGCCTGGTCGGGTCGGTGGACGAGGCGTTCGGGCCCGAATGGCTGGGCCGCCGCTACCGGCTGCCGAAGGCCGACATCGACGTGTTCACCGCCGTGCGCCTGGTCGGCGAGGCCGGCGGGGTGTCGGTGCTCGCGCATCCGCGGGCGGGCAGGCGCGGCCACATCGTCCCCGACGCCCTGATCGCCCGACTCGCCGAGGCGGGCATGTGGGGCGTGGAGGCCGACCATCCCGACCACACCCCCGGCGACCGCGAGCACGTGCGCGCCCTGGCCGGCGATCTCGGCCTGCGGGTCACCGGGTCGAGCGACTACCACGGCACGAACAAGACCATCGCCCTCGGCGCCTTCACCACCGGCCGCGAGGTCTACGAGGACCTGGTGTCCACCGCCACCGGCGCCACTCCCGTCCGGCCCTCCTGAGAGCCGTGCCCTTCGCGCAGGTCAGAGGGGGTCGGCGGGGAGGGCGGCGTACTCCCTGCGCAGGGTGGTGAGGAGGGGGTGGTCCAGGGACAGCTCGGCACCCTCGATGGAGCGGACCGGGCGGGGGCCGGCGGCGGCGTCGGTGATGAAGGCGGCGTCCATTGCGGCCAGGTCGCCGGTGTCGACCTCGGCGGTGGCGGACGGGACGCCGGCGCGGCGCAGCGCCTGGTCCAGCAGGCGCATGGTGACGCCGTTGAGGCGGTCGGCGCCCGGCCAGACGACGCCGCCGTCCTTGACGAACCCGATGTTCCAGGTGGGCCCCTCGCTCACCCGGGCTCGGGCGTCGGTGAACAGGACGTCGTCGTGGCCGCCGGCCTGGGCGAAGCGCCGCTGCAAGAGCGGGCCGAACATGCCGGAGTGCTTGACCTGCGGCAGGTCGCGCTCGTACTCGGCCACGCCGAGCGAGGGCGGCTGCCGGTCGGGGGGCGCCGGGCGCGTGCTGACCAGGATCTCCGGCCGGGCCTTGGCCGCCGGGTGCGCGAGGTCGAGTTCGGGGTCGAAGACGGTGACCCGGATGATCACCGGCGAGGGGGCCGCGGAGGCCGCGCGGCGGGCCAGGTGGCGCACGCGGTCGAGGTCGAGCTCGACGCCGTGGACGACGCGGCAGTCGCCGAGGAGCCGGTCGAGATGCAGGGACAGGCCGCGGACGCGGAGGTCCTCCACCCGCATGGTGGTGAAGTGCCCGTAGTTGTACAGCGCGAGCGAGCCGAGCTCGCCAGGGGTCACCGGACGTCCGTTCAGCTCCATCATGCGGCCATCCTGGCAGCTTCCGCCGGGCCGGTGGCCCCCCTCCCCGCGCTGTTCGCCCCTGGCGTGACGGCGACGCCTCCGGGCGCCATCCCCCACCGGCGCGACCGGAGGGTGCGGCGGGTGGCGAGGGGCCGGGAACGGCGAAGTGGCCCAAGAAAGCGAGTGGAGAGAGGCTCTTCAGAGTGGTCCGCATCGCATCTAGCGTGGTGTCGTGATCAGCCCTTCCGGCCCGTCGCGGGTCCTCGCCTCGCCCATCTGGCCAACGCCGTCGGCGACGGCGCCTACCTGGTCTGCTCGGCCCTGTACTTCACCCGCGTCGTGGGCCTGTCCCCGGCGCAGGTCGGGCTCGGCCTGACGCTCGGCTGGGCGGCCGGGGCCCTCGCCGGCGCCCCGCTCGGGCACCTCGCCGACCGCAGGGGTCCCCGGGGCACGGCCGCGCTGCTCGCCCTGGCCACCGGCACGGCCGTGGCGGCGTACCTGTTCGTCACCTCGTACGCGGCCTTCCTGCTGGCGGCGTGCCTCTACGCGTGCTGTCAGAGCGGGCTGGCCGCCGGGCGGCAGGCGCTGCTCGCCGGGCTGGTGGAAAGGACCATGCGCACGCGGGTGCGCGCCCGCCTCCAGGCGGCGGTCAACGCCGGGCTGGCCGTCGGCGCGGCCGTCGGCGGAGTGGCGCTGCACTTCGACACCCGCGAGGCGTACCTGGCGATCCTGGCCATGGACGCGGCGAGCTTCGTGCTCTCGGCGCTGGTGCTGCTCCGGCTGCCCGCCGTGCCGCCCTCGGCGGCCCGGGCCGTTCCGGTGGCCGGGAGCGCCGGTGCCGGCCGGCGCAGCGGGCGCCGGGAGCGATGGGTGCCGGAGGTGGTGCGCGACCGGCGGTACGTGGTGGTGGCGCTGCTCAACATGGTGATGATGCTCTACATGCCGCTGCTCAGCCTGATCGTCCCATTGTGGATCGCGGGGCGGACGCAGGCGCCGGGCTGGACGGTCGCCGCGCTGCTCGTCCTCAACACGCTGACCGTGATGCTGTTCCAGGTGCGGGTCGCCCGGCGCGTCACGGGCCTGCGCAGCGCGTCCCGGCTGGTGCGGCTCGCGGGCGTCGCCATGTCCGCCTCGTGCGCGGCGTTCGCGCTGTCGCAGGCCGGGACCTCGGCGTGGGCGGCCGCCGCCGTTCTGCTCGCCGCGGCCGGTCTGCAGGTGCTCGGGGAGATGATGCTGGCCGCGGGGGCCTGGGAGATCGCCTTCGACCTGGCGCCGCCGGACAGGCAGGGCCAGTACCAGGGGTTCTTCGGCAGTGGCACGGCGGTGGCCCGGATGGCGGGCCCGTTGCTGCTGACCACGGTCGTCCTCGGGTGGGGGACGGCGGGGTGGCTGCTGCTGGGCGGGCTGTTCCTGGTGGCCGGCTCCGCCATGGGGCCGGCCGTCCACCGGGCCGAGCGCGACGACGCGGCGGGCCTTCGCGGGGCGCCCGTCGCGGCGGCGGACGCGCCCGTCCGGTAAGGCGGATTTTCCGTTCTGCGGAATATGTTGGCCGGAACCGTGCCGTCGCTTTTGCTGGTCTAAACCAATTGTGCTCCGGTGAGCCCCGGCCCAATCGCCGTGAACCGCCCGCACAATTGGTCTGTACCATTGCCCGGTGGCCGGCTCCTTTTCTGGCCGTCCCGCCCCCGGGGTCGATTGGATTAGACCGCTATATTGGGTCTAGCAGGGCGAACGTCCCTCTGATAGGCCGGTGACGTTTCCTTCCGTTAATCGTAGGTAGAGTCCCCCGGAAAGAGGCGGAACCGTACGCCGGAGGAGTCGTTGGAGGGGTCCCAGTGCCCAAATACGTATACGGGTTCACCGAGGGCAACAAGGATCTCAAGGAGCTCCTCGGTGGCAAAGGCGCCAATCTCGCCGAGATGACGAACCTGGGTCTTCCGGTGCCACCGGGGTTCACGATCACGACGGAGGCGTGCCGCCGGTTCCTGGCCGGCGGCGGCGTGCCCGACGGGCTGTGGGACGAGGTCGACAAGCACCTCCACGCGATGGAGGACGGCATGGGCAAGCGCCTCGGCGCCCCCGGGGACCCCCTGCTGGTCAGCGTCCGCTCCGGGGCGAAGTTCTCCATGCCCGGCATGATGGAGACGGTCCTCAACATCGGCCTCAACGACGAGTCGGTGCGCGGCCTGGCCGCGCAGGCCGGCGACGAGCGCTTCGCCTGGGACTCCTACCGCAGGCTCATCCAGATGTTCGGCCGCACCGTCCTCGGCATCGAGGGCGACCGGTTCGAGGACGCCATCGAGCGGGCCAAGCGGCACGGCGGGGTGACCAGCGATCTTGAGCTCACCGCCGAGGACCTCCGGCGCCTGGTGCGGACCTTCAAGGACATCGTCAAGGACGAGACCGGCCGGGAGTTCCCCGAAGGCCCCCGCGTGCAGATGCGCATGGCCGTCGAGGCGGTCTTCGACTCCTGGAACGCCCCCCGCGCGATCGTCTACCGCCGCCAGGAGCGCATCCCCGCCGACCTCGGAACGGCGGTCAACATCGTCGCGATGGTCTTCGGCAACCTCGGCATGGACTCCGGCACCGGCGTCGCCTTCACCCGCGACCCCGGCACGGGCAACCAGGGCGTATACGGCGACTACCTGCAGAACGCCCAGGGCGAGGACGTCGTCGCGGGCATCCGCAACACCATCCCGCTGCAGGAGCTGGAGAAGATCGACGCGAGCTCCTACCGCGAGCTGCTGGGCATCATGCGGACGCTGGAGAACCACTACCGCGACCTGTGCGACATCGAGTTCACCATCGAACGCGGAAAACTGTGGATGCTGCAGACCCGTGTCGGCAAGCGTACCGCCGAGGCGGCGTTCCGCATCGCGACCCAGCTCGTCGACCAGGGCCTGATCGACATGGACGAGGCGCTCGAACGCGTCTCCGGCGACCAGCTCGCCCAGCTCATGTTCCCGAGGTTCGCCGGGCACGCCCGCCTCATCCCCATCGCCAAGGGCATGAACGCCTCGCCGGGCGCGGCCGTGGGCAGGGCGGTGTTCTCCTCCGAACGCGCCGAGGAGCTGACCGCGCGGGGCGAGGAGGTCATCCTGGTGCGCCGCGAGACGACCCCGGACGACCTGGCGGGCATGATCGCCGCCCGTGGCGTGCTGACCAGCAGGGGCGGCAAGACCTCGCACGCCGCCGTCGTCGCCCGCGGCATGGGGAAGACCTGCGTGTGCGGCGCCGAGCAGATCGAGGTGGACCCCGCGGGCCGGCGCTTCACCGCCCCCGGCGGCGTGGTGGTCGAGGAGGGGGAGTTGATCTCCATCGACGGCTCCACCGGCGAGGTGTACCGCGGGGAGGTGCCCGTCATGGCCTCGCCCGTCGTCCAGTACTTCGAGGGCGCCGGCGACACCTCCGACGACCTGATCCAGGCCGTGCACCGCGTCATGGTCCACGCCGACGAGCGGCGCCGCCTCGCGGTGCGGGCCAACGCCGACACCCCCGAGGACGCCGCGCGGGCGCGCGGGTTCGGCGCGGAGGGCATCGGCCTGTGCCGCACCGAGCACATGTTCCTCGGCGAGCGCCGCCGGCTCGTCGAGGACCTCATCCTGGCCGTCTCGGGGGAGGAGCGCCAGGCGGCGCTCGACGCGCTGGAACCGCTGCAGAGGTCCGACTTCGCGGGCATCTTCGCGGCGATGGACGGCCTGCCGGTGACGGTCCGCCTGATCGACCCGCCCCTGCACGAGTTCCTGCCCGACCTCACCGCCCTGTCGGTGAAGGTCGCGCTGGCCGGTGAGCAGGCCACGGCCCGCGACCGCAGGCTGCTCGCGGCGGTCAAGCGGCTGCACGAGGAGAACCCGATGCTCGGCCTGCGCGGCGTGCGGCTCGGGCTGGTGATCCCCGGGCTGTTCGCCATGCAGGTGCGCGCGATCGCCGAGGCGGTGGCCGAGCGCCGCGCCGCGGGCGGCGACCCCCGGGCCGAGATCATGATCCCGCTGGTCGGGGCCGTGCAGGAGCTGGAGCACGTCCGGGACGAGGCGCGGGGCATCCTGGCGGAGAACGGGGTCGAGGCCGCGATCGGCACGATGATCGAGGTGCCGCGCGCGGCGCTGACCGCCGGCCAGATCGCCGAGGCCGCGCATTTCTTCTCCTTCGGCACCAACGACCTCACCCAGATGACCTGGGGGTTCTCCCGGGACGACGTCGAGGCCGCGTTCTTCTCGCGCTATCTGGAGCTGGGCGTCTTCGGGGTTTCCCCGTTCGAGAGCATCGACCGCGGCGGCGTCGGGCGGCTGATGTCCATCGCCGTCGAGGAGGGCCGCGCCGCCCGTCCCGACCTCAAGATCGGCATCTGCGGCGAGCACGGCGGCGACCCCGAGTCGGTGCGCTTCTGCCACGACATCGGCCTGGACTACGTGTCCTGCTCGCCGTTCCGCGTCCCGGTCGCCCGGCTGGAGGCCGGACGCGCGGCGCTGCCCCGCGAGGAGTCCGACTCCCGCTGACCGCGCCCCGCCCGGGTTGTGCGCGGAGCCCGGATCCCGCCGGCCGTCGCTCGTCCGCTTCGCGCGACGGCCCGGCTTCCGTCCATCCAGGCCCTGTCCGGCCGAAGGGGCCTCCTCCGGCCGGACAGGGGTGGCGACGGCCGGGGCAGGGGTTACTCACGGGCCGCCTGACCTGCGGGGGAAGACGAAATGCGTCCGGACATCGTGAGTTTCCTGCATGTTTGTCATGCGCGACCCATAGCGGGGGTAGCATCCCCGCTACCGATGACAGGCTACGACGACTTCGACCAGGCCAGATGGGTGCCGGAACCTCCCGGCAACCCTGAGCGCAGCGCGTTCGAGCGCGACCGGGCGCGGGTGCTGCACAGCTCCGCGCTGCGGCGGCTCGCCGCGAAGACGCAGGTCGTCGGCCCGGGCGAGATCCCCGACCATGGCCGCCACATCCCGCGCACCCGCCTGACCCACTCGCTGGAGTGCGCGCAGATCGGCCGGGAGCTGGGCAAGGCGCTCGGCTGCGACCCCGACCTGGTCGAGACCGCCTGTCTCGCCCACGACCTCGGCCACCCCCCGTTCGGGCACAACGGCGAGACGGCGCTCAACGAGCTGGCGGCCCGGTGCGGCGGCTTCGAGGGCAACGCCCAGAGCCTGCGCCTGCTGACCCGCCTGGAGGCCAAGGTCCTCACCGGCGACGGCCGCAGCGCCGGACTGAACCTCACCCGCGCGACGCTCGACTCGTCCCTGAAGTACCCCTGGACCTCCGCGCACGGCCCGAAGTTCGGCGTCTACCCCGACGACCTGCCCGTCTTCGACTGGGCGAGGCAGGGCGCGCCCGAGGGCAGGGTCAGCTTCGAGGCGCAGGTCATGGACTGGTCCGACGATGTCGCCTACTCCGTGCACGACCTGGAGGACGCGCTGCACTCCGGGCACCTCACCCCGGAACTGCTGTTCGACGCGGGGGAGCGGCGCGAGGTGTGCGAGCGCACGCTGAAGTGGTACGCGGGCGACTCCTGCCTCACCGAGCTGGAGGAGACGCTGGCCCACCTGGTGGCCGCGCCGCTGTGGCCGGCGCGGTTCGAGGAGACCATGGCCGACCTGGTGGCGCTGAAGTCCTTCACCAGCGCCCTGATCGGCCGGTTCTGCCTGTCGGCGCAGGAGGCGACGACCAGCGCCTACGGCCGGGGCCGCACCCGGTACGGCGCCGACCTGATCGTGCCCCGGGTCACCCGGCTGGAGTGCGCGCTGCTCAAGGGGGTCACGGCGCACTACGTGATGTCCCGGGAGGACCACCACGCCAACCAGGCGCGCCAGCGCGACCTCATCGCGGAGCTGGCGTCCATGATCATGCTGGGCGCGCCCGGGACGCTGGAGCCCGCCCTGCGCCCGGCCTTCGCCGGAGCGGCCGACGACGCCGCCCGGCTGCGGGTGGTGGTCGACCAGATCGCCTCGCTCACCGACGTCAGCGCCGTCGCCCTGCACCGCTCACTCAGCTCCCGCGCCTGACCCGCCCCGCCCCGCCCGGCGCGCCCGCCCGGCCACGCCGGCGTCCGACGTCCTGGTGTTCCGCTCGCCTGGTGCCCGCCGTCCCGGCTGTAAGTTACACGGCCGCGCGGCGGCGGACCGCCGGGTGAGCTGGGGAAGAGCCGGGGCGGCGGGTGCGGGCGGCCCCGCGGCCGTTGCCGCGCCGCGCGAGCCGACCTAGCGTCGAAGACCGATCATCACGTCCTGATCATTCCCCCACCCGGCGCCGTGCCGCGGCCGGACGCGGCGGGCTCCGCCACGAGCGAGGACGATCACATGCCGAGGTTCAGAGCTCTCATCATGGGGGCGGTGACGGCCCTGGTCATCGGCGGCGTCGCGCCTCTCCCGGCGACGGCGGCGACCGGCGACGGCTCGCCGACGGACGCCAACATCTCCTTCACCGGCCGCTGGGACACCCGCAACCCGGCGGCCTACACGCCGTACTGGGCGGGAGCCTACTTCACCACCGGCTTCACCGGGACGACGGTCAAGCTCAAGCAGCGCGGCGCCATCGACCTGTACTACAGCATCGACGGCGCCCCGTTCGTCTACCGCACCAACGTCAGCGGCACGGTGAACCTCACCTCGACGCCGCTGCGAGCGGGCGACCACACGCTGCGCGTCTCCTACCGCGTCGTCGCCGGGTCCTACCACGGCGACGCGGTGTTCCAGGGACTGGTCCTGGACGCGGGCGCGAGCACCTTCCGCGCGAACGTGCCTTCGACGCTGCTGGAGTTCGTCGGCGACTCGATCACCGTGGGGACCACCACCTCCAAGAACGCGCTGACGGCGTACGGGTGGCTGGTCGGCGAGCGGCTCCACGTGCGGCACACGCAGATCGCCCAGGGCGGCGCCTGCCTGGTCGCCACGGCCGACGGATGCGTGGGGCTGGAGCGGCAGTTCCTCAAGCTGAACCCCAACGCGGCGACCCCGGACTGGGACTTCTCCCGCTACCAGGCCAACGTGGTGGTCATCAACCTCGGCACCAACGACTCCGGCCACGGCGTGCACACCCCGGAGTTCCAGGCCTCCTACACCAACCTGCTGCGCGAGGTGCGGGCGAAGTACCCGTACGCGACGATCTTTGCGATGGAGACCTTCCGTGCGAAGTTCGTCGCCCAGACCCAGGCCGCGGTCAAGGCGCTCAACGACGGCGGCGACCCCAACGTCGTCTACGTCAACACCGAGGGCTGGCTGACCAGCGCCGACCTCAGCGACTCCGTGCACCCGAACGACGCGGGGCACGTCAAGATCGCCGACCGCCTGGCCCCGATCATCGCGGCGAGGATCGGCGCTCCCTGACGAAGCTCGGCGCCGCACACGCGGACGCATGGCGGCCCGGAGCGGCCGGCAGGGGCGGTGGCCTCCGCCGGCCGGTCCACGGAGTGGCGTCAGCCGGTGGTGACGGAGTCGGGTTCGGCGGTCTGGGTGGGGACCGGCGTGGGCTTCTTCTTGACCGGCTTGGAGGCGCACAGCGTGCGGCAGGCGGGCGTGGCGCCGACCCGGGCGCGCGCCGCCGCCACCTGCTCGGCGGGGGACAGGGTCGGATTGCCGTGCAGCCACGCGTCCAGGTAGGTCCACGGATCGACCATCCCGCGGCGCACCCACCAGTAGCGCGAGGCGGTCGCCCAGGACACCGAGAAGTACAGGTTGGCCCCCTGGCCCCGCGCGTCGCCCGAGTCGCCGACGCGCCCGAGCACCTGGCCCGCGGCGACGCGCGTCCCCGGCCGGACGCCCGCCTCGACGGTGTCGAGGTGCCCGCCGAAGTAGCGCACCCCGTCGTCGCCGAGGACGGACACGAACCGGCCCTCGCGGTCGGTCCCGTGGTCGGTGGCCGGCCTCCAGCGGTCGGTCGTGCTCACCTCGTGCACGACGCCGCCGACCGGGGAGACGTACGAGCAGCCCTTGCCCGCCCAGATGGTGGTCTTGGGCAGCACGAGCTGCTTGCGGGCGTAGCTGACCCGGCACCCGCGGACCGGGAAGACGTAAGTGAACCGCGACAGCCTCGGCGGGGGCACGCGGACCGGGTCGTCGCCGCGCGGCGGCCTGACGTCGCCGGGGGAGCCGGGGGAGGCCGACGGGGTCGGCTTCAGGGTGGCGGCGTCGATCTCCGTGCCGCCCTCGCCGGTGGGCGAGACGTCGGGGCTGGGAAGCGCGTCCGGCGTGCCGGTCGCGGCCCCGGTCGCCGCCACGTCCTGCATGGGGGGCGCGGGCGGCAGCGTGCTGATGCCGGCCACCCCGCCGGGGGCCGCACAGGCGGCGCTGACCAGCACGGCCGCTCCGATGGCGGCCAGTCGCCCCGATCGCATGATCTCCACCCGCCAGACGTTACCGATATGAGCGTTCCCTTTGTAACCGACCTGCGCCACCATCACCGCTTATTCGCCGAAAATCCCCCATCTTGGGATGGAACCGACGGTAACCGGCCGGTCACGCTGGCGCGGCGACCCCTGACGCTCCGGGGCGTGCGGTGTCCGGCCCCGGCGGGTCCCGCCGGGCCGGGACGGCCGCCGGAGCGGAGTGTCGGCGCCGAGTCGTAGACTCGCGGCGTGGCAGGGCGGATCAGTGACGAGGACATCGCGCTCGTGCGAGAGCGCTCATCGATCGCCGACGTCGTGGGGGAGCACATCCAGCTTCGCAACGCCGGCGGCGGCAATCTCAAAGGCCTGTGCCCCTTCCACGAGGAGAAGTCCCCCTCGTTCAACGTCACCCCCTCCCGCGGCTACTGGTACTGCTTCGGTTGCGGCGAGGGCGGCGACGTCATCACCTTCGTCCGCAAGCTGGAGCTGCTGTCGTTCGCCGACGCGATCGAGCGGCTGGCGCAGCGCGCGGGCATCCAGCTCCGCTACGAGCAGGGCGGGTACGTCCCCGGGCGCGAGCAGGGCGAGCGCAGCCGGCTCATCGAGGCCCACCGGGCCGCCGCCGAGTTCTACGCCGCCCAGCTGGAGACCCCCGAGGCGGCGCCCGGCCGCCGTTTCCTGTCCGAGCGTGGCTTCGAACGCGTCGACGCCGAGCACTTCGGGGTCGGCTTCGCCCCGTCCGAGTGGGATCGCCTCGCCCGCCACCTGCTGGGCCGGGGGTTCACCGCCAACGAGCTGATCAAGGGCGGCCTGGCCCGCGAGGGGCGCCGCGGCCCGGTCGACCGCTTCCGCGGCCGGCTCGTCTGGCCCATCCGCGACATCACCGGCGACGTGATCGGCTTCGGCGCGCGCAAACTGCTCGACGGCGACGACGGGCCCAAGTACCTCAACACCCCCGAGAGCCCGATCTACAAGAAGAGCACGGTGCTGTACGGCATCGACCTGGCCAAGCGCGAGATCTCCAAGCGCTCCCAGGCCGTCGTCGTCGAGGGCTACACCGACGTCATGGCCTGCCACCTGGCCGGCGTGCCGACGGCGGTCGCCACCTGCGGCACCTCCTTCGGCGAGGAGCACATCAAGGTGCTGCGCCGCCTGCTGCTCGACCAGGCCGAGTTCCGCGGCGAGGTCGTGTTCACCTTCGACGGCGACTCCGCCGGCCAGAAGGCCGCCCTGCGCGCCTTCGCCGACGAGCAGAAGTTCGTCACCCAGACCTTCGTGGCCGTGCAACCTGACGGGCTCGACCCGTGCGACCTGCGGGTCAAGCACGGCGACGCCGCCGTCCGCGATCTGGTCGCCGCCCGCGAGCCGTTGTTCGCGTTCGCCATCCGCAGCGTCATCTCGCGCTACGAGCTGACCACCAACGAGGGCCGCCTGGCCGCCCTGGACGCCGCCGCCCCGCTGGTGGCCGGCATCAAGGATTCCGCGCTGCGCGGCAGGTACGCCGTCGACCTCGACCGCTGGCTCGGCTTCATGGACGAGCGGCTGGTGCTGCGGCGCATCCAGGAGGTCGCGGGCCGCGCGGGGGGCAGGGCGGCGCCCGAACGGCCCGCACGGCGGGCGAGCGCGCCCCCGCCGGCCGACTCCGCCGACCCGGTGGTGCGCATCGAGGCGGAGGCGCTGAAGCTCGCAGTGCAGCGTCCCGCGCTCATGGGGCCCGAGTTCGACGCCCTCGGGGCCGAGGCGTTCACCGTGCCCGAGCACGTCGCCCTGTACGGCCTGGTCACGGCGGCGGGCGGCACGGTCGCGGGCGGCCCCGGCGGGCGCGAGTGGGTCGACATGCTGCTCGCCGCCACCGAGGACGACGGCCTGCGCGCCCTGGCGACCAGGTTCGCGGTCGATCCGGTGCGGGCCGACCTGGCCGGCGAAGAGCGCTACGGCCAGGCCGTGCTGGCCCGGCTCGCCGAGATCGCCGTCACCAGGGCGCTGGTGCAGATCAAGGCCAAGATGGAGCGCCTCAACCCTGTTGAGCAGCAGCAGGACTACAACCGGCTCTTCGGGGAACTGGTGGCGCTCGAACAACAACGCCGGGTCTTAAGAGAACGCGCCGTCGGAGCGTAATTAACCTTACTTTCCGCTTCTCAGAGCAGCCAAACTCTTTGTCCGATCTCAATTCGGTAATGGCTCCGGCCTTACCTCGGGTGACAAAAATAGGCCTGCCCTTTTACCGCCCCTATACCGCAGACTATGCACCGTGGGTGCATCGGTGCTGCCAAGTGGACCGCCGTCGGTAGTAGACCAGGTGGCGGATCTCGTCGCGAGAGGAAAGGAGCGCGGCAGCGTCACCGTCGACGACGTCGCCGCCGCGCTCGACCGCTCCGAGTTGCCGGCCGACGCGCTGGAGCGTGTCGTGCGGATGCTCGCCGAAAAGGGTGTGGAGGTGCTCGAGCCGCAAGGCGACGACGACACCGTCCGGCCCGATGAGGAGGATGTCGGCAAGCGGGCGCCGACCAGCGACCTCGTCCGCATCTACCTGCGGGAGATCGGCCGCGTGCCGCTCCTGACGGCGGAGGAGGAGGTGGAGCTGGCGAAGGCGATCGAAGCCGGCCTGTTCGCCGAGGACAAACTGTGCGACATCGGCATACGGCTGGTCAAGCCCGAGTTCGAGGAGCTCGTCTGGGAGGGCGTCCGGGCCAAGCAGCGGCTCATCGAGGCCAACCTGCGGCTCGTGGTGTCCATCGCCAAACGCTATGTGGGCCGCGGAATGCTGTTCCTCGACCTCATCCAGGAGGGCAACCTCGGGCTGATCCGCGCGGTGGAGAAATTCGACTACACCAAGGGATATAAGTTCTCCACCTACGCCACGTGGTGGATTCGCCAGGCCATCACCCGGGCGATCGCCGACCAGGCGCGGACGATTCGAATTCCCGTGCACATGGTCGAGACGATCAACAAGCTGGTCCGCGTGCAGCGCCAGCTCCACCAGGATCTCGGCCGGGAGCCCGCTCCCGAGGAGATCGCGATGGAGATGGACCTCCCCGTGGACCGCGTGGTGGAGATCCAGCGCATCGCGCAGGAGCCGGTGTCCCTGCAGTCGCCGATCGGCGAGGAGGACTCCGACCTCGGTGACTTCATCGAGGACGCCGACGCCGTGGTGCCCATCGAGGCGGCGGCGTTCATCATGTTGCAGGACCAGCTCGACGACATCCTCGCCACTCTCTCCGATCGCGAGCAGCGCATCATCCAGCTTCGCTTCGGGCTGTCCGACGGGCACCCGAGGACGCTGGAGGAGGTCGGCAGGGAGTTCGGGGTCACCCGCGAGCGCATCCGCCAGATCGAGTCCAAGACGCTGGCCAAGTTACGTCACCCGACGCGGGCGCAGATGCTGCGCGACTACCTCGACTGAGACCTCCCGCGCCCGTCCAGGGCCGTCAAGGCCATAGGCCCCGGACGGGCGCGGGCCCATCAGCACGGGGGCCCGCGGGGACCAGGGAGGAGGGACGGCAGGGACGCCCCTCCTGCCGCCGAGCCGATGGACGCGCGGTCCGCGCCCGACGAGGACACCGCGCTCGAGCGGGCCGCACTCGACGTGCTTGACGCGAACTGGACGGGAACGGCCACCGTCCCCTCGGTGGGGCGCTACCCCCACCAGTGGAGCTGGGATTCGGCGTTCGTGGCGATCGGCCTGTCCCGGCGCCGGTGGTCGCGCGCCTGCGAGGAGCTGCTGAGCCTGTTCGCCGGCCAGTGGAGCACCGGCATGGTGCCGCACATCGTCTTCGACCCGGCCGCCAGGGACTCCTACTACCCGGGGCCGTCGATCTGGCGTTCGGGGGAGTGCGCCGCCGCGCCGCGCGGGGTGCCCACCTCCGGCCTCACCCAGCCGCCGCTCCACGCCTGCGCCGTGTGGTGGATCTGGCGTTACGCCCGTGACCGCGACGCGGCGCTCGCGTTCGTCCGCAGGACCTGGCCGTGCCTGGTGGCCCAGCACCGGTACCTGGCCTCCGCCCGCGACCTCGGCGGCGAGGGCCTGGCGGCGATCGTCCATCCCTGGGAGTCCGGCCTGGACGACAGTCCCGCCTGGGACGCCCCGCTGGCCGCGCTGCCCATGGTCGGCTACGCCTGCGGGCTGGAGGACTGGCGCTCCGACAGCCACCACGACCGCTGGGTCTGGCTGGCCCTGCGCTACCGCGACGCCGGGTACGGCCCGGGCTACCTGCGCGACGAGCACCCCTTCGCCGTCGAGGACCCCATGTTCAACGGCATCTGGCTGGCCTCCTGCCTGGCGCTGGCCGACCTGGCCGGGGTCATCGGGGCCGACGGCCGGCCGTTCGAGGAGGCCGCCGAGCGGATCCGCGGCGGACTGCTGGCCCGCCTGTGGGAGGGCGCGTTCTACGCGCGCGATCTGCGTGCCGGGTCGCTCATCCCGATCCGCACGATCGGCGGGTTCGGCCCGCTGCTGGACCCGGGCATGCCCGCGACGGTCGTCGGGCCGCTGGTCGAGCTGCTGGAGTCGTGCTTCCTCGGCCCGAGCGGCTACCCGGTGCCGAGCTGCGAGGTGCGGGCGCTGCAGTTCGACCGGGAGAGGTACTGGCGCGGGCCGTCGTGGGTGAACACCAACTGGCTGCTGCGGCAGGCCGCGGCCGGGCACGGCCTCGGGGCCCTGGAGAGGCTGCTCGCGACCGCCACCCTTCGCCTGGTGCGCCAGGCGGGGTTCCGAGAGTGCTTCGACCCCTTCGACGGCATGGGACGGGGATGCCGCGACTTCTCCTGGTCGGCGGCCCTCACCTTGGACCTGCTCGCCGGATGAGCGCCGGGCCGCCCGCGTGCGGCCCCGCACCGGCGGGCCGGGTAGCTTTCACCCATGCGATTTCCCTGGGGCACCAAAGGCCTCCCCCCGGAGGCCGGCGTGCGGCTGGAGCCCGGCGAGCGGGTGCTGGTCCACGCGCGGACGCCGGACGGCGGGTACGTCGTCGCCACCGACCGCGCGCTGCGCCTGCCGGCCGGCGAGACGCTGCCCTGGTACCGGGTCGACCGGGCGCAGTGGGACGAGGAGGGCCTGCTGGTCGTCGGCACCGACGGCGCCCGCCGGCGGGTGGAGCTGCCCGACCCCGGCCGGCTGCCCGAGGCCGTGCGCGAGCGGGTGACCTCCTCCATCCTGGTCAACCGGCACGTCCGCCTCGGCGAGCGCGGGGGAGTGCGGCTGGTCGCCCGCCGGGTGCCCGGTCAGGACACCGCCGAGTGGGAGTTCGTGTTCGACCCCGGCCTGGACCCGTCCGACCCCGGCCTGCGCGCCGCGGCGGAGCAGGCCCTGGAGCGGCTGCGCCGCACGCTCGGCGTCTGACCCGCCGCCCGCGCGGCCGCGACATGCGGAGACGGCCCGTGCGCGGGGGTTTCACGCGGGCCGTCTCCGGGGTGCGCCGGTCAGGTGACGCGGTCCATCTCGCTGTCCGGCCAGCCGGTGCCGGTGTCGTCCTTGACGACGTTCCAGCCGTTTCTGTGCAGGAACGGCACCCGGTCGCCGAGCACGTCGCCCAGCTTGTGCTTGGTCACCTCGGCCGCCTTGGACGCCTGGGCCCCCGCCACGCCCGCGGCCTGCTGGACCATGGGATTGTCGGCGACGCGCTGCGCCAGCCGCCTGATCTGTTCGTACCGCTCTCGTCCGGCCTTGCTGCCGAGGACGTACCCGATGGCCAGGCCTACGGCGAACGTGAATCGATATCGCATCTTCTACCTCCCGCGTGCCGCTGGCTCCCCCGCTCTGGGCTTCCCCTACCCCGGCTGCGGGCGGTTATCTTCCCGGCGCGCGGAAGCTTGCGGGGGAGCGACGCCGCAGGCTCCGGCCCGGGACGGCGCCTCCCCGCGGCGGGGGACGATCTGGGTGCGACACGCACCCCTCGGAATGCGCTAATCTAGTTCCGCGCCGCAAGGAAGGGCCAACGCCCTCCCCGCAAGGCGCAAAACGAACGATCCCGTGTAGCTCAATCGGCAGAGCAGCCGGCTGTTAACCGGCAGGTTATAGGTTCGAGTCCTATCGCGGGAGCCACCATGCAGCCCCAGGGGGAGTCCCCCTGGGGCTGTCGCCGTTCTTGGACACCGACCTGTCTGCGATTTGGCAGGACAAATCCCACTCGATGGCCCAAGATGTGGTCTTGCCGTGCTTCGTGTCACTTTGCAGGCGCATCGACGCTGAGAGTCACCGAGCTCGCCCGGAACACGACGTGCGGCTGCCGCGGATCCGTGCCGACGGCGGCGGGGAAGGCCGCCGCCTCCAGGGCGTCAGAGCTCCCGGAAGCGTTCTGATACCCATGTGACCGATGTGGCGGTTGTCCAGTGTTGGGGTTTCTGAGGGTCCGACTTCCGGTAAAGTCAGCTGTCGCGGCGCTGCGTCGGGGTCGTTCGACTCCCGCGCCGTCTCCTGAGGCAGAGGGCGCCCAGGCGCCCTCACCCTCGCAGGAGGATGTCCCACTGTCTCCCCCCGGACGGAGCGCAGTTCCCGTGTCGATCCATGAGCGGGACCGAGCCTGCCCGCCGGCCTCTCGCGCTCCTGTGGCGCTGCCCCTCCATCGCCCCGGCGGCGGCGACGGCCTGGCCGACCCGCAGGAGGCGGAGAAGTTCCTGCGGCTGTTCCACGCCGAGAACCCCTCGGCCGGCCCGTTCTGGCCCCGCCTGCACCAGGTGCTGGCCGAGATCGACGCCTGGGGCACCTACACCCACACCGCCGACGAACTGGCCTACGGGGCGCGCGTCGCCTGGCGCAACAGCAACCGGTGCATCGGCCGGCTGTACTGGCACTCGCTGCGGGTGCGCGACCGCCGCCACGTCGACACCGCCGAGGGGGTGGCGGTGGAGTCGGTCGCCCACCTGCGCGAGGCGACCAACGAAGGGCGCATCCGCCCCACCATCACCGTCTTCGCCCCCGACCGGCCGGGCCGTCCTGGGCCGCGCATCCTGAACGAGCAGCTCATCCGGTACGCGGGGTACCGCGCGCTGGACGGGAGCATCCTGGCGGGCGACGCGCGCAACGCCGACCTCACCGCCATGGCCCGCCGCCTGGGGTGGTCCGGCGGGCCGGGGACGGACTTCGACGTGCTGCCGCTGGTCATCGAGGCGGGCGGCCGTCCGCCGCTGCTGGCCACCGTCCCCGCGGACGCGATCTTGGAGGTGCCGCTGGTCCACCCGGTGTTCCCCTGGTTCGCCGAGCTCGGGCTCCGCTGGCACGCCGTCCCGGCGATCTCCGGCATGTGCCTGGAGATCGGCGGTGTCTGCTACCCGTGCGCGCCGTTCAACGGCTGGTACATGGGCACCGAGATCGGCGCGCGCAACCTGGCCGACACCGACCGGTACGACATGCTGGAGGTCGTGGCCCGCCGGCTCGGCCTGGACACCTCCAACGAGCGCACGCTCTGGAAGGACCAGGCGCTGGTCGAGCTGAACGTCGCCGTGCTGCACTCCTTCGAGCGGGCGCAGGTGACGATCACCGACCACCACACCGAGTCGCGCCGGTTCATGTCCCACCTCGAGCGTGAGGAGCGCTCGGGACGCATCTGCCCGGCCGACTGGTCGTGGATCGTCCCGCCCCTGTCCGGCTCGCTCACGCCGGTCTTCCACCGCTACTACGACGACGTGCAGCTCTCCCCGGCGTTCGTCCACCATCCCCGCAAGAGCGACTACGAGGGATGACCGGGCCGCCCCGGTCGGGCAGACTGGTGTAGAACGTTGTTCTGTACCGGCCCCGCTGGAGGTTCCATGTCCGATCTGGTGCTGTCGTCCCTGGACGAGGGCGTGCTGACGCTCACCTTCAACCGGCCCGACCGGCTGAACGCGTGGACCGACGCCATGGGCAGGCGCTACTTCGACCTGCTGGAGCAGGCCGAGCGCGACCCCGGGGTACGGGTCGTCGTGGTCACCGGCGCCGGGAAGGGCTTCTGCGCCGGGGCGGACTTCCAGACCCTCGCCGCCGTCCAGGACGGCTCCTACGACGTCGAGCCGGACAAGCGGCCCACCACCCACCCGACGACCATCCGCAAGCCCGTCATCGCGGCCGTGAACGGCGCCTGCGCCGGGCTCGGCATGGTGCACGCGCTGGTGTGCGACCTGGTCTTCACCGCCGCCGAGGCCAAGTGGACCACCGCCTTCGCCCGGCGCGGCCTGATCGCCGAGTACGGCCTGGCGTGGATCCTGCCCCGGCTGATCGGCCAGCCCAGGGCGATGGACCTGCTGCTGTCCGGCCGCACGTTCACCGGCGCCGAGGCCGGCGACCTGGGCCTGGCCAACCGGGTCGTGCCGGGGGAGCGGCTGCTGGAGGAGACCCTGGCCTACGCCCGGGAGCTGGCCGCCCACAGCTCGCCGGCCTCGATGGCCGTGATCAAACGGCAGGTCTGGGGCGACTGGGGGCGGTCCCTCGCGGAGTCGGAGTCCGAGGCCGTGCGCCTGATGCTGGAGTCCTTCACCCGGCCCGACTTCGCCGAGGGCGTCGCGAGTTTCCTGGAGCGCCGCACCCCCGCCTTCCCTCCGCTCGGCGGGTAGAAGGCCCGGAAATTCCCGGGGTCACCGTTCGCCTTCTCGGGCCGCATGGTGTTGAATGGGGATCGGTTGTAGTAGAGGTTCGTTAACGTTTAGCAGCGCCTGCGGAGTTCTTACAGCGGGCGTTCCACCGTGCGAAGCACGTGTTTCAAGGGGCGGTCGGTCGCTGAACAACCCGGGGTGTCACGTTGTGGACCTCGTAGATCGTCTCAGAGGAGATCAGTTTCATGGCTCAGGGAACCGTCAAGTGGTTCAACGCCGAAAAGGGCTTCGGGTTCATCGCTCCCGATGACGGCAGCGCCGACGTCTTCGTGCACTACTCCGCGATCGACGCCGCGGGCTACCGCAGCCTCGAGGAGAACCAGCGTGTGGACTACCAGACGACTCGCGGCCCGAAGGGCCCCCAGGCGGAGCAGGTTCGCCCGCTCTGATCACGCAGCCGCAAGGCTCACGTGACGGCGGCGACGCCGCCGTCATTCGAAGGACGCAAGAAGGGCGGTCCGCTCGACCGCGAACCGCCCGGCGTCCGATTGGAGGTCCTGTGATGGACCTGTCCGTGAACGTCCTGGCCGACGCGGTGGTGTGCCGCGTCAGCGGGGACATCGACATCGCCTGTTCCCCCGAGCTCAAAGAGCGCCTGATCGGCCTGCTCCAGTTGCCGCACCCGCGGCTCATCGTCGACCTTTCCAAGGTCACCTTCATGGACGCCAGCGGGCTCGGCGCCCTGCTGGCCGCCCGGCGGCGCTCGGTGGTGCTGGGCGGCGAACTACGGCTCGCGGAGCCCTCCTCGCCCGTGCGGCGGGTCCTTGAGGCCAGCGGCCTCACCGCACGCTTCCTCGTGGAGACCCGGCCGCGCCGCGGGCGCGGGCCGCAGACCCTTCCCGCCGGCCGCGGGAGCGCCAGAGCGTCCCGTGACCTGACCGGCCCCGCCACCCGCTGACGGCGCCCGCCGGCCTCGTTTCGCACCGGAGGCGTCCGCAGGCCTCACTTCCCGCTTCCCGCTGGGGACGTCCCCTGGTCCCCAGGCCTCACTTCCCGCTTCCCGCTGGGGACGTCCCCTGGTCCCCTCTCGCACTGGGGTTTCCTGGCCCCCTCTCGCACTGGGGGCGTCCGCCGGCCTCGCCGCTCGCTGAGGGCGACCGCTAAGCGAGGCGGTGCGCCCCCGGGGCGAGGCTGGCCGGGAAGAACCGCGGAGCGGCCCAGCCCCGCTCCTGGTAGGCCCTGGTGACCTCCTCGCGCACCTGATCGGCACGGTCGTCGGCGACCAGGGCGATCGCCGACCCGCCGAACCCGCCGCCGGTCATGCGCGCGCCGCGCGCGCCGCCGCGCACGGCCGCCTCGACCGCCACGTCCAGCTCGGGGCAGGACACCTCGTACTGGTCGCGCAGCGACAGGTGCGAGGCGTTGAGCAGGGCGCCGATCTCGCGCACGGCGCCGGCCCGCAGCAACCCGACCAGCGCCTCCACCCGGTGGTCCTCGGTGACGACGTGCTGCACGCGCTTGCGCTCGTCGCCCGAAAGGCGCGACAGGGCGGCGGCCAGGTCGGTGACGTCGCGCAGTGCCTTGACCCCGAGACGGGCGGCGGCGCTCTCGCAGTCGCGGCGGCGGCGGGCGTACTGGCCGTCGGCCAGTTCGTGGTGCACGCCGGTGTCGATGATGAGGATCTGCAGCCCCTCGGAGGCCAGATCGAGCGGGACGGCCCGCGTCGCCAGGCTGCGGCAGTCCATGAACAGGACGTGGCCTTCCTGGCTGAGGGCGGAGGCGGCCTGGTCCATGATGCCGCAGGGCATGCCGACGAAGTCGTTCTCGGCCTTCTGCGACAGCAGCGCGAGGTCGAGCCGGGACAGGCCGAGCCCGTGCAGGTCGTCCAAGGCCATGGCCACCGAGACCTCCAGCGCGGCGCTGGAGGACAGCCCGGCCCCCCGCGGCACGTCGCCGTCGATCACCACGTCGGCGCCGCGCACATCGTGCCCGGCCTGCCGCAGCGCCCAGAAGACGCCGACGACGTACCGCGCCCACCCCTCGGCCTGCCCGAACTCGGTGATCACCAGCGGCTCGGGCGCCTGGGTCTCGTCGCCGCCTGAAGCCTGAAGGGAGAGCAGCCGGATGGTGTCGTCATCGCGGAGGGCGACGGCGGCGGTGACGCCCCAGGGCACCGCGAACGGCAGCACGAACCCGTCGTTGTAGTCGGTGTGCTCGCCGATCAGATTGACCCGCCCCGGGGCGTGCCAGACACGCTCGGGCTCGCGGCCGTAGGCCGCGCGGAAGGCATCGACAGCACGCATGACGCGCATCTCCTCAGGTTTCGAAGGGCCGTCGGTAGCCTACCGACCCCCTCTCACCGCTCGTCGCGTGCCAAGCTGGGCCTGTGGACGACGACGCCGGGCGGGGTGAGGGGGCGCCGCGGACGCCGAGCCCGATCGCGGAGCTCCGCGACGACCGGCTCGGCGGCGTGCGCCTGTTCCTCAAGCGGGACGACCTGCTCGACCCCGAGCTGCCCGGCAACAAATGGCGCAAGCTCAAGTACAACCTGGCCGAGGCCGCCCGCCTGCGGCACGGCACGCTGCTGACCTTCGGCGGGGCCTACTCCAACCACATCCGGGCCACCGCCGCGGCCGGCCGCCGGTTCGGGTTCGCGACCATCGGGGTGATCCGCGGCGAGGAGCACCTGCCGCTCAACCCGACCCTGGCCGGCGCCGCCGCCCGCGGGATGCGGCTGACCTACCTCGACCGCACCGCCTACCGCGCCAAGCACACCCCTGAGACCATCGCCCGGCTGCGCGCCGAGTGGGGCGAGTTCTACCTGCTCCCCGAGGGCGGCAGCAACGCCCTCGCCGCCCGGGGCTGCGCCGAGCTGCCCGCCGAGATCGACGCCCAGCTCGCCGCCGCCGGGGGGTTCGACGCGGTGTGCTGCGCGTGCGGCACGGGCGGGACGCTGGCCGGCATCGCCGGTGGGCTGCCGCCGGGGCGCCGGGCCGTCGGCTTCCCGGTGCTGAAGGGCGGGGAGTACCTGGCCGGGGAGGTGGAGCGGCTGCAGCGCGAGGCGTTCGGCGCGCCCACGTCGAACTGGAGCCTCGAATGCGGCTTCCACTTCGGCGGGTACGCCAGGCGCACCCCCGAGCTCGACGCGTTCGCCGGGGACTTCCACGAGCGGCACGGCCTGCGGCTCGACCGCGTCTACATCGCCAAGATGATGTACGGGATCTTCGCCCTGACGGCCCGGGGGGCCTTCGCCCCGGGTGCCCGCGTCGTCGCCGTGGTCACCGGCGGAGCGGGCCCTGCGTGATCTTCCGCTGACAGGGCGCTCCGACCGAACTTGCAAGCCGTTGTAAGAGGGTGCAAGTTGCTGACGTTCCAATTGGGACGCATGTCGTTGAGCGACCAGGCGAACGCAAGCGACTTGCAGGATTTCGACCTATGATTGCGCCGTGACACGGCGACTTGCGGAAGTGGCGAAGAAGGTCGGCGTCAGCGAGGCCACGGTCAGCCGGGTACTCAACGGCAAGCCGGGGGTGGCCGAAGCGACCCGCGCGGCGGTGCTGACCGCGCTCGACGTGCTCGGGTACGAGCGGCCGACGCAGTTGCGCGGTGAGCGGGCCCGCTTGGTGGGCCTGGTGCTGCCCGAGCTGGGCAACCCGATCTTTCCCGCGCTGGCCGAGGTGGTCGGCGGCGCGCTCGCCCAGCAGGGCTTCACCCCCGTGCTGTGCACCCGGACGGCGGGCGGGCTGTCGGAGGCCGACTACGTCGAGATGCTGCTGGAGCAGCAGGTCTCCGGCGTGGTGTTCGCGGGCGGCCACTACGCCGAGGCCGACGCGCCCCACGAGCACTACCACCGGCTGCTGGAGCTGCGGCTGCCCGTCGTGCTGGTCAACGCGGCCACCGACAGCCTGGACTTCCCGCGCGTCTCCACCGATGACGCCGTCGCCGTCGAGCAGGCCTACGGCCACCTGGCCTCGCTCGGGCACGAGCGCATCGGCCTGGTGCTCGGTCCCGAGGACCACATTCCCTCCCGGCGCAAGCTGGAGGCGTTCACCGCCTCGGCGCGCAAGGCCGGGTTCGAGGCCGGCCTCGACACGGTGGAGCACACCCTGTTCTCCCCCGAGGGAGGCCAGGCGGTGGTCACCCGGCTGCTCAAGCGAGGGGTCACCGGCCTGATCTGCGCCAGCGACCCGCTGGCCCTGGGCGCCATCCGAGCCGTCCGGCGGGTCGGCATGTCGGTGCCCGAGGACGTCTCGGTCGTCGGCTTCGACGACTCGGCGTTCATGAACTGCACCAATCCGCCGCTGACGACGGTCCGCCAGCCGATCGAGGCCATGGGCAGGACCGCCGTCACCCTGCTGGTCAGCCAGATCGAAGGCGCGACGGTCACCGCCGAGGAGCTGCTGTACGAGCCCGAGCTGGTCGTGCGGGGCTCCACGGGGCCGGTCAAGGTTCGTTCCGGCGCCTTCGTGGAGTAAGGTCCCGGATTCGGGCCCCTCGTGCCGTTCCGCGGACGGGGAGGCGCCACCCCGGAGCACGCGGGAACCCTCGGCGGACCCGGCTGGGAGCCACGGAAGGAAAGGCAGGTCGGTCATGTCGCCCGATCGTCGGATTCTGTTCGTCCACGCCCATCCCGACGACGAGTCGATCGGCACCGGCGCCACGATGGCCAAGTACGCGGCCGAGGGCGCCCACGTCTGCCTGGTCACCTGCACGCTCGGCGAGGAGGGCGAGGTGATCCCGGCCGAGCTGCGCCACCTCGCCGCCGACCGCGACGACCGTCTCGGCGAGCACCGGGTGGGCGAGCTCGCCCGAGCCTGCACGGCGCTCGGAGTGCGCGACCACCGCTTCCTCGGCGGCGCGGGCCGCTGGCGCGACTCGGGCATGATGGGCGCCCCCACCAACGACGACCCGGCCTGCTTCTGGCAGGCCGACGTGGACCTGGCCGCGGCCGAGCTGGTCGGCATCGTCCGCGAGGTGCGGCCGCAGGTGATCGTGACCTACGACGCCGACGGCTTCTACGGCCACCCCGACCACATCCAGGCCCACCGGGTGGCGTGGCGGGCCTTCGAGAAGGCCGCCGACCCCTGCTTCGGCGAGGGCGAGCCGTGGACGCCGTCGCGGTTCTACGCCACCGCGACGCCGCTCTCGGTGCTGGAGCAGGCGGTGGACGCCGGGCCGTTCGAACGGCTGAAGGCGGTGGAGGACTTCGGGTTCGGCGTTCCCGACGAGCAGGTGACCACGCGGGTGGACGCGGTCGCCCACCTCCCGGCCAAGACCGCGGCGCTGCGCGCCCACCGCACGCAGATCAGCGTGGACGGCGGCTACTTCGCGCTGTCCAACGGCGTCGGGCAGCCGGTGTCGGCCGTGGAGCACTACACCCGCCTCGCCGGCGAGCCGGGCCCCACCGGAGACGACGGCCACGAGACCGGCCTGTTCGCCTGACCCCCTGACCGGGGACATTGACCGACGGACAGTGGGTCAGGGGGCGGTTCGGGGGTGGGTGGCGGGCCAGTTCTGGAGGAGGAAGTGCAGGGCGGTGATGGCCCGGTCCCAGGAGGCGTCGACGTCGCGCACGTGGGTGAACCCGCCGTTGGCCTCCAGGGTGATGTACCCGTGGAAGGTGCTGCGCAGCAGGCGGCCCGCGTCGGTCAGGTCGGGCTCTGACAGCCGGTACGCGCGCAGGATGGCGTAGGTCAGCTCCACGTTGCGGGCGAAGGCCGCCGAACCGGCCAGGACGGCGGGGTCGATGGAGACCTGTGTCGCGGCGTAGCGTCCGGGATGGGCCAGAGCGTACTGACGGTAGGCGTTGGCGAAGGCGGCCAAAGCGTCCTGCCCGGCCCGCCCCGCGACCGCCGCGGCGATGCGGTCGACCATCTCGCCCGCGGCCAGCAGCGCGACCCGCTCCCGCAGGTCCTTGAGGTTCTTGACGTGCGAATACAGGCTCGCGTCCTTGACGCCGAAGCTCCGCGCGAGCGCGGAGACCGACATGTTGTCGAAGCCGACGGCGTCCGCCAGGTCGGCCGCCGCCCGCGTCACGCGCTCTGCCGTCAGTCCGGCACGCGCCATCCGCCACCTCACTCTCCTAGACCCTCTAGGTAGTTGCCTAATCTACCAAGGGAATGTAGCGTTCCCCGCCATGACAACCATGAAGCATGGCGGAGCGGCCGACGAACGATTTGGAGCGGTCGCCGACGCCTTCTTCCGCAACTTCGCCGGCCACGGCGAACTCGGCGCGGCGGTCACCGTCTTCGCCGGAGGGCGCAAGGTCGTCGAGCTGTGGGGCGGCGTCGCCGACGAGCGCGACGGCCGGCCCTGGGAGCGGGAGACGATCGTCCCGGTGTTCTCCTGTACCAAGGGCGTGGTCGCCCTCTGCGCCCACCTGCTGGCGCAGGAGGGGCGGCTGGACCTCGACGCCCCGGTGAGCCGGCACTGGCCGGAGTTCGCCCGCGGCGGCAAGGAGTCCATCACGCCGCGCATGGTGCTCGGGCACCGCGCCGGGCTGCCCGTCCTCGATCGCGTGCTGAGCTTCGAGGAGATCCTCGCCTGGACACCGGTGATCCACGCCATCGAGGAGCAGCGGCCGCTGTGGGAGCCGGGCACCGCGCACGAGTACCACGGCCACGTCTTCGGGTTCCTGATCGGCGAGCTGATCCGGCGGATCACCGGGCTCACCCCCGGCGCGTACTTCCGCAAGGCCGTCGGTGACGAACTCGGCCTGCGGGCGTGGATCGGCCTGCCCCGGGAGGAACTGCCCGCGATCGCCCGGCTCGCCGAGGCCGAGGGCAGGCCGGCGATGCCCGGCCCGGAGTCGCTGCCGGTGCGCATCGTGACGATGAACGGGGCGATCCCCTTCCCCGGCCTCGAGCAGCCGCACGGGTGGAACGACCCCGCGCTGCTGGCCGCCGAGATCCCCGGGGCCGGGGCCGTCGCGTCGGCGAGCGGCCTGGCCGGCGTGTACGCCGCCGCCGCGACCGGACTGGACGGCTCGCCCCGGCTGCTCACGCGCGACACCCTCACCGGCGCCCTGCGCGAGCAGGCGGCCGGAGCGTCCTGGTCGGGGTTCCCCGACGTCGGAGCCCGGTGGGGGTCGGGATTCCTGCTCGACGCGCCGCGGTTTCGCCCCATGCTGGGCCCGCGCAGCTTCGGCAACGACGGCGCGGGCGGCCAGTTCTCCTTCGGGGACGACGAGGACGGGGTCGGGTTCGCCTACGTCGCCAACCGGATGATCGGCCACGGCGACGCGCGGGCGCGCGGGCTCGTCTCCGCGCTGCGCGACTGCCTGGCCGGCGGCTGAGCCCGGGGCCCGCCGCCGGCCAGGACCTACCCGCCGGCCAGGCAAGGCCGACCCGCCGGCCGGGGCTACCCGGCGGTCTCGGCCGGCCGCAGCCAGACGGCGGTGTCGGAGGGCAGCACCTCGCCGTCCAGCGGGCCGCTGGCCAGCAGGACGCTCTCGTGCGCGGGCAGCGGCACCGGCCCGGCGTTCAGGTTGACGACGCAGGCCAGCCCGGACTCCCGGGCGAAGGCCAGCACGCCCTCCGGCGCCTCCAGCCAGCGCAGCGCGCCGTCGCCGAGTTCGGCCCGCCGGATGTGCAGGGCCGTGCGGTACAGGCACAGCATGGAGCCGGGGTCGGCGTTCTGCGCCTCGGCCGTCAGGTCCTTCCACGCGGCCGGCTGCGGCAGCCACGGCTCGCCGGTGCTGTAGCCGAACGGGGGCGTGGCGCCCGACCACGGCAGCGGCACCCGGCAGCCGTCCCGGCCGGGGACGGTGTTCTTGGAGCGGGTCCACATCGGGTCCTGGCGGAGCTCGGCGGGGATGTCCTCCACCTCCGGCAGGCCCAGCTCCTCGCCCTGGTAGACGTACACGCCGCCCGGCAGCGCCATGGCGAGCAGCGCCGCGGCCCTGGCCCTGCGCTCGCCGAGCGCCAGGTCCGAGGCCATGCCGTCCCTGCGGTCGGCGTGGCTGAAGGAGGTGATCGCCCTGCCGTACTTGGTCACCGGCCGGGGCACGTCGTGGTTGGACAGCACCCAGGTCGGCGGGGCGCCGATCGTCGCGTGCGTGGCCAGCGTCAGGTCGATCGACGCGCGCAGCTCCGCCGCCTCCCACGAGCGGGCCATGAAGTCGAAGTTGAAGGCGGTGTGCATCTCGTCGGGACGCAGGTAGAGGGCGAACCGCTCCTGGTCGGGCAGCCACACCTCGCCGATCAGGATGCGCTCGCCGTACTCGTCGGCGATCCTGCGCCAGCCCCGGTACACCTCGTGCACGGCGTCGTGGTCGGTGTAGGACTCCTCGACGCTGTCGAAGTCCTTGAACAGCACGGCGGCCGAGTCGATGCGGATGCCGTCCACCCCGCGGTCGAACCAGAACCGCAGGATGTCGTGGAACTCCTCCACCACCTCGGGGTTGGTCCAGTTGAAGTCGGGCTGCTCGGGGGCGAACAGATGGAGGTACCACTGCCCGTCCGGCACCCGGGTCCACGCGGGACCGCCGAAGATCGACCGCCAGTCGTTCGGGGGCAGCTCGCCCCGGCCCTCGGCGAACCAGAAGCGCGCCCGCTCTGGGGACCCCGGCCCGGCGGCGAGCGCCTGGCGGAACCACTCCTGCTGGTCGGAGCCGTGGTTGGGCACGATGTCGATGATCGTCCTGATGCCCAGCGCGTGCGCCTCCTGGATGAACTTCTCCGCCTCCGGCAGGGTGCCGAACGAGGGGTCGATGTCGCGGTAGTCCGCCACGTCGTAGCCGCCGTCGGCCATGGGGGAGGGGTACCAGGGGTTGAGCCAGATCGCGTCGACACCGAGCTCCGCGAGGTAGGGAAGGCGGGACCGCAGGCCGGCCAGGTCCCCGACGCCGTCGCCGTTGCCGTCGGCGAAGCTTCGCAGGTAGACCTGGTAGATCGCGGCTCCCCGCCACCACGTTTCGGACATGCTGGAGTCTCTCCTTACAGATTCGGTGTGCGGCCGGCGCGGTCCGCGGTGACGGAGGGCGCCGGTCGCGGCGGGTACGGCCCGGGCGGTGGGTGCTCTGGGCGCGGCAGGGGGCGCGGCCGGATGGGGCGCGCGCCGGGTCATCCCTTGAGGCTTCCGGCGGTGAGTCCGGCCATGATGCTGCGCTGGAAGACGAAGAAGATCACGATGGCCGGGATGCTGGCGATGACCAGGGCCGCCATGAGCACGTTCTGCGGCATCTGCGCCGACAGCGAGGAGATGCCCACGCTGATCGACATCTTGTCGCTGTCGGGCAGCACGAGCAGCGGCCAGACGAAGTCCTTCCAGACGCTGACCACCGACAGGATCGACACCACGCCGATGATCGGCCGCGACACCGGCAGCACGATCGACCACAGGATGCGGGCCGGGCCCGCGCCGTCGATCTCGGCGGCCTCGAGCAGCTCCCGCGGGATGGAGTCGAAGAAGCGTTTGAGCAGGAAGATGAAGAAGCCGTTGGCGGCCGCGGGCAGCCAGATCGCCCACGGGGTGTTCAGCAGGTTGAGGCCGAGGATCGGCAGGTCCTTCACCGTCAGGTAGGCCGGCAGCAGGATCACCATCGGCGGGATCATCAGCGTGGCGAGCATCCCGGCCAGCACGAGTTTGCCGAGCACGGGCCGCAGCTTGGACAGGGCGTAGGCGGCGGTGACGTCGATCGCCAGGGTGAACAGCCAGGCCCCCGCCGCGTAGATCACCGTGTTGCGCAGGAACGTGCCGAGGTCGAGCTGGTCCCACGCTTCGGCGTACACGCCGAAGTCCAGGGAGTGCGGGAAGAACGACGGCGGGATCTGGGCGAGCTCGTCGGGCGACTTCAGCGCCCCGGTGACCATCCAGTACAACGGGAACACGAAGATCGCGGTGAAGGCGACGACCACCGTGACCAGCACGATCCAGTAGATGATCTTCCCGTGGGTCGTGCCGAGGGTCTGGGGGGACACCAGGCCCCGGAACTGGCGGGCCGCCTCCTTCTTTTTCTTCCTGCGCCCGCGCGACGGCGGGGACGCCGTGACGGCGCCACCGTCCGGCGCGGGAGGCGGGACGGGGCGCGGCGGGCGCACCTCGCCGCCCGAACGCACTGTGCTGCTCGGCATCGTCGCCACCTCCTAGATCTGGTTGTCCCGCGAGACGCGCAGGTAGATGGCCGAGAACACCATCAGCACGATCATGAGCATGAGTCCCAGCGCGCCGCCGCCGCCGAAGTTGCCGAAGCTGAAGGCGTACTGGTACATCAGGTAGGCGATCGTGACCGTCGCGTTCTCCGGGCCGCCGCCGGTCAGCAGGTACGGCTCGATGAACACCTGCATGGTGGCGACGATCTGCAGCAGCAGCATCACCAGCAGGATCAGCTTGGTCTGCGGGATGGTGACGTGCCACACCCGCTTGAACAGGCCCGCGCCGTCCAGCTCGGCCGCCTCGTACAGCTCGCCCGGGATGCTCTGCAGCGCCGCCAGGTAGATCAGCGTGCCGGTGCCGAGGTTCATCCACGTCGAGACGAGCACCAGCGAGAGCAGCGCGGTGCTGGTGGAGTCCAGCCAGCTCAGCCCGGGCAGGTGCGCCAGAGCCAGGATCTGGTTGAACAGGCCGGGGCCCGGGTCGTAGAACCACTTGAACAGCAGCACCGCGACGGCCGGCGGGAGCATCACCGGCAGGTAGACCACGAACCTGAGGTAGGCCTTGGCGTGCCGCAGCTCGTTCAGCACGATCGCCGCCACGAACGGGACGGCGTACCCGACGACCAGCGCGAGCCCGGTGAAGGCGGCCGTGTTGAGCCAGGCCGGCACGAACGCCGAGTCCTCGGTCACGGTGCGGAAGTTGTCCAGGCCGACCCAGTCGGGCGGCCCGACGAAGTTCGTCTTCTGGAAGCTGAGCAGGATCTCCCGCACCATCGGGTACCAGGAGAAGAACGCGAAGCAGATCAGCGCCCCGCAGAGGAACCCGTACGCCGTCAGGTTGCGGCGGACGCCTCGCCGCACCGCCCCCGGAGGGCGGCGCCGTGATCCTGCCACGGCCGTCGTGGTCATCTGTACTCCCGATCGCGATAGTGCGTGGGCGGGGCGCCGGCCGGTGGGCCGGCGCCCCGGCGGGCCAAGGTCAGCTCGACTTGGCCAGGATGTTGTTGACCTTCTTCTCCGCGTCGGACAGAAGCTGGTCAACGTTGGCGTCCTGCCTGGTCAGCACCGCCGACATCGCCGTGTCCAGCACCGCGTAGATCTCCTGGGCCTTCGGCGGCTCCAGCTTGAACTGGACCGCGGAGTTGGCGTCGATGTAGGGCTGGAAGTGCTCGACGGGGATCGTCGCGAACTGCTTGCGCAGCTCCAGGATCTTCTTACCGGGCTCGGTGTCGCCGAACAGGTCGATGTCGGGGAGTCCGACCGGCAGCCCGTCGGCCTTGGCGCGCTCGAAGTTGAACTGGCCCTGGCCGGGGGTCAGGAACTTGTACTCCAGCCACTGGAGACCGGCCTTGATCTGGTCGGGGGTGGCCTTGGGGTTGAACATGTAGCCGTCGCCGCCGCTGAGGGAGGTGGTGGCCTCCGGCATGCCCGCCACGCCGTAGTCGTCGAACTTGCCCTTGAAGGTGTTGTTGACCTCCTTGACCACGTCCGGGGCGCCGATCATCATGCCCAGCTTGCCGCTGCCCATCATGCGCATGAGGTCCTCCCAGCGCAGCAGCTGCTTGGTGCCCATGCTGTCGTCGGTCCAGCGCATCTGCTTGAGGTTCTCCAGCACCGCCTTGCCCTGCGGGCTGTTGAAGGCGGCCTTCTTGCCGTCGGGGGTGACGACGTCGCCGCCGCGGCCGTAGATGGAGGAGGTGAAGTGCCAGCCGCCGGTGTTGCCCGCGCTGTACTCGCCGTACCCGACGTAGCCGGGCCCGAGCGCCGCGATCTTCTTGGCCGCGGCCTGCACGTCGGTCCAGGTCTTGGGCGGCTGGTCGGGGTCCAGCCCGGCCTGGGTGAACAGCTTGCGGTTGTAGACCAGGCCCGTCGAGTAGTTGACCCTCGGGAGACCGAAGATCTTCTCGCCGCTCTTGAAGACGCTGATGACGTCGGGGCGGATGTTCTTCAGCGCGGGGACGCTGTCGAGGTAGGGCGTGATGTCCGCGGCCTGACCGGCGGCGATGATCTTCTGGACGTCGGTGTAGTAGACGTAGAAGAGGTCCTCCATCTCCCCGCCGGCCAGCTTGGCCTGGAAGGTCTCGGGGACGATGCACGGGAAGGCGTCCTTGCCCTCCACCGTGATGTTCGGGTGCAGCTTCTGGAACGCCGCGACGTCCGCGTCCCACTGGGCCGCTTCCTTCGGGTTGTTCTTCGGGGGCTTGCAGCCGACCGTGATCGTCACGGGGGCGTTGGCGGCCGCTGAGCCCTGCGACGACTTCGCGTCAGGGGTTGTGCCGGCGTCGCTGCCGCATCCGGCGGCGGCGAGCGCGATCCCTGCGCTCAGCAGGATCGCGAGGTTGCGGGGTTTCATGGATGTTCCCTCCTGGACTGCCCCCGACTACGAGGCCCAAGTTCTGGTACAGCTTCGTGAACCGGTTGGGAGCAACATATAGAGGCGGACATATCCCAGCAAGAGTCATACGAGCCCGATGCAAAAAAGTGACAGTGCTGCCTCCGGCAACACTCTTGTCACCTTGACGTCACACGCGTTCGGTGCGTGGACGTGGAGGTGGACGCCGAGGACGGGCGCGCCGGGTCGGCGGGTCAGTCGCGCGTCTTGGCGGGGCCGGTGGAGCCGCGCACGACCAGCTCGGGCTCGAACAGCAGCTCCTCGGCGGTCACCGAGCCGCCGTCGATCTGGTTGACCAGCAGCGTGACCGCCGTCCTGCCGATGGCCTCGATGGGCTGGCGCACGGTGGTCAGCGGCGGGTTGGTGCAGTTCATGAAGGCCGAGTCGTCGTAGCCGACCACGGAGACGTCCTCGGGCACGGACATGCCGAGCCGGCGCACCGCGCGCAGCACGCCGAGCGCGAGCACGTCGCTGGCGCAGATGATGCCGGTGATGCCGTTCTTGACCAGCCGGGTCGCCACGGCCTGGCCGCCCTCCAGGGAGAACAGGCTGTGCTCTATGGTGTCGCGGCCCGCCTCCAGCCCGGCCCGGCGCGCCTCGGCCTGGAACGCGGCGAGCTTCCTGCGCGAGGGGACGTGGTCGCGCGGCCCGAGGACCATGCCGATGCGCGTGTGCCCGAGCGAGGTCAGGTGGCCGAAAGCCTGCTCCACCGCGACCACGTCGTCGGTCGCCAGGCACGGGAGGCTCAGCTCGCCGATCGCCGCGTTGACCAGCACGGCCGGCAGGCGGCGGTCGAGCAGGCGCAGGTAGTGCTCGTGCGGCGCGTCGGCTTCCATGTAGTGCCCGCCGGCGAAGACCATGCCGGAGACCTGCTGCTCCAGCAGCATCTCGACGTAGTCGGCCTCCGACAGCCCGCCCGCCGTCCGGGTGCACAACACGGGCGTGAAGCCGCGCTGGGCGAGCGCGCCGCCGACCACCTCGGCCAGCGCGGGAAAGATCGGGTTGCCCAGCTCGGGCAGCACCAGGCCCACCAAGCGGGCCCGTTCACCGCGCAACTGCGTCGGCCGTTCGTACCCGAGCACGTCGAGCGCGGTCAGCACCGCGGCCCGGGTGGTGTCGGAGACGCCGGGCTTGCCGTTGAGCACGCGGCTCACCGTCGCCTCGCTCACCCCCACCTTGCGGGCGACCTCGGCGAGGCGGCGCGTCGTCGCGCGGGAGGCCGCGCCGCCGGCCGTGCGCGACCCCGCGCCGTCGGACCGCCGCGCCGTCGCGGCGCCGCCCGGACGAGCGGCGGCGCCGTCGAGCGGGACGGGCTTTCCCCCGTCGGTGGGGCGGGCGGCGGGGCCGCCCTTCGGACGGGATGCCGCATTGTCGCTTGTCACGGTCGCAAATATACGGCAGTCGCCTGCAAACGGTTTGCGGCGGGTGGGGGAAGAGCGTCCCGGAGGGTCCCGGGTGTCCTTCCTGGGGCCCGCTCTCCCGGCGAATGCCGTGACACAGTCGTAACATTGCAGGCTTTAGTCAGAACATTGCGGTTATCTGTCTGTCATCTTATGGTGTGGGCAGTTCCGCCGGGCAAGCGACGGTCCGCGCGTCCCTGACCGCGAAACGTCCCGGCTCTTCGCTTCCGCAGAAGGGTCCGCCGATGAAGAAAACGGGCAGGCTGCGCGCCTGGACGATCGCCACCACCGTGGCACTGGCGGCGGGGACGTTGTCGGTCCCGCTGTTGTCACCCGGTGCCGTGGCCGCCACGGCGGTGGACACCCCCTGGGACTTCGCCGGGCGCGGCGCCACCGTTCCTTTCACCGAGTTCGAGGCCGAGGACTCCGCGCACGCCGCCACCAACGGCCAGGTGATCGGGCCCGACCGGGTCTACACCCACCTGCCGTCCGAGGCGTCGGGCCGCCGCGCCGTGACCCTCGACGCCTCCGGCGAGTACGTGGAGTTCACCCTCACCAAGCCCGCCAACGCGATGGTGGTGCGCTACAGCGTCCCGGACAACGCGGCCGGGACCGGGCAGGACACCACGGCCGACGTGCGGGTCAACGGCGCCCATCTGAAGGACCTGCCGCTCACCTCCCGGTACGGCTGGTACTACGGCGGCTACCCCTTCGGCAACAACCCCGGCGCGGGCAACCCGCACCACTTCTACGACGAGGCCCGCACCAGGTTCGGCTCGACGCTCGCCGCCGGGACCAAGGTGCGCGTCCAGCACACCGGCGGCATCCCGATCACCGTGGACCTGGCCGACTTCGAGGCCGTCCCGGCGGCCATCGGCCGCCCGGCGGGGTCGCTGTCGGTCGACGACTTCGGCGCCGCGCGCAACTCGGCGACCGACTCCACCGCCGCCTTCCAGGCCGCCGTGGACGCGGGCAAGGCCCAGGGCAAGGTGGTCTACATCCCCGAGGGGACCTACACCCTGTGGGACCACGTGGTCGTCGACGGCGTCACCCTGGCCGGGGCCGGGCCCTGGTACAGCGTGCTGACCGGCAGGCATCCCACGCAGCGCAACCGCGCGGTGGGCGTCTACGGCAAGTACGTCGCCGGAGGGGGGTACACCGGCCCGGTGCGCGCGCACGAGGCCGGCGGGCCCAGCCGCGACGTCACGCTGCGGGACTTCGCCATCATCGGCGAGATCACCGAACGCGTCGACGACGACCAGGTCAACGCCCTCGGAGGCGCCATGACCAACTCGGTCGTGGACAACGTGTGGATGCAGCACACCAAGGTCGGCGCCTGGATGGACGGCCCGATGGACGGCTTCACCATCAGGAACAGCCGCATCCTCGACCAGACCGCCGACGGGGTGAACTTCCACACCGGGGTCACGAACTCGACGGTGACCAACACCTTCGTCCGCAACACCGGCGACGACGGGCTCGCGATGTGGCCGGACCGGGTGGCCAACGTGAACGACAGCTTCACCCACAACACCGTGGTCGCGCCGGTGCTCGCCAACAACATCGTCACCTACGGCGGGCGGGACATCAAGATCACAGACAACGTGGTGACCGACACCGTGACCAACGGCGGCGGCATCCACGTCGCCAACCGCTACCCGGGGGTCAACTCCGGGTCGGGCACGGCGGTGGCGGGCACGCACACCGTGGCGCGCAACACCCTGCTGCGGGCGGGCAACTCCGACTACAACTGGAACTTCGGCGTCGGCGCCATCTGGTTCGACGCGCTCAACGAACCGGTCAACGCGACGATCAACGTCACCGACACCGACATCCTCGACAGCTCGTACGCGGCGATCCACTTCATCGAGGGCAGCACGCAGACCGTCAACTTCTCGGGCGTCCGGGTGGACGGCACGGGCACCTACATGATCCAGGCGCAGGCGGCGGCCAGGACGACGTTCACCAACGTCAGCGCCGCGCACATCGGGGCCGGGGTCAGCGTCCACAACTGCGTCGGCAGCGGCTTCTCCATCACCCAGGGCGGCGGCAACACCGGGTGGAGCCCCACCTCGACGTTCTGCGGCGGCTGGCCGGCCCCGAACTACATCTACCCGGGCGGCGGTGGCAACACCACGCCCAGCCCGACCCCGACCGGCCCCACCCCGACGCCCACTCCCACCCCGACCCCGACGCCCACCCCGACGCCGACGCCGACTCCGTGCGCGCCCGGCACCGGCGACCTGGCGCGGGGCAAGGCGGTCACCGCCACCGGGCAGGTGCAGAACTACGCCCCCGCCAACACCGTCGACGGCAACGCCGACACCTACTGGGAGAGCCCGGGCAACGCCTGGCCGCAGTCCATCACCGTCGACCTGTGCGCGGTCGCCTCGGTCAACCGCGTGACGCTCAAGCTGCCCCCGGCGGCGGCCTGGGCCGCCCGCACACAGACGGTCGCGGTGCAGGGCTCGGCGGACGGCGGCGCCTTCACCACCCTGTCGGCGGCGGCGGGCCGCGCGTTCGACCCGGCGTCGGGCAACACGGCGACGGTGTCCTTCACCCCGGCGAACCTCCGGTACCTCCGGCTGACCTTCACCGGCAACACCGGCTGGCCGGCGGCCCAGCTGTCCTCCTTCGAGGTGTACGGCGGGCCCGCCGCCACCCCGACTCCGACCCCGACACCCACTCCCACCCCGACCCCGCCGGCGGGCAACCTCGCCCGGGGGAAGGCCACCAGCGAGAGCGGGCACGCGGACGTGTACGGCTCGGCCAACGTGGTGGACGGCAACACCGGCACCTACTGGGAGAGCGTGAACAACGCCTGGCCGCAGTCGGTCACCGTCGACCTCGGCGCCGCCTACAGCGTCGGCAGGGTCGTGCTGAAGCTGCCCCCGTCGGCGTCCTGGGCGACCCGCAGCCAGACCGTGGCGGTGCTCGGCTCCACCGACGGGTCCACGTACGGCACCCTGGCCGGCGCGGCCGCCTACACCTTCAACCCGGCCACCGGCAACACCGTGACGATCACCTTCCCGGCCGCCGGCCGGCGCCACCTGCGGCTGACCTTCACCGGGAACACCGGCTGGCCGGCCGGGCAACTGTCGGAGTTCGAGGTCTACTCCTCCTAGGAGCGGAACCCGGTACGGGGGGCGCCCCCGAGCGGCGCCCCCCGCGCCGGCCCGAGACCGGGGCCTCGGTGGCAGGGGGACGCACCTGCCACCGAGGCCCCCACCATCCGGCGACGGCTCCCGATGATCAGCCGGAGGTCTTCTCTCGGCGCCCGGCCCGTCAGAGGGCCGGGACGATCGCCGGCCGCCCGGCGGGCCCGGTGACCGTGCTCCGCCCGGACGGGGACGCGACTCCTTTCGAAAGTTACGGAGCATCACCGAAAGGGACAAGCCCATGGTTCGGGGAGCGGGCTGGAGCCGATAGGACACAACCCGGCCGTGCATGGGAACGCACAGGTCGGAAAGGGTGACAGGTCAGGACCCCGCACGTGACCGTCCGGCCCGCGGGTGAAAGTTTCGGGGTCGGCCAGGGAGTCGAACGGTCAGGCGGGCTGGTCCTCGACGTGGAAGGAGATGCCGCCCTGGTCGTCGATGTTGGCGTCCAGGGCCTTGTCGTCGAGCACGGTGGCGGCCACCGGGTCGAGGTAGACCTTGGCCCCTTCGCTCTCGACGACCTTGTCGGAGCTCTCGGGCCCGTCGGCGACCGACAGCATCAGCGAGCCGGCGTCCTCGCCCTGCGAGGAGATGCGGATGCCCTTGTCGGTCGCCTCGCCCGACTGGGTGTTGAGGTCACGGATCACCTTGGCGGCGGTCTCTGTCAGCGTGAGCATTGGGCCTCCTCGAGAGGGCCGAGTTGGGTTACCCGCCCCATGCCCGATTTGCGTGATATGAACCGTATGGTCGATTCCTTGGGTCGAATCCTTGTCGCGCGAACCGATGGCCAAGCGGTGCGACAGCGGTCATAGTGGAGCGGCGGGCGGCGGTCGCCGGAGCCCGCGATCACTGGGGGAGGGGTCCGGTTCCCGCCTGCGCCACGGGGGTGAGCGCGCCACGGGGGCGCTCCCGTCCGCGTTCACAACGGGAGCGGTCATGGTCGTCGTCGGCACGTGGAACCTGGAGAACCTCTACCGGCCCGGCGGGGAGTTCGGCCCCCGCGACGAGGCCGCGTACAAGGCGAAGATCGCGGCGCTGGCCGCCACCCTCGGCGGCATCGCCCCCGACGTGCTCGGCGTCCAGGAGGTCGGCGACCCCGCGGCGCTGGCCGACCTGGCGGAGGCGCTCGGCGGCGAATGGCACACCGTCCTGTCCCAGCACCCGGACGTCCGCGGCATCCGCGTCGGCGTGCTCAGCCGCCTCCCGCTCACCGTCGTGGAGGACGTCGCCGCGTTCACCTCGCCGCTGGCCGCCGTGCAGAGCGCCGACACCGGGCCCGCGACCGCCCAGACCAGCCGCGGCATGCTCGCCGTGCGGGTCGAGCCGGGCCCGGGGACGAGGCTCGCCGTCGCGGTCTGCCACCTGAAGTCCAAGCTGCTGAGCTTCCCCGGCGGCCGGTTCGCGGCCCGCGACGAGGGCGAGCGCGCCCGGTACGGCGCCTACGCCCTGTACCGGCGGGCCGCCGAGGCCACCACCCTGCGCGGCCTGGCCGACCGGCTCGTCGGCGGCCACGGGCAGGACCGGCCGGTGGTCGTCCTCGGCGACTTCAACGACGAGCCGCAGGCGGCCACCACGCAGATCGTCCTCGGCCCGCCCGGGTCCGAGCTCGGCACGGCCGGGGCGCTGCGCCCGGACAAGGGCGACGCCTGGCGGCTGTGGAACCTCGCGACGCTGATCCCCGAGGCCGAGCGCTTCTCCCGCGTCCACAACGGCCGCGGAGAGCTCATCGACCACATCCTGGCCAGCCGGGCCCTCATCGAACGGGTCGCCGAGATCCGATCCGTGGTCGGCCACGGCCTGCCCTCGGTCACCGAGGACCCCACCCGACGCCGCGACGCCGCCGACTCCGACCACGCCCCCATCGTCGCCCACTTCGACCTCTGATCGGCGGGCCGCGGCGGTGGCCACGGTGCCGCTGTAGGCTCCGTGGTTCATGAAGGTGCTGATCTCCGTCGACATGGAGGGCATCTCGGGGGTCGTGCATCCCGCCGAGACCAACCCGGACCGCTACGACTACGAGCGCGGCAGGGCCCTGATGACCGCCGAGGCGAACGCCGTGATCGCCGGAGTCCTGGACGCCGAACCCGACGCCGTGGTGTGGGTCGCCGACGCTCACGGGCCGTTCCGCAACATCGATCCCGAGAAACTCGACCGGCGGGCCCGCCTGGTCCGCGGCAAGCCGCGTCCGCAGGGCATGCTTGGCGCGCTCGACGACCACACCGACGCCGCCCTGTTCATCGGCTACCACGCCCGCGCCGGTGGTGGCCCGGCCGTACTGGCGCACACCATGAGCGGCGACATCCTCGACGTGCGCGTGAACGGGCGGTCCATGGGGGAGATCGGGCTCAACGCCGCCATGGCCGGGCATCTGGGCGTGCCCGTCGTGATGCTCAGCGGCGACGACACCGCCTGCGCCGAGCTCGGCGAGCTGGTCCCCTCGGCCGTCACCGTCGCGGTCAAACAGGCTCTCGGCCAGGCCGCCGCCATCGCCCTGCACCCCGGGGAGGCCCGGGAGCGGCTGCGGCGGGCCGCCGCCGAGGCGATCACCGGGCGTGCGCGGGTCACGCCCCTGAGCATCGCCGGACCGATCGACGTCGAGGTCGACCTCTACAGCCCGATCACGGTCGACCTGGCGACGCTCGTGCCGGGCGTCTCCCGCGCCGCGGGCGGCCGTACGGTGACCTTCACCGCCGCGGACTTCGCCGGCGCCTACCGGCTGGTCCTGTTGCTCGTGCAGCTCGCCACCATCAAGCCCGCCTAGTACTCCAGTGACCTTTTGAGATCAGCGTTGGGATCTCCGCTGGTAGTGGGATCGTCTGGCTTGATGCTGGTGTCGACGGCGCCACCGTGACCAGCGCAGGATCTCCTGGATCTGCCGGTGCGGCGTC